>NZ_JBAUUO010000139.1:0-25289 GCF_049582745.1 Occallatibacter sp.
CTAGGATCGGAAACGACTCCGCCGTCGTGTGGATGTCCGGGGTCGGCCACGACTCCGCCGTCGCTCGGGTGACCGGCACCGGAGACAGCTCCGCCATCTTGCGGATGACTAGGATCAGAAACGACGCCTCCATCGTGTGGATGTCCAGGGTCGGCCACGACTCCACCGTCGTTCGGGTGACCGGCACCAGAGACAGCATGTCCGTCGTTCGGGTGACTGGACAGGTTATGTCCGTCAGGGCGGCCATGATCTTGACGAGAGTGGGCGCCGCGATCGTCGGGCATCGAGTAAGGGCGAGACGCATCGCCATCGCGAGCGTCTGGACGACTCACCGGTCCGTCCTTATCTGGGTGTGCAGGAGAGGTGGTGTTATCGTGTCCGGGCACATGGCCATAGTCGGCCGGATCGATACTTGCATCCTGCAGGAATTGTTCGGTGTTGCCGTGATGGCAGGCGAAGTGAAGATGCGCTCCGCCGGTGGCCGCCGCGCCCGTCCAACCGATCAGTTGACCCGATACGACACGGTCGCCTGGATGGAGACCCGGCGCCATTCGCTCCATGTGGCGATAGAAGTAGGTATCTTCAGCCCCTCTCAGGTGCGCTTTGTAACCCATGGTTCCAGCATTATGCGAGTACACCCACTCCTTGTTTGTTTCGTGACGCGTGTCTCGTACAGTAAGCACGCCGTCGGCCACCGCGTATACCGGAAGCTGCTCGCCCGGATGGTTCATCATCATGTCAACGCCGTTGAGATGTTGGTAGTCATGCTCAGCTGATCCACGCGCATGATGCTCGGCAATGCCTCCGCCCATATGCCAATCGCCCGCGCCCAGCGGATGAACAAACTTCGCCATGGGAGACCTCCAAAGCTTAAAAAAGCAGTTCCTGGGGGGAAACAGAATTGAAACATATTGAGACGGAAAGTCGTCACAAGTCAACAAATTATGAGTTTTGCCGGGAGCATCTGGATTTAGCCGATGCAAACCACTGAAAACATTGACACAATCACTCGAAAGCCCGCACGGAAGGACGTTCTCCCATTGTTGATTTTGTTGGCACAGTTGGGCTCGATTGAACCTGCACGTCACAAAGACGTCACAGGCGCCGTCACGACATGCCCTCAGCATCAGAGTAAGAAATCTGCTCCCGCAACTGTGTCCCGATCACTGAATAAGCAGCGAGCGAATGATGGCCAGACCCACGGATTATGAGTTTTGCCAGGACTCTTGCGCGCAACTAACGCAAACCACTGAAAACAATAACGAAATATCCAAAGGCCCGCACGGAAGAAGAGTTCTTTGATGTTGGATATGTTGGCGAAGTTGGGGGCAATTGAGTGCGAACGTCACAAACATGTCACAAATAAATGCTTCATAGATGCAGAGATAGGAATGGCATCAGACTTCAAGTGCGGTAACCAGACTAGATTAGAATCTGAAGGGCAAGCGACAGAGCCTTTTGTCTGTAGAACCGCTATCCAAGGGAGAGCGTATGGCCGACTTCTTCGCTCGGGTGGAGTTGCATGGTGCTCGATGGCCGGAGGACTACAAGATGCTCCATGATGCGTTATCGACACACGGGTTCACAAACCGAATATTGAGCACAGGAGGCGAAAAGCGGCTTCCAACCGGCTTTTACTATTCCACGAATCGAATTGACGATTTGCAGAAAGTGGCTACGGCGGTTAAGGCATGTGCTGACGGCACTGGATATAAGAACGAGGTGATTGTAATTAGGAGCGCACCTTGGTACGGGTTCCTGAGTAACGCCTGACAACTTTCGCGGCTTTCAAGATGCACTTGGGTCTGCGCTATTGTTGGGGGTTACTGCTATCCGATTATTTTCAAACGCTGAGACGAATTTCGCCTTTAATTTGTTCCGCACACCAGTCGTAGGCTGGTCGTAGCTACCAGCAGCATTTGATTTCTTCTTACAGGCGATCACAGAATGTGCGTAACAACTGTCTTCCGGATCATGGAAGGGGTAGAAGTCAAACAATTCCCTATTCCCGGACACGACACCTCTGGGTAGCTCCTCGACTATCAAAAAGAAAACGAGTTGACGGCATACGTCCTTCCCGTCCGCACAATCTGCGTGCAGCACGTCTTCTGCTGTGCCGTATTTCGATCTCACTACCGAGGGAGATTTCTTGATAGTGTCTCCGAACGAGCAAGCGATGAGGCTTGGGACAACCTCGCCCAGCGGACTGAGGCATTCTGGAGGAACCCTCCGATAGAGCCTTTCAGCTGGATCAAACACTTGATCTGCTGGCAATTCCCCGCGCTTCTTTGGTGGCATTTGGATTAGAGTTGAATGTAGTTCAGGATCGGTTCCAACAGCTCTCTGAAAGGCTTCTGCTCGAGATTCTCGGTCCAATCCTCGGTATGAGAATCGCCGTTGAGATCGTAGAGGTGAGCAAACTTCTCGCCGTTATTCAGGACTTCGATTTGCGCCCGTCGATCACCCGGTGCCATAAATGAAAATGCGACTCCGCCATCAGCGGAGGCACTAATCCAGTACGGCTTGACCAACTCTTCCTGCATTCTTTCCAGAATTGTTCTGGCCACCTTTATCGCTTGCGGTGAAGGTTTGGGGGCATCGTAACCGTCCCAGCCTTCTGCCAAATTGCACAACCCGTCTAGCTGCTTAGCAAACGGCGCAAAATCGCTATCGAGGGCTTTGATCTGGCTAAGACGAAGTGACTTGATCATTTCGTATACATGCGTGTGAAGTCTTTCCAGATACTCGGCTTCATCTGCCGTATTTGAGACACGCGGGTCGGGCTCTTGCTGGGGAAGAGCTGTTTGTGGCAAATGCAATGTAGAGATTGGATGCGCCAGTGCAGCCATTATCGAAAAGTCTCCAAAAACTGCGGGGTTAGTGAATCAATGAATAGTTGATTCTTGACCCTTCTTGCTGTTTCCAACGTGTCCCAGACATACTCTTCTGTCGGGTTCGGATTCGGGCTCACGCTAATGTCGAAGTCAAGCGAGAGGGTTGCCAGATCCATCCTTTCAGGAGGAAGAGTCGCCTGCTGAATGATTAGATAACCAGCAGGTATTTCCGTAAGCATACTATCGACACGTATATACGATGAGTTTATGGTACGCAATGATCCATCCGGGTTACCGGGAACTTCTGCATAGAGCTTTAAAAAGTCGTCCACGGGCTTCCCTACAGGGATATTGACTCGGTTGATGTATCTCAGGCCAAAACGCACAATTGGCACAGGACCTATGGCGGCCCGGTAGACACCCCAAATCCGCTTTGCCTCATCTCGAAAATTCTCCCACCGCTGATAGGGAGGAAGGCGGCTGAAGCTGAATCCGTTCCGGCGAAAGACGACAAGCTGTCTTTTGTCGCTACTGACGTATTTTCGACCAATATCTTGTTTTGAAGATTGCTGAGGAAGCGGAGACATACCTGGTCCGAATCCAAACTGAACGTGCACTTGTGTCAATGGTTCGGACTGGGGATAGTCTTCCTGAAGTGTTGTTGCAGCCCCTTCGACGGCTGTCATCGATTCATCGCTCAGAACTGGCCCTATATCGATTGCGATTATCGCCTCAACAATCGGGGCTTTCTCTAGATGAAAATCGCTTTGATTCATTTGATCCAATCGCAGTAAGCCGATTATACGATGAGAAGTCAAGATCGGGCGGATGCCTAATTCTCTCGAGCAAAGCTGAGGTGTTTGCCTACTCTCCCAAAGCGCGCCAACCGGAAGAGCGGCACCAGCGGCGTACTTGGCACTGCCGAGTGCTATCCTTGCGTGCATAAGAAGAAGAATTGAATTTCGGACTGACCCGTCTGCGCAATTGCCCTAGGAGGCAATTCACCGAATGCATGTGGGGCCCTGACGAGCATGAAGGAAGCAACAGCGCGCATCAAGATCAATCGGCTGCTCGATGCCGCAGGCTGGCGCTTCTTCCCTGAGGATGGAAAACCAGCCAATATCCGACTGGAGCATACAACAACTCTCAATCCAGATCACCTAAGCTCCTTTGGCGAGAACTTCGAGAGGACGCCGCACGGATTCATTGACTTCCTCCTGCTAAATGACCGTGGATTTCCTTTTATCGTGCTTGAGGCCAAGGCGGAAGACAAGAACCCGCTCGTCGGCAAAGAGCAGGCACGAAAATATGCCCGCGCGCAGAACTGCCGTTTTATCATTCTCTCGAACGGCAATCTACATTACTTCTGGGATTTGGAACGCGGAAACCCCTACGTCATCACATCGTTTCCAACTCCGAAATCAGTAGAGGGCTATCAGCGTGTTGAGCCTGACCCAAATCGGCTCATCGAAGAACCTGTAAACCGCGACTACATTGTGCTCACGCAGCGCCCCGCTTACAAAACTGAAGCCGCGTGGATCAATGAAGCAGAGCGCCCAGGCTATGTCGAGGCCAACAAGCTGCGCTTCTTGCGTCCGTACCAGGAGAACGCAGTACACGCCGTCCAGGCAGCAGTGAAAGCTGGTAAGGATAGGTTTCTCTTTGAAATGGCCACTGGCACTGGGAAAACCCTCACTGCCGCGGCGATCATCAAGCTCTTCCTGCGCTCTGCAAATGCCAGCCGCGTGCTCTTCCTCGTGGATCGTCTTGAGCTTGAGGACCAAGCGAAGAAGGCTTTTGCGGCGCTACTCGCCCCTGACTATAAGACAGTCATCTTTAAAGAGAACCGTGACGATTGGAATCGGGCTGAAATCGTTGTCAGCACCGTCCAATCTCTTCTTGTCAACAACAAGTATCAGACCATCTTTTCCCCAACCGACTTCGATCTTGTCATTTCAGACGAAGCGCATCGCTCCATTGGCGGCAATGCCCGCGCTGTCTTTGATTACTTCGTTGGCTACAAGCTCGGCCTGACGGCAACCCCACGGGACTACCTCAAGAGATTCGACAAAGAGAACCCAACAACCAGAGACCCGCGCGAATACGAACGCCGTCTCTTGCTCGACACCTACCGAACCTTTGGATGCGAGGACAGCCAGCCCACCTTCCGCTATACCTTGCTTGACGGGGTAAAGGAGAGATTCCTTGTCAATCCGACCGTTGTGGATGCTCGGACCGACATCACCACAAAGCTTCTCTCTGAGCAGGGCTTCATCGTCAACATCACAGACAGCCCCGCAGACGAACAGTCTGCAGCCTTCGATCAAAGGGATTACGAGCGAAAGTTCTTCGCTCCAGGAACCAACGAACTCATCTGCAAAACCTTCATCGAGAACGCGCTTCGGGACCCAATCAGTGGTGAAATCGGCAAATCCATCATCTTCACGGTGAGCCAGAACCATGCCGCTAAAATCGCGCAGATACTTAACCAGATGGCCGACCGGATGTTTCCGGGCAAGTATCAATCCGACTTCGCAGTCCAGGTCACGTCCCAAGTCGAAGATGCGCAGCAGATGACGATCAACTTCACCAACAACAAACTCCTCGGCAGCGCAAATTTCCTCCCCACTTACAAAACAAGCAAGGTCCGCGTGTGTCTGACTGTCGGTATGATGACCACCGGATACGACTGTCCCGACATCCTCAACTTGGGACTCTTCCGGCCCATCTTTTCCCCCACTGAATTCATCCAGATCAAGGGACGAGGCACACGCAAGCACAACTTTCTCGAAGAGCTTCAGGACAAAGCGCATAAGGCAGACCTTGGAGAATGCCAGAAGACCGCCTACAAGCTATTCGACTTCTTCGCAACCTGCCAATACTTTGAAGAGGACTTTAATTACGACGAAGTTATCCGGCTTCCGCAGCCTGGCCCAGGTGGTCCCGACAGGCCACCAGACGGAATCGGCCCCGTGGTCATCGCGGGCACCTACAAACATATCGGCGAAGACATCCTCACTACCATCAAGGAGCAGCCCGTTGGTCCACAGGGAATGCGGATCGACCGCGAATTCTTTCGAAACTTCGAGAATGCCATCCGCGAGAATCCGCACGTCAACGCCGCTATCGAAGCTCGCCAATGGCGATCATGTTCTCGACTATGTCAGCCACGAAGTCCTCAACAAACCCGAGGAGTTCTATACGCTGGAGAAGCTGCGCCGCGCAGCCGGCGTGGACCGCCGCCTCACGTTACGCGAAATCTTGGAAAAGGCCTTCGGTCTCATTCACAAATTCAAAACCAAGGATGAGTTGCTAGAAGAGGAGTTCGCTAAATTCGTCGCCGATCGCAAGCCCGAGGAGTCAGACGCCATCCCAGCTATCAAGGACTACTTCAAGGCTTACGTCTCCAGTGACCAGATTCGCCACATCATTGACACACGCCAATTCACCGACCTTGCTACCAACCCCAAGTTCTCAACTCGAGACTTCAGGGCGGTCCCGCCAGCCTACCGAACAATCATCCCCGAGTACGTCAAGGACTACGTTTGGCTGAATCAGTTCGCGCCATAAAGGAGCCGAGTGCTCGACACAGATACCAAACGACGCATTGACACCGCCCGAGACATTCTCGTGGGCAAAGTCCCCGACCCCAAGTCACAGGTCGAGCAGATCACCATCGCTCTGATTTACAAGTTCATGGACGACATGGACGCAGAGGCTGAAGAATTTGGCGGTCATCGCAAGTTCTTTACGGGCGACTTCGCTCGCTATGGATGGGCCAAGCTCATGTATCCAGGCTTGGGTGGTCACGAAATGCTCGGCCTATACGCCGAAGGCATCACGAAGATGCCCGAAAACCCCGGCATTCCGCTTCTCTTCCGCGACATCTTCAAGAACGCATATTTACCCTATCGCGACCCGGAGACTCTGAAGGGCTTCCTCAAAGTCATTAACGAGTTCAGCTATGACCACTCCGAGCGCCTTGGCGATGCCTTCGAGTATCTGCTCTCTGTACTTGGCTCGCAGGGGGACGCTGGCCAATTCCGAACCCCGCGTCACATCATCGACTTCATGGTCTCCATCGTCGATCCGAAGAAGGGCGAGACGATTCTTGATCCAGCTTGCGGCACTGCCGGATTCCTCATCTCGGCATACAAGCACATTCTCCGTGCCAACACCGACGAAACGGGAAAGGTGAGACTTACGCCCGATGAGAGGGGCCGTCTGGCTGAGAATATTAAGGGATACGACATCTCACCAGACATGGTCCGGCTGTCGCTGGTGAACCTATACCTGCATGGCTTCCCTGACCCGCATATCAGCGAGTACGACACGCTCACCCAGGAAGAACGCTGGAATGAGCTTGCAGACGTGATTCTTGCCAACCCGCCGTTCATGTCGCCAAAGGGAGGCATTAAGCCACACAAGCGGTTCTCAATTGACGCCAAGCGTAGCGAAGTCCTCTTTGTCGACTACATGGCTGAACATCTCACCGCCAATGGGCGCGCTGGAATCATTGTTCCCGAAGGCATCATCTTCCAGAGCCAGGGCGCTTACAAAGAATTACGCAAGATGCTGGTTGAGAACTCTCTCGTCGCCGTCATCTCGCTTCCGGCTGGCTGCTTCAACCCCTACTCAGGCGTAAAGACCTCCATTCTCATCCTTGACAAATCTCTCGGGAAACAGAGCACCACTATCGGCTTTTTCAAGATCGAAAACGATGGATTCGGCCTCGGCGCCCAGCGTCGTGCCATGGACGGAAGCGACCTGCCGCAGGTCAGAGCTGAGATCGGTGCGTACATTCACGCCCTTCGCAGTCACCAGCTTTTTTCCGACCTCCGGCTTTCTCACGGGCTGATCGTGCCAAAGGAAAAGATTAGCGCCGATGGCGATTTCAACCTCAGTGGGGAGCGCTATCGAGAGGGCATTGTTACAACCTCTTTCTGGCCGTTCGTTTCGATCAAGGATGTTGCGGCAGTGGAGAGTGGATATGGATTTCCATTGGAGCACCAAGGAACAACCATTGATGAGATTCCGTTTCTGAAAGTCAGCGATATGAACATTCCTGGCAATGAAAGAGAAGTAGTTTCTTGGAACAACACTGTCAGCAGGGATGTTCTTCACAAGCTCAAAGCAAGAGCATTCCCTAAAGGAACAGTCATCTTTCCGAAAATCGGCGCGGCCATCGCAACGAACAAAAAACGAATTCTGACGTGCGAATCAGCATACGACAACAACGTCATGGGGATAGTGCCAGACTCCGCACGATTGTTGTCGGATTACCTATTCGCATACCTCAGCACATTTGACATTTCGAAATGGGCAAGTGAATCCCAGCCACCATCCATTCGAAAGACAATCGTTGAGGATTATCAGATCCCTCTGCCGCCGATTGAGGTGCAGAAGGAGATTGTTGCGGAGATTGAAGGCTACCAGAAAGTCATCGACGGTGCCCGCGCCGTCCTTGACAACTACCGCCCCCATATCCCCATCCACCCTGATTGGCCCTTGGTGCCACTTAGGGATATTTTCTCGACAAAATCCGGCACTACCCCATCCAGAGGTCAAGTCGAGTATTTCAAGAATGGGACCATCCCATGGGTAAAGACACTTGACCTGACAGATGGGCCCATCAGATCGACAGACGAGATGATTACGCCAAAAGCGCTGAAGGAGACCAGCCTCAGCATCTTGCCGAAGGGCACAGTACTCATCGCGATGTATGGCGGGTTTAATCAAATTGGACGAACAGGTGTTCTTGAGATCGAGGCGGCTCAAAACCAAGCAATGACGGCATTGCTTCCAACACCAGAAGTAAGCCCCTACTTTTTGAACACTGTCCTTGTAGCTTCAAAGGAGTATTGGAAGAGGGTCGCAAACAGCACCCGCAAAGACCCGAACATCACCAAGTCAGATGTCTTGGATTTCAAGCTTCCTTTGCCTCCTCTTGCTATGCAGCAATCCATCGTCGCGGAGATCGAAGCCGAGCAAGCGCTTGTCGCAGGAAACCGCGAATTGATTGCTCGCTTCGAGAGAAAAATTCAGACCACCCTCGCCCGCGTCTGGGGTGAAGAGAAGCCATGAAATTTGATGAATTTGACCAGTATTCAGAGAACATGCTCCTGGGACAGTATGAAATCTCAGAGATCATCACCCATGAATTAATGAAAGGAGAGGTCCGCGAGGATTTCTTGATTGCTACTCTGAAGTCGTGTTCAGAACCAGAGCCGATAATCGTCAAGGGAACAATTTCGGACGGAACGAGCGATGCGGGCCAACTCGATATAGTTCTGTGCCGACCCAATTCCCATATACGTAAGCTCGGAACTCAGTGCGTCATTAGAAAGGATGATTCACTCTGCATCATCGAAGTAAAGGGAAATTGCACAGGAAAGGATTTGAAAAGGGCAGAGTTGAAGGCCACTAAAATTCGCGACCTCCGAGGGGAACAGTCCCCATTGTTCGGCGTCGTTTGTTATAAGGTGGCGCTCGAAGAGCTGACAATCATGAGGCGCTTTGGCTTTTCGTTTGACAATGAGTCACGAACCTATTTTGACTCCGCAACCTTGGCTTCTGTGGCGGAAGCGGATTGGGAGGGGATTGAATACCCCACCCTTGATTTCTTCATCTCCATAGAAGAAGAGAAGAAAATCTTTCTTCGCAAGTACCCGATTCGCCCCGGACACGAGCGCTTTGTTCGCCTAACGAGTTCACCTTTAATCAAGGACCTATTCGATATGGTTCAGAGCCTCTTACGGTCTGCGATTCGAGATTGAATACCTCGCAAAGGGTTAGGAGGAAGTGACGGACAATGAGGACGTTCATCGCCAACTTCGGCTCCGGCAATTGGGCGTGGTCTGAGTGTCAGACGCGGAATGCAATTGCGGTTATGGACGATGAGCGAGTGCATCCTTTTTGGCAGAGAAGAGATCATGAGGGGTACGTACGAGAATCGATCCGGTTGATGAAGAATCGTGGCGGAAAGCCACTCGCCCCCGGAACCGCAACTCGCTGGTACAACGAGATCACGTTGCTCAATGAAACAGCGGGTGATATTTGGCTCCATAACGATACCAAAACTAAAAGACTCTGGTGGACAATCTCAAAGCCAGATCAGGCAACGTCCGATGTTCGGCCTGAGCCGGACCCGTCCTTTGGAAGTCAAAAAATCTATGTGTACTTCAAACCGTGTAAGGCATGGTCCTGCAAGGATGGCAAAGGGCGAGAGCTGCCCTGGGATGGACTTCATCCGAGAGCCAAGATGTTCTTGATGAACCAAGGAACATTCCAGCCCGTACGCGGGGATAATGCTCGCTACGTTCAAGCGCTGATTGCAGGAGAGGACCTTTCATCTTGGCATCAGCTTCCTGATTGGCGCAAAAAGCTGGAGGGCTCTGGTAAAGGAGCTGCAAAGAGCTTTAGCGCGGCGGAGATTGCAGAGGAGCGCATGAAGCTGACTGCTGCGCGAATGGTCAAGACGGCTCAACAGACGGCAATCCAGAGCGGGCAGACCGTCATTTCACTGACGAAAGACAAGCGTTTTCTCTTTGGAAGCGAGAAGGCTGCGCAAGAATATGCGCTTGGGCTTATGAAGAAGCAGCAAGGCCGATGCGCTCTGACAGGCCTGCAAATGCTGCTCGATGATGAGCCCGGTGATGATCAATGCCGCTACTCACTCGACCGCATAGATTCATCGAAACACTACGAGCCCGACAACCTGCAGGTCGTCTGCAAATTCGTGAACCAGTGGAAGAGTGCATCCGATAACGAGGAGTTCAGGCGTCTCATTAGACTAATTCGCACATGAACGATTCACTCACGAAAAGGCCCGGCTAATGACTAAATCGGATCAGCATCAGGTCACTGATAAAGAGGCGAGACGACTTGCGAAAGGATTGGTTGTTCTCTTCAGCGCTCCGCTCAGAGTGATGGAAGTTTCAGGCCTTGAGAAACCTCTTACGATAGCGGACATGATTCGAATGGGAGGTACGATTCTCGGCGGTCTAAACGCGGCTACTACCAACGATTCGCTGCTAAAGGAGAAAAACAGGGAGTTCATATTGAAGGTCTGCGAGTTGGTCTACGTGCCTGATGAGTTGGAGGAGTTTCTTTTTGGCCGAATTGTAGAGCGCCGCGAGAACGCGGGTGATATCAACGAGGCAATCTCGCAAGTCGAGGGCCTCATGTCCGGCCCTGGTGCTACGCGCAGATTCCTCAAGGAAGCCATCGCAGGGATGCTTCCCAAGGGACCCCGTGGAAGGCCAACGCAATTCAATCCCGACTCTGATCCAGATCGTTTCCTTGCCCTTTCATCGAGACTGATGCGCGTGTGCGGGCAACTCCTCAACCTACGAGAGCTATTTCCCAAGAAAACAAACAAGGAACTCGCCGATTTTCTTAAGACCGAAGATCCTAAAGGGGCCGAGTTTGTGCAAAAACACGAGGGATTTATCTCACAGACTCTACGTGATCTTGATTTTCGAGTCCTGAAAGCCCATAAGACCAGAGTTCAAAGGCTTGCTGATGCAATAGCTGGCCGGGAACTATTTCATTGGACTTTCAAATACGCTGTTCAGCGCGGCGGGGAAATAAGGCGATTCAAGGGTATCGAACGAGAAGAATAAAAATCTACAATTACATTCCTGAAATTCAAAGAAGCGCCGGAGGTAATTCCGGCGTTTTCTTTTGCCGTTTCGCCCTCCAGAGAATGTTAAGCGGGCTTTTTCCGCGAGCTGCGCATGATCGCTGTGTGGCTTTTCGTGCGGAGGAAGATCAATGTCCAAGAGTTCTAGAAGGCCAAAGCAAAACTACCACGTCGGCATCGAGTTCATGGCTGCCACGGGTCATCATTTCTGGAACAGCTATCGAGCGATGGTCTCCGAGGACGGGCGCAATGTGTAGCACTATAGCGCCCATCGAGTTTGCAGAATCTCACGAGGGAAGTAGTGCTGGCTCCAGTTCCCGGAAGGCTCTGTCCAGCGACTTATACAGCACGTGGGAAACTGCAATGCCAGCGGGTGAGGAATGGGCCATTATGGACTGTGGTGGCCCTTCCCTGCCTGCTGGTAAGGGTCAAAAGCCTTCCTGGGGGTTCGGGGGCGAAGCCCCTGAATTATCCGCGCTTGGCGCGGCGGGTTCTCCTTCACTTGACTTACTAAAGAATAATCAACACACGGGGCACACTGAGCCGGATTACTACCGTCGCCCGGTAGGGCGTGGAAAGTTCTGCGGGCGCTATAGCATCCGGGGAGTCGATCCGAAAACGGGTCGCAGGAATTTCCGTCGCCTTAATTGTGGCTCCTGGTCGTGCTCCTATTGTGGGCCGCGCAAGGCTCGTACGGCTCGTGCTGCCATCCGTCGCACGGCTGAGGGGTTGGGGCTCAAATACTTCCTCACGCTCACTGTGGATATGAAGAAGGTCGAATTTCAGGAGAAAAAATTCGCGGTTCCTCATCTGCGGCTCTGCTTCAATAAATTTCGCGAATATCTCAGGCGGCGGTATGGCAATGTTCCTCCTTACATCTGCGTTCTGGAGTTTACGAAGGCGGGTGTGCCGCATCTCCATATTTTGCTCGATCGGTACATTCCACAGGCTTGGATTTCTCAGACCTGGGCGGGCTTGGGCGGCGGACGCATCGTTTTTATTAAGCAAGTGACGATTGCGAACGTTACGCGCTATTTGTCGAAATACCTTACGAAGGAGTTGTTGCTGTCGGCTCCCAAGGGCGCGCGGCGCATCACAACGGCGCGTTCAATCAAGTTGTTTCCCAAGTTTGCCTCGGGCATTGTGTGGGAATTACTCAAGTCGACAATCTGGTGGAATTTGATGGAAAACAAGATGCGCGATTTCAAATTTCAGCCGACCTTTTTCGATGGGTTTATCTCAATCGAATTGGATGAGGAACGATACCTCAAGGCTTTTCAGCTTCACGCTGGTGGGGGCGATAGCTGAAATCCTGAGGACGTGTCCCCTTCTCGTCTCCTTAACGATGATTTGGGACGCATGTGCAAAGGGCGCACGTATCCACACTTACATCGGACGTGGGGTGCTGCTTGGGCAGTTTGGGCTATTCGGATTGAAAGTGAGGGGCAAGTGGTGTTCGCGAATCCTATGTACGTCATCCGAAATGGGGCGCAAAATACCGGGACGTGTCGTGTACGTCTGCAGTATTGGATGCACTCAAATAGGCTGCACGGGGGGGCACGTCATGTGTGCAAAACATCGAGACGTACAGGGACGTACAGACGAATTGAAGCCTCTGCGCGTCGCTGCGCCCCAGGTGAGGTGACGGGCGCACCTTGGGGCGCACAGGGGCGGATGGGGCTATGAAGCCGCTTCAACTCTTGAAGAGCAAACAATTGGCAGAGATGTTGAGCATCCCCGAGGGCACGCTCCGCTATTGGCGCAACGTCGGCATTGGTCCCGTGTGGCACAAACTGGAAGGGTCCATCCGCTATGATGTGGACGACGTATCTCGGTACGTCGAAAAGAACCGTCGCATCCCTTCCGTGCGGGCATTCATGGAGGAGCACGATGGCTCTCTATAAGCGGGGCGAAGTCTACCATTTCGATTTCGCCGTTGATGGGCGTCGCTATCGTGGATCCACGAAAGAGAAGATCCTTTCGAGGGCCCGCATGATCGAATCCCAGCTCATGAATGAGGCGAAGCAGCGGAGGCTGACTGTACAACGCAGAACGCAAACGCTAGCGGATTTCTCAAAACGGTTTCTCGCTTGGGTCGATACGACCCGCTTGGAACTCGAAACGAAAAAGTACTACAAGTCCGGATGGAAAATGTTGTCGATGACTCCCATCGCGTGCGTACGACTCGGGCACATCTCTACTGATGACGCCGAAGCGCTCCGGTTCAAGCATTCCTCGGCGAATGCCAATCGCGCGCTCCGGACGTTAAGGAGAATGCTGGGGAAGGCCACCGAATGGGGATTGATCGGAGCGACACCCAAAATCAAGCTCGCCAAGGAGCAGGGGCGCTCGGAAATCATCGACAACGAGTCAGAAACCAAACTTCTCGCAGCGGCGAAGCAGCCCTTGCAGGATGTTTTAACCATCATGCTTGATACAGGCATGCGCCCAGGCGAAGTCTTCCGGATGTGCTGGGAAGATATTTCTTGGGAGCGCAGAACGATCTTCATCCCGAAAGGGAAAACCCCGCGTTCTCGGCGGTACGTTGTGATGAGCGAGAGGATGATTGAAGCCCTCGACACTCGGCGCAACGGACAGCTGGAAGGCTGGGTGTTCCCGTCCGACTCAAAAGATGGGCACGTCACCACGGTTGCCAAGGCTTTTGAGGAGGCACGTGACACAGCAGGGCTATCGAAGGAAATCAAGCTCTATAGCGCCCGTCACACGTTCGCGACGAAGGTCATGGGGGAAACGGGCGATCTTGCCCTCGTCATGCGCGCCTTGGGGCATACCAACGCGCAGACGGCCATGATCTATCAGCATCCGAGTCTGGAAAGGGTACGGGCAATCGTCAACGAACGCCCCGCACCTGCTCCGAAGAAATCGGGACTGGTGCTGGCATGGCACAATCCACGTCACAACGACGCAGCCTGAGCAGATGAGATGTTTGCAAGTAGTTGATTCAATGGTGGGCCCGGAGGGATTCGAACCCCCAACCAAGGGATTATGAGTCCCCTGCTCTAACCGTTGAGCTACAGGCCCTGATTGTCAGTAACCATTGTATCTTGTTGATCTTGCATTCATCCTTAAACTACTTTATCTAACCCCTCACTTGCGCCGGTGTCACTTCTGGTGTCACTTCGTTTTTCGTTTCCTTCGCCAGTCTTACACAACCGCTCGACCGCCGCCAATTCGTGAAATTGCGGTATGTGCGCGTATCTCATCGTCATCTGCAGAGTTTTGTGACCAGGGAGCCGAGCGACCGTGCGCAGGTCCACTCCGGCCATCACCGGCCTGCTGGCAAAAGTGTCGGCAGAGGATCAACTCATCGAACTGCCTGATGCGGACCCGCTTGTCCGGTGGTGTGGCAGGGGAGGAGAGGCGACTCTCCCCTACGCCGATTTCTAAAAGCGGCGGGAAAGATTCAGCCTCGGTTTCAGCGGGGTATACTTCGAGAAATTCTGGAGGGAGATTCCCCGTGAGCTGCTCTTTGATTCGCATTTTCATGTTGGTTGCCGCGGTTGCGTCGTTGACCTGCGCTGGTCAGGGCCAGATGGCTGCAAAGGCGCCGACGATAGACCAGTCGCTGGAGATGTACAGCGTCGGGTCACCGAAGATTTCTCCAAATGGAAAGCGCGTGGTGTACGAGCAGACGCGAACGAACTGGGACGCGAATGCATTTGAGACGGATCTCTGGATCGCGGATGTGGCGACCGGCGAAAGGCATCGGCTGACGACAACAGGGCACTCGTGCAATCCGGCAGAGTGGTCGCCGGACGGGAAGTGGATCGCGTTTGTGTCGGACCGGCCGGGATCGCTGCCAAAATCCCCTGCGGAGAAACGACAGTTGTGGATCATGCCTGCGGACGGCGGCGAAGCGCAGCAGTTGACGAAAATGGAGAAGGGTGTGGGCGGGTTCGACTGGGCGCCGGATTCGCAGCGCATTGCCTTTTCGGCAGAGGCTCCGGAGTCGAAGGCGATGAAGGATCGCAAGGAAAGCTTCGGCGATTATCACGTGATTCGCGCGGACTACGAGATGGATCATCTGTGGCTCGTTGATTTGCCTAAGACGGATGAGGCAGGGCGCGTGAGTGCGGTGGGCGAGCCGAAGGAGCTGACGAAGGAAGACACATTCAGCGTAGAGGAGTTCTCGTTTTCGCCGGACGGGACGCGGATTGCATTCAGCGCGGCGCGCGATCCTGATTTGATTTCTTCCTTCTCGAAGGACATTTACTTGGTGTCGATTGCGGATAGCGCAGTGAAGAAGATTGTGGATACGCCGGGGCCCGATTCCGATCCGCAGTGGTCGCCGGACGGAAAGCAGATTGCATATGCGACGTCGAATGGCGAGAAATACTTCTTTTATGCAAACCAGAAGATTGCGGTAGTGGACGCAAATGGCGGGACGCCGCGCGTTGTGAGCGATGCGTTCGATGAGGATCCTGATCTGCTGAAGTGGGCGCCGGAGGGGATTTATTTTTCAGGCCTGCGGAAGATGAGTTCGTCGCTGTACCTGCTTGATCCCGCGAGCGGAAAGTTGAAGAAGATGGAGATGCCGGGAAGCGAGATCGCGGGGGAATTCACGTTCTCAAAGGACTTCAGGCGTGTGGCGTATCGCGCGGCGGGCGCGAACAGATACGCGGAGATCTACTCGAGTGCGCTGGCGGGCGGCTCGCCTGCAAAGTTGACCAACGCGGGAGCGCAGGAGGCGGAATTCACCGTAGCGAAACGCGAGGTAGTGCGGTGGAAGTCTGGAGATGGAACGGAGATCGAGGGCGTGCTGTACAAGCCTGCGGACTTTTCGCCGACGAAGAACTATCCGTTGCTCGTCGTGATCCACGGCGGCCCGACGGGAATCGATATGCCGCTTGTGAGCGCCGATCGCTATTACCCGATTGAGCGGTTTGTGGCGAAGGGGGCGCTTGTTCTGCGGCCGAATTATCGCGGGTCGGCTGGCTACGGCGCGAAGTTTCGCGCGCTGAATGTGCGCAACCTGGGCGTGGGCGATTATGCGGATGTGATTTCGGGTGTGGATTATTTGATCGCGCAGGGATATGTGGACAAGGACCGTGTGGGTTCGATGGGGTGGAGCGAAGGCGGATATATTTCGGCGTTCATCACCACGTCGAGCGACCGGTTCAAGGCGGTGAGCGTAGGCGCTGGGATTTCGGACTGGATGACGTATTACACGAACACCGATATTACCCCGTTCACGGTGCAGTATCTGCGCGCGACGCCGTGGGATGATCCGGAGATATACAAGGTCACGTCGCCGATCAGTTACATTTCGAAGGCGAAGACGCCAACGCTGATCCAGCAAGGGAGTGCGGACAAGCGCGTGCCGGTGCCGGACAGCTTTGAACTGCGGCAGGCGCTGGAGGATCACGGCGTTCCGGTGAAGATGGTGCTTTATGACGGATTTGGACATCCGATCAACAAGCCAAAGCAGCAGAGAGCGGTTATGGAGGAGAACGAGAACTGGTTCGGGCACTATATCTGGGGCGATCCGCTGGCACCTGCGTTGACGCCGCGGCCGAGCGAGAAGAAGGATGACAAGGACACCAAGGAGACACAGGCGAAATGACTTCGCGTGGTGTGAAAACGTTTTTCGCAAAGCGTGTGGCGCGATCGCTACCGGTGCTGTGGTTGTTGATTGTTGTTTGCCTGCGTGGGCTAGCGCAGAGTTCGAGAGAGCGTGGCCATGTGGAGGGCGGTGCGCCTATCAGCGTTGAGCGCGTGAAACAACTGCGCGAGAACGTTGATGCGTGGCCGCTGATTGTGCACCCGACCAATGCTGCAGAGCAGCGTATCAACGAGACGCTCGCAAATTTGAACAGGAAATTCGCCAAAAGAGTGCAGGACTGCATATCGGGGAAATTCGCATGGTCGAAGGGATTCAATGAAGGCGAATGGGGGAGAACGGTCAAGGTCACCATGCAAGGGCCGCGATTCCTGAGCATGGTGGCATCGGATGATTTCTATTGCGGAACCGCACATCCGGATGACGATCTGGTCGTCCTTGTCTTCAACATCGAGATTGGCGAACAGGTGGATTGGAGCGCGCTGGTAGGAAAGTCCGCCGGGGCGTCCTTATCAAAGAATGAGCTCGGCGATGAAGATGGAACACCTCCATTGATGCTGCCGGAGCTACAGGCGACTTATGCAGCGGCCGACAAGGATTATTGCAAGGACGATTTTGAGGATGAGCGGTCATTCGTTCTGTGGCCGGATGCAGAGAGCGGCACACTCGTTGCGGAGGTTGCTGGCCTTCCGCATGTCGCGCTGCCTTGCAAGAACGAACTCAAATTGACAATCGAGCAGTCACGCAACCTGGGATTCGACGAATCGCTACTGCAGGCGATCGAAGAAGCACACCGCATTGCTGTTGTAGGTTCAAAGGTTAAGCCGGTGCGGAAGCAGCCTGCTCCAACTTCCGCCACTCCTCCGAACTCACGTTGAGATCGGCGGCGGCGATGTTTTCTTCAAGATGCCTTACCTGCGACGTCCCGGGGATGGGAACCATGACGGGCGAGCGGTGCAGCAGCCATGCGATTGAAAGCTGCGCGGGCGTGGCGTTGTGGTGTTTAGCAAGTTCCGCCAAAGTCTGCGCGAAGGGCTGGTCGGGCTTGAGCAGCTTGCCGGCGGCAATGGGGTACCAGGGCAGGAAGGCGATTCCCTGCTGCTCGCACCAGGCGAGGGTCTGCTCATGGCGGCGGTCGGCGAGGGAATAGCGATTCTGCACGCTGACGATGGGGACGATCTGCTGCGCCTGTTCGATCTCTGCGGGTGTGACTTCGCTAAGGCCGATGTGGCGGATTTTTCCCTGGTCCTGCATCTGCTTCAGTGCGCCGAGGGATTCTTCGAGCGGGGTGCGCGGGTCAATTCTGTGCAATTGATAGAGCTCGATCCGCTCAAGCTTGAGGCGGCGCAAACTCATTTCTACGCACTGGATCAGGTAGCCGGCGCGACCGACATACTCGGTCTTTGCGGGCCCCTGGCGCGTGATGCCGCCCTTGGTGGCGATGACGAGGTCCGCCGAATAGGGATAGAGGGCTTCGCAGATCAGCCGTTCGGCGATTTCCGGCCCATAGGCGTCGGCGGTATCGATGAGATTAACGCCGAGGTCAACGGCACGGCGGAGAACGCGGCGGGCTTCGTTGGGGTCGTTCGGCTCACCCCAGGCGCCTTCACCGACGAGGCGCATGGTTCCGTAACCCAGCCGGTGGACGGGCAGGTCGCCGCCAATGTAGAAGGTGCCGCTCGCGGAGGCGGTGGGAGTAGTCATATCGCCTATGATGCTAAAGGATCAGGGATCAGCGAATCGGGAATCGGGAGTAACGGTCCGTCGCCCGCAGGCAGAGTGAGGGTATTCGGGGAACTCAGGGGGCGCTGGTTGCGTATGTTTTAATGCAAGGAACGACCGGAGATGCGGCCATGACGACCACCCCTTATGTGAATGCGCAAGCGGTGTTTTACCAGCAGTACGAGCACGTACGGCGCGACGAGGTTGTGGGGATTTTGCTGGCGCTGTTCCTGGGCGGGTTCGGGATACACCATTTCTATCTGCGGCGGACGGGGTTGGGCATTCTGTATGCCTGCTTCTGCTGGACGCCGTTTCCGTGGGTGCTTGGGTTTATTGAGTGCTTCTTCATGCCGGGACGAGTGCGGGAGTTCAATGCGATCCAGGCGGCAGGGATCGCGGCGGCTCTGGGAATCTCGATGCCGGGTTATGGCCAGCCGGTGAACATGACAGGGAATGTGCCGCCTGTTGCCGAAACCGCCTATGCGGGAACGCCGGCTCCTCCACCGTATACGCCTGTAACAGCGGTCGCGCAGCCGGGCACGCTGGTTGCATGTCCGAAATGCCAGAAGGCGAATGTGGCGGGAGCGAAGTTCTGTTCGGGTTGCGGGACGACGCTTCCATAATCGGCCAAACCGGGCGCGCCAAGAGGAGACGCATTCAGTTTTCCTTGCCGCCTTCGTCTGCTTGAGCGCATCCTTGCATCGAATTCAGAAAAGGACACATGTGCCAGCTACATATCGCGCGGTGATGTTGACGAAGAAGGGTGGCCCCGAAGTCCTCCAGATCGTCGAACTTCCGATCGAGGATCCCGGTCCAGGCGAACTTCGCGTCAGCGTCAAAGCAGCCGGCGTGGGCGCTACGGATTTGATCATGCTGACGGGGAATTATCCATTTGCGCCGAGAATTCCCTTTGTTCCAGGCTATGAAGCCGTCGGAGTGGTCGACGCGGTTGGTTCCGGTGTCGCTGGCTTCGTTCCTGGCCAGCGCGTTGCCGCGCTCACGGTTTACGGCGGCTTTGCGGAATTCCTCATTCGTGAGGCCGAGCACTTTCTACCGGTACCGGATGCCGTTTCAGATCGCGATGCAGCAGCGGTGATCCTCAATTATGTGACTGCGTGGCAAATGATTCATCGCGTGGCGAAAGTGCAGCACGGCCATACCGCCCTGGTAACTGGAGCTGCCGGAGGAGTCGGAACAGCGGCTCTTCAGTTACTACGACTGGCGGGAGTAAAGACCTATGGCGCCGCTTCAACGTCCAAATTCGACATCCTACGTTCTCTTGGCGCAACGCCGATCGACTACCGAAATGGGCGGATAGACCGCCTTACACGTGGCCTTGAACCAAAGGGAGTGGACTACGTGTTCGATGCAGTCGGTGGTGCCAATATTGGCCCGTGCATCGGCGCGCTGCGCAAGGGCGGGATCGTGATTGGATTTGGTTTCATGGGCGCCTCGGGAATTCTTTCCAAAGTGTCGATGTTCGCCAACCTTTTCATCGGCGCGCGCCTTCGTGGCCGACGAGGAACTTTCTACGGCGTAAGTGCGCTCTACAGAAAAGACCCGAAGCCTTTGCGGGAGGATTTGCCAAAGATCTTTTTATTGCTCGAGGAAAAGAAGATCGACCCCTTGATTACACAAAGTTTCGGACTTCTTGAAGCAAAGAGAGCCGTAGAACTCCTGGCCGGAGGTTCTGTGCAAGGCAAGATCGTTCTCATCGGCTAACACACTACATATTCGCGTGGCCCGAGCGCATGGACTCGTTGAATTGCGGCTTGGTGAAGTTGAGGGCTGCGTCACGGGCAGCTTCGTACTCGGCTGCGCGCGCCATCAGCTGTGGCGTAGCTGCCGCATACTCGCCATCCAGTGTCATCAAGCCTTCGCCGGCTTCGTGACCCGCCATGCGCAGCAGATCCTGCTCGGTCGTGTTCAGGTACTGGCCGTCGCGCGGATCGGAGATCCATACGGGCTTGCCGTTGCCGAGAACGCCGGAGAGCCAGTAGACCTTGCTGAGCAGATACTTCAAACGCTCCTGGTCGTCAGTCTCGGTGAAGAGAAACTTCTTTTGCCAGCGGCTGTAGAAGCGCGTGGTGACGGGAACGGGCTGGCGGTTGCCGGACTTGAGGAATTCGAGCTGGCCGAAGTCTACGGTCTTGCGAATGGCGTTGTAGACAAAGGTCTCGGCGTAGGGCTGTTCCATTGCGGGCACGATTTCGGCAAACGTGACGGTGACGGAGGCGGCGACCTTGGCATGCAGGTTATGCGTGCCGCCGTCGGCGAGCGAGATTTCGCCGTGAACGATGTAGGTGTCAGCCCCGGAAGTGGAGCGATGGAAGGGCCACTGGAATTTGCCGAAGGCGAGCGGCAGTCCGCCGAGAGTCACGTAACAATCAGGACGCGGGTTGCGAAGGCGTTTTGCTTCGGCGGCGAGGTGCGCGGTCATCGTGGGCAGCAGGTCTGGCTTGTCGAAGTCAAAGGCCTCGGTCAGTTCCAGTTGCAGGCGGCGATCATCGAGGCCGGGCAGGCCAAGCTGGAAGACCTGGGTGGGCTGGCCGTTGAGATCGAATGCCTCGGAGGTGGAAACGAGCTTAAGGCCAGCCTTCGCGGCGGCCGACTCAATTGAAGAGACGAGATTGGCTTTCGATGTCATGAACGGGACCTGCGGTGGAATCGATACATACCCAGTTTAGTGCATCAAAACCCCGGATTTATCGATTCCAGGATGTAACCGGGGGCGATGCCGCCACGCAAAGCAGCTGTGCATCGTAATAGAGGTGAGGAGCAGACTGCATGGCGAACAACACGGTTTTGATTGTGGGTGCCGGGCCAACCGGCATGACGGCTGCCATCGAATTGAAGCGCATGGGGATGGGTGTGCGCATTATCGACAAGTCCAACCACTTGGCACAGCACTCCCAAGCGCTGGTGGTGCAGGCTCGCACGCTGGAACAGTTTCAACGGTATGGTCTTGCGGATGCGGCCGTCGCGCACGGACGCAAGCTCAGTGAGGCGAAGTTCTACAGCGAAGGCAAGCTGATTGTTGACTTCAAGCTGGATCATGTGGAGAGCCCCTATCCATTTGCCCTGTTTATTCCGCAGTCGGAGACCGAGGTGCTGTTAAACGGCCATATGGAATCTCTGGGGATAAAGACGGAGCGCGAAGTTGAGTTGATTTCACTCACGCAGGAGCCTGAGCTGCGGGCGACGCTGCGGCACGCGGACGGCCGTACCGACGAAGTGTCGCCGCGCTGGTTGATTGGCTGCGATGGTGCACATAGCGCGGTTCGCGAGAAAACGGGAACGGCTTTTGAAGGCGCAAGTGTGGGGATATCGTTCTTCCTTGCCGACGCGGAGATTACGGGACCTGATTTGCCGCAGGATGAGCTGTCGCTGCACGTGAGTCATGGGAATGTGGTGTTTATGGCGCGCCTGACCGACCGGGTCGTTCGCTTGATTGTGGCTTTGCATGAACAGCCAAAGATGGACAGCAATCGAGAGATGACTGTCGAGGATTTTCAGGGGATGGTCGATCGCGTTGGGGTGCAAATCAAGATTCATTCTGCGGAATGGATGACACCGTTTCACGTCACGGACCGGCAGGCGAAGCACTACAGGGTCGGAAATGTGTTTCTGGCGGGCGACGCTTCGCATATCCACTCGCCGGTCGGCGGGCAGGGGATGAACACGGGCATCCAGGATGTTGCGAACCTGGCATGGAAACTTGCGGCCGTAGCGCGCGGCGCCGACGACGCATTACTAGACAGCTATGAAGAAGAGCGAGGCGAAGTGGGCAGGGCGCTTCTGCGGTTTACTGAGCGAGGCCTTAAGCTCGCGACGGTTTCGAATCCAATTGTGGAGAAGCTTCGCGATACATTTGCGCCGATCGTCGTGCTGCTGCCACCGGTGCAAAGGAATGCGGTGGGATTCATATCCGAGACTGCAATTGAATATCGTTCGTCTTCCATTGTTGCGGATTTCGGAGGCGACGGACATCTGCGAGCCGGCGATCGCCTGCCGGATCTGCCCTTGCAGAATCGAGCCGTGCGAACGAGGCTACTGGAGGATTGGACTATTCCGAAGCATCGCGTGTTCGGCCTGAATCTTGATAAGGACGACATCGAAACCATGCGAAACGAACTACGCGACGCCGATGTCGTGCCGCTGGCCACATCGGATCTCTACGATGAAGGAAGGCGGTTGCTCGGCGACGACGGAAAGATATTTGTCCTGCGTCCGGATGGATACGTGGGATTCCGGGCGCGAATGGGATTTCAAGTGGAACTGAAGAACTATGCACGCCAGAATGCGTTTGCCTGATTGGAGCTTCGTGGAGGGCCAAGCGCATGCGACAGTTACAATAAACACTGTGCAGGCAGACGCTTCCGTTCCTATCATTGTTGCCGAAAATCTGAGCAAGGTTTACGCCGCGGGTCGGATCATGGTGGCTGCGGTGCGTGCCGTTTCCTTCGAAGTGAAACGGGGCGAATTCGTTGCGATTGTGGGGCCTTCAGGGTCAGGAAAATCGACTCTCTTTTACCTGCTGGGCGGCCTGACGAGGGCGAGCGAAGGCAAGGTTGTAATCGATGGGGTCGATTTTGCCAGCCTGAGCGATGCGGATCGGACCCGTCTGCGCAAACATCGGATTGGCTTTGTCTTCCAGAAATTCAACCTGCTGCCGACACTCTCGGCGATGGGCAACATCGAAATCGCTTATACGGTGAGCGGTCGCAAGGAACCGATGGACCATAAGTATCTGGAACTTTTGAGCGATCTTTTGTCGATCCGGGGTCGACTGGAGCACCGGCCGTCAGAATTGAGCGGCGGCGAGCAGCAGCGGGTGGCGATTGCACGGGCGCTGATTACAAGGCCATCGATTGTGCTGGCTGACGAACCGACGGGCAATCTGGATACGAAGAACTCCGATGCGGTGCTGAAGATGCTGATGCGGTCGAATCGCGAACTGGGCCAGACGACGCTGATGATTACGCATAATCCCGAAGCGGCGGCAATTGCCGGACGCATTTTGCACATGCGGGATGGGGAGATCATCAAGGTGGAGAAGGGGTTGGGCGCCCAGGGAGGCGTTGCCTGAGAAGCCTTTGGGGCCGGGGCGAAGCAGTTTCAGGGGTTTGACCCGTTTTAAGCCGCCCGGTATACTCAACCTTGCAGTAAGCGGGAGTAGCTCAGTGGTAGAGCATCGCCTTGCCAAGGCGAGGGTCGCGAGTTCAAATCTCGTCTCCCGCTCCAAATCGCCCTCCGGCGCCAGCCGGGTTGGCTACGGCGATGTGGAGCGCTGAATAAAGACAGCCCTGCCAAGGCGCGGTACCCAAGTGGTAAGGGAGAGGTCTGCAAAACCTTTATGCGCCGGTTCGATCCCGGCCCGCGCCTCCAACTTTTTCCCGGTAAACCTAGCCTTTCAAGCGATTTAAGCCTCGCTTCGCTTTTCGTTCCCGTTCGCTCCAATACGGCCAAAATAGGCCCGATTTGAGCGCAAAAGGGGGCAAAAAGAGGACAGAACTCCGCGTCGGTTTTGAACGGCAAAGTTCAGCATCACAAGGCTTTCAGCCGTTGGTCTCCTGCAGGAGAGCGCCCGTTTCGGAGTTCCTCTGGGTTTTCGAATCCTGGGCTCTGAATTCTGGTCTCAGGTGTCGTTGACGATCGCGGGGTTTTCGGGGCTTGCTCGTGGTCTTGGGCGGCGCGCATTTGTCGAAGATGGACAGCTGGATCGGTTCCAGAAGTTTGTCGCTCGCCTTTCGCAGGATTCGCGTGGTTTCACTGACACGCCTTCCGCGGGCTGGCGGCGGAATACCCTTCCAGAGTTGGTCGGCCGCCGCTGCAAGTATCTTGTCCAGGAAAAGAATTCCGCGTACCGTTGGCATGAGAATGCGCAGCGAAGCAGCTGTTTGACGACAGCCGGGATGAGGAATACCGCGGAGAAGCCATCGCCATCTACAACGGTCTGCGGGCTACCTGGGAGCGCGCTCTCGAATCGGTAGCCCTTGCAGGAGTGGTGCAGCGCCACCGCGATTACATTGATCCCAAGTACATCCGCAGGGCCGCCGTGCTGACGGGCTCCGATTGCAGTGCCTTTCAGGTCGGATTTAAGAAGTGCTGCGACGTCACAGATGCTCACGACCCCTCCATCGGACGCAATGCAGAACCCCGGCGCCGAGTGAGATCCTCAAAGGCATTCAGGACTTGAAGGATTGGGCCACTTCTTTGCGGGATCGTCACAAACTCGTGACTTGACATCGAGACAACTTCACGCGACCAGCGAATTGCGATAGTTAGAGCATTCTCGCCACCGTAAAAATGGTGCGATGCCGACTTTTGAGGACCTATCCCGAACATCGCAGTGCGTCGATTGGCAAAAATCACTTCTCCGCGAAGCCGGTTTGAACGAAGTCGCTGGCGCGACGGACTGAGAGTTGTGGTTAGCGCAGCAAGGTCCGCCGTTTAGGGTGAGTGGTCATAGGAGGAGGTTCCTATGACCCCACTTCGCCAGCGCATG
>NZ_JBAUUO010000140.1:0-38292 GCF_049582745.1 Occallatibacter sp.
CGCTTGCAAAACGGCGGCGGACCATACATTCCGAGTTGGCGGTGATACGACCGGAACTCCGCGAGGGTGAGCCTATACACCACGAAAGAAATCACTTTCCGGCATTGAGCCGCGCGCCAGCTGGCGTAGAGAGTCATCAAGTTCAAATGGCTTCAACCGGAACCCCTCGCCATGTACATGATCAGTTTGCGGATCGCGGACAACTCGGGTGATCCATTGATAGCCAAAATCCAAGTCGCTGGAATTGAACCAGTCTTGGGGATAAAGGTGAAATGTTGACTGTCTCGGCTTTGCAACAAGCAGTGCGAGATTTGCATTGATACCGTCTTCTCTCGGAGCAATGGCTGAAGAGTCGCAGAGGATTAACAACTCATCGATTGCTTGGAGTTCTTTCGGAAACACGGCGGATATGTTCTTACCTGCCACGTCAGTATTCAAATACATCGAGACGTCTGGGGGTTCAGGAAGCGCAAGACGTGCATGCGCCTTGCTCATTCGTGAAATTTCGTTCTCCAGGTCGCCTCCGAAGGAGGGAAGCAAGCCCGGTCGGATCACGACGAGATGTACCGGAGCAGTACTTTGATCATCGGCTTCCCTCCGCTGGTTCCAAATCAGCAATGTCGAGGAATCGAGTTTCAACACATAGTTGTAGCTGTTGAGAACCGCAACGACACCCGCGTCCCCTACTAGCCGGGTTTTACCATCGGCATATTCCCAATGAAATCCTTGGACAGCAAAATCACCTGGCCTCGAATACCAGGGAGTCGGACCCGGTACTCCATCAAACAAACTTCTTGAACTTGTCACGATGCAAGAATAGCGGAATCGCCGCACATCTTCGTTCCGAGTGGATGGTGGACTATCCGTAAGTGGACTATCCGTAAGTTATAAGTTGAGCAACATCTCAACCAATTATTGGTTCATGAGTAATTCCTCATGAACGCTGATACTCCGCCTTAGCTGGCTGCCGTGCAACGCCAGAGACTGCCCTGAGCGCGGCCGAAGGGGCTCGCTTCTGAGACTCTGAGACCTGGCACAGCAACCTGGGAAAGCCCAAAAATCAATCCAGCTCTCCGGCCTTCAATGGTCTTCTGGCTCCATGGCGAATGGTGAGCACCCATGCGGTGTGTCGCGGCGCATCGACTTCAAAAATAATTCGGTAGACGTGGGGCTTGGCGCCGTAGAGGAGATGCCGCAGTCGGCGCTTGACCCTTCGCGCTTCCGGGGCGCTCGGGCAGCGGTCTGGGTGCATTTCAAGGGTATACACCGCTTGTTCAAGCCCGTTGTACCAGCGCGCAGCATCGGGTGATTCCGCCGCATTCTTTTCAAGATACAGGATTTCAAGATCGCGAATCGCACGAGCAGTTAGCTCAACGCGAAATACCATGTTTGCGGCGGATTTCATCAAATGCCTCTCTCGCAGGAAGGGTGCGACCGCGCGCCACATCATCCAAACCTTGGCGAATGCCTTCCTCCGCATCGGCTCTAGCAGCGATGTCCAGCAATCGCTGATAAGCTTCCGCATCCTGGACGACGGCCGCTGCTTTTCCGTGCACTGTGAGTACGACAGGGCGTTTGGTTTTCCTGAGAAGTTTCATAAAGTCGCCTGATGACCGGCGAAATGTCGTTAGAGACTGAATGTCGCTCGTGATGTTGAGCATATGCACCTCCATTTGGCGCACCTTATAAGGTGCTACTAGAATACGTCTCTTTGGGCGCTCAGCGCCAGTTTGGAATCGCTGAATGCAATTTGAGGTAGTTGAGTAACATCTCAACTAATTGTTGATCCATGAGTGATTCCTCATGAACGGTGATACTCCCCTTAATTCGCAGCCGCGTACCGCCAGAGCCTGCCCCAGCGCAGCCGAAGGGTCTCGCTTCTGAGACCTGGGACAGCAACCGGGGAAAGCAACCAACCAAGACAGGCCAGTGTTTCGGATCTCACTCAATGACTTGTCAAGCCCCTTGCACTCATTTTTCCGCTAAGTCCCTGAATCTACGCGCACGATTTTCGCTGCCCATTTGCAGGTAATTTCCCGCTTTCGGAGCACAATAACACTATGGCAAGTTTCCGCAGCGCATCCGCGCCATGACTCAGATCTCTGCTCGATGATCACCTCTGATTTTTTTGCTCTCTGAGCCCCGTTCTAAGTCCTTAGCTTGGAAATATTTGCGTCCAAGTCTATTCGCTGGAATTATCTACAGATATTTCCCTCTCGCAAAGCCATGATTCTAATAATGTTCATCGGAAAATATGGGTGGGGGGGTGGCAACAGGCAACCAAACGGTTGCATATAGTCGAATCCCCTCCGTGCGCCAGATACCAACCTACTTCGGAAACTCCGTCACGCTCAGCACGTTCCCATCCGGGTCCTTGAACCACGTCACGCGCGCACCGCTGGGCGAGTTCCAGATCCCGCGCGGATCGCCGTCATTCATCCCTTTGTACCGGTTGAATTCGACGCCCGCGGCAGCGAGCCGATCGACAGTCTCTTCGATATTTGCAACGTGCCAGCCAAGCACGGTAAACGGATGAGGATTCAGTTCATGCACCGTCGTCACGCGCAGCATGGTTCCGTTGGCATCGAACACCAGCGCAAACGGCTTCTCATCGGCCACAAGACGTAGCCCGAGCACGCCCTCATAAAACCCACGCGCCTTTTCAGGATCGGTCGTTGGAGCAAACGCAACCAACTCGCAATTGCCAAGAATCGAATCTGCCGCCATTCATCTCCTCCTGCGCGGTTCTGTTTCCGCAGAGGAATCCTACCCTAGCGCGACATCAACTCGACAAACATCTTTTGGAATCGCGCCAGGTCGACACACTACCGCTGCGATGACCATCAGCAGAGAAATTGCAGTCTTCATGGAAGCTTATTGTGGCATTAGGGGCAGAGAACAATGACCCCCGATCCCTGATCCCTGACGACTGTATTTACCGCCGCCGATCGCGTCCATATCCCCGATCGCGTCCGGGGCCTCGGTCGCGCCCTGATCCCCGATCGGCGCCAAATCCCCGCGGCTTCATGGGAGGCGTCACGGGCAGATCCGTCTTGCCCGCGGGAAAGACCGCGAGGAATCGATCCTGTCCCTCGCCGGAGCTTGCCGTCTCCACACCTTCGATATCGCGGAAGGACATATGAAGCAGGCGGCGCTCGCGGCTATTCATGGGCGCAAATGCAAAGGGCACTCCAGTTCGGATGACTTTGTCGGCAACCACTTCAGCCTGGAGGCGCAGTTCCTGCGCGCGCAGCGCCTTGAAATTAGCGGCGTCGAAGCTGACCAGATCGTTCTCGCGCTGGTCCAGGCGCAGCATCTGCGCGGCGATCGTTTCCAGGGCTCTCAGCAGTTCCCCGTTGTGCTGCGTGACCAGAGGAACATCCGGCCCGCCCAGTTCCACGTAAATCTGCCGCGCTTCCAACCCTTGCGGATCGCGAGCGCCATCTCCCGCGGTAATGCGATATTTCAGTCGCATGCCGCCAAGCTTGTTAAGGGAAGAAAGAAATCCAGCAATTTTCTGTGCAGCCTGCTGCAGGTCATCGATTGGCATAACGATTTAGTATCGCAGAATTGGCCGGGTTGGCGTCTGCGGAATTCTCAGCTTCAGACGTTCAGGCGCCTCGCTCAAACCTCGCGAACGAGCGGTGTCAGATACTCCGGTCCGACCGGGTCCGTCACGGATTCGGCCACAATGCGATCGATCTCTTCCATCGTATTCGCATCCAGCTTCCAGCCCATCACCCCCGCAACCGCGTCAAGCTGGTCGGGCCGCTTGGCTCCCCACAGGGCCACTGAGATACCCGGCTGGTCCAGCACCCACCGCACCGCCAACTGCGCCACCGATTTGCCGAAGCGATCCCGGGCCAGCAGCGTCAATCGCTCGACGGCCGTCATATATTGACCGAACCTAGGCTGCTGAAACTTGGGATCAACGGCGCGAATATCGCCCGGGTCAAACGTCATGCCGCGATGCACACGCCCGCCCAGCATGCTGCGGCACAGCGAGCTGTACGTGAGCACTCCTACGCCGTTGGCCGCGCACCACGGCAGGGTTTCGCGATCGATGTCGCGCTCGAAGATGTTGTAGGGCGGCTGGTCAGAGGCAAGCGGAACGACACTGCGAAACTCCTCCATCTGCCCCGCGCTGAAGTTGCTGACACCTAGCGCACGAACTTTCCCCGAACGCTGTAATTCCGCGAGAATGCCGGCAGCCTCCGCCACGGGCACGAGCGTGTCGGGCCAATGGATTTGATAGAGGTCGATGTAGTCGGTGCCGAGGCGGCGCAGGCTGTCTTCAATCTCCCGCCGCAGCCGCGCCGGCGTGGAGTTGGCAAACACGCCGCGCTCATTCCACTCGAGCCCTGCCTTGGTAGCGATATAAAACGCATCGCGCCTGCCATGCGCCTGCATCACTTTGCAGACGATCTCCTCGGCGCGGCCCTTCCCATAGATGGGCGCCGTGTCGATGAGGTTGATGCCGCGTTCAACGGCGCTCAGGCAGGTCGCAATCGCCGCATCCTCGGCTACCGCACCCCATTCCGATCCGCCGATGGCCCAGGTTCCCAGGCCAATGCGAGAAACTTCAACCCCTGCAACTTTCGTCGTGTCCATGCAGAAACATATTAAGCGCGCCAATCGACGCTGCCGCCTGTAAATGCATCTGACTTCATGCAGGACTAAGGTGAAATTAAGGTTGTGCCAGTATCCTGTCTTCCTGTGCAGATCGAACTCGAACCCTATTCCGGCCTGAGAGGCGCCGCGCTCTCTCGAGTACTGGGCGCCTCTCTTTTCGCCGCATTTGCTCTCTCTACCGTCGTAACATCGGCGCAAACCACGGTGCAGGCCTCGCAACCGCACTCTGCATCGGCCCCGCAGCCAGTCCTGATCACGCTGGATGAGGCGTTGAAGCGGGCGCAGTCCAGCGAGCCAACCTATGCCACGGCGCTGGCCGACAGCAGGATCGCCGGGCTCGATCGCGGCATTGCCCGCGCCGGATTGCTGCCCTCTGCGCGCTATTACGGCCAGGGCATCTATTCACAGCCGAATAGACTATATGCCGAGGGCGGAGAAGGTGTGACTACGCCTAATCCCAGGTTCGTCGCCAACGACGCGAGACCCCGGGAGTACATTTCCCAGGGCATGGTTGACGAAACGCTTAGTTTGGCAGGGCTGGCAGCCGTGCGACGCGCTGACGCCTCTGCCGCCGTAGCCACTGCAGAACTCGAAATCGCACGCCGCGGCCTGGTTGCGACCGTCACGGGTCTGTACTACGGACTGTCTGCCGCCGATCACAAGCTCACCATTGCGCAAAGCGCTGCGGATGAAGCCGCCGACTTCACCAAATTGACCACCCAGCGCGAACAAGCCCGCGAAGCCGCTCACGCCGATACTGTAAAGGCTCAGTTGGAGCAACAGCAGCGCGATCGCGAACTCTCCGACGCGAAATTGAATGCAGACAAGACACGGCTCGAACTTGGCGTTCTGCTCTTTCCCGATCCCCGCACGCCGTACACCATCAATATTCCGGAAGCGCCCGCCGCACTCGCCCCCCGCGACAAAGTAAACCAGCTCGCCGCGAACAATAACCCCGAACTGAAAAGTGCGCTGGCCACGCTGGATGTCAGCAAAGCGGACATGCTTGCAGCACGCGCTGCTTACTTTCCCACCCTTGGGCTGAACTACGCCTATGGCATCGACGCCAACGAATTCGCAGCCAATGGCCCCTTGACCCCCGATGGGATTCGGGCGCGCAACCTGGGCTACTCCGCCAGCCTAACCGTGAATATTCCGGTATGGGACTGGTTGGCCACCGAGCATAAGGTGAAGCAGAGCGAGATCAAGCGCGACGCGGCAAAAGTGGCGTTGACCGCGACGCAGCGCAGGCTCATCGCACAGCTCGATGAAACCTACGCTGAAGCTCAAGCTGCACGCGATCAGCTGGCATCGCTCGACCTGAGCGTCTCGACTGCCGCCGAAAGCCTGCGCCTTACCAGGTTGCGCTACACCGGCGGCGAAGCTACGGTGCTCGAAGTTGTCGACGCACAAACAAGTTTCATCACGGCGCAGAACGCACGCGAAGACGGGCGTGTCCGCTACGAAGCGGCGCTGGCAGCATTACAGACTCTGACCGGAACCTTGTGAACCCATGAACGATCGAATCCCTGACCGACTTCACGCCCAAAACTGGAACCGCGCTACACGGCATGTGCGCGCGCTTTCTTTCGCGGTTCTAATCCCTACCCTTCTGGCTGCGGGCTGCAAGAAAGAAGAGGCGCCTGCTCCGGAAATCACCGTGCAGGCCGAGCACCCGGAGCAGGGGCCGATCTCCGACCACATCACGGCCGACGCCATTCTTGCGCCGCTTGCACAGGCCGCCATCGTGCCCAAGATCGCCGCGCCGGTTAAAAAGTTTTACGTCCAACGCGGCGCACGGGTCAAGGAAGGCGAACTGCTGGCGGTGCTTGAAAATGCCGATCTCGCAGCCACCGCGCAAGACAACAAGGGCTCCTACGAGGCCGCGCAAGCCGCTTACGCAACGGCCACGAAGGCGCAGGTGCCTGAAGATGTTCAGAAGGCCGAACTTGATTACGCGCAGGCCAAAGCTAATCTCGATTTGAACAGCAGCATCGTGAAAAGCCGCAAGCAGCTCTTTGCCGAAGGAGCCATTCCGGGTCGCGATCTTGACACCGCAAATGCCGCGCTGGTACAGGCACAAGCCGCCTACGACACGGCCGCCAAGCATCTTGAGTCCATGCGCAGCGTCAATCGCGACGCAGAAATGAAGTCGGCGCAGGGCCAGCTCACCTCCGCGGAAGGCAAATACAAAAACGCGACGGCGCAGGTCGGCTACTCCGAGATTCGCAGCCCCATCAACGGTTTCGTCACGGACCGGCCACTCTATGCCGGTGAGACTCCGGCTGCCGGCGCTCCTTTGATCACCGTTATGGATACCTCAGCCCTGCTGGCCAAGGCGCACATCGCGCAGAGCCTCGCGCAGCAGATGAAGATCGGTGACGATGCCGCTCTGCTAGTACCGGGCCTCAAGCATCCCGTCGATGCCAAGATCACGCTGATCAGCCCCGCGCTCGACCCCGGCAGCACCACGCTCGAAATCTGGCTGAAGGCCGACAACAAAAAGGGCATACTCAAAGTCGGCACGCCGGTCAAGGTCTCCATCACTGGCAGGACGGTCGAACAAGCGCTGAAGGTTCCTCTCTCGTCAATTCTGACCGCGCAGGATGGATCGAAGTCCGTGATGGTCGTCGGCACAGATGGAGCCGCGTACAAGAAGGCCATCGAGTTCGGTATCCAGGATGGCGACGACGTTCAAATCACGAAAGGCCTGACCACCAGCGACATGGTGATCACCAACGGCTCCTATGGACTCGACGAAGGCGCCAAGGTGAAAGTCGGCCCCGCCGACGATGACGAAGCCAAGCCTGCGGCCGACAAGGGAGGCGACAAGGACTGATGTCGACCGCCTCTCAAGTTCCCATAGCGAAGGATGAGTCGTTCTGGCTGTCACATTTCACGCGGCCGATTTTTTTCTTTGCAGCCGTACTCACCATCGCCGGCATCTACGCCTCGTTTCAGGTGCCCATCTCGGTCTTTCCCGATACGAATTTCCCGCGCGTCGTCATTGGCATCGATAACGGCGTCATGCCCGTCGAACAGATGGAAGTGACCATCACGCGGCCGGTTGAGGATGCCGTCAACTCCGTCCCGGGCCTCGTTACCGTGCGCTCAACCACAAGCCGCGGATCGGCAGAAGTGAGCCTCTTCTTCGACTGGAACACCGATATGTATCGCGCGCTCCAGCTTACAGACGCTGCCCTCAGCAAAGTTGAGCAAACACTCCCCTCCACCGCGCGGATCACTACGAATCGCCTTACCTTCGCCACGTTTCCGATTCTCGGCTACAGCCTCACCTCCGATACCGTTCCGCAAACGCAGCTCTGGGAACTGGCCACGTACGATCTGAAGCCGCCGCTCAACCGCGTCCTCGGCGTCAGCACTGTCTCCGTGCAGGGTGGACAGGTGCCGGAATTTGGCGTGAAGCCGGATCTCGCCCTGCTTGCGGTCAACGACGTCACCGTCACCGATCTCGTCAATGCCATCCAAGCCTCGAACATTGTCGATTCGCCGGGACTGTACGAAGCCAATCACCAATTGATTCTTGGCCTGGTGGGCGCACAGGTACACGATGTTGAGGGGCTGCGCGAACTCGTCGTGAAGACGACAGCCGGCGGCGCGCCGGTGCGTGTTGCCGATGTGGCAACGGTCGAGGTTTCGACGCTTCCGGTCTACACTACGGTGACGGCCAATGGCAAAAACGCCGTACTGCTCAACATTGCTCGTCAGCCTTCGTCCAACACGGTCTCGGTCGCCGACGCGGTGGATGCTGAGATCGCCCAACTGCGGCAGAAGCTGCCGCCCGGTGTAAGACTCGAGCCCTTCTACGACCAGTCTCAACTGGTGCGCGACAGCATCTCGAGCGTGCGCGATGCCATCTTCATCGGACTCGTCCTCGCCTGCATCATCCTCTTCCTCTTCCTCCGCGACTGGACTTCGTCGCTCATCGCGGGTCTCGTCATCCCCGTCACCGTGGCCGTCACCATCCTCGTCCTCTGGGCCATCGGCCAGAGCTTCAACCTGATGACACTCGGCGGTCTCGCCGCAGCCATCGGCCTCGTGATTGACGACGCCATCGTGGTCGTCGAAAACATCGTCATGCATCGCGACAACGGCGAACCCCGCGCCAGCGCCGTTCGCAAGGCGCTCAGCGAAATTACGGTGCCGCTCATCGGTTCCACCATCACGCCTGTCGTCGTGTTTCTGCCGCTCATTTCCGTCACCGGCGTGACGGGCAGCTTCTTCCGAGCTCTGGCCGTCACCATGGCTGCATCACTACTGACATCACTCATGCTGGCTTTGACGTGGACGCCGGGCCTGAGCCTCGTCCTGTTGCGCAATCATGGCGGCGACGCGGCGGAGCATGCGGAGCACCCCAGCGGCCGCATGATGAGTCGCGTGCTCAAGGTCCATCATCGCGTGCTCGACTGGGCACTGGCCAAGCCGCTATGGCTCGGCCTCGCATGCCTCCTGCTCGTAATCGCTACCTATTTCGGATACCGGGCGCTCGGTTCTGATTTGCTACCGGAGATGGACGAAGGCGGATTCATTCTTGACTACATCATGCCCGCCGGCAGTTCGCTTACCGAGACCAACCGCGTCCTCCAGCATGTTGAACGCGTCCTGCGCTCAGAACCGGAAGTCGAAAGCACATCGCGCCGCACCGGCCTTCAAATGGGCCTTGCTGCCGTTACCGAGGCCAACACCGGCGACTTCACGGTTAAGCTCAAATCGAAACGCAGCCGCGGGATCGACGAAATCATGGAGGATGCGCGCCAACAAATCAAATCCACCGAGCCCGAACTCGATGTCGAGTTCATCCAGGTACTGCAGGATATGATCGGCGACCTCTCCAATGCGCCGGAGCCCATCCAGATCAAGATCTTCTCCGACGACGAGGCCATGTTGACGCACCTCGGCCCGAGAATCGGCGATGCCATCGGCAAGATTGACGGCGTTGTGGACGTGCAGGATGGGATTGAGAACACCATCAGTGGGCCGGCGACCAACTTCCAGGTCGATCCTATCGTCGCAGCGCGCCTTGGCTTCACACCGACCGAAGTTGCCGAAGATGCAACGTCGATCCTCGACGGGCTTCCCACAAATGATCCATTGATTGCCAACGGCAGGCCGTACACCATCCGCTTGCGCCTGGGCGATGACCACCGCAAATCGCTCGACGCTATTCAGAACACCGTGTTTAACAGCGCTTTAGGACACACTGCCACACTCGGCTCGCTCGCGACCATCCAGCAATTGCCGCCGCAGAATGAGATTCGCCGCGAAAATCTGCAGCGGATGGTGATTGTCACCGGCCGCCTCGAAGGCTCTGACCTGGGCTCTGCGATGGCCAAGGTAAAGCAGACCGTCGAAGGTCTGCATCTGCCTCCCTCGGTGCGCGTCACCTACGGCGGCACCTACGAGGAACAACAGAAATCATTCCACGATCTGCTCAAAGTTCTCCTTCTGGCGCTGGCGCTGGTCTTCGGCGTCCTGCTCGCCGAGTTCCGCAACTTCCCCGCACCCATCGCCATCCTCACCTCTTCGGTGCTGTCGATCTCCGGCGTCATCCTGGCCCTGCTCATCACCCGCACCACGTTCAATGTGGCTTCGTTCATGGGATTGATCATGGTGATCGGCATCGTCGCCAAGAACGGAATCCTGCTGCTCGATGCCGACGAGAAGTTTCGATCGGAAGGCGTCTCCGCCGCCGAAGCGATGATGCATGCCGCGCAGCGACGCCTGCGACCCATTGTGATGACCGCCATCGCCGCCGTGTGCGGCATGCTGCCCCTGGCCTTCGCACTTGGAGCCGGTTCGCAGATGCTGCAGCCGCTTGCCATCGCCGTAATTGGCGGCCTCGCCATTTCGATGGTACTGAGCCTGGTGGTAACGCCCGTCGTCTACTTCCTTCTCACTCGCAATCGGCACGAGCCAAAGGAAGAACCGGCATAAGCGATCCGAATCCGTCACTGATCTGGCTGCTCCAAAGCCTGCCCCGAGCCTGCCGAAGGGTCTCGCTTCTAAGACCTGGTATCGAACCGGATGTCACAATAGACTCATGGTCACCGAGCCCATCAAGCTCACCGCCGCCGAAGTTCGCGTCTTGGGCGCTCTCGTTGAAAAAGAAGTCACGACGCCGGAGTACTACCCGCTTACCCTGAACGCCCTGATCAACGCCTGCAACCAACGCTCGAACCGCGAGCCGGTAATGGTCCTCGATGAGGACGATGCGCGCCAGGCGCTGCATGGCCTCGAAAACAAAGGACTCGCAGGCCGCGCCCGGTCGGCCGACGGCCGCGTAACCAAATACGAACACTGGTTGGGCGAAGCCTTCAACTTCAGCCGCGCCGAAACCGCCCTGATGTGTGTGTTGTTGCTGCGCGGTCCGCAAACGCCGGGCGAACTTCGCGGCCGCACCGAGAGACTTCACGAATTCGCCGAGATCTCCGATGTAGTCGCCGGCCTGCAAAAACTGATGGAACGAGAGCCTTCACTCGTCGCTGTGCTCCCCCGCCAACCCGGCACCAAGGAAGCGCGCTATGCGCATTTGCTGTCGGGCCCGATTGAAACAATCCAGATGCCGGCCAACACAACACCGGTGCTTAATTACGCCGCAACCACACCGGCGCAGGACGACCGCGTCGCGCAACTGGAATCAATTGTCGCGGAACTTCAGCAGGAAGTTGCCGCTCTCCACCAGAAGTTCGACGATCTCTTTGGTGATAAATAGCGCTTGAACCTTTGTCGTTTCAGGGACCAATCTTCAATCCAGTAAAATGGGCAATGGTTCCCGGCCCAACCCACAGCGCAATCGCGCCCTTCGCCACGGGCTGCTTCAGATCGTTGACAATCAACGCCGACTGATCGGCCCCATTCAAGAACAGCCTTGCAGTCTGCCCCGCAACCTTAATCTTGATTTTTGTCCACTGACCTGGAACCAGGTCCACATAGGACTCATATTTCCCGGGAGTTTCGCTGCGCAATTTATCCCACGGAAATCCCGGAATCGAGATGTATTGAGTTGAATGGTTTCGCTGCAACTGATCTTCCGACCTTCCATTCTTGGGTCGAATGTAGAAGCACTCGAAATGCGACGCATCGGTCACACGGAATGCGATTCCAACAAAGCCGCGTTGTTGCGCCGGGGCGTCTGCTGCGGTATCTCCGGCCACGTTCACTTCAATCGTGCCGTCCCGTAACGATGTTCCCTCAATGATCGCGAGTCTTCCAGCATCGTCGACACTCGCGGGTGCGGTGTCTACAACGCGCAGAGCCGGTACGCCGCGATAAGTTACCTGGTCAGCCTTCACATTTTGAAGCTTGAGTCTGTCGACTGCGTTGAGGCTAACCTCGCGCGATGCCTGGCCGTACATTTGACCGGAAAGACAGACCGCCAGGATGGCGAGGGAAACGGCGTATCTATGTAACATTCGAACGCCTCCTTCCAACTGGATTCAGATCAGTTCATACCCCGCAAACCAATACCCAATCTCGAACGCTGCCGTCTCTTCCGCATCCGATCCGTGAATCGCGTTCTCCTGGATCGACCCTGCAAACTTCTTGCGTATCGTTCCCTCTTCCGCATTCGCCGGATTGGTCGCGCCCATCAGCTTGCGCAGATCGGCGATCGCGTTGTCCTTCTCCAGCACCATCAGAAAAATCGGCCCCGACGACATGAACTCGCACAGGTCGTTGAAGAATGGACGCGCCGCATGTACGTGATAGAAACCCTTCGCCTGATCTTTCGAAATCGTCTGCCTTCGAATCGACACAAGCTTGAATCCGGCCTTCTCAATCTCGACCAGAATGGCCCCCGCATATCCCTTGCTCACCGCGTCTGGCTTGATAATGCTGAAAGTGCGCTGCGCCACTCGATAGCTCCTCAAAATCGGCTTTAGCCCATCTACTATTGTACCGGTCACATCACAACCACCCCGGCCCCAATCTGCTACAGTTTCGCCATGTCCCGCTTCGCCGTACTCCCTCCCGCCGGCCTTGCCCTCATTGCCCTGCTCGCCGCTTTGCCTGCCTTCAGCCAGAACGCTCCGCTCAGCGAAAAGACCGCGCACGAATTGCGTGTCTTCGACCCCTCGCTGGTCGACAAGACCGTTGACCCCTGCGAAAACTTCTATCGCTACAGTTGCAACGGCTGGTTCAAGCGCAATCCTCTGCCGCCCGACCAGACCTCCTATGGCCGCTTCACCGAGCTCTACGAACTTAACCGCCTTCATCTGCGGCAAATTCTCGAAGATGCCTCCAAACCCGACCCCAACCGCACGCCGAACGAGCAGAAGATCGGCGACGAATACACGAGTTGCATGGACACGGCAGCCACCGACAAACTTGGCATCGCTCCTATCAAGCCTGAACTTGACCGCATTGCTGCATTGAGCCGGCCCGACGACTTGCCGGTTCTTCTCGCTCACCTGCACACCATCGGCGTCAATGCCTTTTTCGATTTCGGCGCCGACCAGGACTTCGCGGATGCCAACCAGGTGATCTCTTTTTACGGCGGAGGCGGCCTCGGCCTTCCCGAGCGAGACTATTACTTCCGCACCGATCCCAAATCGATCGAGCAGCGCAAGCAGTATGTCGATCATGTTCGCAAAATGTTTGTCCTTGCCGGCGAACCCGAAGCGCAGGCCGCCAACGATGCCGACACGGTGATGGCCATCGAGACGCGCCTTGCCAAAGCCTCGCTCACGATCACTGAAATGCGCGACCCGCAGAATCTGAATCACCCCACCGACGTGGCGGCGATGGCGACGATGCTCACCCACTTCTCGCTCAACGATTACGTTAAATCGGCGCACGCACCCGCTGCCGGCAAAGCCAATGACATGGAGCCGAAGTTCTTCGCAGAGTTCAACGCGTTAGTGTCCGACACACCAATCGACCAAATCCGCACATACCTGCGCTGGCATCTGCTGCACGCCTACGCCGGCACCAGCATGCCCGAGGCCTTCGAAACAGAATCCTGGAACTTCTACGCGCATATTCTCAATGGCGCTGAAAAACAGCAGGAACGCTGGAAGCGCTGCACCAGCCGAGTCGACCACGAAATGGGCGAAGCACTGGGCCAGGTTTATGTAGCCAAGTACTTTCCCCCGGAAGCGAAGCAGCATGCCCTCGAAATGACCCTCGCCATCGAACAGGCCATGAGCAAGGACATCGACTCACTCGATTGGATGAGCCCCGCCACCAAGGTCCAGGCGAAAGAAAAGCTCCACGCCGTGATGAATAAGATTGGCTATCCCGACAAATGGCGCGACTACTCGAAACTCGTCATCGTGCGCGGCGACCTGCTCGGCAACCAGGAACGCGTGCGTGTATTCAACTTCAATCGCGACCTGGCGAAGATCGGCAAGCCGGTCGACAAAAACGAGTGGGGCATGTCACCGCCGACCGTCAACGCCTACTACAACCCCCAGCAGAACAACGTCAATTTTCCTGCCGGCTATTTCCAGGCCCCGTTCTTCAGCGACAAGGAAGATGACGCTGCGAATTATGGCGATATGGGCTCAACCATCGGGCACGAACTTACCCATGGTTTCGACGACGAAGGCCGCCAGTTCGATAAGGACGGCAACTTGAAAGAATGGTGGACCAAGGACGACGAGGGCAAATTCAAGCAGAAGGCGCAATGCATGGTCGATCAGTATGACGCCATCGAGGCGGTTCCCGGCGTGCACCTCAATGGCAAGCTCACCCTCGGCGAAAATCTGGCCGACCTCGGCGGCCTCTGGCTCGCGTGGATTGCCTGGCAGGACAAGGCCCAGGCCGAGCATCTCGACATGGTCGCCAAGACCGATGGCTACACGCCTGAACAGCGCTTCTGGATCGCCTACGCGCAGCAGTGGTGTACAGACACGCGCCCCGAGCGGCTACGAAGTCAGGCGCAAACCGATCCTCACGCGCCCGACGAGTACCGAACAAATACTGTCCTGCAGGATTTGCCGGAGTTCGCAAAAAGCTTCAGTTGCAAACCAGGCGACAAAATGGTCAGCGCGAAACCGTGCCGCATCTGGTGAGGCAGCTGTCAGCCGTCAGCTATCAGCTCTCAGGTGTCGGCACTCAGTCGTCAGTTTCAGCTAGCGTTTTGAATGGTCCAGCTTTGCGTCAGGGCACGACTTCAGTCGTGCCGGATGCGGCTAAAAAGACAAGGGGTTTTAACCCCTGTTGGGCAAAGCAATCAACCCGCGCCGTCCATATCTCTTTCATGACTTAGCTTCCAACACAAAGCCCATCATCGCGGCGGGCCTTGTGTTTTAGCTGATACCTGACGGCTGAAGGCTGAAAGCTAGCCTTTCCCAATCACCTTCGCCAGCGTCGCCCCAATCTCGGCCGGCGACACCACCACGTGAATCCCCGCGGCAGTCATTGCCTTCATCTTGTCGGTCGCCGTTCCTTGGCCGCCTGAAATGATCGCGCCTGCATGTCCCATCCTGCGTCCCGGCGGCGCAGTCTGCCCGGCAATAAATCCCACCACCGGTTTCTTCACGTGCTGTTTCACATACTCCGCCGCAGCCTCTTCGTTGGTGCCCCCGATCTCGCCGATCATGATGATCGCTTCGGTATCAGGATCGTCATTCAACAGCCGCATCGCATCGATGTGCGTGGTCCCAATAATTGGGTCGCCGCCGATGCCGATCGCCGTCGACTGCCCGATCCCGCGCTGCGTCAACTGATGCACCGCCTCATACGTGAGCGTGCCCGAGCGCGATACGATGCCAACCGAGCCTTCCTTGTGAATCCGCCCAGGCATGATGCCGATCTTTGCCTTGCCCGGCGAAATTACGCCCGGACAATTCGGACCGATCAGCCGCGACTTTGAATTCTTCAGCTTTGCCCACACCTTCACCATATCCAGCGTGGGAATGCCCTCGGTGATGCACACGATCAGCGGAATCCCCGCATCTTCTGCCTCGAGAATCGCATCGGCGGCAAACGGCGGAGGAACGAAAATCATCGTCGCATTCGCACCTGTCTCCTTCACCGCATCGGACACCGTGTTGAACACCGGCCAGCCTTCATGCTTCATGCCACCCTTGCCCGGAGTCACGCCACCCACAACCTTGGTGCCATACTCCGCGCAACCGAGCGCGTGAAATGTGCCCTCTTTACCCGTAATCCCCTGCACGATGAGCCGCGTATCATTATCGACCAGTACCGACATTACTTAACCCCTTTCGCAGCGGCCACCACAAGTTCAGCAGCCTCCTTCATCGTTGCGCCCACCTGGAAATTCAAACCCGACTCCGCAAGAATCTTCCGGCCTTCTTCCACGTTCGTGCCTTCAAGCCGCAGTACGATCGGCACCTTCACGTTCAGTTTCTTCGCTGCGGCCACCACACCTGTCGCCAGCCGATCGACCCGCAGAATGCCGCCAAAAATATTGATGAAGATCGCCTTCACGTTCGCGTCCGAAAGCAGAATCTCAAACGCATGCTCGATCTGTTCCTGCGTCGCTCCGCCGCCTACATCCAGAAAGTTCGCTGGGGAACCGCCGGCATATTGAATGATGTCCATCGTCGCCATTGCCAGGCCCGCACCGTTCACCATGCAGGCAATGGTGCCATCGAGCTTGATGTAGTTCAGCGCGTACTTGCTCGCCTCCACTTCCAGCGGATCTTCCTCAGCCGTATCGCGCAGTGCCTTGATGTCTGCGTGGCGAAACAGCGCATTGTCATCGAACGTGATCTTCGCGTCCAGCGCAAACAGCTTGTCATCTTTCGTCGTGATGAATGGATTGATCTCGATCAGCGATGCGTCCGTATCCATGAACGCCTTGTAGAGGCTCTGCAGAAACGCGACCGCTGCATTGATCTGCGTTGGCTTCAGCCCAAGCGCAAATGCCAGCTTGCGCGCCTGCCATGCGCCGAATCCCACCGCCGGATCGATTGCCTCTTTGAAGATGGCCTCCGGCGTCTTCGCGGCGACTTCTTCGATCTCCATGCCGCCCGCCTGCGATGCCATGAAGACCAGCTTGCCCGTCGCGCGGTCGAGCACAATGCCGAGATACAGTTCGCGATCGATAGCTGCGGTCTCCTCGATCAGCAGCCGCTGCACCTTCTGCCCGGCCGGCCCGGTCTGATGCGTAACGAGCTGCATGCCGAGAATGTTCTTAACATGCGTCTCGGCCTCGTCGCGATTCTTGGCCACTTTCACGCCGCCGCCCTTGCCGCGGCCACCAGCGTGAATTTGGGCCTTCACCACCACGCCATTGGCGCCCTCGGCAAATAGTCTGCGCGCCACTGCGGCCGCTTCTTCCGGCGTATTCGCCATCTCGCCCTTGGGCACGGCAACGCCATACTTTGCCAGGATTTCTTTTGCCTGATACTCGTGAATTTTCATGTCGGTAGGAACCGCAACGTCCGCTGATATGTTCGGGAATCCGTTTGCAACAACGACAAAGACCGGTCAGCGCGATCGCTCCCGCGGTACCCAAATACTATCTTGCTGCACGATGCGGTCGCAAACGACCGCCGCCGTAGGCGGTTTTCTCTTTCGGAGAAGCACGTTCGTCGTGCAATTACCATAATTGAGATATGGATTCGCTGAAGACCCTCCTCAAGCCGCTTGCCGAAGATGGCGCACAACTCACCCGCGAGCAGGCTGCCGACGTGCTCCGTCAGATTCTCTCCGGCCACGTTCCGGATGTCGAAACCGCCTCGCTGCTCACCGTCCTCTCTACGCGCGGCGAACAAGCTCCCGAACTCAGCGGCTTCGTCGACGTCATGCGTGAGCAGTGCGTCCCCGTCCCACTCACCGATGAAGAACGCGCCGAACTCGTCGACTGCGTCGGCACCGGCGGTGGTGGTCCGCTCACGTTCAATATCTCCTGCGGCGCCGCACTCGTTGCCGCAGCCGCCGGCGCCAAAGTCGCCAAGCACGGCAATCGTGCCGTCACCTCCCGCTGCGGCGCGGCCGATGTCCTCGAAGCCCTCGGCGTTCCCATCGAACTTTCGCCTGATCTCGCCGTCGAATGCCTGCGCGAAACCGGCTTCGTCTTCCTCTACGCGCCGCTCTACCACACGGCGATGAAGTCCCTCGGCCCCCTGCGCCGTGCACTCGGCTTCCGCACCATCTTCAATCTTTGCGGACCGCTCACCAACCCCGCACACGCCCGCATCCAGGTCGTGGGCGTCCTCGCACCTAGCCGCGTCCTTCTTGTTGGCCGCGCGCTCCAGGCCCTCGGCTCCAAACGAGCGTTCGTCGTCCACGGCACCGACGGCATCGATGAACTCACCACCACCGGAGAGTCGGTGGTCGCGCGCATCATCGAAAGTCAACCCGGCGAAGAACCGACCCTCAGAGCCGCTCGCATCACGCCGGAGATGGCCGGCCTGCCCCGTGCCGCGCTCGCCGACTTCACCGGCGGCGACATTGAGACCAACAAGGCGCTGCTCTATGACGTTCTCACCGGCATCCCCGGCGCCCGCCGCGACATCGTTCTGCTCAACGCCGCCGCTACGCTCGTCGCCGCGGACCTCGCCGGCGACCTCAAAGAAGGTGTCGCCCTCGGCGCCGAAGCCATCGACTCCGGCCAGGCCGCCGCCACCCTGGCCAAGCTCAGAATGTTCGGCGAAAAACACGCAAGAACGTAGTGCCCGCCCGTTCCATAAACATGGAACGAAATCTTCGAAGATGACGTTTGTAAATGGGCACAGCTTTACACCCTACTGAAAAACATGACGAATCGGCTGTTTTGTAACAAGGGCATGGCTTTAGCCAGGCCGCAATTGCAACAAAAATGAGTGTCGGGCTTCAGCCCCTAAGGGCTCTCGTTGAGGAGTTGATTACGCCACAGGGCCTGAATTCGCTCGGTTGAAGGACAGGAGCAATCAATCTATGAAATCCATCGCAATTACGCTCGCCTCTGCGCTTCTCTTTGCCTCTGTTGTGACTCGAGCTCAACAAACCACACTGCCGCAGATGAAAGTTGATACCAGCAATCGCACCCTCAGCGTCTCTGCAACTGAAACGGTGTCCGTCGAGCCGGACCTCGCCATCCTGCACATCGGTTCCGACACTGCGCCCGAAGATGCCAAATCGGCCTATGCCGACGGAGCTCGCGCCTCAAACGCCATTGTCGCCGCTGTCAAGCAGGCAGGGATTCCCGAAGCCTCGATCCGCAGCGAGTCGCAATATCTTGATCGCGACTACTCGACCAAGCAGCACAAATTCGTGCTCCACCAGCAGTGGACTGTGAAGGTTGCGCCCGAACGCGCCGCCGAAATTCTCGACATCGCCGTCACCGCTGGCGCCACCGATAGCGGCCAGATCGATTGGACCGTGAAAGACGTCCCCGCCCTTGAATCCCAGGCGCTCGACCACGCCGCCACCCGTGCAAAGCAGAATGCGGAGGTACTCGCCAAGGGAATGGGTGTTCGCCTGGGCGCCCTGATCTATGTCAGCAACCAGATGTCGGCGCCGCAATTTCCGAGGCCGATGTTCGGCCTGGCGATGAAGGCCAACGCGAGTCCAGCGGCTCCGCCCCTCTCCATCGAACCTCACCAGGTCAGCCGCGAAGCCACCGTCTACGCCGTCTTCGCCATCGAGTAGGAAACCCGCTCGACCGCGAACACTGAATCCACACGAGCAGAACCGGCATCCAATATCCGTTTGAACAAGTAATCCAGGGCCACGTGGCCCAAGGTGTTAAAACGTATGTCCTCCAACCCCAAACAACGCCAGCCCGCCCTCTTCCTCCCCCACGGCGGAGGCCCCTGCTTCTTCATGGACTGGACCTGGGGTCCGGCCGACACATGGCACGCCACCCAGCGCTTTCTTGAATCGGTAGCCTCTTCGCTTCCTGAAAAGCCGAAGGCCCTGCTCGTCATCAGCGGCCATTGGGAAGAGCCAGTCTTCACGTGCAGCGCCGTCTCCAAACCCGACCTTATCTTCGACTACTCCGGGTTTCCGCAGCACACCTATCAGCTCACCTGGCCCGCGCCCGGCAACCCCGCTCTGGCCGAACGGGTGATCGGCATCCTCCGAGAAGCCCGTCTATTCGCAATCCCCAGCTTCAACCGTGGCTACGACCATGGTGTCTTCGTTCCGCTCAAAGTAGCTTTTCCGCAGGCGCAGATTCATGTCGTCACCATGTCGCTCGACCAAACTCTCGATCCAGCCTTGCACATCGCTGCCGGCCGCGCTCTCGCACCGCTGCGCGACGAAGGCGTCCTCATCATTGCCAGTGGCATGAGCTTCCACAATCTCCGCGGCTACCTTCGTCCAGAGACGCCGGAGCGAGCCCGCGCCTTCGATACGTGGCTCACCGCTGCCGTCGAATCGCCTGCTCCGGAGCGCGACGCTCTTCTCACGAACTGGCAGACCGCGCCCTTCGCAGCCTACGCGCATCCACGCGAAGAGCATCTGATTCCCCTGATGGTCGCTGCGGGCGCCGGAGGCCAGGCAGCCGGAAAGAGAATCTTCACCGACGATCCCATGGGCGCAAAGATCAGCGCCTACCGGTTCGACGGATAGCGCCCCCATCGTCCGAATCCGGCCCGGCTCGGGTTTACCGTTTCAGGCTGACTTTGACTCCACTGTCCAGCAGGATCGCCACCAGCCCGAACAGCATGCTCAGGTCGGTCCGCGCCTCGTGAATAAAGCTCAGCACTCCATAGTGCTCCAGCTTCGCCGGCGCAAAATGCCCCAGGGGATGCCCCAGCAGAATCGGCACCTTGGTTGTGATGATTGCGGTCAGAATCACCACCAGCAGCAACAGAGCCGCATCGCCGGCATAGAAACCTAGAATCAGCGCTCCGCCAGCCGCAATCTCCACCGCTCCCACAAAGGGTGCAAGCACATGCGGGAACGGCAGCCCGATGTGTGCGAAACGTCCGGCACCCAGTTCCGCCGGGTACACAAACTTCAATATCCCCTCGGTCAGAAACACCACTCCCACAATCACTCGAATCAGAATCATTGGAAGGTTTTTGCGCATTGCTCGCTCCCCACCCGGACTATGCAGGCCCAAGCAGTTTCTCAATGTCCTTAGCCAGGCTCTCCGGCTTGGTAGTGGAGGCGAACCGCGCCACCACATTCCCGCTGCGATCGACGAGGAACTTCGTAAAGTTCCATTTGATCGCCCCGCCTCCCAGCGGACCCAGCAATCCCGGCCTTTCTTTTTTCAGGAACCGATACAGCGGGTGCGCCTTGTCCCCGTTCACATCGATCTTCGCAAACATGGGAAAGCTGACCCCGTAGTTCCGCTCGCAAAAGACGCCGATTTCAGCGGACGTCCCCGGCTCCTGCGCGCCAAATTGGTTGCACGGAAACCCCAGCACATCCAGCCCGCACTCCTTATACGTTTGATAAAGCGTCTCCAGGCCTGCATATTGCGGGGTGAATCCGCATTGGCTGGCCGTATTCACAATCAGCAACACCTTGCCCTTGAACTCCGCCAGGCTCGCTGGGCGTCCTTCCAGCGTTTCGGCCGAAAATCCATATATGGTCTCGGTAGTTTCCGCCATTTTCTCCTCGGTCCTGGGTCCCCAAAGGCAGGTCGTCATCTGTGGGCAACGAATTCCTGCCGCTTTGAGGATGTCATGTTGAGCGCACGTGCGTCTAAAGATCGTGCATTCGCCTATGTTCAGTGATTCAAAAGTCTCGCGCGGACGAGTCTTCTTTCACGCGACGATTTGAAGGGGCAATCGAGCCCATTTCGGTCCGGTAAACTGATCTAGGACCTGAATGAGCAAGCTGTTGGCGAGGTGTTGGGCTGCCGGATCGAAATGCTGTTTCCTCCGCATCTCCTCTTCGTCATCTGCGTCGCAAGATGCCCGGTGTCCCAAATAGCGCGAATGGCGGGGGCTCGTGGATAGTAGTTCGTCTTCGGGTTGCTCCGGGCGCGGCAGGAGAATTGGGGAAGGTTTCGGTTTCCGAGCCGGGCGCTTCATTGGCGTTTTCGATGAGGCGGTTGCGGTCGGAAGTCAACGTCTTCGAGATGGTAAAATCAATCTTTCCTAAAGGCTGTAACAGAACTTAAGCAGTGAGGGTGTGCATATTCTTCCCGTGAAGCCTTACCTTGGACCGCACCAGTACTTGTGCTCGCCGCAGGACTCCAGCCCGGTGAAGATCAAGCTCGACGTTATTGCCCGCAATTTGCGGATCCCTTTCCTGTTTTCCCGGCTGGCTCTGGTACTGTTGCTCGCCTTCTCGGCTGGCGCCGCCCTCGCCCAACAATCGCAGATCATCCAATCCATCCGGGTCATTGGCAACCGCCGCATTCCCAAGGAGACGATCAAGGCGCGCATGTTCACGCATGAGGGAGACACCTACGATCAGCTCTCCATCGAACGCGACTTCAACTCCCTGTGGAATACAAATTATTTCGAAAATCTCCGGATCGAGCGCGAAGACACAGAGAAGGGCATCATCCTCGACGTCTTCGTTGTGGAACGCCCCACCATCCGCGAAATTAACTACAAGGGCAACAGTTCGGTCTCGACCTCCGACATTCTCGACCGCTTCAAGAAGGAAAAAGTCGGCCTCTCGGTCGAGGGCCAGTACGATCCCACCAAGATCAAGCGCGCCGAAACCGTCCTCAAGGAACTCCTCGCCGAGCACGGACACCAGTTCGCCAACGTCAAGACAGACGTCAAGACCATTCCTCCAGCGTCGGTGCAGATCAACTTCAGCATCAAGGAAGGCCCGACAGTCAAAGTCGGCCAGATCAAGTTCACTGGCAACCAGCACATCGGCAGCCTGCAATTGCGCCGCTCGATGAAGAACCTGAAACCCGTCGGCATTCCGTATTCGATCATCTTCGAGGATCTCTTTGCCCGCACCTTCGATGCCTCCAAGCTCGATGAAGACACGGAACGCGTCCGCTTCGCCTATCGCGACAAGGGTTACGCCAACGCCGCCGTCGAGACGCCCCGCACGCAGATTCGCGACGAAGGCGGCCTGAACTGGTTCACTTTCCGGCCTAACCGCGGCAAGCGTATCGATATCCTGATGCCGATTGAAGAGGGCGAGCGTTATCGCCTCGGCACCATCACCTTTACCGGCAACACCCACATCACGAACACCAAAGCCCTGCGCTCTACCTTCGCCATCAAGGACGGCGACTGGTTCAACGCCTCCGTCATCGGTAAGGGACTCGAGAATCTGAAGAAGGCCTACGGCCAGCTCGGCTACATCAACTTTGGCGCCATCCCCAAGCCCATCTACGATGACCAAAAGCATACCGTCTCGCTGCAGGTCGACATTGACGAAGGCAAGCAGTTCTACGTCTCCCGCATCGAGTTCGAGGGCAACACCATTACCCGCGACCGCGTCATCCGCCGCGAACTGCTCCTCGACGAGGGCCAGGTCTACAACTCCCAGCTCTGGGAGTACAGCCTGCAGCGCCTCAACCAGCTCGAATACTTCGATCCCCTCAAGGTCGACCAGGACTCAGAGGCGCACCAGAATGTAGAAGCCGGCACTGTAGATCTTCTCCTCAAGGTCAAGGAGAAGGGCAAGAACTCTATCGGCCTCAATGGCGGCGTGAGCGGACTCTCGGGCGCCTTCCTGGGCCTCAACTACCAGACCAACAACTTCCTCGGCCTGGGTGAAACCCTTAGCGTGCAGGGCAACATCGGCAACGTAAGCCGCCAGTTCCTCTTCGGGTTCTCGCAGCCCTATGTGCACAACCGCCCGCTCGGCCTCGGCTTCCAGATCTACAACAACAAGTCGGACTTCAATGCCGCAAAGTCCTACCAGACCACCACGGGAACGGCACTCAACCTGAGCGCCGCGCAGCAATCACTTACGCAGAACTACAATCAGGCCGCCACCGGGATAAATTTCTCGCTCAACTACCCGCTCCGCCGTCATGCGTTTCAGCGCGTGGGCTTCACCTACTCGCTCTCCCGTGCCAATATCACCGCGTTCAGCACAGCATCGCAAACCTACTTCCAGACCATCAGCTTCCGTTCCGGCATTCAGGGCTCCAACGCACTGGCGGGCATTGTCACCAGCCAGATTTCGTTGACCTATTCCTACAACACTGTCAATAATCCGGTACGGCCCCGTTCGGGCAAGGAATTCACGGCGGCGCTGCAGGCAGCCGGCATCTGGGGCAACGTGCGCTACTTCACGCCGCTCGTGGCCTTCAAGACCTACCGCTCCATGCACTACCTCAAGTTCAGTCCCAACGGACATAACGTGCTCGCCTTCAAATCTCAGCTCGGCTATATCCAGGGCTTTGGCGGCGCTGTGGCGCCCCCGAATAACCGCTTCTACGCCGGTGGCGATTCCGAATTGCGTGGCTTCGACGTGCGCAGCGCTACGCCCTATGGGTATGTACCCACACGCCAGACCGTGCAGCTCACCAATCCTGACGGTTCCTGCGTCCCGCGCGATCCCAACAATCCGCAGCTCGGCCAGTGCATCCAGGTTCCGATTCCCGTGTACGGCATCGTCTCGATTGGAGGCGACACCAGCTTCACCAGCAACCTGGAATACCGCATTCCCATCGTCGGCTCTGCGATGTTTGCCTTCTTCGACGATTTTGGCATGGACGTCGTGACCAACCGCGGTCAGCTCAAGCAAAGTCCCCAGGGATTCGCATCCCTCACCGCTCCGCTCTATGGCTGCCCGGTCTATAACAACGGTTCCTGCCAGGGCGGCATCCCCGGTACACAGGTCGGCTTCCAGCGCGATATCCGCCCCGTGCTTGGCACCAACATTGTTCCCCGCATGTCGCTCGGCGGCGAGTTCTCCATTATCATGCCCGTCATCAACGCGCCTTTCCGTCTCTATTACGCGTACAACCCCCTTCGTCTCTACGAGCGGCCTTTTTGCAACGACGTAGTCCTCGGCGCCAAAGTGCAGAGCTGCACAGCCGAACTCATCACCCGCGATATGTTCCCGCCGGGCGGCGCGGGCGACTACACCTATCAGCAGACCATCCAGGGCTACGGCGCGCAGAACCTCTTCCGCGAACCTCGCAAGACCTTCCGCCTCAGCGTCTCCACCACGTTCTAGCTTCGTATTCAATCAACCCCGCCAAGAAGGCCGCTCCAACGAGCGGCCTTCTTGGCCTTGTACTTCCTTGTCCCTAATGTTTCTCGTCCCTTGTCCCCCATGTGCCTTGTCCCCTCGTCCTTATGTCCCTATGCCCTTTGTCCCTATGTCCCTCGTCCCTACGTCCCTTTGTCCCTCGTCCTCTCGTTCCCTCTTCCTCCCGTTTGACCCCCCTCTTCGCGACTCATATAATCCTTGCTAGTTCCTGCTGACGTCTCCGTCCGCGTCTTTTTGCCTCTGCCTTAACTGTCGCGGAGCTCCCAATGAAGAAGACGAATGAAGGTTGCTCAGGAGGCACAGGCTCGCCAATGCGCCGTACTGGCTGCAGGGCTGCCTTCCAGGGATTTCAAGGAGTAATCGAACCACATGAAATGCACTCTTATGACCGTAGCCGCGCTGGCATCCTGCCTCGCCATGAATGCCGCCGCACAGCCGCCCGCTGCAGCAGCCGTAACCACCGCGCCCGCGGGACCGGCGAAAATTGCCGTCATCGGCTTCCAGGAAGCCGTCGCACAGACCAACGATTTCCAGCGCCGCTTCGCCGACCTGCAAAAGAAATATGAGCCCAAGCGCCAGGAACTCAAGACCCTGAACGAGCAGATCACTTCGTTGCAGAAGGAGCTTCAAGCCCAGTCCGCGACATTGGGCGACGCCGACCGCGCCACCAAGGCCAAACTCCTCGACGAGAAGCAGAAAGATATGAAGCGTGCCGGCGAAGACGCTCAAACCGACTATCAACAGGACATGCAGCAAACCTTTGGGGCTGTGGCCTCCAAGTTCGCCGAGAGCCTGGATGCCTATGCCAAGGAACACGGATACAGCGTAGTGCTCGACGGCGGCAATCAGCAGCTCCCCGTCGTCATCTACGCTAACCCCGCGGTTGACATCACCAAGGCCGTCGTCGAAGCCTACAACGTCAAGTCCGGCATCCCGGCGCCCGAGCACACTGCAGCCCCCGCTGCCACACACGGAGCGGCTAGCGCTCCCGCCAAGAGTGCACCCAAGGCGCCCGCCGGCCACTAGCCAGCCAAGCGCCACTAAAACGCGACGGCCTCGCCATCACGGTGAGGCCGTCGTGTTTCCTGCGTACCTGCCTCCTCCGTCCCTATGTCCCTTTGTCCCAATTGTCCCTATGTCCCTAATCCCTATGTCCTAATCCCTAATCCCTAATCCCTCGTTCCCTGTAGTTTGACCCCCCTTCCCTCCGCCCCTATAATCCTTCTAGTTCCTGCTGATGCTTCCGTCCGCTTCTTTTCTCGTCCTTGCTTCCGTCTAATGGAAGTCCCTCGAGAAAAATTGTCGCGAGGTTCTCTTCAGGGTGCGCGCAGCGAGGGCAACGGTTCGCCTTCAGAACTCGAATGCGCGGGTAGCCCCAGGAATTCCTAAGGAGTTTTCAAGCCGAATGAAGCACTCTGTTGCATTAGTTCTCATGCTGGCCTCAGGCCTTGCCCTCAGCGCCACCGCCCAAACACCGTCCGCAACCGCCCCGGCCACCGGCGCCGCAGCCACCACTGCACCAGCCGGCCCAGCTAAGATCGCCGTGATCGCGTTCCAGGTCGCCGTCGCACAAACCAATGAGGGCCAGCGCAGCTTTGCCGACCTGCAGAAGAAGTATCAGCCCAAGCAGGCGCAACTCAAATCGCTGAACGACGAAATCGAGACGCTTACCAAGCAGCTCCAGGCGCAGGGTGACAAGCTCAGCGAGGACGAGCGCGCGGCACGTGCCAAGACCATCGACGACAAGAAAAAACAGCTCCAGCGCAATGCTGAAGACGACCAGAACGACATGCAGAACGAGATGCAGGAGCTCTACAGTTCTCTCGCCTCGAAGGTGTATGACGTGCTGAACGACTACGCCAAGCAGCACGGATACACCCTGATCCTCGATGTCGCCCAGCAACAGAGCCCGGTGCTCTATGCCACCGAATCCACCAATATCACCAAGGCCATCATCGAAGCCTATAACGTGAAATCAGGCGTTCCCGCTCCTCCGCCGTCTGCAGCAGGTTCGGCTCCTCTTCCGTCGGCTCCCAAGCCGGCCGCGCCAAAGCCCACCACTCCTCAGTAGCCCGCGCCCGTTGGCGTCGCCTGGAGTTAGAAGATCATTCGACCGACAAGAAAAGGGCCCCGGATTCGGGGTCTTTTTCTCATCCAATTCGATCTGAATTCGCGCGAATTCCCAGTGCCTCTTGCACTTGCGAAATCTACTCAAGCCATCTGTGGAAAAAAATGTGGATTTCGAGACGCACAATCCATAAAAAAAACCGATTTTCCCCACTTGCCAATTGCCACCTGCTCTGATAAACCTAGGAAGCTCCTTATTTATCTATCAGAAGCACGGACTGTCGCCGCCTAGCCCGCACGTAATGTGTCTTCGAATCCAGTGCTGCCCTTGCGCAAAGCTTTCCACAATTCCCCATGAACAATCGATGACTGCGCAGTGAGCCAGGTCACCATTCTGGAGTTACTTCTGCTGGTCTTCCCCCACCCGCAACACCGCCAGAAAAGCCTCCTGCGGAATATCCACTTTCCCGATCCTTTTCATCCGCTTTTTGCCTTCCTTCTGCTTCTCCAAAAGCTTGCGTTTTCGGGAGATATCGCCACCATAGCACTTGGCCAGAACGTTCTTGCGCAGCGGGCTTACGGTCTCCCGCGCCACCACCTTGGCCCCGATTGCCGCCTGGATCGCCACCTCGAATTGCTGCCGCGGAATGAGCTCCCGCATCTTCGACACCAGCGCCTTGCCCCGCTCGTACGCAAAGTCCCGGTGCACAATAATCGACAGCGCATCCACCGGCTCGCCCGACACCAGGATGTCCAGCTTTACCATGGGCGATTCCCACTCGCCCGCCAGCGCATAGTCCAGCGAAGCATACCCGCGCGAAATCGACTTCAGGCGGTCGTAGAAATCCAGCACGATCTCGTTCAGCGGCAGTTCATAGGTCAGCAGCACGCGTGTCGGCGTTACGTACTCAAAATTGATCTGCTTGCCGCGCTTCTCTTCCACCAGCTTGAAAATCCCGCCGACATACTCCTCGTTGGTCAGAATCTTCGCCATGATCACCGGTTCGCGGATCGCATCGATGTTGGTCGGCTCCGGCCAGCGCGACGGATTGTCCACTTCCATCACCGACCCGTCCGTCATGGTGATGTGGTACCGCACGCCCGGCGCCGTCGTAATCAGATCCAGTTCGTACTCGCGCTCCAGCCGCTCCTGGATGATCTCCATATGCAGCAGCCCGAGAAACCCGCAGCGAAATCCAAAACCCAGCGCCACCGAACTCTCCGGCTCAAAGAAAAACGACGAATCATTCAGCCGCAATTTCTCCAGAGCATCGCGCAGAAGCGTGTGCTCGTGCGAGTCCACCGTGTAGAGTCCCGCGAACACCATCGGCTTGATGTCTTCAAAGCCCGGCAACTGCGCCTCGGCCGGCCGCTCCTCTTCCGTCACCGTGTCGCCGATGCGCGTATCGCTCACCGTCTTGATGGTGGCCGCAAAAAAGCCCACTTCGCCTGCGGAAAGCTGCGCGATCTCCACGGGCTTCGGCATCAGCACGCCCATCGACTCAACCTCGAACGACTTCCCATTCGACATCAGCCGGATTCGCTGCCCCTTGCGCATCGTCCCCTGCATCACGCGCACCAGCACAATCACGCCGCGATACGCATCAAACCATGAATCGAAAATCAGCGCCTGCAGCGGCGCATCCGGATCTCCGGTCGGCGGAGGCAGACGATGCACAATCGCTTCCAGCACTTCATCGACGCCCTGTCCCGTCTTCGCGCTTACTGGGATTGCATCCGTCGCATCCAGCCCCACGGCCATCTCGATCGCTTCTTGCGTCCGCACAATATCCGCCGAAGGGAGATCGATTTTGTTGATCACCGGAATAATGTCCAACCCGTGATTGATCGCGAGATACGCGTTCGCCAGCGTCTGCGCTTCGACTCCCTGCGTCGCATCCACGACCAGCAATGCGCCTTCGCACGAAGCCAGCGATCGCGAAACCTCGTAGCTGAAGTCCACGTGCCCCGGCGTATCGATCAGATTGAGCTGATATGTCTGCCCGTCTCTCGCCTTGTACATCATGCGCACCGCGTGGGCTTTGATGGTGATCCCGCGCTCGCGCTCCAGGTCCATCGCGTCAAGAATCTGCGCCTGCATCTCACGTCCGGTCACCGAGCCCGTCAATTCAAGCAGACGGTCGCTCAGCGTCGACTTCCCATGGTCGATATGGGCAATAATGGCGAAATTGCGGAGGTATTTTACGTCCATCAGGGGTAGCGTATCGTTGGCGAAAAGGTACTAAAGTCAGCGATATCTCTAGGTCATAGCTTATCATCGGCATAGTGCTTTCCGCGCTCTGGGGTAGTGTTGTTACAGCATCAACTGTTACGCATGATTTTGACTCGTTTGTGTAGCCTGGGTTGCGCCACGATGGCCCTCGCGCTGGCCGTGTCGTTGTCAGCATGCGATCCCTCAAAACCCGCGGCATCCGCTACTCCTGCCGCACAGGCGCTTGCTCCCGCCCTCTCCGCTCCTGCGCCCCAGCAGGCTCCGGCCGCTGCGCCGCCGCCACAGCCCAGTGCGTCGCAGCAGCGCGTGCAGTCGCTCATCCAGCAGGTCGAGAAGGCCTACGCTCTCGGGGATGCCGCCTACAAACGCGGCAATCTGCCCGATGCGCGTTCCAACTTCGACAACGCCGTCGACCTCATGCTCACCAGCGGTATCGACATCAAATCCACACCCGCGTTGCAGGATGAATTCGACCGAATCGTCGACCAGATCAACGGCCTGGAAATGGAAGCGCTCAAGCAGGGCAACGGCTTCACTCCCAAGACAGAAGACACCCCCGCTGAGGCCGCCACCGACGTCACCTTTGTCGTCGATCCCAACATCGTGGCCAAGGCCAACGCCGACCTCGCCACTACCAAGTCCGATCTTCCCCTCGTGGTCAACGACTACGTCGCTGCCTACATCAACTTCTTCGCCAACACCACCAAGGGCCACAACACGTTGCTTCACTCCTTCCAGCGCGCCGGCCGCTATCGTTCGATGATTCAACGCGTCATGAGCGAAGAAGGGGTGCCGCAGGACCTCATCTACCTCGCCGTCGCCGAGTCTGGTTTCCAGCCCCGCGCCGTCAACCGCCGCTCCCGCGCCGGCGGCATGTGGCAGTTCATGCCCCGCGGCAACTACGGCCTCACCCGCAACAATTATGTCGACGAACGCTTCGATCCCGAGAAATCAACCCGCGCCTACGCCCGATACATGAAATATATCTACTCCCAGCTCGGCGACTGGTACCTCTCCATGGCCGGCTACGACTGGGGCACAGGCAACATCCAGCGCGCCGTCGAAAAGACCGGCTACGCCGATTTCTGGGAGCTTTACAAGCGCAACAATCTCCCCGGCGAAACCAAGAACTATGTTCCCGAAATTCTTGCCGCCATCATCATCGCCAACCACCCAACGCAGTACGGCTTCGACGACATCACGCTCGACCCGCCGGTTGTCACCGATACGGTTACCATCAACTATTCCGCCGACCTGCGTCTGGTCTCTGACATAGTCGGCGCCCCGGTCGACGAGCTCATCGCCCTCAATCCCAGCCTGCTGCGCCTCGCCACCCCGCCCGACACCGAGTTTGACCTGCACCTGCCCGCCGGCACCGCCGCCCTCTTCCAGGAGAAGATCGCGGCCATCCCCGAGAGCAAGCGCAACTCCTGGCGCTATCACAAAGTCACGCCCGACGACACGCTCGCTTCCATCGCCCATACGTATCGCGTATCTCTCCGCGACCTGGCCGATGTCAACCAGTTGAGCGAGAACTCAAAGCTTGAGGGCGTCGAAGCCCTCGTTGTGCCCGTGGCTCCTTCCGCTGCCCCATCCGCACACACCGTTTACTACACCACCCGCCGCGGAGACACCCTGGTTTCCGTCGCCGACCGCTTCGGCGTCTCCCTCACCCAGCTCCGCCGCTGGAACAAGCTCCCCTCCTCCGGCATCAGGATCGCCGCCGGGCATCGCCTTCACGTTGCCGAACCCACCCTCGCCCGCGCCAGCATGCACAGTCGCCGCGCAAAGGGCAAGGCCAGCCGCACCGGCGAAGTTGCCAGCGACGCAAAGCCCGCCCACGAAGACTCCGCGGCATCTCACCGCTCTGCTTCGAAGACATCCTCATCCCGCAGCAGCCGCAAAACCCACGCTTCGTCTCCCGCATCGTCAAAACACAAGCACAGCGCGAGTTCCACGAAGCACTCATCGCACGCAAAATCGGCTTCGCATGCACAAAAATAATTGCGAGCGCGTTGCTCTTCACCTGTTTTGATAGCTTTTCTTTCAGGGTTGTTGTTAAAATGACTCCGCATGCGGAGATGATTTGTCCGCAACGCAGAGATGCAAAATCCCACATGGGCAGCGGCAATCCGCTGGAGGCAATCGGATGGACGAAGTGATCAAAATGTACGCAATGAATGACGGCAATCCTGACCTGGAGCCGGCAGAGATGAGCGCCGATCACGATGAGATGGAAGAGGACGACGAGGTGGAAACCTCAACCGTGCTTACCTCCTCCGACGATGACGAGGGTGTAGTCGAAGAGGGCGTAATCATCGTGGAAGCGATTCCTATTCCGGCACCGGCCCCGAAGAAGGCTGCCAAAAAAGCTCCGGCCAAGAAAGCTGCTGCTCCGGCCAAAAAGGCCCCGGCCAGGAAAGCAGCCAAGAAGGCAGCGAAGAAAGCTGCCAAAAAAGCTCCGGCCAAAAAGGCCGCAAAGAAGTCCGCCAAGAAAACCGCGGGCGCGAAGGGCGGAAAAGTCGCGAAGAAATCCGCGGCTCCAAAGCGCGCCGGCAAAACCACAAAACGAGGTAAAAAGTTGGCCGTTAAGAAGGCAGCAAAAAAGGCGCCCGCCAAGAAGGCAGCAGCGAAGAAAGCTCCTGCAAAGAAGGCGGCGAAAAAGACAGTCAAGAAGGCAACCAAGAAGACTGCCAAGAAAAAGAAGTAAGCTGGCAATCGCAATCTTCAAAAGGCAAGCAAAAATGCCCGGCATCCCGCCGGGCTTTTTTGCGTCTGCAGTCTACCGATGGCAACGATGAAATCTCACAATTGTTGATCACAGACGAACAAAGTGCCATCGGCTTTATCGCGGAAAACTCGATACCCAGTCTGGGTCTTCGGAAGCCATGCCTCGTAGAATCCCACAGGCTTGGGCAGAAACCACGGGGGGACGAGGCCCGCAAGATTTCAGCAGCTTGTGGTCGGGATTGACGACTGTCATAAACTGGTTTGCCGTCAATCCGGACACGAACTTTGATGATGGCTGCACTGCAATGAAGTAGCTATACTCTGTCGTCCAATGAGGCGATCTCCAGTAGTAGCTGTGAAGCACCCTGACGTCGTCGGGCAGATTAAAGCCAAACACGCGTTTGAAGTTCCCCGGATCATCAACCCATGTGCCCCCGCATCCGGCAACACAGAGAAGTATCAGGTATAGCAAGGGAGCCGTCCTGGTTCGCAACCCGTTGCCCATTGACCCTCAATATCGCATGCAGAAGCTAAGAGCTAACGGCTAAAAGCTGTTTCAAATGCCACCGCTGATGCACCACGTAATCCTCGATCAGAAACCGTAGAGTCACCGGCGTGTCCGCATCCATCACGCATGGCGCCTCTAGCCTTGAATCCGGAATCCGATCCACAACTGCCATCAGGATCTCGTGTTCCGCCTCCCACCAGCCAAGCAGCGTTTCCCAGGTCTGATCGGCATACCCATGCGCGGCGACCCATGCATCCTGGTCATAATTCCGCCCATTGAAGAAACCTTCGCTCGCTGCCCGCACAAACCGCTGCCGGTTGTTCGTCGCAGAATCCAGCAGGTGGCCCACGATCTGCTTCCGCGTCCACCCGCCCTCCCGCCACGGCACATCCGCCAACGCCGCCGGCACCGCCATCAGCGCCCGATGCACGTCATCCAGCCCCGCACGAAATTCCGCTGCAATTTCAGTCATAGTCTCTCGCAGAAGAGTTTAAAGCTGATTCGAGCAGGGTCGAGCTGAGGGCTGATAGCTGATAGCTCTCAGCTACCCTTTCTTCGCCTCCGCCAGCGCCGCCAGCACCTCTTCGGAGTGAACCTGCGGATTGACCTTCGTCCACACCTTCACGATCTTTCCCTTCGGATCGATCAGAAACGTGTTCCGCTGCGCAATCGTCATGGTGCCGAAGTGCCCCAGCGAGCCGTATTCGTCCACCACCTTGCGCGCAGGATCAGCAAGCAGTTTGAACGTCAGCCCTTCGTTGGTGCAGAACTGCTTGTGGCTATCGGGCGTATCCACACTCACACCCACGATGGCGGCATTCACTGCGTCATACTTCGCCTGGTCGCGCTGGAAGTTGTGCGCCTCGATCGTGCAGCCTTGCGTCATGTCCTTCGGATAGAAGTACAGCACCACCCATTTGCCGCGAAAACTGTCCAGCGAAATCTGGTTTCCATCCTGCGACGGCAGGGTAAACGTGGGTGCCATCTGCCCGACGGATGGCATGGTTTGCGGGTCATCCGCCGCCCGCACCGTCACCAGAGAAACCGACAGCACAACCGCCGTCGCAAACACACTCAGAATCATCTTCTTCATCTGTAACCTCCTCTTCATCAAAACGGGGAAAACTCGGAATCCGGGCCCACACACCGGCATTCATAAGACGTGGCAGAGCAACATAGGGACGCCACGCTCCGCCAGTATAGTTCCACCTCCCCAGCAGACTTGTCACCAAAAGGTCGCCTGCCCCCTCGGTCCCTATGTCCCTATGTCCTTTGTCCCTATGTCCCTTTGTCCCTGCCTTGGCGTAGCCACGACCACAATCCCCGCCTCCGCCGCGCGCTTCAGCAGCGCCTCGCGATCGAACAGCAGCGTCCGCCCCGCCTCGACGGACAAACAGCTCGCACCGGCCTGAATCATCGTCTCGATCGTCTTCATTCCGATCACCGGCACATCAAACCGCATATCCTGGTTCGGCTTCGCAACCTTTACCACCGTCAGACGCCGCTCAAGGGTCGAAGCGGGCGAACCGAATTCTTCGTCCATCGATTTCATCAGCGCTCCCGCCCGCTCGATCGTCGCGTCCGTGCCTTCCATCGCCTCAACGGCCACACACGCCTGCGCCGCCACCACCACCGTCTGCCCGATGTCGAACCCGGCAAGCGCCCGCGCTACACCCAGCCCGTACTCGATGTTCTTCCGCTCGTCCTCGGTCGGCCCGCGCCCACCCACAGCCTCGGTAAGAGCGCCTTCTTCAGCGAGCAGCGGCTCCAGAAACTGCGTCGAGCTCATCAGTTCAATGCCCTCATCCCCGAGCACCTTCGCCACCGCGCCCAGCAGCATGTCGGTATTCCGCGTACGCAGATTCAGGAGCAGCTTCGCCAGCCGCCAATCCGGCCGAATGCTCGAGAAAATTTGTTTGTGCTTCACCTGCCCCGCCATCACCGCGGCTTTCACATCTTCCTTGTGAAACACCTCGATCAGCCGCGACAGCTCCCCCAGCGACAGCCAGTGCACCGTAATCTTCTCGTCCGCCGCCGCCCGATCGTTGATCTCCGGGTCAGTCTCCTCGCGAATCGCCGCCACGGTTACAGAGAATCCCTGCGCCCGCGCCGCATCCAGCAGCAAAAACGGAAACCGCCCGTTCCCCGCAATCAAGCCAAGTTTCATGGCCTACGCTCAGGGAGGAGAGTGCGTTCAACCCAAGGTGTACATTTCCAGAAGACCACGGCAAGAGTCAGATAAATCGCAATGCGCAAGAAGAGAAACCCAACCTCTACGCGATAAAGGGACGGCAGAAACACGGCTGCCTGTGGCGATTGAACCGATCTCCATTGATTCGTGTAATGAACATAAGAAAGCAACCGTTCTGGTAGGTAGGTTGTTTCCTCGGCAGCAAACACTCCGCAGATAATCGATAGGGCGCGGCTCACGAGGTGCACTGCTTCCTTTCGCTCCATTGGCGTGCCTTCCTCCATCTTCGACCTACTTGATGACCCCGCGCTCGCTGCGCTCGATGAACTTCACCAGAAGCGCCACGTCCTCGCCCTCAAGCTCCCGTATCTTCTCGAGTGCCTGCGTCGTGTTCAACTTCGACACCAGCAGCAGACGGAAGGCCTTCTGCAGCGCCCGGATCCGCTCCGCGCTGAATCCCCTCCGCTCCAGCCCAATGCTATTTACGCCGAACGCCTTGTTCTCCCGCCGCGCGGAGGTCTTTGAAAACGGCAGCACGTCCTGGGTAACGATGGTCCCGCCGCCGATAAACGAATATTTCCCCACCGTGCAGAACTGGTGCACCGGGCTGAACGCCCCCACCGTCGCGAAATCCTCGATGATCACGTGGCCCGCCAGAGTCGCCGCATTCGCCAGGATGCAGCCGTTGCCCACAATGCAGTCGTGTCCAATATGCACCGCCGTCATCAGCAGGTTCTTCGATCCCACCCGCGTAATGCCGCCGCCCTTGGCGGTCCCGCGGCTGATGGTCACACCCTCGCGAATTGTATTGTCATCGCCGATCTCGCATTGGGTGGGCTCACCGTGATACTTCAAATCCTGCGGCGCCATGCCCACTGCGCAAAAGGGATAAAACACATTCCGAGCTCCGATGTGCGTCCGCCCATCGAGCACGACGTGCGAAATCAGGCGGCAGTCCTCACCCAGCACCACATCCGGGCCGATCGTTGAGAACGGCCCCACCTCGCAGGAGTCGGGAACCACCGCCCCCTCGGCCACCACTGCGCTGGGATGGATACTCACTCCGCCTCCGGCGCCGCCGGCGCCTTTCCCTCTGCCGGATTTGTGTCTTGGCTATCCCCATGCGCCTTCCGCTCGCGCTCCCGGGTCACCACCGCGCACGTCAGCGTCGCCTCGCACGCCAGCTTCCCATCCACGGTGGCGCGGCCATGGATCTTCCCGGCCCGTGTCCTGAACGACAACACGTCCACTTCGAATCGCAACTGGTCGCCCGGCGTCACCGGCCGGCGAAACTTCGCCCGCTCGATCCCCGTAAACACCACCAACTTCGAGTGCCGATCCTCGATCTCGTGCAGCATGATGATGCCGCCCGCCTGCGCCATCGCCTCCACCACCAGCACGCCCGGCATGATGGGGTATCCCGGAAAATGTCCCTGGAAAAACGGCTCGTTGATGGTCACATTCTTGATCGCCACCAGCCGCTTCGTCGGCTCGAACTCCGTGATCCTGTCGATCAGCAAAAAGGGGTAGCGGTGCGGAAGAAACTCCAGGATCTCCTGGATGTCGAACGTCATGCGCTAGCTCCACAGAGCGCGCCATCACCCGCCCCGCGCTCCCTGAGGATTATAGCGAAGCTCACTCCATGCTTCAGGCACCCTTTGGAAAGCTCTGAACAAGTCGAGTTTTGAAAGGACACGACTTCACAGTTTGCTGAAAAACTCGACGAACCCACTGTCTTGTAACAAGGGCATGGCTTCAGCCAGGCCGCAAATGCAACAAAATGAGTGAGGGCTTCAGCCCCTGTGCGATGCTTCGTTCAAGATTTGGATTTTTTCAGCAAGCTGTTCAGTCGCGCCGTGAGGGCAAAGAACGAAGGCACAAAAGCTGAGAGCTGAGAGCTGACAGCTGATTAGCTGAAAACTACTTCTTGATCTTCTTCGCCACCGCACCAACATCCCAGAACTCCGCCGGCAGATCCTGGTTGTAATGCACCTTGTCGATATACAACTGCCGCACCGTATCGCCGTTGTGCACCCGCGTAATCGAGTACGCCGTTGGCAACCCTTCCACATCGTGGTAGTCCGCGTACTCCTCCACATCCGTGTTCTTGTCCTTGTACACCGGGTCGCGCCACTGAAAGCTCCGGCTCAGCGGCAGGTGCGTCTGCACATCCATCTGTATCGTGATCGCTTCATTCTCCGCCGAGATCAGCGTCACCTGGTCCGCCATGTGCCGCTCCGCCATGCGCTGCCCTTCATACACCAGGATCGTCTTGGGATCCTTCAACCACACCTTCACCGCCATCTCGATCGAGTGGTCGCGCCTCCGCAGAAAATCATCCACCTGTTCCTTCGGCAAAGGCTTCGCACCGCGGTATGTCACTTCAGTCCCCTTGCGCCCTTCGTAAAACTGCACCACATCGCGATGCTTCGTATACTCCATCCGGTCGTGATCGGGCCACACATGAAACTCCCAGAACAGCGTCGTACCCACATCGGGCTCGCCGTGAAAGAACGCCGCGATGTGTCCCTCACGCACCACGTTTTTTAAGTTCAGCCACGCATCGCCGCCCAGCGCTTTTACCATCGCATCCATCGCCGCGCGCGCCTGTGCCGCATTCTTCTCGCCGGATACATCCATCGCCTGCGCTGGATGTTGCGCACCAGCATCGTCCGCCTGCGCCCGCATCCCAGGCGGCATCGCCAGCAACCCCAAAGCCAGCCAACCCGCCAATCCCTTCCCCATTCGTCCTCCGCCCATCAATTCCCTATGTCCCTGGCCACGATGTCCTGCTATTTCCCCATGTCCCTGTGTCCCTGTGTCCCTATGTCCCTGTGTCCCTGTGTCCCTATGTCCCTGTGTCCCTATGTCCCTCCGTCCCTATGTCCCTCCGTCACCCCGCCAGCACCGCTCCCCCATTCACATTCACTACCTCGCCTGAGATGAACCCCGCCAGCGGCGTGCACAAAAACAGTACCGGCCCCGCAATCTCCGACGTCATGGCCACACGTCCCACCGGAATCCCCGCCCTGATCCGCGCGCCCTGTGCCGGATCGCCCAGCGTTCCCGCCGACATATCCGTCGCCACCCATCCCGGAGCCACGCAGTTCACCATGATTCCCCGCGGCGCCAGCTCCGTCGACAGGCTCTTTGTCAGACTGATCAGCGCGCCTTTCGTCACGGCATAGTCCGCGTGCATGGCCTCGCCCCGCTGCCCCGCCGTCGAGCTGATCAGCACAATATGCCCCTTCGTGCCCTCATCGCCCATCGCCGGAGGTCCCTGCAGCTCCATCTGTACCACCGCCGACTGCACCAGCCCGAACACCGAGTCCAGGTTGACCGACATCGTATTCCGCCACTGCTCCTCGGTCATCAGCTCAATCGGCGCATCCTCCGCCGGCCACACGCCGTGATTCACCACCAGCGCATCCAGCCGCCCAAATGCCTTCACCGCCGCGCCCACCAGCGCCCGCCCATCCGACGGCGATCGCAAATCCTGCTCAATCGGAACACACCGAACCGGCCCGCCGCACTCGTCCATCAGCGTCAGCGCCAGTTCTTTCGCCTGGCGGTAGCTGAACACCACCCGCGCCCCCGCGGCCGCAAACAGCCGCACCGTCTCCGCGCCAATCCCGCGCGACCCGCCGGTAACCAGCGCAACCTTCCCATCCAACACCAGCGACACACCAGCCATAGCGCCAAACTATAGCGGTCTCCCACTCGTCGTAAAGTGCTGCCATCCCTTTCGCGTCGGATTCCATCCAGTTCCTTCACAACCTGAAAAGTAGTCATTATGGTGTGACCGGCTCGATGCGCTAGTCGTGGGTTAGGCTGAGTTTGTTAAGAACTTTAGTCCAGAGCCACAAGCGGAGGGAACCGGTCATGACTGAGAAGTTACGATTTTTGGGT
>NZ_JBAUUO010000141.1:0-32212 GCF_049582745.1 Occallatibacter sp.
CACCAACCCGGCGTCACGCAGCCACTCGATTTGCTGGCAGCGGTGCAGGGACGCTTCGTCTCACTCAATGGCAAAACGCTCGACCAGTTGAAAGACCAGCATTTTCCCCGAAGATTGCTCGAGAACGCGGAATTGAGCTGGGCGGACACACCACCTGCGGGTGACAAAGTGACCCAGGGTAAATGGTGGACCGATGCCAATGCTGCTGAAATTGCAATCGGCGATGGTACGGCGCAGCGGTTGCATCTCGGCCTGGGCTCCGCAGTGGAGATCGCCATCGGTGGACGCGTGCACGCACTGAAAGTGGCAGCGCTTTACAAGGCTGACGGGCAACACATCGGTGCCCGCGTCGCGTTCATGCTCCCTTCCGGCCAACTCAAAGACGAGCAGGCAACATGGTACGGTGGCGCACACATTGATCCCAAGCAGGTTGCCATGATGGAGCGAGCGCTCTTTGCCGCCTATCCAACGGTAACGGTCATCAACATTGCCGATGTTCTGGACCGCATTGAGAGTGTCGTCGACCAGATCACCTTTGTCGTGCGATTTCTTGCCGGCTTTTCGATTCTTGCGGGTCTTATGATCCTGGCGTCCAGCATTGCCAGCGCGCGCTTCCGCCGGATGCGCGAAGCCGTCGTGCTGAAGACGCTTGGCGCAACCCGCATGCGCATTGTCCGTACGTTCAGCGTCGAATTCAGTGTGCTTGGGCTGCTCGCAGGCTCAGTCGGAGTAGTGTTTGCAAACCTGCTTACGCGCGTATTGCTGCGCAGGCTTGAAGTGAGCTTTCATATCGATTGGTATGCCACGGCCATCGCGCTCGTGGGAACGGCGATCCTAGCCACGGGGACGGGCTGGATCGCGAGCTTCCGCATTCTCGGACTGCGCCCGCTCGAGGTCCTGCGCGAAGAATAGTTCTCCCAAACCGCGCGATGTTTGACCCTATAAAAGTTTGCTCGTATGATGAAAAGGTCGGCCTTCCACCACCAGACTCTCTGTTACGGCCCAGACAGGGCGGCCGCGGGAAAGCCAAATTCAGTTATTGCCCGTTCGTTCAACGGTAGGACAGCTGCCTCTGGAGCAGCATATCGGGGTTCGAATCCCTGACGGGCAGCCAATACCCACACCTCACCGACCCTCCTCGCACTTCCCCGAACTCTCCGAGATGGCTTAAAATATCTGATAATAAGCGATTTATGTAAATAATCTCGGTGCATAGTGGTCCGTTGACGTGCGCTTCAAGCCAGTTTTATCTGCGGGTATAATTGCGGGTATCGTTGCCTGGAAGTGTGGGTACCGAACAAAATCTGCCAGCTGGAGGCTTCCAGTATGCGACTTACCACAAAAGCGAGGGGGCCCAGCCCACGCCGGGAATCGTCGCACACGCATCAAGGCCAAGCGCACCACGTCGGTTTCCGAGCCTTGACGCGCGTGCGATCCAGCCATCTATCCGGGGCTGAGCCAGAAGTACAAGCAACAGCATCGACGAAAGAAAAGGATCTGCACCGAAGCGGATCCGAAAGGTCCATCTGGCGAAGGATAGATGATCTTCTAGTTTCACTCTTGCGTGAGCCGCCCCTTGCCTGTTTCAGTCCGGACGGTAATTGCACGTTCTCATCATTACCGATCGCAGCGGAGCCTTAGGAAAGGTGGCCCTGCAAAACCGGCCATAGAGATTGGCTATTGATCGCCCCCAAACTCGTTTTCTATTGGAGTGATTGTGCCGAAGAGGCCATCCTGCTCATCATTGAGGCCCGCAGCGAAGAAGAGCGTTGTTGCGGGACCAGAAGTGCCTCCGCTAGCGAACCCAATACCCCAGAGCCCATTGATCGCAATCGGCGCATTATTGGCATCCTGCAGCCAACCTTTGAACGACCCGGTAACGGGATCGAATACGAGAATGTGGCCGCTGCCGAACTGGCCCACCAGAATGTCGTGACTGTAGATGCCGAAATCGGTGGGAGCCTGTGCAAGGCCCCAGGGGGCGTTGAACCATTTGCCCGATTCAAGGCGATGCAGCAGACGACCGGTGGGAGAGAAGACATCGACATAGCCAAGGCCGGCGCCGTCGACCTCATCGTGTTTGGCACCGTCCTGCTTGGCGAAGGCTACGTAGAGGTTGCCGCCAATGTTCTGGACGTTGAAGGGTGCGAATCCGTGGGGAACGCGCTCGTCTCTGAAGGCATTCCCATGCAGTGAGATGGCATGGAAGTTCGTGTCATAGACATTGATGCGCGCCTTGCGAAAGTCGGCCACGTAGAGATAGTTCGTCGATCCCATGCGCGGATCATCGATGGTTGCGACGGCCATTCCTTTGAAGACTGAAGCGCTGTGGGTGTTGACCTTGACCACGGCAGACGTGGCCTGCACGCCCGGATTCCAACCCGAAACCGTGCCGTCCTCTGTGACGAATAGGAAGAGGGCTGGCTTGCCGGGAGCAATCTGGAAATCCTGACTGCCATTGAACATCTGACCCGTGGGGGTGCCGGTGCCACTGTCGGCTGCGGGAATGGTGACGACCAGAGGTATCGCCGAGCCGGTGCCGGAGTACAAGGTGGAAACGCCTGTTCCGTTGTCAGAAACCCACCACGGCGATGTAGAACTACGCGAGAGACCCCACGGGTTCACGAGGTTTGCATCCGTTGCAGCCGCCATGCCGGGGAGGTCGGATATGAGATTCGTCTGTTTATAGTGCTGCGCTGGTTGCGCGAGGAGTGGGGAAGCGGAGAGCAGGGCGAGGCAAGTGATCCTCACGCCCTGGAAGAGGGCTTGTGCGCGTGTGGTCATCATGGAACTCCTTTTGAACGGATTGTCTGATGGACCCGAGGCTGAGGGAGGGATCCAGCGCTCCATCACCATAGAGCGGGCGAGTTGAGCTACTTGTCAGGGAATTGTCATCAGGTGGTCATTGCATTTTATTGCCGGAGCGCGGGCCGACGCGCTGAATCACCACTGCAGGTAGTGTCTGAATTATGCGTTGAGTGAGCATCAGGCAACGTACGTTTCGCTACCTTTTCGCCAAATTGAGTATTTGCGGATGGTACGCAGTGCCGCAGACCCCCACTAGTCTATTGACTAGGGTTGCGGAGTCGATGGATACTACGCATCCAACCCCTTAGGCGAGGAAGTCAACCGATGTCCGTTGTCGCGAGCGTAAAAGTCTATGACGGCGTAGTGCTTGGCGCGGAGAGTATGACCCAGCTCTACATGAACGTCGACGGACAGCAACAATGGGTCAAGTCGTATGAAAATGCGCAGAAGATTTTCCAACTAGGTGATCTGCCTGTTGGGGTTTTGACCTACGGTGCTGGCAATATCGGCAAGCGATCTGTTGAGAGTTTCGTTCGGGAATTCAGCCGATCCCAGCCAGCCGAAGCAACTGCGCCAACCGACGTTGACCAAATAAGTCGCAACTTTCACGCATTCATGCGGCAACAACACACTGGCGCATTTGGAGAAATGGCACCGGAACAACAGCCAATGATGGGATTTATGGTCGCTGGGTATTCTACCAACGAACACTTGGCTTCAGAGTGGGAATTCATCTTACCCAAGGACCCGGAACCTAAGAGGGTACGACCAGTAGATGAAATAGGTGCCTCTTGGCGAGGAGTCCACGTACCTTTTTCGCGTTTGATGTTTGGGATCGACCCAACGTACGAGACATCTCTTCTTCAGGTTGGTGCCACCGCAGAGGAGATTCAGCGACTGACAAATATAGTTCAGTCGGGAACGACGCGAATAGCTTTCGACGGAATGCCCCTTCAAGGTGCGATTGGTTGCTGCCGATTCATCATTCAAACGACCATCGGATGGTGCACGTATGCGCTCGGCGCGCCGCTCTGTGGGGGGCCGATTAAATTGGCCACAATCACACCCGGCGGATTTGAATGGATCACACGCCCGAAGTCTCACATCGAGGGAGATCATTATGCAGCCTCACATTCTCACTAACAATTCGCTTCAGAATCTCGGGACAGCAACGCTCACAAGGCCAAATATGGTGGGTAATCTTTCTGTCGAACACCCCACGGTGGAACAAATGAACGAGGCTATCTCGCAAGGTCAGAATGGTTCGCTCCAGCGGGATCGAGGAGAGCCTGCTTTTGGCGTTCATATTCGCCAGGCTGCGGACGTAATCCGCAGGATGGTTAGATGAGCAAAAAATGAATATTGACCGCAGAGACTTGCCGCTACTTTACCGGATGTTTCTGTCTACGATTATTCTGTTGCTCTGTTTCTATATGCTCACCAGTTCGCAAGTGCCCCCTGATTACACCAAATAGGCTTTTGGCATGATTGGCGTCGTCGTTGGCTATTGGCTCAAGTGAGTAGTTCTCCAATTGTCCACACATGGGAAGCAATCCCCGATTCCATTGCGGGTGTGACGCGTAGCGTTTTGTGAACGCGGCAAAAGTTATAGTAAGCGAACCACAGAGAATATGCGGCTTCTAGATGACTCCAGCGCTTAGAAAAGCAGTTGGTGAGTCGGGTCATCCGGCGCATTCCCATACGAACGCTTAAATTCTGCCGCTCGATGTGCGACGTGCAAATCCGGCTTCTGACCGGCCTTCCCATGATCTCGACTGGGACTGAATCCACGACTTCAGCCGGGCTGTAACGCTGTTCGCCATCTCGGGGCGTTCCATAGACTTTGATTAATTGGGCAAAGTCAACCCGATCTCTTAGCAGCATCTTGACGGCGCTCACATAGGGGCCGAATCCATCGCTGGTTAGCTGGTAGCGCTCGCGCGAAGTGGCATAGGCCAGCTTGCCGATAAATGCGTCTGTGGCCTTTGCGTTGCGCTTGCCGAGGTGATAGGCGAGTACCAGTTTCGTGTTCCGCTCCATTCCGATGAAGCAGTACGCATCGCCAACTTCGGGGCCATCGTCGTCTGACTTATGACCTTCCTTCTTTTGGACAAATCCCCAAATCTCGTCTACCTCCACGTCCTTGACTGTGAGGTTCTGAATCCTGGAAACCATCAGCGAGTTGCAACGATCTCCGGCCTTGACCAGGAGGCTCATGATTGTATTGCGATCTAATCCGGTGATTCTTTCCGTGCTCCTGATGCTGTTTCCTTCTAGGAGCAATTGCAGCGCAAGCACAGCGCGATCTTGAGAGATGTACATCGTACCCAGCGTCCGCTCGTGCGATTCCGTATACGTTTTGCGGCATTGCGGGCAGCGGAACCGGCGCAGACCATTGCGATGTTTCCCGAATCGCTGGCAATCAACCTTGCACTCTGAGCACCGCATCTCGGATTGGGCTACGTTCATCATGGATAAATAATACAGCAAGCGCTCGCTGTTTGTCAACGCAGAAAATGTGCTAGTGTTTGGAGTGCGGACGGTGGGACTCGAACCCACAATCCCCGGCAGGAGAAGCGGTTTTAGAGACCGCTGTGTTTACCGTTTCACCACGTCCGCAGGACAAGGGGAGCACTCAAATGCTCCCCTTTCGTGTCTTTATGCGCGGGGTGGTCCACGGTTGTGGATTGCTTCGTTCTCCATGTCCGCGACTATCGCGCAGTCTGATTGGAGAAGTCAGCGCAATCTCAACTGAAAGGTTTGGCATATTTCGTGGAAGGCATTTGCAAAGTATGGCAAAGTTTGGCAATGTTACTGCGGAAGTTGTTGAACTGAAAGGCCTAGACTTTCGGCTAGCTTTTTGATGGTCGATGGGTATGGCGTTCTTTTTCCCTTTAAATAATCATCGGCTGTATGAAATGCGACATCCGAGTTTGTCGCCCACTCAAATATCGACCAGCCATTTTTGGCTAGTAGGGGCTCAACCACCGCTTTCCGCCGCGTAGCACGGTTCTCCTTTTCGTTGAGTTGATGGCGAGTAGGAGAAGCACGCATTTGTTCCTGCACTTCAGGCGGCGGCGGAGGCGGCGAGAATGGCAGAGGGGGAGCCAAGCGCTGCTTAATTGTGCCTGCGAGAGCATCGCGCATCGTGGAAAGGATCTCGTCTGGCGTAACACCGTGATGGGTGAAACTGCGGCTCTGTAGTGCTCCCTGCTCCTCGATCTTGTTTAACGTTTGCGATACTCGTTCGACGACCCTCTCGCTCAGATCCTCCAGCCATTTTCGAAGTTGCGGAGCGCCGGGATAGACCTGAGATTCAACGATGAAGAGATTCCTAGCGTATTCGCTTACCACCCATCGAAACTTAACCGGCTCTTTCGGGGCGGGGGGATTCAGCTTATTCCGTCGCGGATTGTACTCATCCTCGCCGTAATGCATGGACGCCTGAAATACCCAGAGGCTCAGCCAAAACATTTCGTCAACCTTATTCTGGGCGGTCTCAATGACGAGTTCTTGCTCTAGGGTGAGGACAGGACGATCAGTGTTTCCCATTCGCTCCCTTGCTTCAGGCGCGAAGGAGCATTACGATGGAGGGTATCCAGCCGCTTCATCGAAATGCCCCGGCCTCGCGCCGGGCTTTTCGTTTTGTGACTGGCTAGATTTTACTAGGGTTCTTTGCGCGGACGCCCGCCAGCGCGAGTTTTGCGCTTTGCGGCAAGCTGGCGGAAGTATTCAGGACCACGTTTCGCTGTCACCGACCCACCTTTTGCGCCTAGCAGCGCAGCGGCGGGAAGCTTAGATTGATTCAGCAAATCATCCGTGAGCGCTCGGGCGGCATTCAAGAGTTCGCGGCATCTCGCCGTTCGCTCATTGCCAAGCGTGGAGAGGTTCGCGTCCAACTGGCCTAGCAATCGCTTCAGTGTCGTCAGCTCCCGTGGTTTCATAATGTCCACGATACTACGAAAGCAAGCGGTTGCTGTTTTCGCGTCAACGCACTTTTAAGACACTACCACCACTGCATGCGCATTTATATCAGTGTGTTACTGTCCTATACGCCAGGGAGAGGTAGTGGACCAGTTCTTCAATTGTGCAATTGCCCACTCGTTTGACTTGCCTGTGTGACAGGAGGTGCAGGGATTGGGGATTCCGAACTGCTGGGTCAGGCGCGGAGAGATGAATCGGAAAGTGTGGCTGCTTACATCGTTGTTCCCGAGCGTCTGCGCAATTTTCGGCATATGGCAAGCAGTGCATTCGCTGCCCGCGCTTTTGGCAGCGTGATGGGTATGCTCATTGACCGTTCCCTTCAGTCCTGCAGGATTAGAGCGAGTGTGACAACCGAGACAAAGCGCATTGCCGGTGACGATGAGATTGGATCGATTGGCATTGCTGTGAACCTGGTGGCAATCGAAGCATCGCATGCCGCGGTGGTACATGGTGCTTTGGACAAAATCATTCCCCTGCATGCGATTTTTGTGCGCTGATGCATCCTGCCAGAAATAGAAGTCCTGCGTGCCGAGGCGTGGTATTTCCAGATTCCAGACGTCGGCAAGCCTTTGTCCTGGAACATAGCCAACGGGCCAGTCTACATATTTGCCATCCACAGGAAGTTGCGAGGGGCGACCCTGGCTGTGGCATTGAATGCAAACGTCAGTTGCGCGAACGGGATCGAGCTTTTCGGGATTGACGATGTTGGAGGCGGTGGGATGAGCGACGTGTTTGCTGCCCGGACCGTGGCACTTTTCGCATCCCACATTCCACTCGGTCACCTGCATGGTTTGCAGGTTGTAGTTCACCGAGTGACAACCATCGCAGGTGGGTCCGGTGGGACGATCTTCATTTGGCTTGGGATAAAACTCGACCCACCAGTCAGCGCCATCGGGCACGTGGTATGGGAGCCACTTCTGATTCTTGATGTCCCATTGTGCAGGCAGGGGGTAATAACCGTCTCCCTGTCTGGCGAAATAGCGCTGCTTCCACCGGCTGCCATAGACGAGTGCGACCTGGCTGAGTTCGAAAGGGCGGTTTGGATCGGCGTGCTGAAAATCGCCAAGAACCGCTTCGGGATGCAGCTTCGGATCACGGACGACGTTCGCCATTCGTGTCTGCTTCCAGCCGTCGTATTCCTTCAGGTGGCATTTGCGACAGCTTTCCGATCCCGTAAAACGCGGGTTGTTTTGCTGGGCGATGGCGGCGCGAATCGAGAGCACGAGCAACGCAGAGAGGCAAATGGCAAAGGGGAGGCGCGGCATCCGAGATCCTTTGCGACAGCTTAAAGAACCTTTGCAGTTTGTACCAAACTTTCTTTCGCATCTGCCTATCTGACAATCAAATGACAATCGCCTGACCCATAGCTGACACTTGTCTCCGCTGCCACGCATAGTTTCGAGAAGTGACGTTTTGGACGGGAAACAAATGAGGCGGCAGCTCTCCAACACAATCTACGGGCTGCTGGATTATGGGGCTTATCCGATAGGCATGCTCGCGGTAGCTCCGGTGATTCTGCGCAACCTTGGGGTCTCACAATACGGCGTGTGGACCGTTGCTAGTTCCGTGGTGAGTTTCGGTTCGATTGTGGCGTCGGGTTTCGGGGATGCGAATATCCAGAAGGTCGCGACCCAAAGGGGAGATGGTTGCAGGCCGCAGTTGCTCCGGGTGGTGCGGGCGGCGATGGGCATCCATGTCGTGCTCGGCATCTGCATGGGCCTGGTGATCTGGGCGATGGCGCCGATGCTGGCCGATCGCATCGCGGGCAATGACAGGCAGTTGATCCAGACGTGCTTCTCGTGCATCCGGATTGCGGCCGTTTTCGTTGTGATCAGGGCGGTTGAGACTGTTTGTATCAGCACGCAGAGAGCATTTGAACGATACGGAGCGGCAGTAAGAATCAGCATTGCCGCCAGATTTCTAGGGCTTGCAGGTGCGGCAATTCTGGCAATGTTCACACGAAGTGTCGTAAATATCATGGCGCTGACGGCGGCGCTGGCAGCGGTAGCCTTGGTCGCGCAGTACATTCGGTTGCGACAGCTGTTAAAGGCGAATCTTCTGCCATCTTTCGATCTGGAAATAAGCCGCGATCTGCTTCAATTCGGCGTTTTCACGTGGTTGAGTGCGGCAGCGGGAGTGGTGTTCAGCCAAGGGGACCGGCTGATCGGCGGAGCGTCGATGGGAGCTTCGGCGGTTGTGGCTTATGCTCTTTGCGCACAGATTTCGCAGCCGGTGTATGGCCTAACGGCTTCGGGTCTGCACTTTCTGTTTCCCTATCTGGCAATCCGGCAACGGACGTCAACTCCAACGGAGCTGAGGAGGATTGTGAAGCGCGCTTTTGCGGCGAATGCAGTTCTTGTGCTGATCGGAACTGGAACGCTACTGACCGGTTCCAATTGGATTCTGCACCTGTTGGCCAATGATGCGGTTGCGTCAGCGTGCGCCTTGCTGCTGCCGAGTGTGCTTGCGGGTTCGGCACTGGCTGCGCTCAGCGTGACCGGGGTGTACGCCATGTTTGCGCTGGGGCGGGTACAGTTCGTCGCATTGACCAATGTTGGCGGAGCTCTCGCAGGCGCCGGCGTGGTTGCGTATTTTGTGCATGGTTTCGGGGTAAAGGCGATTATCGCCGGCCGCTTCGCGTTTGCGCTCGTGGCGTTGCTGGTTTACGTTCCGTTGTTGCGGGAGTTGCGGATCGGTTCGATCCGGGTCGATGGCCTTGCAGCGAACGGGCCAGCTGTGGAGGAGGCATGACTCCACGAGCCAACAACCTGGCAAGAGCTACTTCAAATCAAATCGAATCCGAGTTGGATGTGGGCCTGAAGCAGGCGCGTGAGACACATTCGAGGGGCACCGAAGAAAGACTGCGTGCTGACGTACTCGGTGTTCGCGTAGAGGCGCTAGACATGTCGATGGCAATGGCACTCATCGCCACCGCACTTGCTGAGCGGCGCAAAGGGTATGTGTGCATGGCGGGCGTACACGGGATCATGGAGGCACAGCGGGATCCGGAGGTGAGAAGAGCTTTTGCAAATGCGTTTCTGTCGCTCCCCGATGGAATGCCAACAGTCTGGGTTGGGCGATCGCAGGGACTGGAGAGGATGCAGAGGGTGGCCGGTCCGGATCTGATGCTTGAGGTGTTTGGGAACAGAGAACTCGCAGGGTTCACGCATTTCCTCTACGGAGGAAAAGTCGGTGTGGCACAAGCGCTATCGGCTAATTTGATGCGGCGTTTCCCTTGGACTCGCGTAGTCGGCACCTATACTCCGGCTTTTCGCGAACTGACGGCTGATGAAGAGCAGGGACTGATTGCCAGGGTTCGCAGGCTGAAGCCTTCGATCATCTGGGTTGGCATCAGCAGTCCCCGGCAGGAGATGTTCATGAATCGATATCTTCCGGTGCTGGATACCACGCTGATGTTTGGCGTGGGGGCCGCATTCGACTTTCACACGGGGCGGATCAGGGATTGCGCGGACTGGATCAAACGCGCCGGCTTGCAATGGCTGCATCGGCTCATTCAGAATCCACGACATCTTTTGTGGCGCTATCTCCGGAATAATCCGGCCTTCGTTTGGCGAATCGCTTTGCAGATAGCGGGCTTCAGAAACACCACTATGGCGGATTCCATCGACCAGGAAAAGCGGCCATGGCTTTGTGAGTCCACGTCGGACCTGTAGTGACCGCACCGTCTGTCAGTAGGGAGACTTTCCGTCGCGATCGTAGGGCTGGCCGTACATGTTGGAGTGGGGCTCGGATTTAATCAGGATGGATGGGGCTTCGACTAGACCAAGATCACCGGATTCCCGTGTGAGGTGAACTCGCCGCGTCATACGATTCAGGTCGGGTTGCGAAGCGCCTTCGATCCAGATGTGCATTTCGTAATCGCCGGCCGGAACATTGGGAATCTGAAATTCACCGTGCCGATCGGCGACGCTGTAGAGACTGGTCGAGAGCGTGAGGATAACGGCGCTCATCTCGGGATGAATGTTGCAGAAGATGTACGAGACACCCTCGCGCGAAAATGTGACTGACTTTGTGGAACCAGCTTCATAGAGGCCTAGGTCAAATCGCTTTCCATCGAAGAGCGAGAAGACGTTGTGAAAGAAAGGATCGGCGTTCGGGAACTGCACCGAACTGCCCACCGGGATCACGAGTAGATGAGGCTTGAACATGCGGTTCTTCTGAAGCAGCGTGTACGCCTTGGTAGGCGGGAAAGGATCTGGCGGCGTGCCCTCAAGCGGTTTGAACCAGACGACGGCAGCGGGGAGCGCGTGCCGGGCTGATCCTTTCGGAATTGCAAGCCGCAAGTGCACGTCGATGGGTGCTGGAGTTTGCGCGTTCGCCGCGATGGCGGCCGTGGCAAGAAGCAGAGTGGCGCAGAGCCAGTGTCGCAGTCGCGCCATTAGAACCGATACCCCGTTGCAATTCCGATAATGTCGCCGGTCGCGCTGTATTCGGTGACAGGAGAGCTTTGAAGGTGGCGATATTCCATGGAGAACATGAGATATGCACTCGGTTTGTAGATCACGTTGCCTGTATAGGTAAGGTTGCGTGCGAGGTTCAGGTAATACGCAACATTATTTCCTGCATAGGGCCTGAGTTCCGAGGCTGGAACCTGGTCAGTTCCGATTGCTGCGTTGAACTCCAGGTGTTCGTTCGTGCGTTGTTTGATCTGGGCCCATCCGCCATAGTCGTGCAGGTTTTGGAATGAGAATCCGGCGACTGGGTCGTAACTGTAGACGTAATCTTTGAATGCACCGCCACCGAGACCGCCGAGAGCCTCGCCAGCATATCCGCTTCCGCTGAGTTCTGCGCGGCCGGGGAGAGGAATGCGGTAGTCGAACGTGCCGGCCCAGGAATTGAATCGGTTGCCCCCAGGTGTGCGATGAGGAGCGAAAAGACCGCCGAACCCGAGCTGGATTCCAGTGTCTTCTGCGCCACCCACGAATGCGATTCTGCCTTCCGCTCCTGGCCAGCGGCTGTTTTCAGCTGTAGTGGGGCTGACAACGCCGGAGGACAAACTTGAGTTGGCATAGATCTGCGGCGGGTTCATTACATCGATGAGGGCAGCCTGGATGCGGAGACGTTGAGAGGCGGCGAAAGGAAGATCACTGCTAACGCCGATCTGAGGATTCCACGTCCACAGGTTGCCAGACCATCCCAGGGCGGGAAGGGCGACCGCGGTGAGTGAGGTGGGCGTGTTTGGCGCAACGATCGGGTGATCGAGTGAAAAGAATACTTGCGAGTGGTCCCAGCTGAGATCCGCATGGGCTGTGCGCAGTCGAACGAGACCCCCTGCGTATGCATTCGCTCCGCCGCCGCTGGAGAGCGCAGCGCCATCGAAATCGATACGGACGTCAGCGTGGGTTCGAGCATTGAAGAGATGCGGTCCCCGCGCATCGAAGCCCAGCACGGTCTGGCGCATTGAGGCACCGGTGCTACCCGATCCAGAGATAACCATGGAGGGCGTGACGGGATCGTCTACCTGCGAGGTATTTACGAAACCGGTGAGGAGAACCTGGCCGCTAAGCTTAACCGGATACTTTGATTCGCTTTCGACCTTCGACTGCTCGTGTGTGGCGATCTGCGTTTCTGCAATCGACTGTTGCTCACGGATCTGCGCGACGGCAGCGGCGAGTTGCGCAGCGGCTGCGGGCTGTGCCTCGTCCTTGTGAAATTCCGCGAGCTGCTGTTGCACGACTGCCAATTGCGCTCGAAGTTGCTCCAATTCGTGCTGCGACTGCTCAAGCTGCTTTTGGGTCTGACTCATCGCTTCCGTGAGCCGCTGCACTTTCGACGCAAGGCTCTCATCATTTCCGGATTGTGCACCGGCGATCAGCGTTGTTGCGGAAAGGATCAAACCCAAAACAAAGAGATGCGAGGCTCTTATATCGAGGCGATCGTGAATTGCGGATGCGTTGTGCTGGCTCATCCCGCTGCCCACCTTTTCTGAGCGGCGCCTTCAGACGCCGCATGCTGAATGGTTCCTCGGGCGATTGTCATTCGGAAGATCGTCTCGCCGGGACCCGTCGCCACGAGAACGACCTCTCCACCGTGTTCAGCGGCAATGCAATGTGCGAGTGTGAGCCCAAGGCCGGAGCCTTTCTGCTTTCCCTCGCTTACAAAAGGTTGGAACAGGCTGGTGCGGATATTCTCGGGGACACCTGGGCCGTTGTCCTGCACTTCGATGATGATCATTCCATCCTGAACATCCACTCGCGCCTGAACTTGGCCTTCATTCTGGCCGGTACGCGCCGATTGGCACGCATTGAGGAGGAGGTTGTAGATCGCTCGCTCGACCTGCTTGCCGTCGGCGAGTGCGTCCGTCTCCGTCGGTTCGCAGTACCTGGCATTCAGCTGAATACCTGCGGCGTCGGGATGTGCGCGAAGCAGTGTCAATGCGCGCTCGAGTAACGTAGCGACGAGCTCATGCGATCGTCGAACAGCGGCGCCCGTGCGGCTGAAGATCAGCATTGACTCGATGAGTTCGGTAGTTCCGTGCACCGCTGTTCGAATATCGGAAAGGATCTCGGTCCTTTCATGTTCCGAAAGCGGCGAAGAGGCCAGAAACTCCGAATTGGCGTAGACGCTGGCAAGGTAATGGCGAAGGTCGTGGGAGACGGAACTGGCCATCCGACCGATGGTGGCAAGGCGCTCGGACTCAAGGAGAGCTTGATTAGTGCGCAGAATCTCGTCGCGCATTCGTGCAAACGCGAGGCTCAGTTCGCGGACTTCGCGCGTACCATCGCTGGGAAGCAGGTGCGCGCTGTCTCCAACACCGAAGGCGCGAACGCCGGTGGCCAGATCTTCGAGCGGTCGAGTCACGATCGTGGAGAGCCAGACCATCAGAAGGGTTCCGACAACCAATGCCAGGAAGCCGGCGAAAAGAACCAGGCGATCGATCTGGTGAATGGACTTTTCGGCCTGATCGAACGATTTGAGCACGACAAGCTGAAGTGGAACCTGCGCGAAGGCACTTAGATCACGGGTAGCGGCAATGAAACGCTGGTTGCCCAGCGTGAGCGATACCGGCGCATCTGGTTCGCGTTGCGCAATGGCGGGAAGAGTTGTCATTGCGCGCAAAGTTGACTCATCGAGGGTACTGGCGAGCGAGCGGCTCTGGCTTAGGAACACGGCCTCAACTGCAGTGGCTTGGCTGATCTGGCGCAGAAGATCGGGGCCTATCACAAATCCACTGATTACGTAACCGAGCAGAACACCGTCCTTGTCTCTTCCGAAATAGAGCGGGCGGACCGAACAGGCATAAAGACGGCCGGAACTAACGAGATAGCGCGGCGTGGGAGTCTGGAAGAGTGCCGGCAGATCGCGGGTGACCGACGAGGTGTCAGGCAGGTCTTTCGCATAGGCTGCCATCACCGTTCCGCGGTTGTCTGCCAAGGCGAAGAGATCGCTCTCGCTGATCTTCCAAAACTCGACGCCCGCATCTTCGATGGTGGGCTTGTCGCTGGTGGTCATCAGCGCCTTAAGGCGGGGTTCTTCGGCGATGAGAGCGTTCTGCCGCTCGAGCGCATTCAGCCTCTGGGCCTCCAGATTCTGGAAGGTAGCGACGGAGTGTGTGAGATCTTTGCTGAGGTCTTGCGTGACCTGAATCTCAAGCTGATGACGAACAATCAGCAGACTGCCGAAGGTGGCGCCCGCAATGATCAGTGCCACCGCGGCCACAAGCAGCATGCGGGTGCGAATCCCTCTTTTCTCTCCCATGCACGCTACTCCTGATTGGATCGGAGAACCATTTGCTATTCTTCACGGGACAAATTTGTATCCTGCCCCATAGATGGTGAGAAGGTGCCTTGGATTCGCGGGGTCGGCTTCGAGTTTCTGCCGCAGTTTAAGGATTTGGTTGTCGACCGTGCGTGTTGTTGGGTAGGAGTTATATCCCCACACTTCATTGAGCAGTACTTCGCGGCTGAGGACGCGCTCAGGGTTCTCTGTAAAAAATCGCAGAAGCTTGAACTCATGAGAGGTGAGCACTACAGGAGTTCCAGCTCTTTTCGCGGTCATCTTCTCAAAGTCAATTTCGCATTCCCGAAAGCGATACACGGCCGACTGCGTAGGGCGTCTTTGCCTGCGGATGGCTGCTTGGACGCGAGCCATCAGCTCACGGGGACTGAATGGCTTGGTAACGTAGTCGTCAGCGCCGAGTTCGAGCAGAAGGACCTTGTCGACGACTTCGGTGATAGCACTCAAAACGATGACGGGCGTATCGGGAGAAATTGATTTCATGGTCTGGCAGAGTTCACGCCCGGAGATCTGGGGGAGGATGAGGTCGAGCACGACTGCAACTGGCCGGACCCTCCGAAACAGTTCCAATCCGGTCTTGCCGTCTCCGGCAACTTCGATGGAATAGTTCTGTTCTGTGAATAGCCGCTTCAGGACCTTCTGCATGCGTGGATCGTCTTCGACGACCAGAATGGTCCCCAGCTCAAGCTTTGGAGTCTCTACTTGATCCAAGTCTTCCAGAAGAAGTTCCTCGCGGATGGGCATAGGGTTCATTTTGCACTCGCGTTTCGACGTTTAACAAGCCAATCTGAAGAAATGACAATTGTTTGACATTCGCCGTCAAAACTGGGCAGCGTTTGGAACTTCATCTGTAATAGAGGTTTGGGCTGGCATAGCCACGGCCTTTCCCTTTGGGGCTACGGGCGCGACTCCCGCGCTGGCAGGCGAGAGCACCGCGTTATAGAGCCGGACGTACTGGTCCGCGATGTTCGCGGGAGACAGGTGGGGGAGATGACTCGGCAGGGGTCGGCGCTCGCGGAGGCTGAGGACGATGGCCTTTGCGAATTGCTGGTCGCTATCCTGAGTAAGCTCCACGTATCTGCAACCTTCGTTACCGACTTCGCGAAATGCAGGGATGTCGGAGCACACGATGCGGCAACCCGCCAGTTCGGCCTCAACCACAGGGAGGCCGAAGCCCTCAACCGACGAGGGAGCGAGGAGCAGTTCGCAATTGCGATAGCACCAGGTCATCTCTGCATCCGAAATGCCGCTGACGAAGACGATCCGTTCCGAGAGACCCGTCGCCCGTACGAAGCAGTAGATCTTCGCCGACTCCGGCCCGGGCACCCCGACGATTACCAGTCTTGAGTCAGAGGTGATTTGACCCGCGGCAATGACGCGCTTGAACGCACGAATCGCAAGCAGCACGTTTTTATTGCGGCGATGTTGTGCTACGCACAGCAGGAATGGAGCGTTACCCCAAGTCGCAGCAAAGGAAGGAACGGACGGAATGGGCCCGCTCTCGACGGAGTTGCAGATCGTAACCGCTTTTGGCAGGACCTCAGGCATCTTCAACCCCAATCGCAACTTTGTGCTTTCAGATACGCAGGCAATTGCAGTCGCGTTTGTTAAGCAATGGCGAAGAACCATGCGGTTCAACATCACCTTTGGGAATCCGAAGTTCGCAGGAATGTCGAAGGGATAGAGGTCGTGCAAAGTGAGGACAGCGGGGCAAGGAATGCTGCCCGATCGGATGGGCGAGGGATAAGCAATGTGCACGATGTCTGCGCGAAGCTGTTCGGCAATGGCGGGAAGACTGCGGTAATACCAGAGGTTTCGATACAGTGTTCCCGGGCGCACGCCGATGGGGTGGATGTGAAGCCTCTTGTCTTTGCGTGCAATCGCTTCGCACATGTGCTTGTACTCCCAGGGAGCAACAAGCAGGTGCAGTGCCGACAGTTCAGGACGATTGAGGAGACACTTCGTCAAGTTCGCCGCATGGCGGGAGACACCTGACATGGCGCGATTGGATGATACGGCCGCAATGACTAGATTCACGGTGCGCACTCCTCCGTTAAGGAGCCGGATATAAATGGAGAGCCGTTTCTTTTGAGACCGACTCCGATCGCCCGCGCCGGCGCATGGGCCAACATCACGCTGATGACTGCCACCGACCAGAGCGGAAGTGAAAGGTCAAAGTTCTCAGTGTCAGCAAGACCGCGAATGACGATGAAAACCCACAAGGCCAGAAGACGTGCCTTCAGAGCTGGATCTGCAACGCTTCGAAACTGGCGAAGCAGGCTGATGTAAAGGCACGCAACGAGGATAACTCCGACGACGCCGTAGGTGTAAAACTGTTGGAGCAGTTCGTTATGCGCGTGCCAGGCCTCGAAGCTGCCGAACGGTGGTATGACGTTGCGGAAGGAATGAAAGCCGTGTCCCAGCCACGGTTCCTGGACTGATCGTTCCAGGACGAACGCCCAGATACCTAGCCGTCCTGAAAGCGTCTCAGATTGGTTTCCGAGGTGGGTATAGACCTCGTAGTAATTCTCGAGAAGACCCGAGAATGTCCATACTACAAGCAGCGCGGACAGCGCGAGAAGGAACCTGGTTATCCAGGATCTCGAATAATCCATGATCAGCAGCAGTGCCTGTGCCGCGACGAAAGCGACGATGGTGGTCTTGCTCAGGGAGCGAAGCAGGCTTACCGCCAGAACTGCCGCCACCACTCGCCATAAGAAAGACGAGCGGCAGGCAATCTGAATCAGAAACACTGCGAATGCACAGGTAAATCCGATTGCATTGGGGCTGAAGAAGTCATCATTCCCTGGTCGAAGATCGTACATCGTCGGCGAAAGCCATTCGACAGCCGCAATGAAGAGGGCGCCGAGGACGTATCCCTGCAGCACCGCAGTCGAGACTGTGCGAACCTCACGGGCTTGCAGCAGACAAACGACAATGAAAACCTCTGCTGCCAGCTCACACCAGTACGCAAACGCGATTGGTTTGGAAACAGTAACGCTCCACGTGAGACTGCATGCCCCCATGCATAGGAATCCGATTGCCCATCGTAATGGAGCCGATTGAGCGATTGGATGAAGAGCGACTGCAGGGGGGCCAAAGGAATACAGGAAGACCACAGCAAACAACACGAAGTGCAACGCGAAGTTGGCGTATGCTCCCAGTTTCGGGTCTGATTGGAAGAAGAGAAACGTGAGGCAGAGTCGCGCCGCAAAATAGAAGCCGGCAATCGCTGGCAATATCGGTGGCCACAAACGCGACATGCCGATCGAAGCATCAGGCACGGGATCGCCTCCGGAGCATCGTGCGTCCATGCAGCAACTGATCGCGAATGCTCTCCTGAATCTCGGTGCCCAGAACCCTTCGTTCGTCAAACTCGTCGAGCTGATTCCACCGCTCCCTCGCGAGCAGTGTCACCGCAGCAACAAGCAAGCTCAAGGCCGTTAGCACGATGCAGAGCGCTGTTCGCGGAGGGAACGACTTCTTCTCAGGGATACCCGGGAGATCGATTACGCGAACCACTGGGACATCTTTCGCCTCTTGTATCCGAGCCAGTTCGCATTGCTGTGTGAGTAATTCGTACAGAGTCTCCTCAACACGGACGCGGCGATATATGTCCGCGAACGGAACTGCCAGCCTTGGAATCTGACGAAGCGACGGAAAGTCGGTCCTCGCACGATCAAGCTTGACCGCGGTCTGTGAGTTCCCGGTGTCATCTTTAGTCAGTGGCGCTGATGTGCCTTCAATCGCCTGGAGCTGATGCTCGAGTTCATCTAAGCGTGCGCGAGCAGCCCGGACGCGAATATTCTCGTCGCCATAGACCTGCTTGAGGGAGTCCAACTCTGACCGCTCGAATATGATCTGGGCCTGGAGCTTGGCCGCAGCTTCGACTGTCGCCCGCGCCTGCTCCTTGATGTCGATCGTGGTGTGCGTGCTTTCAAACTCGCTCATCTGCAGTTGGGCCCGCTCGAGGTCTGCTCGAGTTCCCTCGAGGCGATGCTCAATGAAGGCGCGTTCAAGACGTGCAGAGGAGGTGTTCGTTCTGGCGACCAGCATATTCAGCTCATCGAGATATGCCTGTGCCAAATCACGTGCGCGACGCGGATCCGAGTCTTCGACACTAACAGAGATAACGCCGCTTCTCTTGTCTTCCACGATTGCGGTTCTCCGGGCCAGGCGCTTTGCGGTATCGATCCGATAGCGTTTGTCATAGACGGACTGCAACTGAAATCGATCGATGAGGTCGTTGCTAACGGTCGCGCTTCTTAGCAGATCCACAAACAACGGGCCAGTCGTTCGGGCGCCGAGAAGACTCCCGGCAAGACTGCCAAGGCCTCCCAGTTCACTGCGGCCGGCAATCGCTGCAAGCAATGCGGTACCGGCTCCAGAAGTGTCTGGAGGCGTTATGCGGGCGGTGGATTCGTATTGTTTAGGAATAGCGAAGGCGACAACGACGCTTACAACCGCTGACGTGAGAGCCGTGCGGAGAAGTACGCGACGATGATCCCAGAGCACACGGGCATTCAGCACCCAGTTTGCAGGGGGTGCCTTCGTGTCGCATTCTGTCTCGAGTTGTTCCATCTGCATCGATTCCCCGCTGATTGCCGAGTTAGATCTATAGCCCTGCGACAGCTGCCGTGATTGCAATGGACGACGCGATTTGTGCGGTACTCAACAGATTGCGCCAGAACATTGATGCGCCAATGATCTTCTGTGGCACGACGACGACATCACCGGGCTCCAACCTGGTTGAAAGCACGTCGTGGTCGAGCCAATCCCCGGACCGCCGACCCACCACCGATCCGTTTGCGCGAACTACGAAGATGTCCTTGCGATTGGCCGCGGCAGTGGTGCCGCCCGCATGCTGCAGATACCATCCAGCCGACTTGCCGGGTGTGAAGGTGATTGCAGAGGCGTTGTAGACTTGACCGCTGACCAGAACAAAGCCGGGACGCTTCGGAATACGCAGCACATCGCCGCGACGCACTTCGATGTCCGCCGACGTCCCTGCCCAGGATTGGATATTACTGGTGATATGTATAACCAGACGTCCGGTGGCAGGCTGACTCTTCAGTCGTGAGAGGATCTGCTCCTGTTGTTGACGAACGAGCTGAACCTGGCCGGAAGAATCACCCGAAGTGAGGTTCGGAGAAATTGTCGCCGAAGCATTGCTCGACTCGATCTGCCGGATCAATTCGGCCCGGCTTTTCTCTTCAAGTTCTCGAACCTGCTCGCGAATCAGGACTGCGCCGGCGGGATAGGCTGTCTCACGAAATCCGCCCGTACGGCGAAGGACCTCGCTCAAACGCTCCCCATCCTGGAATCCGTAGCTGCCAGGGTGCGCCACCTCGCCTTCGATGGTGATGGAGGCGCCGATATCAGTCCATCCCGTGATCTGATGGATCGTGAGCACGTCACCGGGTTTCAAATCGCGATCGGCCGTGGCATCGTCGCGCGCCACCGCGTCGCCGATGCGCACATCCGAACGCTGACCCTTCACTTTGGTGCCGTTCACCACTCGATAACTGATCAGATCAGCCGTTTCGAGGAGAGCGTCGCGCTTGAATCCACCTGCCATGCGAACGAGTTGCGACGCGGTCATTCCCAAAGAAAGCGGGTAGGATCCCGGGCGCAGGACCTCGCCACGGATTTCGACCTTCGGCGCATCCACGTCGTACCTGCCATGAACCCGAATGGTATCGAATGGCTGTAAAGCCATGTTGCCGTTTCCGATCAAGACATCGGGCACGTTGAAGTCGAAGGTCTGCACATGCAGGTCGGGAGGAACTAGCCTGACGATCTCGCCTTGTTCCGCGGGCTCAGGAAGGAGATCCTGATAGCTCTGCAGCAGGTCGCTCAAACGCATGCCATCGCGGTAGGGATGGCGTCCGGGGCGCACCACGTGGCCCTCGAGGTAGACGACGCGCTCACTGTATGGGGCGATTGGAGCAACGTGGATGCGGTCGCCATCTTTGACTTCGAACTTCGAGATGGCTTCGTTCGCGTTGTCAGACGAGCCAATGCTGATCGTCTCCCGCTGCTGATTGGCGTCGATGCGTTCGACCGAGATGTGCTTTAGAGATGCGGCGACTGTCACTCCTCCAGCTTGTGCAAGCAGAGCGGCCAGATTGGTTTCGTCTTTCAGTTCATAAATGGCGGGCCGCTTAACGGCGCCCCAAACAGCCACCTGCGGACCTGCCGGTGGGACCACGAGCGTATCGCCCAATTGAAGGCGCTCGTCGTTGTTGCGTATTCCGTGAAGGAGGAAGTCGTAGAGATCAATTCTGCCGATCAGCTTTTTGCCGCGATAATGATCGAGGATGCGAAGTGAGCCAATCGCCGTTGGACCCCCGGCAGCAGAGAGCGCACTCAACGGGGAAGCCAGAGAACTGATCTCGTATGCACCTGGACGCTGCACATCGCCCACGACATAAATCCGAATCGTACGGAGGCGGGAGAGCACCACGCTAACTTGCACATCGCGGAACTGCTTCTTGAGTGCGCTCTGAATCAATGCCTGTGCGCTCTCCAGGGTGAGGCCTGCAATCTGGACATCTCCCGCTTCCGGAAGAGAAATGTGACCATCAACTCCAACCATCCGCGAAATGCTTTGAGAGATTCCTCCCCACATCTCGATCGTGAGGCTATCGCCCGGGCCTACGACGTAATCCGGGCCGATTGGCACATCGAACGGGACCAATCCCGAAGCCGCCGTAACCCTGGTGGTGAAGACATCTGAGCCGAAGCGTTTGAGACGCTCGGGAGAATCCGGAATTTGAGTGTAGAGATCGCGGAGAGAGGTGAGATTGTAGGGAGCGGGGCGACGAAGCACCGGCGGTTCAGTAGTAATGTTGTTAGGTTCGCGAGCTGGAGACCGCTGCGTGTTTTCGACTGGAGTAGGAGCGGGCGCGGCGACCATGGCGTTGTATCTTGCCAATTGCGAGTCGGGAACTAGCCCGAGACCAGGCGCCGGATTGAGATTTGTCCGCGGGTCGAGTGCACCCTGTGTCGAACCATCAGCCATGCCTCTGCTTTGCTGATCAAGGTTGTTCCGGTTCGGAAGGGACTGGCGCTGGAGATCGTCCTCGTTTACGTATCCCCGTGCACGCAGGAAGATCGTGACCTTCTGCCGAAAGTCTGTATCGGTTACGACCTGGTTGTACAGCACTTCATCACTGACCTGGTCCGGCTGAGCAGGCTGTTCTCCGGCTTGCGTTTGAGCCAGCAGTTCCTTCAGTTCGACGATCACCTGAGGCTTGTCCTGGATGATGGAGATAATTTGCGAGGCCGAAAGCGAAAGCGGCGCCAATTCATCACGGAAATCCGTGTTGCTGGAGTCTGGATTTGCGTCAGCTTGCTTCGCTCCCAGGGACGATGGAAAAGTAGCGCTTTGGGAAGGGGTCTGAGCTGTGAGTGTCGCCGGAATGACGCAGAGGAACGTCGCAGAAGCCAGGAAGGCCCCCCATGAAGACGTATTAAGGGTCATCCTCATTGGGAGACACCCGCAACCCGCCCCCGCCAGCGAGGTAATTCAACGGCGAAGGCAACGCCCTTTGCGAGATGGAACCAGAGACGGCGAATGACAAATCGAACTTGCACGTGATATCGGCGAAGTCGTTGCGCGATGGATTCGTCCTCTTCTGGGCGTGTAATGCGCTGGGGAAGGTGCAGCGGGAACATCAACCGTCTGCGGGCGACTTGTTCTTCCACTGAGGCTGGGTTCAGCTCCTTTCGCAAGAGCAGATAGAGCTTGCTGCCCGGTGTGTCTGAAAGCAAAATGTCCCTTCCATACAACTGGATCCAAAGACAGATTGCAGGTGGAAGACGGTCCAAGGACCATCGAACGAGGTCTTGTGGGGCAAATGGTCCGAAGACAAACGACGTCAGGAGAGTTGCTCCTCCAATGGCAATGTCCGCGCCGGGTTCGTTGGCCGCAATCGACTCCACTTCGCGCCAGAATAAGATGTCGTCGCGGCGCGCGCAGACGTGTCTCCAGTACTCCAATACCCACGAGGCACGAGTGAACTCACCGCACATGTGCTTGAAGAGATGCTGTCCCTGAAGGACAAATGCATCCGCAGGCGAGAGTGCGCGGATGTGTTCGCCGCGGACAATCATGTGCTGGGACCGCGTCAGGCGGTCTGCATTTCCTATCGGATTGCCGATCAGGTGGACCTCGATCGAGCGCTCCGGGCGCACCTGGTAAAGGTTTCTGACGGTTGAGCTTCCAGATGGGCCGGCCTTGAACTCCCATGTCGTGCCGCTGATCGCGTCGAGTGCGTATCCGAGGTCAGCCAGACAATTCTTCGCGCGGGTCGCATTAGATTCACGGACGAGCACATCCAGATCCATCTGGTTTCGCAATGCGCCGTCCGGAACGGACTCCGGTGGCAGCGTTATTCCCTTGAGCACGGCGAATTCGATCTCTTGCTGCTGCATCGCCTGAGTCACGGATACGGTTTCGCTGAACAGTGACGCGCTGCGCTCGCGATTTTCAGCCATGTTCGTACGCAATTGGTGAAGGATGGACACGGGCAGGTATAACTCGAGATTGCGGGTAATGAGCTGATCGAGAAAGTAGAGAGCCAGACCGCTCACATCGAGCCAGTACTTTGCGCGCTCCCAATCGCGAGGAGTGAACTCTGCCAGTCGAGCGCGGATCGAAGGAGCGGGCTCGTGAAAGCTGGCGAAGACGGCCTCTTTAAGCCGGGCCAAACGCGCTCGCTGTTGCGTCTCGATTTGTATCGGTCCGATCTTCATAGCTTCCTAGTGGCTGTACATTTCCGGATCGCCCTGGCCGCCGGCTGGTGGAAGATTGCGCAGATACACAACGATGGACCAGATTTCCTCGTCACTGAGCGTTCCCCGGGAACCAGGCATGCCGGAAGGCCAGATGCCGTTGTCGATCACCCACTTGAGCTGGCCATCGGTGTAGCTCTGCACATCAAGCGAGGCGAGAGACGGAGCCGGGGGCGACAACTTCTCGGCGAATGGAACACCGGTGTTTTGCCCGTCCATTCCATGACATGCGACGCAGTAGTGGGAGAATGCCTCTTTGCCGTCCGCGAGCGTAGTGGAGGACACCGCCAAGGGGTTTCGCTGCTCTTTGCCGCCAACAAGCATGTGGTGCTTCGCTTCCCAGATGATCCGAGTCTCGAAGGAGGGGGGCGAAGTCGCCTTGATCCCGCGCAGCATGATCAACAGAGGAACAAGTATAAGTCCCAGCACAAAGGCCAATGCGGGCGGAATGATGCGGCGGCGCATTGTTACGCCACCACATGAATGGTCAGAATCATCCGACCGTGGCCGGAGCCGCAGAACACAGAGCAATGACCGACGAACGTTCCGGTGGACTGCGGAGTAAAAGTGGTTTCAGCTTTCTTGCCTTTTGCCACGCGGAGATCAAGACCGAGTTCGCGAATGCGAACGCCATGATTGACGTCTGCGGAAGATAGAACAAAATCGACCGGCTCACCTCTCTTCAAGGTGATCTCGGCTGGCTCAAATGCGAACCGCTTCGCCACTACCTCGATGTGGCGAGGACTTATCGGCTTCGTCGAAGATGCGCTCAAACCGAAGATGAGCAGTGCGATGCCCAAGATCCGTAGTGCAAAACCCAAGCGATTGTTTCCCCCAGTCGCACGGATGGGATTCTTTTCCTGATTTCTGAATTGCCTATGAATATTAGTGAACACGATGACTCCATGAGAATGAATCCGACAGTGCCTAAGCTAACGGCTCACAGATTGTCGGGTGTCATGCATGTGTAAGTGGATTGTCATGATTTTGTCGCCGATGTTGAGATCTGTTGCGGCCTCAATACTTGGCGGAACGTCGACCGCGTTCTTCTTCACGTAATTGGTTCAGGCCGATCGCATTTCCATGCCTGTGACATTCCTCTTACAAAGAGAAGACTCTCCGCTGACACGAAGTGTCCAGAGCGGCGATAGCGTGAGCATATGCAAAGGATGCACCGGTCCAACATGTCTCGGCCTTCAGTTCTCGCTTTCGCGATACTGCTGGGGGCTGCTTTCCTCGGCGGAGTGCCTCTCTCAGGGCAGGACACGCCGCTGATCTCAGGGGGAGCAGGATTTATCGCTAGCACGAACGGCGGGAACACAACCTATATTCCAGTGATTTCGCCACTGCTGGCAGCGCCGATGGGAAACCATCTCCTGGTCGAGAGCCGTGCGACCATCCTGGATTCGTACTTTCCGCGCGGCAACGGGCAAGCGGGATACACGAGCTCTTCCTTCGTAGGGCTGTCGTACCTCCAAATGGACTATCTCGCCAATCGGCATTTGACTGTCGTCGCGGGAGAGTTTCTAACTCCGTTCGGCACATATAACGAAAGGCAGACCCCGATCTGGATCAGCAACTTCGAAAACGCTCCGCTCATTTTTCCACTGGGCACTATGGGTACCGCATCGAGCGTCGGCGGAATGCTGCGCGGATCGGCTTTCTCCACATCCAAGGTCTCGTTTGATTACGCAGGTTACTTTTCGGCGGAGAGCGCGAACGAGCAATTCAATGCTGAACGGTCTGCGGGCGGCAGAGCAGGGCTCTACTTCCCGCAGGCCCATCTCGAAGTCGGTAGCTCATATGGTCGCCTGCTTCAGGGTGAACACCAGAATTTTGCAGGCGTACACCTGTGGTGGGAACCGGCCGACTCGCTGATCAAATTTCGATCGGAGTTCGCCCACGGTCCGCATTCGGATGGTTACTGGATGGAGTCGGAATTTCATCTGGCAGGTTCATCGGGTACGAATCCATTCCTGCGCGGACTTCAGCCGGTTGTTCGCTGGCAGCAGACCTTTCGGCGAAGTCCGGACTCGACCGACGGACTCCCGTCAGCCGACACCAACTCCGCGGACTTTGCTCTCGATTATCACTTTCCGCACGAAGTGAGAATCAATACGAGCTATTCGCGGCAGTTGGCATCAACGGGCAACCGCAACGTGTGGACCACCGGGATTGTGTATCGATTCATGTTTTCAACATGGAGGGGCAAATGAGAATGCACGCACGCAGTGCCAGGTACCGCGCTATTTTGGCAGTCGTCATTGCACTTGCAGCCGTTATGCCAGCAGTTTCTGCGCGCCAGGAGCACTCGCAAGACAAGCAATCGTCTGCTCGTAACGACCGGGCGATGCAGAATCGCAGCTCGGAGCCGAGCGAGGGAGAGAAGAAATTCAAGCAGAATTGTTCACGTTGCCACGAAGCTCCTCAGGGGTTCTCTCCGCGGATTTCGGGAACCGTCCTTCGACACATGCGCGTGCGTGCCTCGCTTAGTGAGCAAGATGAACGCGAGATCCTGCGGTTCCTTAACCCCCAGTGACAGCTGCTGCCCTGGAAAGACCGCAACCAATCCCAACTCCACAAGAGGTTTCACATGGCTCCTGTTTTCTCACGCTGCGCAATCCTGTTCGCAATGGTCGTTCTGCTCGCCGGTGCGGTCTTGGGACAGGCACCTGGCACGGGTGCAATCAAGGGAATAGTTTACGATCCGTCTGGCTCCGTGGTTCGGAATGCGCGGGTGACGCTGAAGAGCGAGAACACCGATGCCACCCGATCAGCTTCAACCGGCGCTACGGGGACGTTTACATTTACGTTGCTTACACCAGCACCGTATACGGTGACCGTCGAGGCCGCAGGATTTTCCGTTAAGTCTGCGAACGCCGTGAACGTCGTGGTAAGCGAGACGAGCGTAATTGACTTTCATTTGTCGGTCGCGAGTGTGGGGACCAGCGTTACGGTTGAGGCCGGTCCAGAACTTGCGCAGACCGAGAGTGCGACGCTCGGCCGAGCGGTTGACCATCGGACGATTGAGGCTCTACCACTCTCGAACAGAAACTACACACAGGTCCTCTCTCTTTCGCCTGGAGTGGTAGTCGAACTGCCCAGCGCCACCACGCTCGGAAGGGGAACACAAAACGTCGCAGCAAGTGGTAACAAGACGACCGGCAACAATATCCAGTTCAATGGAATCGATGCCAACAACCTCTCTCAAAATTCGGCAGCAAATGATGGAGAAGAGGTGGGTGTTGCCACACCCGCACCGGATACGATCCAGGAATTCAAGGTCCAGACCGGCAACTATGACGCAACGTTTGGCAGAGGCACAGGCGCCAATGTTGATGTAGTGAGCAAAACGGGAACAATGAAATTCCACGGCACTGCCTGGGAATTTCTGCGCAACGACATCTTCAACGCAAGCACCTTTCTTTCAAAACTTACCAACCAGCCCAAACCCGCCCTGAAGCAAAACCAATTCGGAGGAGCGATCGGTGGCCCTATCCTTCGAGACAAACTGTTCTTCTTCGGCGCGTACCAGGGTCTTCGCTCCAGTAATGGCTATGGCAACCAGGTGGCAACGGTCCACCTTCCCCAACTCACTTCCGATCGATCCGCCCCGACTCTTGGCGCGCAATTCTGCGCTTATCCAACGTTGGCGGGCGGAAAGCAGGTTGCCTGCGATGGCTCAAACATCAACCCCGCCGCATTGGCCTTGCTCAATTTCAAATTCCCCAACGGCCAGTTCGCGGTGCCGAGTCCCCAGATTCTGCTTCCCTCAACCGGTCCCACGCAAATGCCTATCGGTGAATCCACGTATTCAATTCCGACCACCTACAACGAAGATCAGTTCACTCTCAATCTCGATGAAACCATCTCTCTCAAAAACCAATTCGCAACCAGGTTCTTCTATTCCCGCGCCCCACTTGTAGAACCACTCTCGCCCAACGCTGCGACCGTGCCGGGCTGGGGCACAACCGAGCTCGATCAGAACACGATGCTGGTGCTTGCCGATACTCACATCTTCAGTCCCCGCATGGTAAATATCGCACGGTTCGGGTTCATGCGATTTGACGGAGACTCATCTGTCGCCAATCCGATCCTCGCGTCTGATCTGGGCATCCAATCTCCGACGGGCGCTTCCGGCGGAAGGATACCCGCGCCCGGCATCACCATCGATGGGCTGTTCACGGTCGGCGATGCAGGCACCCCTTATCAATGGCAGGTAACCAACAGCTTCATCTGGCAAGACACGGTCTCACTGACTAGGCACAATCAGGCCATCCGCGCGGGCGCCGAGCTGAAGCGTCACCAGGTGGACGTGAATGCGCCCTTCTCAACGGATGGCCTTCTCGACATCGGAAGTTTCAGCGATTTTCTGCTTGGTCAAAGCGCGGCTCAGAACGGAAGCCCAACAGGAAGCAGCAACGTCAGTCTGAGTAATGGCAGCTCTGGCCTGTTTCGCAAGGATGAGCGCTATACCGACTTCGCGGCGTTCCTGCAGGATGACATTCAACTCTCGAGCCGCCTGATGCTGAACGCCGGGCTGCGCTACGAGATATTCGGCGCTCCTTCTGACATCAATGGAAGACTGGTGACGTTTGATCCGACCATTGCGACGAAGTCGGCGCCGCCGCAGGGGACACTTAGCGGCTTTGTGGTTCCTGCAAATTTCAAGGGTGCGATCCCAGATGGAGTCTTCAAATCATCGAATAGCGGGCTCTTTCCCACAAACCATGTCGATTTTCAGCCTCGACTCGGCTTCGTGCTGCGCGTGAGCAATCGTCCTACAGTTCTTCTGCGTGGTGGTTATGGGCTCTACTTCGACAGGCTCTCGGCAGGCCTTGCAGAAAATCTGCTCGCTGTCGAACCGTTCTCGATCTTTCAGTTCTTCGCTGGTTCCTCCAATGGCGGAGCAACGCTGCAGCAGCCCTTTGTTCCCCAATTGCCGCCAGACAGCGCATACCCGACCTTCCTGCCCCGAATCGCCGGCGGTGGCCCAAGCCTTACTGCGATTTCGAGACATATGGTTGATCCCTACACGGCAGAGTACAACTTGAATGCGCAGATTGCTTTTGCACGCGATTATTTGCTTGAAGTCGGCTATGTGGGAACCCACTCAATTCATGAATCCGGTTGCATCGAGTTCAACCAGGCTCTCCTTGCCAGCCCCTCGAACCCCGTGAACGGCGAAACGACGAACTCTGCCGCGAACGTGGTTCAGCGCCTCCCATTCGCAGGGATTAGCCCTGGTTCTCTGTTCTGTGAATCATCATTCAATGCGAGTTACAACTCACTGCAGGCGAGTGTGACCAAGCGGCTAAGTCACGGCCTCGAATTTCTCGGCAGTTACACGTGGTCAAGAAACCTCGATCAGACCAGCGGGTCATCCGGCAGCAACGTGTTTGAGCAGCACCTTGTTACCAATGACCAGACGAATTTTCGGCAGGCTTACGGGCCCACTGATTTTGATCGCACGCATCGCGCAGTGCTCAGCCTCGTCTACAGCACAGGGTTTGCGAGGTATCTGCCGCGGTTGCTTGGCCGGGTCATTGGCGACTGGCAGGTGTCGGCTCTGGGTGTCGTACAAAGCGGCACCGCCTTTACCATTCTCGACAACACTGCCGGCGCCGTCTATGGCAACTACCCTTTCGAAAACCGGGCGCAACTTGCCGGGGGCGTCAAGCCTACGTCTTCGGGTTCCATGTTCTCCCGAGTTCTGAACGGGTATTTGAATCCGGCTGCATTCACGTCAGCACCGCTCGCGCCAAATGCCATTGGGCCTGGGGACACAGATTTTGGAAACAGCGGCGTCGGTCTCGTGCGAGGCCCGGGGCAGCGCAATCTGGACATGGCATTCGAGCGCACCGTGGCCCTTGCGGAGTCACACACGATTCACCTTCGCGCGGAGCTGTTCAACCTTACGAACACCTCGAATTTCAACAATCCGATTAACAATGTCAGCACTGGACCTGCCTTTGGTGCCATCACCTCCATGGCCAATAATCCGCGCATCATTCAACTCGCTTTGAAATACCAGTTCTGAAATTGAAATCTACCCGGCTGGAGAACGTGCGAGAGATGTTGACGATCGAGCAAATACGATCAGCATGCGCAAGGTCGGAGCCGATCCAACTCGGGGATCCAGTGCTTGCGCAGTTCGAAATGCCGCTGCGCGAGATGTTTTATCCGCTGGGCTTCCCACTGCAGATCGAAACCAACTGCGAAGAGATCTTGCGTTCCGCGGCAATCAGCTGGCAGGGATTTACCAAGCTCTTTGACACGCCTCCCATCCGCATTCGCATCGCGGTGAAACGCGGCCGTTCGTCAGAATGTCCTCCGACTCCCGTTTGCAGGGTCCAACAGCATCTGACCTCGAACATTGCGGATGCGGAGAACTTCTCAGTGATCGATCTTGCGCAACGATTCGCCTATATTTGGCTGACCGAAGCTGCTGTCGCCGATCGCGGATATCTACGCTATTTCTTTATTGAATCCACAGCGATGGCGATTCTTGCCACATCGTACACAACCGCCATTCATGCAGCGTGCGTTGAGCGCAAAGGATGCGGGATCCTGCTCTGCGGCGATTCGGGTGCGGGCAAGAGCTCGCTTTCGTACGCGTGCGCCCGCGCCGGCTGGACGTACATCACCGATGATGCCAGTTTCCTTGTCAACAACCGCAATGACCGGCTTGTGGTGGGAAATTGCAACCAGGCCCGCTTTCGGCCCACCGCAGTAGAGCTTTTTTCTGAACTCACCGGGAAAGAGATCATTCAACGAGCACAAGTTGGCAAGCCTTCAATCGAGCTGAATCTTCAGCCCATGAGCAGCATCTCGGTCTCATTCACGTCGCGGATCAATCACGTGGTCTTCATCAACAGGCACAACGTCACTCGCCAGGAACTTATCGACTTCCCGGCAGATGTGGCGCGGTACTCAATGAGGCAGGTCTTGTTCAGCACGCCAGCCACGCTGAGCCAGCAGAGCGCAATGATCGATCATCTGCTGGAAGCGGGTCCGCTCGAACTACGGTACCGCGACTTTGATTGGGCGATCGATCGTCTCACTCAGCTTTCCGAGAGGGGATGGTAGTGGGTTCCTCCGTTCCTTGCGCTGAGCTGCCTCCGGCTAGCGGCTTCAAGCTGCTTGTACGCCTCCGTTCGTGGTGGACGACCGAGGCACTTGGGCGTCAGTTCTGGATATTCTTCACGGCAGCGCTGTTCTTCGATATTGGTATCGGTCTCTTCTTTTTTCTCTTCAATCTTTTCCTGCTGAATATGCACTTTGATGAACGCAGCATGGGGATGATCAGCGCAACTCTCACCGTGGGCAACATTGTCGGAACCATTCCGGTAGATGTCTTGGCGCGTCGCTTCGGCACTCAGAAGCTGCTGCTCTTTTGCTTCATCTGGGCGCCTATGGTTTCGATTTGCCGAGCGATGACGCCGTCGATGCCGGCGCAGATCGTCCTGGCATTTCTGGCGGGTGTCGCTTTGAGCAGTTGGCCCGTGTGCTTTGCACCAACGATTGCAAGCCTGACGAAGGAGAGCAACCGCGTGTTCGCGTTCAGCATTGCATTCGCAACGGGGATTGGTGCGGGAACGCTTGCAGGTGTTGCGGGAGGGTTCTTGCCGCGGCTTCTCCAGCGAACGCATACGGTGGGTCACGCGAGCGACGGAATGCGGCTGGTTTTGATCGGAGCAGCGTTGCTGGCAATGATTGGAGCGTGGCCGATCTCCATTCTCAAGCTCGGCACGCCGGAGCGTACCAAGTCCCGCAAGAGCCCGATCTTTCATCCGTATTTGCGCCGCTTTCTGCCTGCATTCGCAGTGTGGAGCATCGTTACCGGATCTTTTATTCCGTTTGCTCCGGTGTTCTTTCAAAAAAAACTGGGCATGCCGCTCGAGCACGTGGGCGAAATCTTTTCTGCTTCCCAACTCGCGCAGTTTTGCGCCGTGCTGATTGCGCCGCTGCTCTATCGCAGAGTCGGATCGATCATGGGAATTGTTTGTGCGCAGGTTCTTTCCGGTGTTCTGATCGTGGCGCTTGGGTGCGGTCACAGCGGAACTTTGGCCGTCGTTCTGTACCTGGCATACACCGCCGTCCAATTTACCGCCGGTCCCGGATTCTATGGCACACTGATGAGCCAAGTGCCCGAGGCAGATCGGAGCAGCGCGTCGGCCGTTCAGAACATTGTCGGAGCACTCTCGCAGGCAGGATCTGCCGCAATGACCGGCATGGCCATCGTCCGATTTGGATACGGTTTTGTGTTTAATGCAAACGGGATTCTGGCTGGCTTCGCCGCAATCTTGGCCTTCACGTTCTGGGCGTCGTCGAATCGGAGTTCTTAATGCGGATTAATAAACCCTCCGCCAGATCAGGGTCTTAGCTCGATTGCGAGTTTCGCAACGTTGGCCGTTTGTCTCCGGTAAAGCAGCTCGTCAAGCATGGAACGCAGAGGAGCACTTGAAGGGAAATGCGCCTTTCTGAACAGGCGCCCTAGAAATCTAATGCGGGCCTGCCGACCAAGTGGTGAGCGATAAATGAGGCTATTACTCGCCAGGTTGCCAAACCGGAATCACTCTGCACCGGTCGGAATGTGAGACTGCACGCGCTAATTGTCGAGCGCAGATCCGCTATCGCTGAATGGCAGCATTTCTCAGATTGCGAAGCTTCACCGAATTGACGCGCCTTACGCGTCCCGATCGCTCCACTAGTTCCATTCTACTCCGTTGAAAACATTAGAGCATTTTCATAATTACTGTACTCCGTAACCGCAGTGCCGGAAGAAAGCCTGCGCGTTTTGGGGAGTGATGGCGTCGATGGCCCGCGCGATGGCTGGTTCCAGCTGATCGAGCGCGCGGGC
>NZ_JBAUUO010000142.1:0-58607 GCF_049582745.1 Occallatibacter sp.
CAGGAGGGGATGAGATGGACATGAGAGCGATACCGAGATTATAGGAGAAGTGTCCGGAAAAGTTCACTTTTGCAATTTCAGCAGTCGTGCAACAGGTTGTGACAGTCGAAACGATGAAAATTGATGAGTAAAGAGGAATTTCTTTTAACCGACTGAGCTAGAATCGGATGCGGTCACCCTCTTCGTCTCTCCGCGAAAACAAAACTCGTAAACAGAGTGCTTTTCGCGCCCTGTTTACGAGTTTAGCTTCGTATCTGATTTGACAGGATCCCTCAGACTGACGAGAGATCACCCCGAACTAGATGTTGGCGCTGAGGGTAACTGCGATGTTAGAGAACGCGTTGTTGAGGCCTTTGGCAAGAAAACCCATGCCGGTGATCGCACCGAAGGCAATCAGAGCAACGACGAGCGCATACTCGACGAGGTCCTGACCTTCTTCACGCTCGATCAACATCTTTGCGGATACATACATCTTGATCATCAGATCGTTCATTCGTGATTCTCCATTTCCTGGGTTGGGTTCCAGTCAGTGACTGGTGGTAGTGCATAGTGAGCAGGTGTTGTGCCATTGTTTTTAGCACTTGGATTCATTAGAAGTCAATCACTTGTAAAAGTGCATACCACGAAAGACGTAACCTTTGGTACCTCCCGGGCGCTTGACAAAAACTTGCCCATCCCTGTAACACGAAAGTGCTATTCACAAATCTGCGATGGTAGGAAATTGATTAACTCCTAGGCGAAAATGCTCAATTCCGTTCTCATTTACAGGGGAAAACGGAACCTGCCGCCGATAATCGCTTCCGCGAGAACCGTACATACAGCCATCATGAGAAGCCCGGCAATCACATCAACGCCATAATGCCAACCGGTCGTCATGGTCGAAATCGTGATTAGAGCGGCCACCAACGCGGCAGGATAGCGCAGAAAGCGGAATGAGTACAGGGCGTGGGCAGAGACTACCGCCCAAAACACGTGAAACGAAGGCAGACAAACGATACCGCCAAAACTGTTTTTGATGGTCAGCGACCCCTGTCGCAGGGCGTAGATGGTTGCTTCACAGGACTGTTGCAATTTGTCGGGCGGAAAACTCCAGCCAACCCAAGGTCCGACCGCCGGCAGAAACAGCATGAGGGGCAAAGCCAGAACAAAGCCAAATGCATTCACCAGCACGAATCTCTGCGCAACTTCCCTCTTGCCGAACAGTACGGGAAGGAATATTGCACACAATATAAGCGGGTCTAAGCTAAATGCATACGCATCGAAGAGGAGAGTTTTAGCGGCCGGATAACGTGCGGCGAGGGCCATGATGGCCGGAATGTTGATTCCAAGATGCCCGTCGAGACTTCGCCAAAGACCATCCTTTAAAGGAAACGCGAACGTAGCCGTAGTGAGCGCCGCTTGCACGATGAGGAGAGCTATCACGAGGACCCAGGGAAGCGTCAAAATGGCATCCCGACGATCCCATTTCTTCCGTTCATGTAACATCGCAGCCGGAACCAGCAGTGGCCCTGTCAACAGCGCCGCGGTCAGAAGGAGAGGGAGTGCCTCCTTCATGGCGCCCTTTGGCGCAGCTAGAACGCAGAAGGCAAGCAAAGCCGCACTGCAGCAGACCAAGGCGGTATGCACGCGCATTGACGAAGAACTGGCAGACTCGACTGCCGCCTTGCCGACAATGGATTCTGCGATGGCCGCGGGATGCATGGATGCTTTCTCAATATAACAAAGAGGCAACCCAGCCGTGAACATGCATGGATTTGACAGGTTACCTTGGTGCCGCATCCTGGTCTGAAGGGATCTATTTCAACTGGGGCACTGAGTCGGGCGTTTCAAAGCCAGGCGTAACGGCGGCGTCGGCTCGCTTATCTCTCAAATACCTGACGTAAGCCCATAGGTAAAAGATACTCGTAGCCAGCAGGACCAGTGCCGCTGGCCGGGTCGTCAAGACCAAGAGTAGTTCACCCTTGATCCCGGTCGCCGCCGGGAGCGCAGATTGATGCATTCTCAACAGTGCCAGAGGTAGGTCTGATGTTACCAGTATTCCCGCACCGGTAAACGCAAGTGCCATCCATGCGATGGATCCTCCTTCGGCCCATAATGCAGCACATGCCGGCAGGGTGAGCAGCAGGATCTTCGCATCATGAGGTCGATGGTAGAGCGGCAACAGTGAGAGCGCGGCAATTGCCGCCAATCCCAGCCATGTTCCCTTTTGCGTTCTCCGGTTACGCACGGTTACGAACACCCAGACAAGAAAGAGCGGCGCACAGATTGCATACGCAGCGAAATTGTAGAAGCGCGCATCGCCTCGAAAGACTGCTATCACCGCTTGCAGGTTAACCATCATACCGGCGGTGCTCCCTGCCGGGTCGTTGGTGGATCCATTCGTTGAATATCTAACCAGATTTGCGCGCATTTCCTGAATCCAGTGCGGCGACACCTGCGAGATCCAGGCGACCGCAGCGATTCCCAAGATCGCAACGACCATGAGGGACTGGATGGCACGCTTTCGAATCGCACCGCCGACAAGAAACAGATAGAGCCAGACGAGACCGCTATCGTGAGGCTTGATTGCCAGACTGGCAGCCATGCAAAGCATCCCGATGGTGAGGTATCGCTCATGGAAGATGCACCAGACGCTGATAACACAGAGGCTCACTGCAATGCCAGCAGGATTGGCACCGGAAAACAAAATGCCGCTGTTGATGAGTACGATGCACGCCAGATAGAACGGCAGATCGCATGCGTACGGCCGCGCAGCGTCCCACATCAGAAAGGCCGCGAGCGTCATCAAACCGCAGGTCAGACTGGCCCAAAGAGCGTAAGCAGACCGCCAAGGCAGCAGTGCGAAAGGTGCGAAAAATAATTCGGCCGTGGGAGGATAGATTTGCTGGGCAGCCACATAATGAAGGCTACGTCCGTCTTGCGCCGAGGGGACACGCACTCCTCCTTCCGCCACGTAGACACTCATCACGTCTGCTTCGCTATAGAGATCGCAGTGTCGAATTAGACAACGGGCGCCTATATACACTATCCGGTAGTCGAGAATGATGCCGCGAGCAGAGTGCGCCTGGACAAGGCCCCCAAAAAGCGCGATTCCGCTTACGAACGTGAGCATAAGAAGAATCGAGAAGTGGCGTTTGGTCGTCTCCAGCATCGGCGCGCCCACAGATAGAATGATCCTGATTATTCTATGACGCACTAACCTCAATCATGCTCTCGATACGCTGTTGGAGATTGTCGCAGGCTCACGCAGTCTCGGTTTCAGGGCAAAGAAGAAAGTAATGAGCCACCCGCTTCCTGTCCATGCCAGAAACATGTAGTTGAAGCCCAAACGTCCTGCGATATTGAAAAGGTAGAGCGCATAACCGAGGTTGGTTGCGATAAAACACAGCAGGAATACGCGTCGATTCCCCGTCGCATACGCTGCTATCAATGCTGGGAGTACCAGTATTTCATCGTAAGGAAAACTGTAATAGCTGCATACAACGGAAACGATCAATACAGTCATGCCCTCCTTTTTCCAGTCCCAGGCGGAACGATGCTTTCGCCAGAAGAGGAGGAGCCATACCAGCCCGATAAACATGGGCAGAAATCCAAGGATGTGTGACCCCTGAATACAATCGATGATTCCCCCAAGATTTGAATAACGCTGCGTCTCGCGCCCATACTCTCTAGTTCGCTCCAGGAACTCGGCAAAGATATGCGGATTGATCGCCAAAACAGAGATGGAAGAAGCCGCAGTTGCCAACAGGCTTGACCACAAGATCGTCCATCTCCGGGATCGGACTATCCACAAAGCCATGGCAAGAAGAAACAGGACTACAACGTGTGGCTTCGTCAGGATCAGTAACGTTGATGCGCCAGCCGCCCAATCCTGCCTCCTCTCAGCCATAACGAGGAAGAGGGTGATTCCAACCAACACCAGTGCGTCGAGCTGACCCAGCATGAGCAGCACAATCGTTGGACCAAAACACAAGGGCAAGAACAAAGCCGCCGATGAAGGAGGAGAGTAAAGGTTCCAAATAGCACGCGCACAGACCAAAATCGCGACCACTTCGAAAACCAGCCACAACGCAAACGCGATTTCGTAATTGAACGGGGAAAGAGGAAGAAGGAAAAGAAGAGTCCATGGCGGATTCTTGATGATTGCGGGATCGGCGGTGAAAATACCGCGAGACCTATCAAAGGCCGTAACAAGCGGGAGAGAATATGGATTCCTCGAAGCTAGGTGTGCTGCAGACCAAAACCCCGTAAAGTCCTGCTTCGGTAGTGCGAGAGAAGCAAGATACGCGGCAAAGAAGAGCGTTCCACCTACAAAAGCCAACAAAGCAATGGTTGAGGTCTTCTTCGCGATCATTAGAATCTGGCACCAGGCACGATTGATTCTCCTATTTGAAATGGGAGTACGTCCAAGCGTTCGTTATTCTGCCCATCCACAACATTTGTGTTTATATCCGGTTTGTTATCTCCAGAGTGTCGCCGCACTCAGTCTGCGTGTTTCGGATGGTCCCGGCAGGAAGTTCGATCACCGAATGAGCGGTCAGGCAAGCCGAAATTCGCCAGGGACGAACGCTATCTCTTATTTTTTTGATCCTGAGTTTACGGTCGAGATAGACTAGATCGATTGAAAACTGCATGAAAAATGTGTGCACCGCCTCGCAAGGGATGATCCACATACCCTCTCCGCGCCCGAGACCTGCGCGGCCCAGCAGGCCTTTCGAGCGATTCGGTCCGCTGTGCGCCAACTCCGCGTGATCGGCGAGTTCCGTCGACCGCGTCCGATTACGAATCACGATACGTGGTTGTTTTGAGGATTTGAGCGCGCCATCCAATGCACTCATCGCGGTTCCCGACGGACTAGAAGAATTCATTTCTGCTCAAGCTGTCTCAACAGACCCTATTAGCGTCGCGGTTCGTATCCCTTGCGTCGGATTGACAATTGAACCAACTTTGAACTTGGTTCAGTATCCCCTTACCCTGGCGCCCCAGCGTGCGTTGCACACTGGGGGCTTGCCCTGAACTCGACATACTTCGAGTTGACGAGTCCCGCTCTAAACTACTGCGGGGCTGGTTGACTTGAAGCAGAACTGCCACCACCACCGCCACCAACACCCATTCCACCTGAAACGACAAGCGGTACCTCTGGTTTCTGACTCTCGATCAGCTTCTCCACGGGAATTGTTGCCGGCGGAGGTGGAGGCGCGGTTCCAGCAACCTTGGTGTCCGGTGTGTGCATTGGAATCGGCGAATTGGGAGGCAGGAATCCTTCCGGATACTTCAACTCAGGAAGAGGCGTACTGGCGTCGATCGGATTCACGATTTCGGGAGTAACAATGACAATGAGCTCCGAATTCGATTTGGTCCTTTGCATTGTTTGAAAGAACCTGCCCAAAATCGGGATATCGCCAAGGAATGGAATCTTCTCAAAATTGTCTGTTTCGCGATTATCGAGCAGACCACCGATCACAAAACTCTGTCCATCGGCGAGTTCGACCTCCGTATTCACACGGCGAATCGTGAGAGCCGGGACACTGGCGCCGCCAATGTTAACCGAGTTTGCATAATCAAGAGCGCTCACTTCCGGTGCAACCTGGAGCCGGATCGTGCCGCGATTTGTAATCGTTGGTAAAAAGGCGAGCACAATGCCGTATTGCTTGTATTGAATGGTAATCGGTGCAGCGGCGCCGCCTGTGGCTCCCGTTTGCGCGACCGGATAGGGATATTCACCGCCAGCCAGGAAGCTGGCCTGATGTCCATTCTTGGCAAGAACATTTGGCTCGGCAAGAACCTCCGCCAGACCCTTCTGCTCGAGGGCTTGGATTGTCGCACCGAGATTGATCCCAGGGTAAAACGCAAACAGGTTCAACGGGTTGACAGAACCAACAGTTCCGGTGCTCCCACTGATTGTTGGAATTGTCGGAGCGTACTGGTTGGTCGAAGCCGAGAAAATCGTGTTGCCGAATCCTGTACTGAAAATGTTGATACCGAGCTGCTTCTCCTTTGTTCGGTCGATACTGGCAAAGCGGACCTTGAGAAGTATCTGCGGCTCGGCTGCCGGCACATTCACGTTGAGCAGGTTCACGACCTTGCCTGCAGTCGAAGCAATCATCACAGCACGTTCGGAACTATTCAGATTGGTTACCGTACCGCGCAGGAAAATTACTCCGTTATCCTGAGAGACCCTGACGTTCTGGCCTGGCAACTCCGCCCTCAACTCCCGGCGGAGACCCTCCAGCGTGTCATTTGAAGCAAAATTGCTTGGCCGTACCGAAACGTTGAAGAATTGCCTGCCGCCGCTTTGATCCCAAATGATCAGGCTGGTTTCACCGGGGGCTTTCCCACTGAGCAGAATCTGCGTCGGACTCACGGCCTGCGCCATGGCATAATCACCCAAACCAACAACGATGCGCGTAACAGGCCGAGCGAGATCAAGCACAACGGATTTACCCACCGCGAGCGACAAGTCGTTTGTCGAATCTTGACTGTTCGATGCCGCCGGCTGGGCTCCCGGCGGGGGCGCCTGGGCCAAGATGGCCGCTTCGGCACAGAATACGAGTGTCAAAGCGCTGACACTGGCGATAAAGATCCCAGCTTTAGCTTTCACTGTTTCCCCCCAGGCGCTGCAAATTTATCTTCGGTTTTGGTGGTCCCATTGATGACGGTAACCGTAAACGTCTCCTCCGCCGCTTTCTTGCGGGGCGCAACGCGGCCAGTCAGCTTGGGTTTGGTTGCCGGTGCATTCTGATCCAGAAACAGATTCGTCATAGCCGTTCCCTCTACGGGGGCAACTTTCGTGTCGAGGGGATTGCGGAGCACAAGCTGAATGCGGGTCTCATTGCTGGCGAGCGCCAGCACCTGCGCCTGCTCAGGTGTTACGAGCAAATTCACAACCTGCACTTGCTGGGGCTTACCTTCGGCGTCTTTCTGAATATCCGTGCCTGCCGAAAGAACTTCGATATTCTGCAGCACGGTTCTTACTTGGGTGTTGTTGCCTCCTCCCCCTCCTCCCGCGCTGGCGGTCGGAGGAACACCGGAGATGAGAACATCGACACGCATTCCCGGAAGCACGAATCCGGCGACGCCAACAACCTGGTCGACTCGAACTGCGATTGCGCGCATACCGTCTTTGATGGTTGCGGCCAGGCCGCCTCCGGAGCCCATGGGAGCGAGGCGATCATCCAGTATCGGTTCGCCGGCATAGATGGACGAAGTTACGCCACGCCCGATTGCGTTTTTTGCATCCAGAATCGCGCTCTTCGGCACCGTGCCCATGATTTGAATCGTGGTCAAATCGGGAGCGCTCAAGACCGTGCCGATTTTGATGTCTCTGGCGGCGGCAACCACGCGAGTGGATGGTTGCGGTTTAGCTGCAGCAATGCGCAGGCCGACCAACCGGTAGACGAGCACAGAGCACAGTGCCGCTACAACAAATGCAGCAAGGAGGATGGTTACCAGTCTTCGGTTCATCAGAATCCTGTCTTCGCGAGGTGAAAAGTGCTGATTTCTACTTCCTATGCCATCGACTGCAAAAGCACAAAAAGAACCGGCCTCTTCACACAGAGTTAGTGGTCGAAATGGTGAACTTCCTGCACGGGTGAATGCCGCTAGAGTATAGCATTATGTGGCATTTCGAGTGCATCGAAATTAGTCCCTCCAAACCGAAGTACCTAGTAAGCTACTTAACGAAATGACAGCGCAAGGCTTGGGCTTGCGCTGTTCGGTTGATTCGGTTTGGTCACCGTATCTCCTCATGGCTGGGGATTGCTGTCAACGGTACCAATGTGTTCCAAAAACGATTTGTAAAACGGTCCAGTTTGACAGCATGATCAGGAGGATTTCCCAACTTACGAAAGTGTTTCTTTTAATCGAAATGACCTTGTCGAGTGAATCATCTACGCGCATACTTGGAACTACGTTTGCCCTGCCGATCATAAGCCCAGACGGCTGTAATCATTCTGCGTGTAACTTCGCCGCTCTGTAGGTCAGGAGTGCCTCGAGGATCAACACTCAACCAGAAACTTGCACCTGTTCCCCGTGTAAAGTACGAGCAGATCATCAAAAGGAGAGGGGATCACCCCGGCGGATGAGGTCTTCGCGCACGATTACCCTATTTTCGCTGCAGCCGGAACCCCGCCGAAGTCCCTCGGCGCTGGTGGCGTCTGTCGTCGTGCACGGCGCGGCGATCTCCCTGATACTCTCTGCCTTTCTCTTCACTCCCCAGTTCCGGCTCAATACGCCAAACGTCTACATGATGCAGCACGTCGCTCTCGATATGCCGTATCCGCCGATTCCGAAAGCCGGCGGAAGCGGGAGCACGAACCCAAAGTCTTCCTCTTCGGCTGCGGAATCGTCAGCTCATGAAGAGCTTGCTGCCCCGGCGTCGAGCCGAGTCCGATTCATGCGCCGCAAACTGGCTGCCCAAACACTCATCGATCCCGATGTCGACCCGAACAAAATGCTGCCGAAGGAGACCCCGCTTCCTGCGATGTTGCTCTGGTCTGGCCATCGGCCCAAGGTCCAGGTTCTCACTCCTCCGAAGCCGCAGCCGCCATCGGTTACGCTTGACAAGCCAAAGCTGAACTTCCCCAACAAGGAAGTCCAGATTGCCGACCTGAACGTATCATCGACCAGCTTTCAGTCGAAGCTCCCGATGCCTATGCCGGCTAATTCGTCTCCTGTCGTACTGAAACGTGAACTGGAGGTGCAGCGAGTTCCAGAGACGAGTTCCGTATCTTCGATCGATCCCACACCAGCCGCAATACTTTCCGCTTCCGACCTTCATATGAACCAGGGCACTGTCACCATGCCCGGCGCAAACCAATCCGCCGAAGGTTCAGACCAGGGCGGACTGGGAACCGGCAAGACACCGAATGCCCTCCAAAATGGCTCAGGAAACGCCGCCACGAACGGCACGGCAAAGGGCTCCGGAAATGGACAAAGCGCAAGTGGTGGCAAGTCCACCGGGCCAGGCAACGGTAGCGCCCAAAAAGGCGCCGGAAACGGCACTGCGGGAAACGGTTTGCAGGCGGGCGATGGGGGCGGCAAAGGCACGGGCCACAACCCCGGTGCAGGCGCAGGATCATCGATTGGCCATGGTTCAGGGGACAGCGACAATGGTGCAGTCACCCGCATCAGCGTGCCTAAGAACGGCCAATTCGGAGTCGTTGTGGTCGGATCGTCTCTTGACGAGCAATACCCCGAAACCCAGGATGTCTGGAAGGGGCGACTAGCCTACTCGGTCTACTTGCATGTCGGGCTGGAGAAGAGTTGGATCCTTCAGTATTCGCTTCCGCGTGCCTCCGACTCTGCCAGCGCGGGAAGCGCTCGCCTTGCAGCCCCGTGGCCGTACTACATTGTCCGCCCGAACTTGAATCCCGACGATGCCGACTCGGATGCGGTGATGGTTCACGGGTTCGTGGATGAGTCCGGTCACTTTGAAAAGCTGTCGATCGTGTTTCCGACAGATCTCGGCTATGCCCGCGAGCAACTCGTTCTGGGTGCGCTTCAGCAATGGCATTTCCGCGCCGGCACCAATGACGGCCAGGTTGCTAAACTCGAAGTGCTTTTAATCATTCCGGAAATCAATCAGTAGCCGTGCAAACGGCCATCGACGTGATTGCCGCGGAATCCTGATAAGCGGAATCCTGATAACTCGCCTGTGGCTGGGATAAGCCGCGAGAACACCGCAAGCTCTCAAGCTCTGGAAGACTTCCTCGTTGAAGCCGTTGGCTCAGGATGGTTCCTGTACGCGCTGAATGAAGCGGTGCAGCGCCTTTCTGCCCACTCCTGTTTCAGGCAAGGGCTCTCCGCTGTTCAGATCGACAGTATTCGACGGAACAAAGGAAAGGCCAACTCCGTCTGTACCCCAGCGGATCACCTTGGTCAGAACCGAGATGAAATCATCAGGATCATCGCCATCGGTATTGGTCCGCTGCAGCGTCATGAGGATCATTGTTCCCGGAAACCATCGTTCGTCGGTCAGAAGGTATAAACCGTTCATGCTGATGTCCGAGATATGAAAGGCCTGCGGAGCGCCGCCTGTCCAATAGTAGGCAACCAGGCCAGGCAACGGATGGCGTTTGGAACCGCGCCGATCTGTCGAAAGCCAGCGAAGAAACCGAATGAACCACGATGCTTTTTGGACTGCATCGGCGTCGGCGCTGTCCTTTTGCGCGAGGCGCCGCTGGGCACTCTGCAGTTCAGCTGCCTGGTCGATCTCTGCAGACGGTTCCTCTACAGCCGCTGTTGAAAACTTTGCCGATGCGGAGCCCGAGGCCATGGCATTGAAACCTGCACCGTTTGAGGAGCGAGCCAGGCGCTCTTCCATCTCATCCGCGGCGCAGATAAGGAGCACATCGCCTGGTTGCGTCTGGGTTGAAAAAATAGTGTGCCCTGCAAGCACAAGGGCGCTTGCAGGCTGCTCCCGCGCCGGCTCGATCGCATGATTCGGAAAGGATTCGATCGCCTGAATGACCCGGTTGTCATCGTCAAGGTAGATCAGATCGACAGGGGTGAGACCCTTCGTCGCCGGAACCCCCCTGAAAGGCGTCAGCCACAAGCCCGCGTCGGCTTGGATGGAGAGGCTGTCCATGAGAACCTTCAGTTGCTTGGCCGCGGTATCTGCAACACTTACGCCCAAACTCAGGAAGCTCTCGCGCGTTTGGTTGTACACACAATACTTGCGGGTTTGCATGATCTGCGCCTCTTCAGAAAGCTGCCTGGATAGAGGTCGGCACAAATGTGGACCAATTCGCACCGAACTCCAAAATTTGCCAGGAGACGCCGCGGATTCGCCTCCGTCAATGTCACCCCGAATGAGATCCACTCAATTGACCAACAGCATTCGATCGCTCGAAGAGGAAAAGCCAGTTGAAGCCTATCATTGGAATCTGTCGGCGCAGACGATACAGCCTTAGCCTCGCCGCAACACCACGGCGCTCTGCGAGGCAAGGGTGCCGGCATGAAAAGACGGAGTTCGCCTACCACGTCTTGTGCCGGCACCCTAGAAGCGGACCAGGTTACTTAACCCGTGTGCGACGACGCTGAATCAGAATGACCAGCACGATAACAAAAAGCACTCCGGCTACGACCCGGATAATCGTGGTTGAGTCCATATCGATTCTCTCCCTTCATGGAATGGTTTAATAACTAATGACCAAAAAACTCTTTGAACGAATCCATCATGACCAGCATTGCCGGTCCCAACACGACCACGAACAGGGATGGGAAGATGAACAAAACCAGGGGAAACAGGAGTTTCACCGAAAGCTTTGCCGCTTTTTCCTCAATCTCCTGAATGCGTTTCGTGCGCAGTGTATCGGAGTGGACGCGAAGCGTCTTGCCGATGCTGGTTCCGAATTGCTCGGCCTGCACCAGCATCGAAACCAGGTTACGGATCACGTCAACGTCAGTGCGTTCCGCCATGTGCTTCCACGAGTCAGACCGCGCCCGCCCTGCGCGTTGTTCGAGCGCAACAATTCCAAGCTCATCGCTGAGCGCAGGTTGTGCTCTGCTCAATTCAGCCGCCGTACGCGCCGTCGCCTGGTCAAGGCTGAGTCCCGCCTCAACACAGATTACGAGCAGATCGAGAACGTCGGGCAAACCCTTTCTGATTTCCGCCTGCCGGTTTGAGATCTTGCGCCCCAGCCAGAAGTCCGGTGCCAGGAACCCGAGAACCGCCGCGAGGGTCAGAATGAAGAACGGGCTGAAGTGCATCAAACCGGTGACCCACGACAGCAGGATCAGGAAGAGGGGCGTCATCACTTTGGCGCCATAGAACATTTTCAGAGCGTTGTCAGAACGCAATCCCGCGCGAACCAGCCGCTGCTGCACGACCGAAATCTCGGCCTGGCTGCGGGGAAGGATCTTCTCGAAATGTTCAACCACGCCGCCAATCACATGGCGCGTTTCTTCCAGCGTGGTGGTCATCGTTTTCTTACTGGCGCGCGGATAGAGCGCGGACGAGATGCGCTCCTGGATCGTGTCGCGATAGAAGATCAACAGGCCGCCGCTGGCAATCAGAAGAAACGCGATGATGAATGAAACGACTGCAAATGTCATATGTCCTCGCTAGACGTCCATGTTCACGATCTTGCGAATGATCAAACCGCCGATGACGATCATCGACCCAGCCGCATAGAGGAGTTTGATTCCAAGATCCTTCTTCCATAGGTTACTCATCAATTCGGGATTGACGAGATAAAGCAGGAATCCCAGAACCACCGGAAGCAACGTCAGAATCCATCCCGTCAAACGTCCCTGTGCCGTATGGGTTGCAACCTGCCGCCTCAAGCGGAATCGCTCGCGGATCACCTGTGCCGTCTTATCCAGCACCTCGGCAAGGTTACCGCCGCTTTCGCGCTGGATCAGAACTGCCGTCGTAACAATCTTCACATCCTGCAGAGGCACGCGCGTAGTCAGGTTGTCCAGCGCCGATTTCAACTCCAGACCGTAGTTCATCTCATCAAAAGTGAGCCTGAATTCCCCGGCAACAGGTTCCGCGCACTCACGCGACACCAGGCCCATGGCGGCGTTGAGACTGTGGCCGACCCGCAGAGCGCTCACAATAAGGTCAATCGCTTCGGGCAACCCCTGCTCAAACTTGCCCAGACGCATCTTGCGTTTCTGGTAAACCCAGAACACAGGCCCCGCTCCGGTCACCAGCCCAATCACAAAACTGAGGATCACCACTCCGGTGCGCCAGTAAACCAGGTAAGCCGGCACAATGAAGCAAACGGCACATAACAGACTCAGTCCGCCAACCGTCCACTTCACATTCGCCTGGTACAGGAAGCGGCGAATACGAGGTGCGAGTTCGAGCTTTGAGAGGTAGCGATCGAGCCAGGGAATCGAACTCATCAATTCGTTCTTGCGAACGTCAACGACGAGGTCTGCCATATCAGGCTTGCCGACGGCGATCGCCGACTCAAGCCTGGTCATCATTGCACGGGTCTGCTCTGTCGCTCCGGACCCACTCGCGGCCGCGATCAGAACAACTACCCCGAAAACTCCCAGGAACACGAGTACGACAATAATTCCCATATTTACCTCCGCGAACGCTTCGGCTCAGTTCACTTCCGTTACTTTCTCAAACAAGCTGGGTGGCAGGAAGATGCCGGCAGTACGTAGCTGTTCGAGGAACTTTGGACGGATGCGACTGGGCACGAATGCGCCCTGCACTCTGCCGTTTGGCCCTATGCCCTTCTTTTGGAACGAGAAGATTTCCTGCATACTGATGACGTTCTCTTCCATGCCCGTGATTTCATGAATGCTCACGCACTTGCGCGAGCCGTCGCTCAAACGCGATGCCTGCACCACAATGGTGAGAGCCGAAGCGATCTGCGCCCGAACCGTCTTTTCAGGCAGATTCAGGTTGGTCATCGCCACCATCGATTCCAGACGGGTCAACGCATCGCGCGCCGTGTTGGCGTGGACTGTGGTCATCGACCCTTCGTGACCGGTGTTCATCGCCTGGAGCATGTCAAACGCTTCCTCGCCACGGCACTCACCGATGATGATGCGGTCGGGACGCATACGAAGACAGTTGATAAGCAGTTGCCTCTGTCGAATCGCGCCCTGTCCTTCAACGTTGGGCGGCCGCGTTTCCAGGCGAACAATGTTCTCCTGCGCAAGCTGCAATTCCGCGGCGTCCTCGATCGTGATGACGCGCTCATTTTGCGGAATGTATTGCGACAGAATATTCAGGAAGGTCGTTTTGCCGGCGCCCGTTCCGCCCGAGATCAGAATGCTGAGGCGAGCCCGGACAGCGGCCGACAGCAGCTCCATCATCTCCGCGGAAATACTCTTCAACTGGACCAGTTGATTGGCCGCCAGCGGACCGGTGCCGAATCGGCGGATCGACATCGAAGGGCCGTCAAGCGCGAGCGGAGGAATGATCGCATTAACACGCGAACCGTCAGGCAAGCGCGCGTCCACCATCGGCGAGGACTCGTCAACGCGGCGTCCTACACGCGACACGATGCGGTCAATGATCTGCAGCAGGTGCCGGTCGTCGCGGAACGAAGCATCCGCGCGCGTCAGCAGGCCGCCCTTTTCAATGAACACATGGTCCTTGTCATTGACCATGATGTCGGAGATCTTCTGGTCCTTGAGCAGCGGTTCCAGAGGCCCGAGACCGAACACTTCATCCAGCAGATCGGTCTGGATTTTCTCCTGCTCATCGAAACTTAACGGCACCCGCCGATCGCTGATGATCTCGCTGATAATGCTCGAGACTGCCTGCCGCGCTTGACTGGAGTTGATGCGCGAGAGCTTCTCCAGATCGAGCTTCGACAGCAGCGTACGGTGTACCTCTGCTTTGAAGTTTTCCAGATTCATTGATTCCACGATGCGCCGTCCTCAATTGCGAATTCCGTCAAATAACGGGGGATCATTTGAAAAGGCTGAAGCCTTTTCGCTTTTCCGGCTTGGGTGGCATCCCGCAAGCCGCTCGGGCCATGTCCTGGAGTACTCTTGCAATGGTTGAATCTTCGAGGGCCAGCGGCACTGCCTCGTTTTGCATCCGCCGGACGTTGTAGTAGTCGCTGGGAATTTTCCACGCGATAGGTTTGGTGAGCGCCTTCTCGATATGTTCTTCATCCACTCCCATGGAGCTCTTCATATATCGATTCAGCACGATTTCGAGTTTGGGAGTCCCTGACTTGAAAAATTCCGATATCAGCCGGTGCGAATTGCGCAGTTCGGGAATGCCCGCCTGCATCACCAGGTAAGCTGTATCGGCCTGTTCGAACCACGTTGCGTCCGTCAGGTCGAATCGCGACCCGGCATCGATCACCACAAAGGAGAATTCCTGCCGGGCCACGGTCAGCATCTTGTCGATCGCGTCGTTGCTCGCCTGGACCTGCGGAAACCTCCCCGGCGCCGCCAATACCGGGAGACCGGAGGTGTGGGTTGTAAGGAGCTTGGTAAAGAAGTTCGTGTCCATGCGGTCCGCGTTCTGCAACGCATCCGCCGTGGAGAACTGCGTGGTCAGTCCGAGACTGAGGGCAGCGTCGCCCAGGGGCAGATCGAGGTCGATCAGGACTGCGGTCTGCTGGCATTCCTGCACCAGCGCGACGGCAAAATTGCAGGCCACCGTCGTGACGCCGGAGCCGCCTTTTCCGCCAAGGAATACCAGGATCTTTCCGCCCGTCTTCTTTGAGGACTTGCCACCCTGGCGGCGACCGGACGCCCGGATCAGCGCATCCGAGAGAGCGCCCGAGTCGATCGGATCCGATAGAAATTCGCGAGCCCCGGCACGCATCGAGCGAACCATCAGGTTCGGATCCAGCCGAGACGTATACACCATCACCGTGGTCGTCGTGCTTGAAGCAACAAACTCCACCAGTTCCAGGGCATATTCAACGTCAGATTCAAGGTCAATGATGACCGCGTCAAACGCTTTTTCGCCCAGCATCCTGGGCATCTCTTTCAGCGTCGGGGGATAAGAGGAGTATTCCCGCACAATCGCGGCATGCGAGTTATTCAATGCACTCGCAATTGTCCTCCTGCGCTGCTCACTGGGGCAGACCAGCGCGATGGACAGTATATTGCCGCCCAGGGGATCGGAGTCGTGCGTGTTGTCAGTCACAGAATCAAAACTCCCAAGTTCTTGCGCCAGAGTTGCACATCGATCGGATTCGGAGCGTTGTCAGCATACTCTAGTCGTTTTTCAAACTCGCTCTCAATGAGAAAAGAAGGAAAGAAGAGTACCAATAGCAATCGCCGGAGCATAAGGCATCTTCCGTGCCTTTGGATTGGAGAGCTTCAAGTCTTCAGGCGCATGCAAACCGCGCTTCTTCCAACCGAAAAGCAAATCCCCCGCCCCTGTAAACATTTCTCCCATGAAGCCCCCGACGAGCGCCCATCCAAGGGCCATGATTCCGCCGGCTACTGCGATGAATACCAATGCGAAAACCAGTTGCTTCCACCAAATCCAGGCTCCGATTGCGGCGCAAAGCTTTACATCGCCCATCCCCATGCCGCCCATCATCGCCAGTAATCCGTAAATCAGGCCCCCGAGCAGCATCCCCCCAAGACTCTGTCCCAGGCCATGCCACCCTGCGACCCATGTCGATACCACCAGCCCGCCTAACAAAAACGGAAATACCAGCCAGTTTGGAATCCGCCGGCTGCGAATGTCAGTAACGGTCGCCACAACAACCACGGCCAGGGTCGGCCACCAGGCATACGGGTGCTGCAAATGCTGCAAACTTCCTCCTTCTCCGCTTCCCGCTGAGATGGCTTTCCGATAGAGCAATTCTGCCCCCATTTTCGCGCATGTCAACTCTCGCTGAATTCAATGCGTTACGTTGGGGGTATCGAGGCAAGTGTACACGGAAGTGCACATCGGGAGTACCCCTGTGCAATAACGGGTATACACCGGAGTAATGCCTACTTGCGGTTATGTGCAAGGCAAGAAAACAGGTTGGTCCCATTCTTTCATTTCCCGGCGTTCGTTCCCTGTGAGCCGGAACCCCTGCAACCGGGCAGGCTGAGATCATTCGACTACTCTCTCCGGGCAACGATTGGCCCGCTTTGACCGCTCCAGCGGGGACCAATTGGGATCGATCGACCGGCGGCACTTCGTCGGCTTCCTGTTTGCTATCTGCATTCGAACTCAACGGTAACCGGCAGTTTCTCCCTGGACCGTTGTATTCTTCTTCTAATGTTCAGGCGACTCGCTTTTCTTTTTCTGATCCTGGCGTGCGGACTGTCGCCTGCTTTCAGTCACGCCCAGTCTGATTCCGATTCAGCACCACGGCCAGTCACTGCCACGCCGAAACCGGCGCAGGCTGCACCAAGAGCCAGTACCGGAGGCCCCTCCAAGCCCGCCTCCGCGGGACTCACCCAATCCACGCCCAGCGCCCCGGACCCCGACCAACCTACGTCCGGCGCCCCTCCCCAGATTGTCGTTACTTCTCCGACAACGCAGCCTTCCGCCTGGACCTGGCACGATAAGGTGCTCTGGGGAGCGCTGCTTGTACTGGTGATTCTGGGCTACATCGGCGTTGTTCTGGCTTTCAAGATCCTTCAGAACATTCAGCGGCAGACCGAATTCGGGGTGGCCGCGGCGCAGGCAGCGCTGCAATGTGCAAATGCCGCACTCGAGAGCTCCCAGGCAATCGTCGACTCCGGTCGGCCCTGGATCGTCATCACCATCGAACCTTTTCTCACGGTCGAACACGGTTTCAAGGTCATGGCTACGAATCGCGGCCGCACGCCGGCTCGCATCCTGGCCAAGGCCGACTGCGTCAAGATCGCGACCGATGAGACAAAACTGCCTTCCACTCCTGACTACGACAGCGGAAAATCGGCCACCCCGTTTGAACCCATCATCCTGCTCCCCGGAGAGTCCGCGGGTATCCGCCCCTTCCGCCGCGCAGACGTTCGATCCTATTGCGCCTCCGATGACCAGTTCAAACGCGTTGAAAAATGGGAGGAAAAGGTCTTTATCTATGGCCGTGTAATCTACCGCGACCTGATTTCTCCCCTTGACCAGCCAAACCATGAGACCGATTGGTGCTGCTGGTACGTATACAGAGACAAAGATGCACTCGTGATAGCCGGTCCCCCGGAATACAACAAGCACAACTAGGACCCGTTCCGTTGAACCAACGTCTCCTGCAATCCGTAAAGCAATGAAGTCGTGGCAAAGCTACGTTCGGTACACTTCAGGGGGACCCGCCCCGGGGTCCCGCGAAACCCAAACTCCAGGAGTAGGAATGCCAGTCGTCGAACTCGCAGGAGTCACCAAGGCCTACGAGAGCAAGGTTGCGGTGCGCAATCTGAGCCTCTCCATCGATGCGGGACAGATGTTCGGGCTCCTGGGACCGAACGGCGCCGGCAAAACCAGTTCCATCCGCATGATGATGGGCATCACCATGCCCGACTCAGGAACGATTAGCCTATTTGGCAAGCCATTTGAGCGTGCGAGCCTGGAGCGCGTCGGCTACCTGCCCGAAGAACGCGGCCTCTACAAGAAAATGAAGGTCATCGAGCAGCTTGTCTTCTTCGGCGAGTTGCATGGGCTTGCCGCTGCCGAAGCACGCAAGCGCGCAACCGACTGGGCAAAACGCCTCGACATTGACGAGGCACTCCCCAAGAAGACCGAGGAGCTATCCAAAGGAATGCAGCAGAAGATCCAATTCATCGGTTCCCTGCTCCACGATCCCGGCCTGATCGTGATGGACGAACCCTTCAGCGGCCTCGATCCCGTCAATGCGAAATTGCTGGAACAGACCCTTCTGCAATTGAAGGACGAGGGCAAAGCGATCATCTTCTCGACCCACCGGATGGATCAGGTAGAAAAGCTCTGCGACTCCATCTGCCTTATCAACAAAGGCGAGTCCGTACTTTCCGGCCGTGTGCGCGAGATCAAATCGCGCTACGAGCGCAATCACATCATCGTAGAGTTTGAGGGAAGTGCCGACTTTCTCAAAAGCACGGAGATCGCCGAAGCCAAAAACTTCTCAGGACACGCCGAGATCCGCCTCAGGGAGCATGGCGACGCCCAAAAGCTGTTGCGCGAAGCCTCGGCAAACGCGCGGATCTACCGCTTTGAAATGGTCGAGCCTTCGCTCGAAGAAATTTTCATTCAGACAGTTGGAGGCAAGGTCGATGCGTAACATCTGGCTGGTTGCGAGACGCGAGTACCTGGAACAAGTGCGTGGGCGCGCCTTCAAAATGACCACATTCGGCGTGCCTGCGATTTTTGCCGTGCTCATCGGAATCGGTTACCTCTCCAATCTCGGCCTTGGATCAGGAAGGCATCTTGCGGTCGCTTCGAACGACCCGGTCCTCGCAAACGAAATCAAGTCTCAATTGCTGGGCGACAAGGACGCAAAAACCCGGGTTGATATCGTGGCGCCGGCTTCCGCTGCCGAACACGACGCACTTGTCAGCGAAGTCCACGCCAAGACGATCGACGGCTTTCTTTGGGTCGAGACGCCTGCGGGACAGACGCCTACCGCGACCTATACATCCTCCTCTTCCGGCGATTTCATCACCGGCGGACGCCTTCACGACGCGGTCAATCATGCCATTCTCGATGCCCGGCTCACTTCAGCGGGAACCCCACACGATGCCGCCGACAAACTTGTGGATGGGGTGCATCTTGAGACCTACCAGGTGAAGAAAGACGGCAGCGTAGTCAAAAGCAATGCCGCCGCTTCTTTTTGGAAGGGCTACGTCATGGCGATCTTGCTGTCGATGACGACCATGATTTACGGCATGAATGTCGCCCGGTCCATTATCCAGGAAAAGACGTCGCGCATCTTTGAAGTCATGCTTGCGATCGCCAAGCCTACTGACATGCTCGCAGGAAAGCTGATAGGTGTGGGTGCCGTCGGACTCACGCAGGTCGGGATCTGGCTGGTTGCGGGCGCAATCCTTCTCGGTACCCCCATTGCCGCCACCGTACTTTCCGGCGACTACGCGGTGCACGTCTCCGCCTTCGAAGCGATCCTGTTTCCCGTTTATTTCGTGCTGGGTTACCTGCTCTACAGTTCGCTCTTTGCGGGCCTCGCCGCTTCCTGCGAAACGGAACAGGAACTCCAGATGTACATGCCCCTGGCAGCGGCGCCCACCTGGCTAAGCTTCTCATTGATCGTGGTGGTCATGAATGACTCGAATTCGGTATGGGCGATTGCCGGCTCGCTTTTCCCGCCAACCGCGCCGATCATCATGTTCCTGCGCATGGCTTCGCAGGTTCCGCCGATGTGGCAATTCGCGGTCTCCATCGGGCTTCTGCTTGTCAGCATCTGGGTGGTTCTATGGATATCGGCAAAGCTCTACCGCGTCGGCATCCTGATGTATGGCAAGCGCGCCACGCTGCCCGAGCTGGTCCGCTGGCTGCGCTATAGCTGAGAATTCCTCCTGCTCAATTTGCGCGCGGGTCGACCAGTACGGCTGGCACATTTCCCTCCGCTTGACGAGTGTCCATTTTCCTCACGTCGAAGTAATTCTCGAGCGCAATAGTCACCGTCTGGGGAAAGCTCTCACCCCATTCGTTTTTGCCACTAACCCCTTCGTGTGATTGAATCTGCGGCCCAGAACTCTATGATGGCCATGACTTAGGTAATGGCTGCCGATTGCGGATTTGGTCTTCGCATTGGACTTTAGTTAGCACTGTCTCGACGTTAGCTGCCGGGCCAGAAGTAAGGGGCGGCTATCCTACAGGTTGCGTGAAATCCTCCAGAGGGCTCGCAACCTGTAGCTTAATTTTCCACACTGTCCTGATAGCCGGGTTTTGAGCATACTCCAGTGCTCAGGCTTATGGCCGCGAAGTAGAACGTAGGGCGCGTAGAATCAGGGCAATGAGCCATCAGGACAGGACCAAATTCACCGTGGGCCAGCGGATTGTGCTGGCGGTTGTTCCGCGGATCGTTTGGGCGGTCCTGTGGCTCGTGGGTCTGACCTGGCGCTTCGAAGTAATCGCGGAAGAGGGCGTAACCCCGGTCGTCTTCGGCCAGAAGGCAGGGCCGGAAATTTACTGCTTCTGGCATCAATGCGTTCTGCCTTGCACCATGTATTTCCGCCACTCCCGAGCCGTGATTCTCATCAGCCGCAGCTTTGACGGCGAGCTGATTACGCGGGTTCTTCGGCTGTTTGGCTTCGACGCGGTGCGTGGATCAAGTTCGCGAGGCGCGCGCGAGGGGTTGCTGGGCCTGAAGAGCGTGATCGAAGCGGGGCGCACGGCGATTTTTACAGCCGATGGTCCGCGCGGGCCGATCTATGAAACCAAACTCGGACCGATCAAACTGGCGCAAGCCACTGGCGCACCGATCGGCGCATTCCACCTGCAGCCCGAACATGCCTGGACTCTGAATTCGTGGGATCGATTTCTCATTCCCAAGCCGTTCACGCGCATCGTCGTGAGCTGGGCCCAGTGGACCCGCGTGCCCGCCAATCTTCCTGCCGCGCAATTTCAAGTCATGCGCCGGGAACTGAACGCCGCCATCGAGCGCGCACGGCTGCGGGCGCTCGCGCACCTGGGGCAGAATGCATCATGACGGATCTGCGCGTCTCCGATTTCGATTTTGTGCTTCCCGAAGAATTGATTGCCCAGCAACCGCCTGCCGAACGCGGCCAGAGCCGGATGTTGACAATGGACCGCATCAGCGGCCAGCTGCACGACAGCCACTTCAGCGACTTCCCTTCCCTGTTGCGCGAAGGCGATCTTCTCGTACTCAACGACAGCCACGTGATCCCAGCGCGACTCTATGCACGGCGAACCCTGCGCCGCGAAAAGGAGAAGCCCACCGGCCGCATCGAAGTGATGCTCACCGAACCCATGGGCGACAACCGGTGGCACGCACTGGTGCGCCCCGGCCGCAAGATCGCCATCGGCGAGCGCCTCGTCTTTCCCGACCCGGACGGCCAGATTGCGCTCGAAGCCGAAGTGCTGGAGCGGGGAGAATTCGGCGACCGCCTGATCGAATTTGCCCCCGTCCAGGACTTCTTCTTAATCCTCGACCGCATCGGGCACGTCCCCCTGCCGCCCTACATCCATCGCGAAGACCAGTCGACCGATCACGACCGCTACCAGACCGTTTTTTCGCGCGAGCGCGGCTCCGTTGCCGCGCCCACGGCCGGGCTGCACTTTACGCCGCAGATGCTCGAACGCATCGCCGCGGATGGAGTTGAGATTGCCCGCGTGACGCTGCACGTCGGCCTCGGCACATTTGCGCCGTTGCGCGTCGAACGCGTCGACGATGTCCGCCTCCATCGCGAGCGTTACAGCATCTCCGCCGAGACGGCCGAGGCCGTGAATCGTGCACGGCGCGAACAGCGCCGCATCGTCGCGGTCGGCACAACCGTAGTGCGCACCCTGGAGGCTGCAGCCCGTCGAGCCGGATCGGCGTTACTCGCCGCTCACTCCGCGGAGACGAATATCTTCATTGCGCCAGGCTTCGAATTTCAATTGGCCGGTGCTTTATTGACGAACTTCCATCTCCCGCAGTCAAGCCTGCTGATGCTGGTGAGCGCGTTTGCAGGCAGGGAGAACGTGCTGGCCGCCTATCGCCACGCTGTGGAAAGTCGCTACCGATTTTTCAGCTATGGCGACTGTATGTTCCTCGCCTAGGTGCATCCAACTCTATGCAGGAATAACCGCTGGAAGCGCCTTTTCACAACGTAGTTTTGCTGGAATCTCGAAAAAAACCTATCCTACGAAATACGATAGACTTACGCGGTGTAGTGGCACGGGCCCAAACATGGAACGGCCGGTCATGTCTGCCAAAGCCCGATAGGCCGTCCGCTCACTCCCTCACACTAAAGGAACGCTTCGTTGATGACTGACACTCAAAACACGATTCTCGTGACAGGCGGCGCCGGATTCATTGGTTCAAATTTTGTGCTGCGCTGGATCGAGACGGTGGGCACGCCGGTCGTGAATCTCGATCTGCTGACCTACGCCGGCAACCTCGAAAATCTCGCAGCGCTCGAAGACGACAAGCGCTACCAACTGGTGCGCGCCGACATCTGCGATGCCGAGGCGGTTGCTGCCGCGCTCAATAGGCATCGACCACGCGCCATCGTACACTTTGCTGCTGAAAGCCATGTCGATCGTTCCATCGTCGACCCCGGCGCCTTCATCCACACCAACGTGCAAGGTACCTACACGCTGCTCGAACAGGCGCGCCGCTACTGGACTGCACTCGACGATGCGGCAAAAGCGGATTTCCGCTTTCTGCATGTTTCCACCGACGAAGTTTACGGAACGCTTTCCCCTGAGGCTCCAGCGTTTTCCGAGACGACTCCGTATGCACCCAACAGCCCCTATGCGGCTTCCAAGGCAGCTTCCGATCACCTCGCACGCGCCTACTTCCATACGTTCAAGCTTCCCGTGCTCACCACCAACTGCTCCAACAACTATGGCCCTTTCCAGTTTCCCGAAAAGCTCATCCCGCTCATGATCATGAACGCACTCGAAGGCAAGGCGCTGCCGGTTTACGGCGATGGGCAGAACGTACGCGACTGGCTCTTCGTTGACGATCACTGCTCTGCTATCCGCGCCGTGCTCGCGCGCGGCAAGCCGGGCGAAACCTATAACGTGGGCGGCAACAGCGAACGCAACAATCTGCACGTCGTGAATACGATCTGCGACCTTGTCGACGAGCTGCGCCCCAACGCAAACCTCGGTCCGCGCCGCAGTCTCATCAAGTTTGTCGCAGACCGGCCCGGTCACGATCGCCGCTATGCGATCGATGCGCGCAAAATCGAGCGCGAACTCGGTTGGACGCCCTCTGTTGATTTCGAGCACGGTCTGCGCAACACCGTCGAGTGGTATCTCCATCACGCATCCTGGATCGAGAATGTGCGCAGCGGCGCCTATCTCACGTGGATCAAGCAGAACTACGAGGAGAGGATTGCGCAATGAAGGGGATCATTCTTGCCGGCGGCTCGGGAACACGTCTCTATCCGGTTACGCACGTAGTTTCAAAGCAACTCTTGCCTGTTTACGACAAGCCGATGATCTACTACCCGCTGAGCACATTGATGCTCGCCGGCCTGCGCGACATCTTGATCATTTCCACGCCCGAGGATACCCATCGCTTCGCTGATCTGCTCGGCGACGGCAAGCGCTGGGGCATCAACCTTAGCTACGCTGTGCAGCCCAGCCCCGACGGCCTCGCCCAGGCCTTCACCATCGGACGCGAATTCATCGGCAACGATACGTGTTCGCTCATCCTCGGCGACAACATCTTCTACGGACAATCGTTCTCGCGCGACCTTCAGCGTGCAGCGCAGTTGAAAACCGGCGCACTGGTCTTCGCATATCCGGTGCACGATCCCGAGCGTTACGGCGTTGTTGAATTCGATGACGCGGGCAAGGCCATTAGCATTGAAGAGAAGCCCAAACAGCCGAAGTCGCGCTACGCAGTAACGGGACTGTATTTCTACGACAACGACGTTGCGAAACTCGCCACCGGCCTCAAGCCCTCGGCGCGCGGCGAACTCGAAATCACCGACCTCAACCGCATCTATCTCGAAGCCGGCAAGCTCAAGGTGCAGGTGATGAGCCGCGGCATGGCGTGGCTCGACACCGGCACGCACGATTCGCTCTTCGAGGCCGGCCTCTACATTCAAACCATCGAACGGAGGCAGGGGCTCATGATCGCCTGCCCGGAAGAGATTGCCTATCACTTCGGTTACATCAATGCCGACCAACTCGAAGAGCTTGCCAAGCCCGTAGCAAAAAGCGGATACGGACAGTACCTCCTCGCGCTGCGCAACGAGCGGCAAATTCCCGCAGGAATCAGCGAGTTATGAAGATTGAAGAAACCTCCCTCCCTGGCGTGCTGCTGATTATGCCGAGGATTCACAGCGACAATCGCGGCACCTTCTGGGAAACCTGGAATCACAAGGCATTCGAGTCGACAGGCCTGCCATGCACCTGGGTGCAGGACAATTTTTCCGTCTCGAAGAAAAATGTCATCCGCGGGATTCACTACCAGACCATCAACCCACAGGGGAAGCTGGTCCGCACCACGCACGGCGCCGTGCTCGATGTTGCCGTCGATCTGCGCCGCCATTCGCCCTGTTTTGGCGATCATGTCGCCGTCGAATTGACCGGCGAAAACGGCCGCATGCTCTGGATCCCCGAGGGCTTTGGGCATGCGTTCCTGGTGCTCAGCGACGTTGCCGGGTTTGCCTATAAGGTCACCGATTCTTACAACCCCCAAGGCGAGCGCACCATTGTGTGGAACGATCCGGAACTCGCGATCGCCTGGCCGGTTGTGCCGGAGGAAGCGATCGTGTCAGAGAAGGACGCGAATGGGGCAACGCTCGAAACCGCGGAGGTATTCGCGTGAGCATCTGGCCACGCGTTCTCATCACCGGTGCCGACGGCCAGGTAGGGCGGGCGCTGCTCACCAGCTTTGCCGGATCAGCTGAAGTGATCGGTTGCAACCGCGCCTCTCTCGATCTCGCCAACGCCGACCAGATCCGCAAAAAAGTGCGCGCAGTTGCTCCCGATATCATCGTCAATGCCGGCGCTTATACCGCGGTCGATCACGCCGAAAGCGAGCGTGATCTCTCCTTCGCTATCAATGGCCGCGCTCCCGGCATCCTCGCGGAAGAAGCGCAGCGCGCCAGCGCCCTCCTCATCCACTACTCCACCGATTACGTCTTTAACGGTTCCAAGAAAGGGCCGTGGGTGGAAGACGACGCGACCGATCCGCTCAGCGTTTATGGCGCCAGCAAGCTCGCGGGCGAAGAAGCGATTCGCAATGTAGGCGGGCGGCATCTGATCTTCCGCACCAGTTGGGTCTATGCGCCTGAAGGAAAGAACTTCGTCCTCACCATGCTGCGCCTCGGCCGCGAACGCGACTCCCTGAATGTAGTCGACGATCAGGTGGGCGCTCCCACAACAGCCGGGGAATTGGCACGGGCAACTCATGCCATCGCCACAGGGATACTTGAAAAGAAATTTGGTGCCGATCGCACCTTGTCCGGCGTTTACCACATGACCTGCTCCGGCAGCGTGTCGTGGTGCGGCTTCGCCCGCGCTATCTTCAAGCGCGCACACAAGCTTCTTGGCGACAAGACTCCCAAAGTCAATCCGATCGCGACCAGTGACTATCCCACCCTCGCAAAGCGCCCCCACAATTCGGTGCTCTCTAACGACAAGCTGCAGCGCACCTTCAACATGCGCCTTGCTCCCTGGCAATCCGCGCTCGATGAAGTTCTGGCAGCGATCGCCGCATATCCGAGGCCTTGATCACAGCCCCTCGCGCGCAGGCCATGTAGACTTCCTCCGAACGAAATTCCTTGGAGGCGTTGTGACCCGAATCGGAAAACTTCACACTCCGTTTGTGGTTTCGCTGATGTTTCTTCTGCCCGCCTGCCTCGGGTCGCAAACCCCCGCCAAGGGCCTCACTGCGGCCGAAGTGATGCAGCGCGTCATCGCAGCAACCGGGGCAACGCCGCCGGCCGATACCGTTGACACGCTCAAGGCCGGCGACCCAAGCACCGTGGTCACCGGCATCGTCACCACGTTCATGGATACATATCCTGTACTCGAAAAAACCGTGGCCAACGGCAAGAACCTCATCATCACGCACGAGCCCACCTTCTATAACCATCTCGACCAGCAGTCGCAGTTCGCCACTGATCCCGTGTACCAGCAAAAGCTCGCCTACATTCGCGAACACCGCCTCGTCGTTTACCGGTTCCACGACACGTGGCACATGCGCCAGCCCGACGGAATCCTCGTCGGCATGGTCAACCAGTTCGGATGGAAGAAATACCAGAACACTGCGAATCCCGACCTCTTCACGATTCCCTCCACGACGGTCGGGCAGATTGCCGCCTCGCTTCAGAAGAGTACCGGTGCTCGCGCCATCCGCATCGTAGGAGACCCTGCGATGACGGTCACGCGGATCGCGCTGATGCCGGGCGCATCAGGATCCGATGAGCAAATCAAGGTGCTGGAGAAGGATGACGTCCAGCTTCTCGTCGCCGGCGAGTCGCGCGAGTGGGAGACCGTTCCGTACGTCGTCGACGCCGTCGCTGAAGGCCGAATCAAGGCCCTCATCCTGCTCGGCCACGAAGTCTCAGAAGAAGCCGGCATGGACGAGTGCGCTCGCTGGCTGCGGTCCGTCTTTCCGGGAATGCCCATTCAATTCATCCCTGCGGGTGAACCCTTTCACACGGTTCCACACACCTCCATTCAGAAAGAGTGATCGAGATCGGACGGGTCCGACAGTACCACCGTGTGTACTTTCCCCGCAGTTGCACTTTCCCGTCTCATCGCCCGGCAGGTAACGTAGAACAATGGACTCCACCTCCGCCATTGAGAGCCCCGCGCACGACGAGGACGCGCCGGTTACGCCAGCCAACCCGATGCTGCGCATCTTCAACCGCATCTTCAACCGGCACTTGATGAACATCGCTGTCCTCATGGTGCTTCCAGTCATCTTCACCAATTCGCTCAATCCCGCTCTCGAATCCGTGCGCGACCCCGACATCTGGTGGCATCTGGCGGATGCCCGTCAGCTTACGTCGACGCATCATTTCATGACTACCGAGACCAACTCCTTTACCGTCGGCGGACAGCCGTGGGTGAATCCGGAATGGCTCGCCGAACTTCCCTACTGGTTCAGCTACCAGGCTCTCCACCTGCGCGGCATCTATCTCTTTGAATGGCTGGTGACCTGCGCCAACCTTGTCTTCATGTACTGGCGTGGCTGCCGCCGATCAGGTCACGCCGGCGCAGCATGGTGGGCAGCGCTAATGGCGTTCGTCCTCATCTCTGTAAACTCCGGCCCCCGCACCATCGCCATGGCCTACATCGCCATGTCCGCCGAGCTTGCGATCCTTGAAGCCGCAGAACGCGGAAAGACGCGCGCTCTCTGGCTGCTGCCGCCGCTCTTCTGCATCTGGGTCAATCTGCACGGCAGCTGGCTCATTGGCCTTGCTCTCCTTTTCCTGTACGTCCTCTGCGGGGCATTCGGAGTGAGGAAGGGCATGATCGAGCAGGTAGCCTTCACGCATGCCGAACGGAATCGCTTTCTCGCCGTTCTCGGTCTTTCCATCGGTGCACTGTTCATCAATCCCTATGGGTGGCGCCTGGTTTGGAACCCCATCGACATGATGTTCAACCAGAAATTGAACATCGCCAACGTGATGGAATGGAAGCCCCTGGACCTCACCACTATCGCCGGAGCAGCAGCATTCGCAGCCATGTGTCTTATGGTGGTTTGCAACGCGATCCAGGGCCGCAAATGGCGGGTCTACGAATTGGCTTTCGTGTTCTTCGCCTGGTACGCGGCGTTGGTCCACATGCGCTTCCTCTTCATGGCCGCAGTGCTCACCACGCCCTTTCTCGCGGTCGATCTTCGCCGGGCTTTCAATCTAGGGTCGGATGAAAAGACTATTCCTGCGGCAAACGCCGTCATGGCCACCGCTGCCGCACTCGTTTTCATTTTCATCTTCCCCAGCGAAAAGAAACTGGACGCCAAGCTGGGCACCTTCTTCCCGATGCAGACGCTGGCGTCGATTCAACCCTCGTGGCGCACCTTCAACTCCGACTTTGTCGGCGGCATGATGACCTTCGAGTCCAAGCCGGACTTTATTGATTCGCGATTCGACATCTTTGAGCATCGCGGCGTTCTGGCTGCCTACCTTCAGGTGATGTACCTGGTACGTCCGCTTGAACTCCTCGATCAATACAAGATCGACCACGTTTTTGTGACCGACACCATGCCAGTCGCCTACCTGTTGAAGCACACGCCGGGTTGGACCCAGGTTGAACGGGAAACGACTGGGAAAGACATTTACGTCATGTTCGCCCGGACGCCGGGAACTCCCGCGGGTTCAATGGCCATGAATTCTGTTGAGCCAGCAAAAAGGTGAAGTTCATCTCCTTGAGCCAATGAAAATAAATGCGGCGCACAACTCCATCGAACCTGTTGAATACCTTGCCGCCTCTGTAACTCCGAGGATCATCAGTATCGATAACCCTCATCATCGCATGATGATACGGCCGAATATTGAAGCTGATATTCGTGACGGCGATCTTCCGATCGAGGTTCGAAAACCGATTTAACCACCCGCATGTGACTAGCATCACAGGTGGGCGCCTCAATCCATGGAATCATTCACTGAACAGGTTTGAGATCGACATGGCTACGCACACATTCTGGAGCGCCTCAGTGAATTTTGATTCTTCTTCGTTCGTTGCCGAAAAGGAACTGATCGAAGCTCTCGAAAGGCGCTCCTCGACCGTGGTGTGCACGGAACCGCGCTGCCTTTTCACGCAAGGAGGCGCTCCGGCCGGCCTCTTCATTCTCCGCAAAGGTGCTGCGCGCCTCACCATGCAATCGCCCACCGGTGGAAGCCTGCTGTCGATCGGCCTTCACGCCGGCTCGCTGCTGGGTTTGCCGGCTCTTGTTGCAAATGAACCGTACACCCTGACAGCCAATGCCGAAAAGGATGCGGAACTCGGCTTCGTGACCAAAGAGGACTTCAACAGCCTCATGCTCGCCGATCCGTCGCTTGCACTCAGAGTGCTGCGAGTGCTCGCAGCAGAAGTGCGCACAGCGCGGCACGCAATTTCCGAGTTCTAGAGCGCATTCAGCCCAAGCCATCAGCAGCGCAGCGTCTTGCGCTTCTTTCCCACCCGCCCCATCTTTTCGATCTTCTCGATATACGCTGTTGCTACCGGCACTTTGCACTCTGTCTCGCCCATATCGACCTTAACTGTGCCAAGCTGTTTCGCAATCGCCTTGGCCTGCGACAACAGAGGTTTGACGTAGCTTCCCACGGCGATCACGAAATAGTTCATCGTGTACTTCACACGGTTGGGCACAGAGCCTATTTCTTTCGGGACCCTGCCAAGCAGCGCTTCAATCTCCTTGAGATCTAAATCTTCGTCGGCTTTCATCGACAAAAGTCCCGCGTACGTGCACCAGCCGCATGCCGCAACGGCATCGTCTTTCGCTTTCATCCACCCCAGCGCCAGCTCGTGCGCCGACGCATTTTCGACCGCAAGCCACGGCACCGTGTACTCCGAGATCATCTGCAGACCGACCGCGCTTTTCGCCCATCTATTCAGTTGGGCTTTGCTCAGTCTGGATCCATCGGCCACCATGCCAGCGAGGTACATCGCGTCCATGATTCCGGTTTCGTACAGCTCGCACGCCAAAGCCTGATCTCCGCTGATGGTCTTTGCGATCACCTTCATATCGGCAACACTGACGCCATACAGGCGTTCCGGATCCATCCCATGACGCGCATAAATCTTGCGTGTCTGTTCTTTACCTTTCTTTCTTAATTCCGACATGATTGCGGAAATGGTGGGCATTGGCTTCTCCTGTCTCGCGTCCATCGTATGAGGTTTGCCGAGGATTATCCGATGTAGCCGCCCAGAGCGCAACACCTTCCTGGAACCTCCAGGCTCGTTGCCTCCCGACGCGGGATGCCGACATGGGATGGTCTGCCCCGGAATGCGTTAGCATCCAGAATGTGCCCGGCCTCGATAGTGAAATCCAGTTTGTGCGCGGTGTCGGTCCGCAGCTCTCAAAGATGCTGGCTGAGAAAGGCATCCGCACCGCCGAGGATCTGCTCTATCACCTCCCTTTTCGCTACGAAGACCGCCGGAACCCCCGCAGCCTCGACGAGCTCAAGCCCGGCGAAACCGCCAGCGTAATCGCCGAAGTGCGCGGCGCTGCGTTGCTGCGCACGCGCCGCATGCCGCTCTTCGAGTTGACCGTAGGCCAGGGCCGCCACGTGCTCAAGTGCATCTGGTTCCATGCCACCTGGCTCGACGGCAAATTCCGCGCCGGACAGACCGTCGCACTTTACGGCAAGGTCGAGCCTTCTCGCTCATCCAGCAACTTCAAGATGATGCAGCCGCAATTCGAGATCCTGCCCGACTCGAGCGACGACGCTGAAACGCAACTGCTCGAAGTCGGCCGCATCACGCCCGTATACGAGTCACTCGGTGGCGCGCGACTTGCTTCCCGCTGGCAACGTAAGGTGATCTTCAATCTGCTTGAAAACATGCGCGGCAATGTGCCGGAGTGCCTGCCGGGAGCAATGCTTGCGCGCCTCGACATGCCGGACCGCGAAGCCTCGCTCCGCGAAGTGCACTTTCCACCCGAAGGCACATCGCTCACACAACTGCAATCCTGGGCCACGCCGGCACATCGCCGCCTCATCTTCGAAGAACTTTTCTTCCTCGAGCTGGGCCTCGAACTGAAGCGCCGCCGCATGCGCGAACGCGCAGGAATCGCCTTCGAGACCAGCGATAAGGTCCGCAATGCCATCCGCGAAGTCCTGCCGTTTCATCCTACCGCCGCACAAAAGCGATCCCTCGGCGAGATCGTTGCCGACATGCGTGCGCCCAGTCCCATGCGGCGGCTGCTGCAAGGCGATGTCGGATCGGGTAAGACCATCGTCGCCCTCCAGGCCATGCTGGTGGCCATCGAAAACGGCTATCAGGCAGCGCTCATGGCGCCTACCGAAATTCTCGCCACGCAGCATTTCCTCGCCGCCCGCAAGCTGCTCGAGCGCTCCTCGCGCCGCTATCGGATCGTCCTGCTCACCGGCTCGCTCGATGACGACCGAAAGCGCACTAACCGCGGCCTCATCAATCGAGGCGAAGCGCAGTTGGTCATCGGCACCCACGCCCTGATCGAAGAAAAAGTCGAATTCGATCGCCTGGGCCTGGTGGTCGTCGATGAACAGCACCGCTTCGGCGTGCTCCAGCGCTTCAAACTGATGAAGAAGCCGAATCAGCCTGAACCCGACGTGCTTGTCATGACCGCAACGCCGATTCCGCGGACGCTCGCCCTTTCCCTCTATGGCGATCTCGACGTCAGCGTCCTCGACGAATTGCCGCCCGGCCGCACGCCCATCGTCACGCGGCGCGTGCCTGAAGAACGCGCCGACGATGTGTGGGACTTCGTGCGCAAGCAGGTCGCGCAAAAGCGCCAGGCATACATCGTCTACCCCGTCATTGAAGGCAGCAGCGACGATCAGCCCGAACTCGACTTCTCTCACGACGAATCGACGGCAACGATCTCAGAGCCCGCAATTCAACCGGCGAAGAAGATACGCAGGGGCAAAACCGCTGACCTCTTCTCGGGCGTCTCCAGCCAGAAACCCACTCCAAAAAGTAAAGGGGCGGAGCTCAAGTCTGCCGTGGCCATGCACGAAAAGCTTCGCACCGGGCCGCTTGCCGGGCTGCGCGTCGGCTTGCTCCACGGCCGCCTTGATGCCGATGAAAAAGAGATCATCATGCGCCGCTTTCAGCACGGTGAAATCGATGTCCTCGTCGCCACCACGGTCGTTGAAGTTGGAGTAGACGTTCCCAACGCCACCGTCATGGTGGTCGAGCACGCCGAGCGCTTCGGCCTCGCGCAGTTACATCAGTTGCGCGGCCGCGTTGGCCGCGGCGCGGCCAAAAGCTATTGCATCCTCATCACCGGTTCCCGCGTCTCCGAGCAAGGGGAAGAACGCCTCAGCGCAATGGTCCGCACGCAGGACGGCTTCGAGCTGGCGGAACTCGACCTGTCCATGCGCGGCCCCGGCGAATCTTTTGGCACCCGCCAGGCCGGTTTGCCCGATTTTCGCGTCGCCAACCTCGTCCGCGACCGAGCCCTCCTGGAACTCGCCAAGCGCGAAGCCGCGCACTTCGTCGCAACTCCTGACGCATACCCCAAAGTTGATCAGGAACGCATCAAAGTTCGCCTCAAAGAAGCATGGCAGCGCCGCTACGGATTGGTCGAAGCCGGCTAAAAGCCTTACTGCGGCGACACTAGACAGCCGTCCCTCGCTGCAGATTGCGGCGACGTCTGCACCTCCAGATCGATGCTGACAATTTCTCCCTGACAATCCTTCCGCACCATCCGTGTGCATTGGCAGAGCTCGGTAAAGCGGATGTGGGCACTCTGGCTGAGCTCCAGTCCCGCGGCAATCAGAATGCTGTAGATTTCAAGACACGAGCGCCGCTCAAATTCAAACAGGATTTCGATCTGGCCCGTTTCGCTCGCGCTCCGGCTCAGGACCCAGCCGCCGCATGCGAGAATCGCGCCGGTCAGAGATTTGACCATCCGGACCGGCTCCTGCCGCGAGATTGCCCTCATCTGCAATGCCCACGGAATCGCGCCTGTCGGTAACGGATCGCCGAATCCTTGTGCCTGTCTCATATCCGCTTTATCGGCGGAGACGATGGAATGATAACGCTGTGCCGTAGCGAGTCAGTCGGCCGCCTCGGATTCCCCCAGTCCAACTGCGCGTTTTCATCTCAACAGTTCCCTGGGTCCCGGATGTTAGGTCCCGGATGTTAGGTTGATAGACAGCATGATCGTCGGCAGCGGCACTGACCTGGTTGAAATTGCGCGCATTCAGCAATCGCTTGAGCGCTACGGAAAGCGCTTTCTGAGTCGCGTCTTCACGCCCGCCGAGCAGGCCTACTGTTTGCGCAAACGCAACGCCGCCGAAAGTCTGGCCGCTCGATTTGCCGCCAAAGAGGCTGCCGCCAAGGCCCTCGGAACCGGCATAAGCCGGGGCGTGAATTGGCTCGAAATTGAAGTGGTGCGGGAACCCGGCGGTCGCCCCAATCTCCGCTTCCATGGCCGCGCCGCTGAGATTGCCGCGCAACTGGGCGTGGCTCACGCCGCGCTTTCCATCACGCATACGTCAAGCCTCTCCCTGGCCAACGTAATCCTGGAAAACCAGGGCTGAAATCCCCGCGTCGGCAAATACGACCAGGCCACCCAATCGGCCGGCTGAGGCTAAATGTCAGAATTGAAACGCTAAAAGTCGTTGTTTGCGCTGCGGCACATCCCAAGGGTCGCTGCCTTGAAACCACGCCAAACTGCTCGGTAACCCCTGCCCTTTCTGCTATTCTCAAGGCGATGACGCAGTCCGGTCGGGTCAGCATCTTCATGAGGTAGGCGTGCCAAGCCGCAAAGAGATTCAGTGGTCCCAGCTGAGAGTCGGCGCATTGGTCCTGGCGGCCATGGCTGTTCTGGTGCTCGTTATTATCCTCATGTCCTCCTCCGAAGGGGGCCTGTTCTCTGCCAAGCTCACCCTTCGCACCTATTTCGACAATGCAGGCGGTTTGAAATCAGGCGCTCCTGTAACACTCGAGGGCGTCACAATTGGAAACATTATCCATATCCGCGTCGTGCCTGAGCGCAGCCCCAAACCCGTCGAGGTCACCATGCGAGTTGGCGGCAAATTTATTCAGGATCTGCACGTTGACTCGACGACCTCGATTGCCCAGGCGGGCGTCCTGGGCGACAGCTATGTCGATATCTCATCGCAGCACGCCAGGGGGCCGCAGCCGTCAAACAATGCCGAACTCGCCTCAAACGAAGCTTCCAGTCTGCAGGGCGTCATCAGCGCCAGCCAGACCTCGATCGAAGAAGTGACCAGGCTGATGCGCAACTCAAACAAGCTGGTCGATACGCTGAATTCAAGGCGCGGCACCCTCGGCGGGCTCATCAACGACCCGGCCTTTTATGACAAGCTGAACCGCATTGCCGACAACCTCGACAAGTTGACAGCTGCCATCGGCAATGGGCACGGAACCCTGGGTAAACTCGTCAATGACGACACGCTCTATACCCACGCCACTTCCGTGATCGATAAGCTCGACCAGATTGCAAGCGGCATTCAGGATGGTCAGGGCACGGCCGGCAAGCTGGTGAAGGACGACACGCTTTATAAGAACCTCAACTCCACGGTCGCCAATGCCAACCAGCTTCTCGCCGACGTCAATTCTGGAAAGGGCGCTCTGGGCAAGCTCGCCAAGGACCCGGAATTCGCCAAAAAACTGGATGACACCGTGACTCGCCTGGATGGCATGCTGACCAGCATCGACGAAGGCAAGGGCACCATCGGCCAGCTGATGCAGAACCGCTCTCTCTACGACCACACTGACCAGACCATGGACCAGTCTCAAAAACTTATCCAGGCCATTCGTCAGGACCCGAAGAAATACTTTGTGATTCGTCTGAAGCTCTTCTAGCACAGGATTGCAGGAACGACAAACACCTACTCTTTGCGGAATTTCCGCTGGCGTAAACGCGTTCTCACGTCGGAGGTCAACGTGTTCCCTGGAGTTCGATTCACGGCAATCGTGGTCTGTCTTCTGTCCCTCGCAACGGTCGTTTCTCTCTGCAGGCATCCTGGCGCCATTGCTCACGCCGCGACGGCTGGCGTCCCCGCATATGCCGCCAACGGCGACCTGCTGCCGCCCCGCGACTATCGCGAATGGATTTATCTGACCTCCGGCATCGACATGAGCTATGCGCCCAAAGCGATGGCGATGCCCGATCACTCCATGTTCGACAACGTCTTTGTGAATCCCGCCGCCTGGCGCAGCTTTATGGCCACCGGGACCTGGCCGGATAAAACCGTCCTGGTCCTCGAAGTGCGCGGAGCGAAAACCAAGGGTTCAATCAACCAGCGCGGCCATTTCCAGGACACCGAGATCATGGGATTCGAAGTCCACGTCAAGGATGAAGCGCGCTTCCCCGGCAAATGGGCATTTTTTGACTTCGATTCACCTGAAAAGAATGGCGCCCTGATTCCCAGCGGCGCTCCCTGCTATACCTGTCACGCGGCCCATGCCGCGGTTGACACAACTTTTGTTCAGTTCTACCCGACACTGCTGCCCGTGGCCAAAGCAAAAGGGACACTCGCTGCCGGCTATTTGAAAGAAGAAGCCGCAGCAGGCTCGAAATAAATTGAGGTCATTCCCGCGTCGGAAAGAACCATGCAAGCGCCTGGCGCGGATGTCGCTAACCATCTTCGCCGCCGCGGAAGATCTGCCAGAAGCGCACAAAACACTTCAGCCGCACCAACTGAAAGTAGTCGTGCGCGATCAGGTAAAACACCGTCGCCCCGGCCCACACGACGTGCAGCGTGTCGCCGCCGAGTTGATCGCTGAAGGGCAGTGGCGCGGCCGACAGCACCATCGCCACAACCATCAGCGCCAGGTTCACGATCCCCATCACCATCCCGATCTCGAACAACTCTGACGTGAAAGGCTTGCCGAGTTTCATGCCTTCAGTGAGTGCAGACATGGGAGAGCGAGATTCCATCAGCATCAGCACCGGTGCCACCGAAACGATCCATCCCACCAGCGCCCACAGCGTGAAGAACCCCAGCGAAAGAAAGATCAGCCAGATCGAAAACCCGACCAGATCCGGCTCGGCGTCTGCTGGAAAATGCGCCGCAGCAGCCCAGCCGACAGAGCGGTACCAGCCCCAGCAGATGCCTCCAAACAAAATCAGCCACACAGTCTGGAGCACCATCATCGACGGCGGGCGAAAGCGCAACCCGGGCTGCATGAGCCGGAACGTAAGGCTGCGTCCGAATCCCGAGATCACGATCCATGCCACTGCTGCGATCGGCAGCAGCCATCGCAGTTCGTGTGCAATCAGCGGATCGTATTTCGTCACCGCGCGGCTGAATGCCCCGGCTGCGAGCCACGGATTCGAGGGATCGATATTGCTTAATCCGGATTCCTCTGGCGTGAGCACCGCGAAGACGTGCCGCAGACGCAACCAGCAAACCAGCAGAAACGGCACACCGAAAAGCCATCGCCAGCCCACTTCCACGGCGACAATCAAGGGGCGCTTCAGCATCCAGCCCATCTTATCGACCAGCGTTTGTGTGCCTCGGATTTGCTCCGCTCGACTGCCTGTGATCACTCCACCACCAATGAAATCACTTGACGACCAGATTGACCGCGCGACCAGGCACAACAATAATCTTGACCACCGTCTTTCCGGCAATCCGAGCCTTTACCTTCTCCTCTTCGAGAGCGGCCGCTTCCATCACTTTGGAATCGGAACCCGCAGGCACGCGAATCACGCTCACCAGCTTTCCGTTGATCTGCACTGGGATCTCGACCTCATCTTCCTTCGCCAGTCCGGGATCGCTCTTCGGCCAAGGCTGCCGGAGCACCGCGCCTTCCCCGCCAAGCTCTTCCCACAACTCCGCCGCAAGATACGGCGCAAACGGCGCGAGCAGCAGCACCAGCGTCTCGAGCAGTTCATGCATCACCGGCGCAGGCACCTCGCCCGCCGCCAGTTGCGCATCCGCCGCCTGGATCTCGTTCACCAGTTCCATGATCGCCGCAACGCATGTATTGAAGTGCCAGCGCCCCTCGAAATCCTGCGTAATCTTCGCCGTCGTCTGGTGCAGTTTGCGCAATAACTTCAGCGCGACGGCTCCTCCGTCTTGTGTTTGGGACTGACCTCGCGCGGCCGATCGACAGAGAGGTGCATACTTCGTCACGAGCCGCCACACACGGCCCAAAAACCGGGTCACGCCGGCAACGCCCTCTTCCTGCCAGTCAAGATCGCGATCAGGCGGTGCAGCAAACAGGGAGTACATGCGTGCAGCATCGGCGCCGAAGCGCGCCACCATCTCGTCAGGCGAAACCACGTTGCCCTTGTTCTTTGACATTTTGGCGCCGTCTTTCAGCACCATCCCCTGCGTGAACAGGCGCTCGACCGGCTCGTCATTCGTGATCAGCCCCAGGTCGCGCATCACCTTCGTCCAGAAGCGCGAATAGATCAGGTGCAGAATCGCGTGCTCCACGCCCCCGATGTACTGATCGATGGGGAACCAGTACTGCACCGTCGCTGAATCGAACGGAGCCTCCGCATTCTTCGCATCCGTATAGCGATAGAAATACCAGCTCGAATCGACGAAGGTATCCATCGTGTCGGTTTCGCGCTTTGCCGGCCCCTTGCACTTCGGACACGTAACGTTCACAAAATCCGGCACGCGCGCCAGCGGCGAGCCGCCCTGCTGCGTGATTTCGACCTTCTCCGGCAGCAGCACAGGCAACTGATCGTCGGGCACCGGCACAATGCCGTCGCGCTCGCAGTGAATCATCGGAATCGGCGTACCCCAGTAGCGCTGGCGGCTTACGCCCCAATCCTTCAAGCGAAACGTGACCTTGGCCTCGCCAAAGTTCTTGCGCGCCGCAAGCTCCTGCAGCTTCTTTTGCGCATCGTGGCAACTCAACCCATTGAACTCGCCAGAATTCACCAGCACACCATCTTCCGAGAGGTATGGCAGCTCCAGCTCTTCCGCATTGGCGTCAGTCGGCACAATCACGCGGCGAATCGGAATCGCATACTTCTTCGCGAATTCAAAATCGCGCGCATCGTGGCCCGGCACGCTCATGATGGCGCCTGTGCCGTAATCGCTCAGCACATAATTCGCCACCCAGATCGGCACCATTTCACCGCTGTAAGGATTGATCGCGAACTTGCCCGTCGGAATCCCATGCTTCTCAATCTCGCCGATATCGCCAGCCTCACGCGCTTTCTTCTGCTCCTCAAGCAGCTTCGCAACCTGCTCGCGCAAACCCGCATCGCTGGCAGAGAGCGTTGTGATAAGCGGATGCTCGGGCGCAAGCTGCAAGCTGGTTGCCCCGAAGATCGTGTCCACGCGCGTCGTAAAAACGCGAATGCGCATACCGGCTGGAACAGTCTTCCTGTATTCGTCCACCCGCTCCACGCTGATTCCATCTTCCGCCAGAAAGAAATCAACCTCCGTGCCTTCGCTGCGCCCGATCCAGTTGCGCTGCATGGTGCGCACTTTCTCCGGCCAGCCTTCCAACTTATCCAGCCCGTCCAGCAGTTCCTGCGCATACGCTGTAATCTTCAGGAACCATTGCACCAGGTCGCGCAGCTCCACAATCGTGTCTTCGTGCCGCCAGCAGCGCCCGTCAATCACCTGCTCATTTGCCAGCACCGTCGCGCACTCCCGGCACCAGTTCACCTTGCTCTTCTTGCGATACGCCAGCCCCTTCTCGTACATGCGCAGAAAGAACCACTGGTTCCACTTGTAGTAGTCGGGCATGCACGTTGTAACTTCGGTCGCCCAGTCGAATCCCATGCCGAGGCGGTCGAACTGGCGCTTCATCGCCGCGATATTGCTCAGAGTCCACTCGCGCGGCGGCGTATTGTTTTTGAGCGCGGCATTTTCCGCCGGCAGCCCAAACGCGTCCCACCCCATGGGGTGCATCACGTTGTAGCCACGCATCCACATGTGCCGCGCCAGCGCGTCGCCGATGGAGTAGTTGCGCACGTGCCCCATGTGAAGCTGGCCGCTCGGATAGGGCAACATCTCCAGCACGTAGTACTTGGGCTTGCCACAGGAATGGGATTCAGCCGCGTACATCCCAGGGTCCGCCGCCCACCGCGCCTGCCATTTTGTCTCAATTGTCGCCGGGTCGTAACGAAGTTCTCTATCTTCCGCCATCACTCTTCAGTGTAAATGGGCCGGCGGCCGAGCCTTTCGATGCGCGCATCAAGGCGCTTACTTCGATTGCGCCAGGCTCTTCAGAACGCGAACATTCCGCTCCTCGTCCCCATCTTCATCCACCGGCGTTTCCGCAATAAACGCGCAATCCGCAAACCGCGGATCATGGAGCAGCCAGCGAAACGGCTCCACGCCGATATTCCCCTGCCCGATATGCTCATGTCGATCGAGCTTCGATCCGCGCGCGGCCTTGGCATCGTTGCAATGCCACACCCGCACTGCATCCACGCCAAACGTAATGTCGGCCTGCGTAATGGTATCGGCGTAGCCTTCGGCGGTGACGATGTCGTAGCCCGAAACATGCGTATGGCAAGTGTCCAGGCAAACGCCCACCGGCGCATGCGTTTTCAGGCGCTCCACAAGCTCGGCCACCTGTTCAAAATTGCCGCCCAGCGAGCATTCCGACCCCGCCGTATTCTCAATCAGGATTGAGAAGTCCGTGCCCTGCCACGGCAGTCCGTCGATGGCCTTCGCGATCGACTCCGCCGCCAGCTTCAGCCCCTCGTTGCGCGTCAGCCCTTTCCATGAGCCCGGATGAAGCACCAGGTACTCCGCGCCCAGCGTCAGCGCACGCTCAATCTCCCCGCGAAATGCCGCCACACTCTTCTCGCGAACATCCGCCGTCTGGCTGCAGACATTCACCAGATAGCTGGTATGGATCACCAGCGGCCCGACGTCGAGCTTTGCGCGCAGCGTCCGCATCCGCTCGGCCTGTGCGGGGTCGATCTTCGGAGCACGCCACATTCGCGGGCTCGACGAAAAAATCTGAAATGTATTTGCCCCAATTTCCTTCGCGCGCTCCACCGCATTCGAGGCGCCGCCCGCGGTCCCCAGGTGCACTCCGATCCGCTGTTTCATTCCACGATTCTAAATTGGCGAAGGAGGTTTGCCTGGACATCCCGGCCGGGTGCCCCATTCATGCCGCAGTTTTATCGCGGCATGAGTGGGATGGAATCCAGACTCGATCACGACAGCAGCTTCATCGCATCCGGATCCCAGCGCATAATCTGCTTCCGCTCGATGCTCAAATTGCTCAGCAACGCAGCCCCCGCAGCGCGATATCCGAACACCGCATCCTCCACCGCCGGCTTGCGCGACCGCACCGAGGCGAAGAAATTTTTGAAGTGATCGTACTGGTCGCTGTAGCCAGGCGGCGCGACATACTTCTCATAGCCAACAGGCGCCTGCCCCTCAGGATGCTTGCGCGGATACTTTTTCGCGTAGTCCGCCTCGATCCGCGCCTGCATCGCTTTCGGAAACGTATCGACGGTTAGCCCCGGCTCCTTTTCGCGCGGAACCCGGTTCACGGCCAACCATGTCCAGCCAATCTCCATCGTCCCTTCATCGCCGGTGAAAATCAGGCTTTCGCTTTCGTCGCCGCCATCCACAAAATTCACGCGCAGGCTCAGGTTGAATCCCTCGCGATAATCGAAGAGCCCCAGCACCACGTCATCCGCGTCGCGTCCATCCTTCCAGTACCGGATCGCGCCAGTCGCCATGCCCTGCGTCGGCCCGTTCGTGCCCGTCACAAAGTGTGTTCCGCTGAAGAGGTGAACGAACAGGTCGCCAGCCACACCGCTGCCGTAGTCCTTCCACTTGCGCCATTGGAAAAATCGCTCCGCACTGAACGGAATCTTCGGCGCCGTACCTTCGAATCGCGGCCAGTCGCACGTCTCCGGCGAAGCATCCGGCGGAATCGTATAGTTCCACGCGCCCATCGACGAGTTGCGATCCCAGTACGCCGTCACCATGTTCAGCTTGCCGATCGCGCCCGAAGCCAGCACCTCCTTCGCTTTCGCATAGAGGATCGAACTCACGCGCTGGCTGCCGATCTGGATGATGCGATTCGTCGCTTTCGCCGTCTCGATCATCTCCGGCCCGTCTTTGTAGAGATGGATCATCGGCTTTTCGCAATACACGTCTTTGCCGGCTTTCATCGCATCCACCGAGGCCTGCTTGTGCCAGTGGTCCGGCGTCCCGATAATGACGGCGTCGATATCCCTGCGCGCCAGGATTTCGTTGTAGTCGCGCGTCGTAAAGACGTCGTCGCCCCAGACTTCCTTACTGCGCGCGAGCCGCCCGTCGTAGCAGTCGGCGACGGCCACCAGCTTCACGCCCGGCACCTGCACGGCAGAGCGCGTGTCGCCCATGCCCTGGCCGCCCGCTCCAATCAACGCGATTTGAATATGATCGTTTGCCGCCACCGGCCGTGCAGGCTCGTCCTGAGTGCTCAACGTGAAGACTCGCTTTCCCGTCTCCGCACTTGCGCGCGACGCCCCCGCCAGCGACGCGGCTGATACTGCTCCCGCTACCTTAAGAAAATTTCGACGATTCCAGATCTGCACGACTCACCCCGGCACGGAAGATTTCCGCCGCATATAACCATACACGGGCCAGCCGGGGGCCTCGCACGATTGCCAGCGCGTCGGCGTTTGAGCACGCTCAAGACTCGCGACCTAATCGTCGTCATCCTTCCGCAGCTTCCGCTTCTCCGTCAGCATCGCCGGTACCGGCTTCGAGCCCATCGTGTCCTTCCACAAAATCACATTCAGCTTCTGCGTCGGCGCTCGATCAGCGTGTTTGAAGTCCATCTTCATGCTCTCTTCCGCTCCCACCGCTTTCTTCGGATTCGCCGCATAGATCAGCCCATTGTCGCGATTCGCAAAATCCGCCGAATACGCCTGCTGATCGCCCGGCCCGCTGAACAAGGTCGAGATCAACGAACTGAATGCATCGTTGTTATTCATCGGCGGCAAACCCAGCAGCGTCTCCATCGTCCGAATCACGCTGACGGTTGAATAGAACCGGCTGTCCACAACCGCGCCGCCATCCTTCCCATGCGGCGCATATTTGCTCACCACCAGCGCAACACTGCGATGCGCGTCCACGTGATCCGCGCCTGCCTGCGCATCGTCTTCGAGAATGAAGAACGCCGTATCGTTCCAGAACGGCGAATGCGAAATGGCATCGACTGCGCGCCCCACCGCCAGATCGTTGTCAGACACGCTGGCCTTGGGCGTCGGTTTGAATGGCGCCGTTCCATTGGTGTGATCGTCAGGCAGGCGAAGCTGGATGAAGTTCGGCATCGTATCCTTGCCATTCTTCAAATCAGCTTCCCACTGCTTCAGATGCCGCAGGAAAACCTCCACGCGAATCTGATCCGGAATCGCAAGATTGAAGTCCGGCGACTCCTTCGCGAAATGCCCCACAAGTTCCGGTTTCGTCGCTGTATTCGATGCAATCAGCGGAACGGGCCAAGGCCACTTATTCACGCCGCCGCCCCACTCCGCCGGAAACTCCTCGCCCGGCGCAATCGCCTTCTTCTTGCAGGCCGAGCCTTCCAGCATCGGCCCCTGCTGCGGATTCGCGGTCTTCTTCTCGTCGCAGAAGATGCTCGAAATGAACTCACCAAAGTGGTAGTACGTCTTTCCGTGCGCAGCCAGGTTGCCCCAGAGATACCCGCTCGAAGGCTCATTCACGTCTGGAATCTTCTGCTCGAGCGGCAATCCTTCCGCGACAACGCCCTCGAAATCGTACGTCCGCTCTCCACCGCGATAGGCCTGCTGCCACGTCTTTTCCAGGTAATCCGTCCCGATCGCCGCATTCGACCACACGTGCCCGTCGCCCGAAACTTCGCCCGAATCATAGAAGTTGTCGAGCACCCCAAACTGCAACGCCAATTTATGCTCGTTCGGCGTCACATCCGCGCCAAACATCGTCAGGCTCTTGTCGCCGTTGCCTACGGGCTTTCCATCCTGCTCCAGGTCGCCAAGAATCTGATCGTAGGTGCGGTTCTCCTTGATGATGTAGATCACGTGCTTGATGCGATTGTGCGAACCGTCGCCAAACGTGATCTTTTCCGCCGCTGCCTTCATCCGGTTTGACTCCAGCACCGTCTGCGTCGATTGCGCAAGATTCTGTTCGATCTCCGACTCGTTCAGCTCCGCAAATGAACCATAGAGAAGGGTCGCAATGTAGTTCGTCTTCTTCGGCATTCCCTCTTCAGGTTTCTGATCCTTCGGAGGGTACGGATTCGCCACAGTGCCCTTGCCCTTGTCCGTCGCCACAAACAGCTTTCCATCCTGATACGCCATCGAGATCGGCATCCACTCCGTCGGAACAAATCCCTCCGGCTCCACCATTCCAGTCTTCGATACCTTCCCGGTCAGCTTCTTCGTATCGATCACCGCAACCGCGTCGGTGGCCATGTTCGCCACATACAGCCGGCTTCCCGACGCATTCAGCGCCAGCGCCACTGGCTCTGCGCCAAAGTAGCTCTGCCCCGGCAGCCGCGTGTCAAAATATCCCCTCGTCGCAAATTGCCCCGCGCCCACATTGACCGCCGCGACAGCATCGCGATTTGCCAGCGCCACGTAAAGCGTTCTGCCATCTCCGCTCAGTGCAAATGCGCAAGGATGGGTTCCCGGCTTCACAGGACTCGCCGGCTTGAGCAGTGCCAGCTTGCGCCCCACCGCGCCTTTGTCGACATCCAACTCCACAATCTCCGACGCATTCCACAGCGCAACAAACGCGCGTCGCCCATCCTTCGATACCTGCAGCGCAACCGGATACGTCGAAGGCACCGCATCGCTCTCCGTCAGATCAAAGCGATGCTCAATCTTCCCCGTTGCCGGATCGATGAGGAGCGCATCGTCGGTCAGATTCTCCGCCACCAGCAGCTTTTCCGCGCCTCCCGTTTCAATCACCGCAATCGCCGCAGGAAACGGCAGCCCCTTGTCTCCTTCAGCCTCGCCAATCAGCTTCGTTTTATGCCCAGGCTGCAATTGTTCGAGCGGAAGATGGATCAGGCGCTCCGGCTCAATCTTGCCGTCGGCGAACCGGTACACCACGATCCCGCTCCCCGTATCCGCTGTTCCCAGAAACGGCGGCAGCTTCCCTTCCGGATCCGTCTCCGATCCGATGCTCGCGTAGAGATGCTTCCCATCGTGACTGAACGCCAGTCCCGAATACAGCGTCTGCCGCGCACGCACCGGCGTACGATTGTCCGGAAAATCAGTCAGCTTCCCCGTCTGCGTATCGAACACCGCCAGCGATTGCTCGTACTTCGATTCGTACGTCCCGTAGCCGGCGTTCACCGTAACCACGTAGCGCCCGTCAGGCGAAATCGCCATCGACATCGGCAGGCTGTTCAAGCGCTGCGGATTGCCCGGCACCGGCTCCATCAGTTGCTTGCTCGTGGGCAGATCGATCGTCTGCGCCCCATTCGTCTGGACTCCAACCGTCAACAAACCGCCAGCCATCACAAACCACGCCGAATTTCGCATGGCAAAACAATAACAAACCACCCTCGCCTCCGCGTTACACTCCGATGACAACCACACGTTCCAAACCGTCGCAAGCACCAATCGCGCATCTCTGCACTCACCTGCAATAATGGATAGCCATGCAAACGGTTGTGACCGCAGAGAGACTTTGGGACGGCACCAGCCTCCATCAGCATCCCCTGATCCTCATTGAAGACGGCAAGATCGACTCCATCGCGACCCACGATTCGGCTCCGATTCCCGCCCGCGCCCAGGTGCACGACTTTCCCGGCGCCACCCTCGGCCCCGCATTTTTCGACGTACACATTCACGGCGCCGCCGGCCACGACTTCATGGAAGCTACGCCCCAGGCACTCGACACCATAGGCACCTTCCTCGCCTCGCACGGCACCAGCGCCTACCTCGCCACCACCGTCACCGCTTCGCTCGATGCCACTCTCCGCGCGCTCGATGGGCTTGCCAACGAAATGGCCAAGCTGCCGCAGCCCGGCCGTGCGCGCCCTCTCGGCATCCACCTCGAAGGCCCCTTTCTCTCCCACGAAAAACGCGGCGTACAACCTGCCGAACATCTCCTGGCCCCAAGCATCGCTACCTTCGATCGCCTCCTCGAAGCTGCCCATGGCCACGTGCGCCTCATGACCCTCGCGCCTGAATTGCCCGGAGCCGTCGAGCTCGCCGCGCATGCCACCAGTCGCGGCGTCCGCGTCTCCGTCGGCCATTCCAATGCCACCGCCGCTGAAACCCGCGCCGCCATTGCCGCAGGCGCCGTCAGCGCCACGCACACCTTCAACGCCATGCGTCCGCTCGACCATCGCGAACCCGGTATCCTCGGCACGGTCCTCACCACCGACACGCTTTTTTCAGAACTCATCTGCGACGGCATCCACACCGAGCCGGAAATTGTCCGCCTCTGGTGGCGCGCCAAGGGCTCCGAACGCGCCATTCTCGTCACCGACGCCATGGCCGCAGCCGGCATGCCCGACGGCGAGTATCAGCTCGGTGGATTTCCCGTGCAGGTCAAGGACGGGCGCGCGACAGCTCGCGGCGTCCTCGCCGGCAGCGTCCTCACGCTCGATCGGGCGCTCGCAAACTTTGTGCGATTCACCGGCGCCACCATCGACCAGGGCCTGCGCCTGCTCTCCACAAATCCCGCCGCAATGACCGGCCTCGCGCATCGCGCAGGCACCCTCGCACCGGGCAAGTCCGCGAATCTTGTCGCAATCGACGCGGCTGGAAATCTCGTCGGCTCGATCGTCGGTGGAATCCAGGCGAGCTGAAATTCTACCCAACCGTATTCCGTAGTTTATTTGCTTTGCGCCACTGCGGTGCTGCCCTCGGGCTTCACCCGATCTACAGCTACTTCAAGCGAGCCGATCCGGTCGTTCACCGTATCGTGCACACCGAGGCGTAGAAAGTAATTCCCTTTTGCCGGTACGGCGATCTCGTGATGCTCGATCAACCCATGCGCCAGCAGGTCCTGGTACTGCGCGTCGTCGATGTCCATGTTGATCGTAGTCAGCCGGGAGTTTACGTTCTGCGCCATCTGATCGTAGACCACGCTCACAAACGCAATGCTCCCGTGCCGCAACCCGTCCGATCCCTTCACCAGTTGCAATGTCTTCGCATCCACGCTGAATTCCACAGTGTAGGTGTGGAACGGCATGAACTTCCAGTCCGCTGCCAGGTAGTTGTCCTTCGGCCGCGCGTCTTCCTTTTTCAGTTGCTCAACCTTTTCGTTCTCGGTCACGTGAGCTTTGAAGACAATTTCCGCAGCCGGAACGGCTCCAAGGAGCATCGCGTCGTTAAAGCCATCCTTGGGAGGTCCGGAATTGCTTGCAGTCGCGGGCGGGGCGGCACTCTTCTCCAGCTTCGCCGTCTCTTCCGTACTTGCCTCGGCTTGTACCTGATCCTCGGAGTTCTGCTCGCCTGCAGGCTCATTCTCCGCATGCTGAGCCCTCTTCAACTTATCCAGTTGTGTCTGTTCCTGCTTCGTGCGATCGACCGCGTAGTAGCCCTGCCGATACTGCAGTTTCACATGCGGCTGGTTCACTTCAATTCGAATGTGCCGCAGCTCTCCGTTCCAATCCTTGTTATTTGTTGCATAGGTAAGCGTGTAGTAACTTGATCCGTTATTTTCGATCTCGGCGACCTTGGCCCCTAATCCGTTGGAACTGTAGAAGGCTCTTCCGCCCGTTGCTTCGGCGATCAAATCAAGATTGGTGTGCTGAAACCCCTGTCCGTTCTCAAAGTGAAGCGTCGTATTCGACAGCGGCGGCCGATTCGATGCCGCTTCATATTGCGGCGCGACCTGCAATGACCGGGCATCAATCGGATAGACGGCGACGCGGCTCAACGTCAGCGCCGCCGTCAACTCGTGAGGGTCGCCTTCCAGTATCCTGAAGTCGTCGTTGAATGGATCGCTCATCGGCTCCGGCATATTCGATTGCGGCAATGCCCCTGTGATCCAGATCAGGTTCTTGCGCCCCGGGAACGCCGCCAGGTAACGCCCCAACAGCTGAAAACCCATTGTCGCTTCGTCGAGTTTGTACACCAGGTACTCTTCCCGCGTTCCCCGCACCAGCTTCAGCAACTCCGGGTTATTACGCTCGCTCTCAGCCGCCGCCAGCAGCACCCCCGGATCCGAAGTAAATCCCTGCACCAGGTGCATCTGCGTATCACGCTCGAAAATCGCCACCGGAGGCCCCGGCTGCATCTTCTTCAGATATTTGATGAGAGCCAGCCGCAACGACATCTGGTCGTCCAGCCGCGTGTTCAGCGCATCCAGCAGAATCACCGTGTACGCATTGGTATTTGCTGCCGGTACATAATTCGTAAAGGTGTTCGAAGGCAACGCTGGAAATGGCGCTGTCTGCGCACTCATCGCCACTGTCATCGGCCTGTGCTCTTCCAGGCTCGCAACCACCTGCGGCTTGCCTTCTTCTAGCACCGTAAAGTCGGATGCCTTCAGTCCCCTCACCGCGCGTCCATCATCCGTCACGACAACGTCAAGCAAAACCTCATGCGTAGTAACCGAAAGGACGGGCGGCGTCTGTTGCGACTGATTCTGCGCAGCGTGGGTAGAGTCCTGCGCTATTGCCGAGGCGCACAGAAATAGAACACTCAGGATTGCAGTGGAAGCAAGATTTGAATACGGAACCCGAGCCGAAAATCGGAAGCATCGCATCGAAATCCCCCCTCAGGACAGAGATTGTAATCCGCGCGCAGGCTTTCAGCGTGTGACGATTATCCCGCCGACTTGGCCAGTTGCTGGGCGCGCCAAACCGCACCTTCAATTCCCGCAACTTCGGTTTTTCCGACCGGCATCTCCGGCGCCGCACGATGCAATCCCGCGAAGAACTGCTCCCGAACCAGACGGGACTTCCCGATCACGCTGCCGATCCATGCCACCGGAACTTCTCCTGCCGGATTATGTTTCCTCCGCAGCTTCGCGCGCACCAGCAGCACGCTGTCGACAAGATCCGTAGCAGCCTGCTGCAAAACGCCAAGAGCCACCGCATCACCCTCTTCGGCAAGCTCGCTGATCGCCGGCGCGAGCGCCGCAAAATCGGGTCCCGGTGTGCTGTCGCCCAGGTTCACCAACTCCTCAATCGTCTTCGTTCCCCACAGGACGCCCACCGTCTCGAGAATCCGCGTCGGCTCCTCGCGATCCAGCGCTCTCAGGCCCCGCCTCACCGCGTGCAATCCGATCCAATACCCTGAACCCTCATCGCCTAATCGCGAACTCCATCCGCCGGCGCTTTCGCGTCCGCCATCCGGCGCGCGGCCAATGCAATTCGAGCCCGTCCCCGCAATCTGCAGAATGCCTGGTCCGCCCTTGAAGGCTCCATCCAGCGCGATCACTTCGTCGCCCACAACTTCGGATCGCTCCACGCCAAAGTCGTCGAATACGCCGGTGACCCACTCCTTCACGCCGGGCATCGTTGCGCTCGCCACGCCCGCCGACGCGGCCTTCACGCCACGCAAACCCGCCTGCGCAAAAACGTCTTTCAGCACCGCGCGCAGATTCTCCTCTGCCACGTCCGCGCCCACGCGAAGCCTCTTGATCGAACCGCTCTCCCCAAACGCCAGCACCCGCTCGCCATCGACGATGGAGGCACGCGTTCTTGTACCTCCGCCGTCAATTCCCAACACTGCGCTCATTGTGTCCTTACTCCTGTTTCGATTCGCCGTCCCTCGATGTCTCTCCGCCGTTATCGCGCAGCGTTCCCGCCAGCACGTTCAGGCTGCCATCGGTCTTTCCGGGTTGCAATCCCAGCATGTGGGCGATCCACGGGTAGAGGTTCACATTCTCGAAGGGCGCCACCGTTTTTCCAGCGACAATATCCGGTCCGATGGCAAAGAAGCTCGCCTTCATCTCCAGAATTCTGTGCGGGTCGAATCCGTGCATGCCCGGTTCCGGTGGATTATCCGGCCGGTCACCCTGCGGTTTATGGGCGCGAATTGGATACGGCCCCGTCGCAATCACCACCGGATCGCCCTCGCGGGGGTTCTGGTTATAGTCGAGCCCTGCCGGGACGTCCTTTCGCCGATACGCCACAAACTGCGAAGAAGCATGCTTCAGCTTGTCGTACGCTTGAACGCGATCTTCTTCGGTCTTGCCGTACAACAGCGGACCGGCAGTTTCAAAGTCGCTCAGATCGGCGAAATCACCCAGGTTAATCCAGCCACCCTGCTCCTTCACCATGCCGTGATCGCTCACCACGACCAGGTCGATCGGCAGCTTTGTCGCGTCCAGCGCCTTCTTCAACTTGCCAACCATCGCGTCCATCTTCAACACCGCCGCTTTCGTCTGCGGCGCATCCGGCCCGAATTCGTGCCCTTCATGATCGGGCTCGGAATAATAGATCGTGATGAAGTGCGGCCGCTCCGCTTCCGGCATCTTCAAAAGAGCAACGGCGTCATCGATGCGCGCCTGCTCGACCGCATCGGTAGCCTGCGTCTTGTTGTCGAATACCGCATACCACGTCGGCCGGTGCCCCGCGATCTCCGCCTCCGAACCCGGCCAGAAGAGGCACGCTGCAGTCATCCCCTGGCTCTCTGCCAGGCTCCACAACGGCACACCGCCATACCAGCTTCCGTCCCGTACGGCCTTCGCATCGGAGATCCCATAACGCGCCTGCTTGGCAGGATCGTAAAAGCTGTTGGCCACAAGCCCGTGATGCTCGGGATAAAGCCCCGTCACAATCGTGAAGTGATTTGGAAATGTGAGCGAGGGATAGCTCGGCAACATCCCTTCCGGAGCCCAGACGCCTTTCTTCCCCAACGCCAGCAAGTTCACCGCACCATCATGCTTCGCATAATCCCAGCGAAAACCATCGAGTGAAACCAGCACTACATAATGCGCCTTCTGGACCGCAGCCGAGTTGATGCCGTTATCCACGTACACCAGCGGAAGCGCCGGATTGCCGCCTGGGATTGGCTGCGCCTGCTGCGCAAACAACGGCAGCGCCAAAGCCAGGCACACCGTAGCGCCCCGCTTGAAGACACTGAGAAACATCTTGGTTCTCCTGGATCAGCTTACCGTACAGACGCGGCAAGTCTGGAGTTGATGGAGAAATCCGGCGGGCGTATCTTCTTGCCATGTTCAAGAATCGCTCTGTTCCCGTCGATACCGTGCTTCCTCACCTCACCTATACGAACCTTGCCCAGGCAATCGATTGGCTCTGCGCAACCTTCGGTTTTGTTGAGCATTATCGCTACGGCGAGCCGGTTCAGGGTGCGCAGCTGCACATCGGAAGCGCCTTCATCATGGTCAATTCCGCGCGCGCGGGCAGGTCAAGCCCCGCCCAACTCGACAGCGCAACGCAAAGCCTCACCATCTTCATTGAAGACGTAGAAGCCCACTACGCACGTGCCCGCGCCGTAGCCCGAATCGTCGAAGAACCTCACGAAACCGCGTACGGGGAATTCCAATATGGGGTGCTGGACCTCGAGGGCCACCATTGGCTCTTTGCACGTCACGCACGCGACGTAAGCCCGGATGCCTGGGGCGCAACCATCACCAACCCGCTCCCATAAAGCAGCACCGATCCGGAGCGACCCTGTCTTGTGGCTTCGTTCGTCGACACGGATCGGTGCCCAGATCTATTTGCTCGGAGAAGTAGCTGGCGGCGGCGTTGCAGGGGACGTCGCCGGAGCGGGCGTCTCCGCAGGAGCGGGAGTCGCGCCCGGAGCGGGAGTTGCGACCGGTTGCGCCGTCGCAGGAGCAGGCTGGTTGCTCGCCAGTTTGCGAATATAGACCACCAGTCCCCGCACTTCGTCGTTCGTGGCCCGCCCTGTGTCCTCAGGCGGCATCTTTCCCTTGCCCTTGCGAATAACGTTTATAAGCGCCTCGTCCGACTGCGTCGCAAGTGCCTTGGGGTCCGTCCAGTCATCCAGCGTCAACTGCATGTCCTTCGCTATGTCCGTCTTGCCATCACCCGTCGCGCCGTGGCAAAGTGCGCAGTCCATGTTGTAGACCCTCTTCGCCTTAGCCAGCTGTTCGGGATTCACTTTCTTGGAGGCTGCACCCTGGCCTGACTCTTGCGGCGGACGAGCGGGGGCGGATGCGGCTGCAGTCACTAGCAAGACAACCGCCGTGAAGAGCAAGAACGACTTGAGCATATTGTCTTCTCCTCAGTTGCAGGTGTCGGGGGATTGGCATCGTGCAGCTGTTCTCTTTTGATTCGACAGCATTATAGGCGCATTTGAAAGTGAGGTGCATCACGTCGTCTCGCCGGATCGATCCCCTTCTTCGCCATTCCCCATTGCACATCCCGTTTTCGCTTCCGGTTGTGGTATACGTTTCCACATGTTCCGATCCGGCTCCATCCTGCTGATCTCGCTCGCCCTCCTCACCGGCTCCGCCCGCATTGCTTGCGCCCAGGACCCCGCCCCCACCCCCCCCATGGGCTGGAACAGTTGGGACGCCTACGGCCTCACCATTAGCGAAGCCGACTTCCGCGCCAACACCACCGTCCTCACCGGCATCCGCCAATTCGGCTGGGAATATACCGTCATCGACGAAGGCTGGTATATGCAGGACCCCTTCGGCAGCACCCTCGAAGCCCGCAAATATCTCTGGAACGAGAACGGCATCCTCATTCCCGACCCCGCGCGCTTCCCCGACGCCGCCGATCACGCAGGTTTCAAGCCTCTTGCCGACTGGGTCCACGCCCAGGGCCTCAAATTCGGCATCCACATCGTCCGCGGCATTCCCCGCCAGGTCGTCGCCCAGAACCTCCCCATCGCCGGCTCCAGCTTCCACGCCGCCGACGCCGCCGATACCTCATCCCCCTGTCCGTGGGACAACGGCAACTGGGGCGTCGCCGACAACGCCGCCGGACAGGCCTACTACGACTCCATGCTCAAGCTCTACGCCGACTGGGGACTCGACTACATCAAGGTCGACTGCATCAGCGACCATCCCTACCGGCCCAGTGAAATCCGCCAGATCGCCGAAGCCATCCACAAAACCGGCCGCCCCATCGTCCTGAGCCTTTCCCCCGGCCCCACCCAACTCGATCACGCCGCCGAAGTCGCCAAATACGCCCAGATGTGGCGCATCACCGACGACCACTGGGACGCCTGGTCTTTCCCGCACAAAGCACCATCCGAATACCCCTTTGGCCTCCGCGACGAATTCGACCGCATCGCCAAGTGGGCGCCCTACGTCAAGCCCGGCAACTGGCCCGATCCCGACATGCTCCCGGAAGGCTATCTAGGCCCTCATCCCGGCAAAGACCAGCCCCGACCGTCCAACTACACCCACGACGAGCAGCGCACGGAATTCACCCTGTGGGCCATCTCCCGTTCGCCGCTGATTCTTGGGGCCAATCTCACCAAGCTCGACGACTTCACTCGCTCCCTCATCACCAACAAGGAAGTCGCCGACCTTAACCAGCAGGCCGTCGAATCCGCGCCGGGACTTCTGCCTAAAAATCACTCGGCATCCTTCCCGCAGCGCTACTGGTACGCGCGCACCGGCGGACCAAACCCAAAGCGCTACATCGCCGTCTTCAACCTCGCCGACGCAAAGACCTCATCCAATCTTCCCTGGATGCTCTTCCACCTCGAAAACAAACCCCACGCCATGTTTGACGTCTGGAACCGGAAGCACATCCCCAGCGCGAAGTCACTTCACGTGATCCTTCCCGCACACGGCTGCGCCCTGTTCCGCATCGAGTAGCCATTCACCCTCGTAAGCAAACGACGAACCACCCCTGACAATCCAGACAGTCGCTGAGCGAAGTCGAAGGACCTGCTTTTCTCCGCATCAATCCGCACGACCCTGGGTGCCCCATTCGTTCCGCCGCCCGCTCCGCACCGCTGCCCTGCTGTGCGAAACTGAAGTGTCCCGCGCGAATGCCTCTCCCCACGACGGTCGCCCGGCAAGGTTAACCGATGCCCGTTCTTCGTTCCGCTTTTATCGCACTCTCCCACAATCGCTCTCTCCGCAAATTTGCCGAGCACTCCGCCATCGGCGGCAAACTAAGCTCTCGCTTCGTCGCCGGCCTCGAGATTGAAGACGCCCTCCGCGCATGCGCCCAGGTCAACCGGCAGGGCATGCACGTCACGCTCGACTCGCTCGGCGAAAGCGTCTCCACCGCAGAAGAGGCTCACAAGGCCGCCGACATCTACCACCAGCTTCTCGATCAGATCGCCGCGCGCAAGCTCGACGCCAACATCAGCGTCAAGCTTACCCAGATGGGTCTCGCACTCGATCCTGCTCTCGCCGAAGCCATCGCCACCAGCCTCGCCCAGCATGCGCATGCCACCGGCAACTTCCTCCGCATCGACATGGAAGACTCCCCCGTCACCCAGGTCACGCTCGACATTGTGCGCCGCATCAACGCACAGCCCGAGTTCCGCGGCTCCATCGGCATCGTCATCCAGTCGTATCTCTTCCGCTCGCAGGCCGACATCGAGCAACTCATCGCCGACGGTATCCGCGTCCGCCTCTGTAAGGGCGCCTACAAGGAACCGGCCGAGGTTGCCTTCCCCAAAAAATCCGATGTCGACGCCAACTACGTCAAGCTCGCCAACATGCTGCTGCAAAGCCCCATCTACCACGGCCTGGCCACCCACGACGAAAACATGATCGCGGCGGCAAAGTCATTTGTCGCGCAGCGCAACCTCGAACGCAGCCACTTCGAATTCCAGATGCTCTTCGGCGTGCGCCGCGATCTCCAGCGCAAACTCGTCGCCGAGGGCTACAACGTCCGCGTCTATATCCCCTTCGGCCGCGAGTGGTATCCCTACTTCATGCGCCGCCTGGCCGAACGCCCCGCCAACGTCTTCTTCATCGCCAAGCAAATGTTCCGGCAGTAGCCGCCGCCGCAATTCCTCATTCGTCCCGATACACTGCAACGCTCTGGGGTTGCGAATGCTCCGAGATTGCGAATGCTCCGAGGTTGCGAATGCTCCGAGGTTGCGAATGCGCGGAGGTTGCGAATGCGCGGAGGTTGCGAATACGCGGAGTTGCGAATGCCGGAGTTGCGAATGCTCCGAGGTTGCTAATACGCGGAGGTTGCGAATACGCGGAGGTTGCAATACGCGGAGTTGCGAATGCGCGGAGTTGCGAATGCCGGAGTTGTGATCGCGGAGGGAGCAGCAGCCTTCAGGCTGCTGAAATCATGCGCAAAAAGACACAGGGCCCTTTAGGGCTGGGACGTCGGGTGCACCACAACTCCACCTGCCCGAGAGCAGGTCCACTCATCCACTAAGAATCAATGCAGCGGAACGCAAACACGAGCTGTGCCCCGCTCATCGCGGCTTCATCGCGATGAGCGGGTCTTCAGACAAAATCGCACCGCCGATTGTCCTGAACGAAGACAGCCAGCTCCACCATACGTCAAGAGCGCTCCCCATCGAAGCTGGGTCCCCAGAATCGCAACTAAATCCCACCCGCTCCCGTAAGAAATCCCGCAGCCAACCGATTAAAGGATGCTCGCCCGTTTTCCGGGATTGATTTCTGTTTCCAACCCTCGAAACGTGCATTGGCCTGTTACCGATATTCCAGAGGCGCCGCGATGGATTCGCCAACGTTGATCGTCTTCCCCCGTTGATCGGTTCCTCGAATCTGAAGACCGGGAACCCTTTCGAACTCGGCGCGGATTCCTCAGGCGGGCAAGGTAGCAGGATGCGCTTCAGGATGGCGAAACGTAGCGGATCTTGCCGACGTTTCGCGCGTCACAGTCACCACAGTGATGTCGTCCTCCTGGCCGAAGTGTTGCGCACATGCGGAGATCTGCTCCGCAGATTGCGTACTGATGGCCGTGGTTCGTTCGAACCCAAAGAGTTCGCCACTCTTGTCACGGGCCTCGAGGACCCCGTCTGTAATAAGCGTAAGTTGTACACCTTCTCCGAGCCGGGAAGATGTTTCGGCGTATGGGGAGTCAGGCACAATCCCCAGCGGGAGCCCGGTATCGCCCGCGATCTCGGCGCCATCGATATACGGCATCTGGTGTCCAGCGCTCGCAATGGTCAGCGCGCCGTCGGCGCGGGCGCACAACACAAGGCAGGTTGTGAAGCCACCCTTGGTGCGCCCGATCATGCGCTGGTTCATGGCGGAGAGAATCTCGCCCGGACTTTGGGAGTAGTGGACCAAGGTGCGCAGCGTGCCGACCAGCAGGGAGACGGTCATGGCTGCGGGCATGCCTTTGCCGCTCACATCGCCAATCGCGGCGACCACGCCGCCATCGGGCAAAGGAATCACTTGGAAGAAGTCGCCCCCCACTTCGCTTGCCGGATGGTAGACGCTCTGGATCTTGAAACCGGGTATGGGGGGAATTTCATCCGGCACCAGCACGCTTTGAACGGAGCGGGCCGCCTGCAGTTCGCCGCGGAAGCGCTCCTCCTCGCGCCGCGAATGGACGAAACGAAGCAGCAAAATGACCAGCACCGCCAGCATTTCAATCGTGCTGGTCAGATCGGTAAGGGAAACAGGAAACGGCCATGTGGTCACATGGTTGATCCAACTGACATAGGGCCGCACCCACGAGTGGCCCAACACTACCATTGCGAACCCCAAGCTTTTGGCGGTGCCGCTGAGGTAGAACAAGGCGACAGGCAGGAAGACCAATTGGGAATCGCGGTTTCCGGCGCGCGCGCTCCCAGCCAGCACCAAGAGCACAACGGCATAGAAGAGGATGGTGAGACATGTCCCGATCACGTTGGGGAGTGCCGGGCTCGTCCAGGCGAAGTCGGTGGGAACCACCAGCAGCATCTGCATCGCCATCACTGCGACTCCGAGCCAATACAGCCTTCGTTTGCGGGATCCGGACACAATCATTACAAACTGGAGAAAAGCAAGGCTCGACGCATAGTAGGACAGGTCTCGGACGCTGTTCCAAGAGATCGATACGGAGAAATGATGCGTCCAATCAGCCATCAAGGCATCGAGCGCGGCCAGCAGGTTGGCTGTGCCGAACCAGAAGTACTCGGTCTCGCGCCTGCGCATCGCAAACATCAGCATGCAGCCGGCGCCCACCAGGAGAAAGACTACGAGTTGAAGATTGTTTGCCGAATCGTCCCAGTCCACGTGCTCTGAACGAGACCGCAGCCATTCGTTGAGGGAGCCGGCATCGCCCACCCGCAACGGCTCGTACATGCCGCCGCCGTAGAACCTAGCCCATGCCGGCCAATGCCACACGCGGATGGCAATGACCACGGTTTGCGGCTGCCCCTCAGGAACGCGGGGTAATCGGAATACAAGCGGCTGGGGCTGCACCACGCGCGGATTCGGCAGCATCCCGCCCATCTGTCCTATGAGCGCTCCATCCGCATACACCTGATACGAGGTAAGGAGGAAGGGGACGGCGAGGGCGAGCTGCGGATGATGCGCGGGCACTTGGATTTTGAAGCGGTACCACGCCATGCCGCCGACGTTGGGGTAGCCCTGCCCCGCCCAGTCACGGTCGCCACTGATGAGTTGCCAGCTGGAATCGTCGAACCCCGTGCTCGCCCACCCTAGCCTGCCATCCGAGTCGTCGCCCAGATGAAAGCGCATGGCGCCATTCAGTTCCGCCATCGGCACGCGGTCTCGGTCGAGATCGAAGACCTGGGCGCACGCAGGCGCCGACGCGCAAATGGCGAGCAGAACTGCAAGGAGGGGGAAGCGAATGCGCGCCGGCATAGTGTCCCATCGGTATCATGCGTGGGCAGTCGGGCGCAACAACAATGAACGATCCGTCCAGCCTCGCAGACCCCCTTCATGCAAACCGTAAGCACAGCGTTGCCCCCAATGAGCGCATTATCGCCAATGCGCGCTTCGAGCCTTGTTTCAGTCTGGAAACGTGCTTAGCCGAAATGCGTCAAAGTAGCGGATTATGGTATAAAGAAATCCTGCAATTCAGGTTGCACCCCGTCCGCGGAAAGGGAAGATCCCACCTGAATCAACCTGCAAGTAAACACTCATGACTTCTCTTTTGCCCGTGCAGCGGACACCGGGCCACAAAAGGAGAAGTGTATGTCTCGTGAGCTGCCCGCGAACCCGAGTCTCGAATATCTGAGGAAGCAAGCCAAACAATTACAACGCACAACGTCCCAGGGCAAGCTGGCGGATGCGCAGCGTGCACTGGCTAGGGAGTATGGTTTTGCCGACTGGGCAAGGCTGAAATCGTACGTGATCACCTTGGGCCTACCGCCTGCTGAAGCTTTGACCGTCGCCATACGCGATCAAGATGCGCAGCGGGTTCGCGATCTTCTGGGAAGCCATCCAGAATTGAGAGTGAAGATCAACGAACCGCTGCCAAACTACGGTTTCGGTCAACATGCTCTGTTTGCTGCGGTGCAACGGAGCGATCGGGCAACTATCGACGTTCTTTTGGACGCAGGCGCCAACATTCACAAACGAACCGAGTGGTGGGCTGGCGGCTTCGGCTTGCTCGACGATTGTGATCCAGGCCTGGTGGATTTTCTGGTCGAACGCGGTGCGGTGATCGACGCGCACGCGGCTGCCCGGCTCGGAATGATGTCAACATTGACGGAATTGGTCGCGGCCGATCAGAACGTGGTTCACGCAAAAGGTGGAGACGGGCAGGCGCCACTGCACTTCGCATCGACGGTAGAGATTGCGCGATTCCTTCTCGATCATGGTGCGGAGATCGATGCGCTCGACGTAGATCACGAATCTACCCCAGCTCAATACATGTTACGTGTTGAGCAAAAGCGTCACTATCCCCGTGATCGTCAGGACGTTGCTCGCTATCTTGTAATGCGCGGATGCAGAACCGACCTCCTGATGGCTACCGCACTTGGCGATGTAGCTCTCGCGCGGCATCATCTGGACACCGACCCCGCCTGCATTCGTATGAGCGTTTCGGAAGCGTGGTTTCCAAAGAAAGACCCTCGCGCAGGAGGCACAATTTACATCTGGATGCTGGGGGCAAATCGAACCGCGCACGTGGTCGCGCGCGATTTCGGCCATGAGCAGGTCTTTGAGCTGCTCATGGAGCGGACTCCGGAAGATCTGAAGCTGGCTCTAGCTTGTGAACTGGGCGATGAAAGCACATTTCAGCACTATTTGGCCCGGAATCCGGACGCAACCAAAACGCTGTCGGACGGGGAGCAACTCAAGCTGCCCACAGCCGCGCAGAGCAACAATACAAAGGCTGTTCAACTGATGCTGGAGGCTGGCTGGCCAGTCAATACTCCGGGCGAAATGGGAGCCACAGCGCTGCATTGGGCCGGCTTCAATGGTAATGCTGAAATGGCCCGTGACATATTGCGCTTTCACCCGGATATTGAAACTAAATCGCGGGAGTATGCGGGGACTCCGCTGTCATGGGCCCTCTACGCTTCTGGAAACGGCTATCGGAGCACCGGAGACTACGTGGGAACGGTGCGCGCGCTTCTTGATGCCGGAGCCGCTCTACCGCCGGACCCCGAATCACTCGAACCCAGCGACGCCGTCTTGGAGGTGCTGCCATGAGTTCACCCAGACGTCCGATCGCGGTCCTACTCCTCTCGTGCCTTTACGTTGCCGCGGGGGCCATCGAATTTGTCGCCCACTTTCCCAAACTGATGGCGCTGCAAGACGAAGGCATTTTGATTGAACTTACCGAGTTGTTGGGTATTTTTGCAGGCGTTTTCATGGTCCGTGGTCGAAATTGGGCACGTTGGCTCGCGCTAGTCTGGATGGCCTTTCACGCCGCCATCAGCTTTCCTGTTATTCCTCAGGTCATATCCCATTCCATCATCTTTACGGTGAGCGCTTGGGTTCTCTTTCGTCCTGACGCGCGGCAATACTTCACACCACTGAAACCAGGCTACGAATAGCAGGCAGGTGGTCGCCCTGACTTGATTCATGCCTGTCGCCAAGTCATCAACTGACGGCCTGAACGGGCCGCTTACCAACTGGATGAGCGCATCGGCCTGTTCTCTTCAATCGGAAATTGATATGGTGTGACCCTGTCAACATCTTCGAATCGCTGGGGTGGTTTTTGTTTTGTTTCTTGCTTTTTCCCTTTCGAGGACAAGGTCAGCAGCAGCCGTGGCAGGTAATGGCGACGATTG
>NZ_JBAUUO010000143.1:0-5108 GCF_049582745.1 Occallatibacter sp.
CACCCTTCCCACAGACCTTGGAAATCGATAATGCCGATTCCCACATTCCCGCGCCACGACTACGACGAGGATGAATATCTCCTCAAACCCGCAGGGCTAAGAGATACGCATTCTGAGGGCAAGGTCACTTTAGTTGCACCGCACTGATGTCGCGAATTAGCACGGTGTCTTGCTTTGTGCAAATTTGTATATCTGTTACCTGAACTCCGGAACTATGGAAATGAATGGTTTCATTCATTAGCGTCCTCCACGAATTGCCACAGCGGGAAGTAAGAAGCTTACTCCAATTACACCCAAGCCGTTGCCTGTCAATCGGATACCAGGAAATTCTAAACGACAAAGAGGGTTTGACAGTGACCGTCTGCACCTGCGATGAGAATCGAGCGCGTCTTTTTCGGGATCGGTATCGCTTTCTTTTCGACGGCCACCGCACCTTCTAAGCAGGAAGGAAAGTGGTATTGATTTAGATCATTTATTTCATGACCGGCAATTGCAAATAGGACGTGTTTCGCGACGGTTCGCGCCGCACAGAATCGGGGATGTCTTGATTGCAGTTCTACCATGCGTCGAACTCTCTGCGGTTTCGCGAATACAAAGAGTGCAGGCATCCGAATTCATGCAGAAATGATGATGAAGAGATCACGCTCTGCAGATGTGAAAACCTGAAGAAGATGCCCGCGTCTCAGGTACTGTCCGCCATTTGCCACGGGAAATTCAATCAGGTTTTGGTGTCCTCCCGGGGACACTCTCAAGATTTGATGTAACGGAACTGTGGTTACTATTGATCACTTGCCATTTTCCCCACCGAAAGACGATGATTACGTTCTGCCTCGAACAGATCGGTATGGGTGTCTGATCGCCCCGCCCATTAAGCGACGTGAGTTCTGGCTCCGAAACTATGATTACCTGTGAACCGATCCGATGTGTCTATTGGGAGAATCCGAATTTTGTCATAGGTGAGATGGCGGAAAAATTCGAGCGCTTCGATACCTTCGCTTGCGAGAGACATTGGTGGAGGTACCTGCTCAAATGTCGGGAGTGCGGACAGCTCTACTTCTACGAGTTCTATGAATTGGTCGATTGGAAAAACGGGAAGGATCCTCAATATACGAGATACATCCCGGTTGCAGATCAAAGACAGCTTGATCTGCTGAAATGCGCCCGCCAAACGGAACTGCTACAATTCTCTCCTTCCCTGAACATTGACTTCCCTGAGGACGCTGATTCACAGGTCGTTTATTGGACAAGGAAAGGTCCCGCGGGGATATCCGGGGGATGACCGGGCAGGAGAGTGGCCGTCCAACGCGCCTGTTCGCAAAGCTCTGCGTACTCCGTTTGCAAGAACCTGTTGCATTTGGACCACAATCACAATTCAACCATATACGAGGAGGAATCAATGACCGAGTTAATCGAGCAACTTCGCGAAGCAGAATCAACCTTCGACCAAATGCTGCGCAAACGTCAGCTTGACGATTCGCTCGTCGAGATGGCATCTGGCATGGACGTATTCCCCGAATTCAGCAGTGGTGGCGGCTCCAGCAACCCGGGAGTCAACTGCACTGGTGGTTGCAGGGGATGAGGTGTAGTTTTCGAGGATAGGGTGTTCACGGAGGTCTGAATGGAACTGGCGAGCACCCTATCTGCCCTTCCGACGTCTCCAGCAGAACTCGATCTCGAGCACTCCGCACTTCTGCTCGATGAGGTACTCTCGGAAGCCTTTGAACCGCTAGATGCCGACCGGGCGGATGCCCAACTTGCCGAAAGCCGTATTCGCAGGTGGTGCGAAATCAGTGCAGACGGTGATTGGGCCAGGTTTCGCGAGAGATTGCGGCGGGATTGCCTTTCGCTGGAGCATGTGCGATCCAGGCTGGGGGGAGTGCGTCGCCGACCCACGGCTCGGCAGCCGCAGTGGGTCTCAGCAGCTCAAGAAGTTATCAATGAAATGAGTGCCGAACCCGTTCGCGGGGATGCCGGTCCCGAAGCTCTCTCAAGCTTGCCTTTCGGCAGACTACTTTGGCCGGTTGTGCGTTCAGCGTCAGACACCCTGGCACTGAAGTTAGTTGCGCTTGGAATGGAAGTCCCAGACCCTTGCGTACTTGATGACCTTCACCAGCATCTTGTGCAGCAATTAGCGAACCTGTGCGAACTGCCGATCTATCAGGCTTTGATCAACTGGAGAAACCAGCTCCTTGCTGATGACTCACCAGCGGGTGTACGAAACCTGCGCGCAATCCTCTCATCGAATGACCTCGAACCGTTTGAATCCTTCATGAAGAAGGAAGGCATCCAAACCCTGGTCAGGCAAATGCCGGTCTTGTTCCGGCTCATCGCAACCCTCAAATCAAATTGGATTGCGTACACCTTAGAACTCCTTCGTAGACTGAGTTCGGACTTCTGTTTGTTGCCGGAATTGGATCCACGCATCTCAACCCGCTCGCGGTTGACAGGCATTCAACCAGGACTTTCTGATCCTCACAATGAAGGTGGAACAGTCGCACTGTTGGAATTCGATGGAACTTCCAGAATCCTGTACAAGCCTAAAGACCTTGGAACAGATCTGTTCATGCGCGAGTTCTTAGAAACTCTGAGGCGCATGAATTGTCCTATTCCCCTGTGGATCCCGCCCGTCATTTCGCGAAAAGAGTACGGCTGGGCATTGCATGTAGCAGAAGCACCTTGCGAGTCCGACGAAGCTATACGCATCTTCTACACACGTGCGGGAGCATGGCTGGCAATCTGCCATCTGCTTGCGATCACGGATATGCACTTTGAAAACTTCGTAGCCCATGGATCAACTCCGGTTCCCATCGATTTCGAGACCATATTGCAACCTGAGGTTCGTAGCTCAAAGCGCCTGCCAGAAGCGCTATCCGCTTTATGGCAAGTTAACTTCAGGATCGCCAACTCACCTTTGAGCGCCGGGATGCTCCCAACGCTCATCCAGGCAGAGAATGAGGAACAATTCGCGATAGGCGCCCTTGAACCCTGCAAATACAAGGTCAACAGAGTTCACTGGACGGAGATCAACACCCCGCGCATGGAGCCGGTGTACAGAACGAACGCAGTGGAGATTTCATCGCACTTACCGAAACTCCTCGGCAAGCCGATTTCGATTCTTAGCTATCGAGCAGAGTTCATGAATGGTTTCCGCACCCTGATGGACTTCGCAGCGGATCGCAGAGATGAGCTCGCGCACATTCGATATCGAAGCGCCCGTTTTGCAACTCGGCGTGTCCTGCGGCCTACTCGTTTCTACTATCTGCTGTTGGATCGGCTTCGCGATCACACCAGGATGGCTGATTCAGTCGCATGGAGCATGGAAGCGGACTTTACCACACGCTTTCTTGATCCTAATGAGGAAATATCAGGTTTGTGGTCGATTTCTCGAAGCGAAAGGCGAGCGCTTTGCAACCTGGACATTCCGAGCTTCTACTGCACCCCAAGAACTGCCTCGCTCTTCGATAACCGAGGTATGGCCACGAGAATCGACGCCCTCGCAGGTCTGAAGGTGATGAGCGCGCGCATCGGACAGCTATCAAGGGAAGTCGTCCGGGAACAGGAGCATCTTGTCTCTACTGCCCTCGGGATTTCACGCAGTCCTCGAAATCCCACTTCCTGTCCCGCGTTTCAGGCGGTGGAGAAGGCGTCAGCTGAGATAAACATGGCCCTCTGGGCCGAACAGCAACTTAATTCGGCTGGCACTTGGACAAATGGATCTGCGGCCTGGATGACTCTCGAAGGAATTGCACCACCAGCTACATTCCAATTGCGTCCAACTGGACACGATCTCTATGGTGGGAACGCCGGCATCGCGGTATTCTATTCGGCACTCGCAAAATGTGGAGTTTCCGATAGTGCGCGTGCAAAGGCGCTTCTAAGCCTGGCAGCAACGCGTCACCTCCTCAGCTCTGGGGGAGGGGCCAGGTATATCCGTTCGGCCGGCCTCGGTGCGGGGACAGGCATCGGATCGATAATCTACGCCCTGTGTGTGGCTAGCGACCTCTTACAGAGCGAATCTGTTCTGGAAAGTGCTAAACTCGCAGCTCGTCTAATCACGAGCCCTGTTATATCGACAGATACCCGCTTTGACCTGATCGGTGGAGCAAGCGGTGCGATCCTGGGCCTGTTGAAGCTGTATTCGCTGGTCAGAGAAGAGTGGCTTCTCGATCTTGCTATCAAATGCGGGGATCACCTCGCAAGTCATCGGCCTGCAACTAATCCATGGGGAATCTGGTCGTCTTCAACATTCCTGAATCAACCATTAACAGGTGTGGCCCATGGCGCCGCCGGATATGCTCTCGCGTTTTCGCGACTTTTCAGCCAATCGAAAGACGACCGCTTCAAGTGCCTTGCTACGGAGTGCGTCTCGTTCGAGAACCATTGGTTCGACAGAAATCGCGGAGAATGGCCTGATCTAAGGGCCGATCAAGCGCTAAGCGGGCGAAGGTGGCCGCGCCAGTGGTGTTACGGCGCAACTGGCATCGGCTATAGCCGGTTGTCGATGCGCAATCACGACTGCATCCCAAGGTTCGAGGTAGAGAACGATATATTGCGGGCAATCGAATTGACAAGAGAAGAAGAGGATTCATTCGACGATACTCTCTGTTGCGGGTTGGCGGGGCACATCGATTTTTTGGTTGCCGCGGCTAGCCAGTTCCCTGAGTTGCGCCTGCAATCTGACATAGCGTCGCGCCTTTCTCATCTCCTTTCCAATTGGACTGCAACAGGGTTCCTTCGCTTGGGCGATGGACCACAGGACTACAAGCCCGGCTTTTTCCGGGGAATCGCTGGCGTGGGCTACGCATGCCTGCGGGCCTCTCAGCCGAACCTGCCAGCCATTTTGATTTGGGAATAGGTTTCATTCCGTGTGGAACGAGGGTTGGAACTGGTTAGGGGAATACCAGGGACCGAAAGAGCTAGATCAGTGCAAGTTCCTCATCTAAATCAAAATGTACATCAAACTCGCGATAGGTACCGGCAGACGTTAGTTTCCAATCGGAACTGCCCGCGCGTACAGGGCTGGTTTTGCCTCCTTAGTGCGGGTGGGCAGTTTCGATTGGATCGTTTGAAGTGAGCCGGTGCGGTTCTCGGCGGACGCGGTGATCTAC
>NZ_JBAUUO010000144.1:0-31265 GCF_049582745.1 Occallatibacter sp.
AAGCATGGCTGATCCTTTCTTCTCTGAAGGTGGTCCTGACTGGGAACCCACTTCAGAGTAACTGGGGATCAGCCTCCTCAAACATTCCTCGGGTCAAACAGATATCCGCTATTTTGGACAGCAATGCATGGGGATATAGGGACTGCAACCGCAGCACCGGAGAGATTTCGAGAATATGAAGGTCTCGAAGGAACGCGTGAGCTTTGGAAAGGTAATCCGGAACCGTGAGGATCGATTTCGTACCGGCGACAAGGTACTGAAACCGAGCGAGGTCATTACCGTCAAAGTGACTTCGTTCGTGTTCAGATTTGGATCGATAGATCAGCTCAAAAGGTGCCTTGAGTTCTTCGAGAAAAAGATACACCCGAGCAGCCGGATCCCTGCGAAAGAGTTGGCGGCCGATCTCGGTGAGGATTGGCGGAAACTGCGCGGATGGGAAGTGGAACGATGGTTTGAGCGCCTCCCAATGTATCTCTTCGAAGAACCGAGGCGGCAAAAGGTTTTGAAGGCTCTCCGTAAGGCGCTTGCTCTTGAAGAAGCCGGCAAGCTTACGGCAAAAAAGTGAATCCAGCACATACGCTACACCGGTTTCCAAAGAGGAATTCGACAGTTTGAACCTTGAGCATGAGACAGATGGGGAAGCGAGCGAGGGCGGTGCTGGCGCAGATGGAAGAGGCGCCGATGCATCCACGCTTGCATCTTCATAAGGACTTTAGAAGCAATTATCTGCCTGATAATCGCGATGTAATCGTTTATCTTCCTCCGGAGTATGAGAAAGAACCAGAACGCACCTATCCGGTGCTCTATCTCCACGACGGGCAAAACCTTTTCGATGGGCGCACCTCGTTTGTGAAGGGGCGCACGTGGATGGTGCGCGAACATGCCGATGAGGCGATCGAAGCGGGCGAGGTTGAGCCGCTGCTGATTGTGGGCATCTATAACACCGGCGACCGCAGGCTGGCCGAATACACGCACGAGTACAACTGGCAGATGGGCGGCGGCGAGGCTGACAAATATGGCGATCTGGTGACGCGGGAGTTGATGCCGTGGATCGCGAGTGAATACCGCGTGCGGCAGGATCGCGAGAGCACCGGGATGGGTGGATCTTCGCTGGGCGGACTGGTCACGCTCTATTTAGGACTGCGGCAGCCGCACGTATTCGGCAAGCTGGGAATCCTGTCGCCAAGCGTCTGGTGGAATCACAAGAGCATTCTGGGCTACCTGAACGAGCATGCTCCGCAGATGTGGGAGCGGCCGCGGGTGTGGCTGGATGTGGGCGATCGTGAGGGGCAGCGAACTTTGCGCGATGTGGAGCACCTGGCGCGAAGGCTGAAGGCGAACGGCTGGCGTCCGGGTGAGTCGATGCACTTTGAGAAGGTGCACGGGGGCACGCATGATGAGGCGAGCTGGGCAGAGCGCGTCAGGCCGATGCTGAAGTTTCTGTTTCCGGCGGGTTGAGGTTTTCCGTCTTTCAGACCACCGGAAGGTTTGGCGCCTTACGCCACTTCTGGTAGGCGCTTCCAACGGCGAGAGACCAGACAAGCGCGGCGAGATAACCGGCGAGAACATCACTCGGATAATGGACTCCGAGATAGATTCGCGAATAGCCGATTGCGCCGGAAAGACCTACCCAGAAGGCCAAAATGGCGATGCGAACCCAAATGTTTTTCCGACTCGCTGCGAACAGAGTCGCGGCACTGAGGCACAGGCAGAAGGAAAGCATCGCGTGTCCGCTGGGAAAACTGTAGGAGGCGGGAAGGCGGGTATCAAAGAAAGGTTGCGGTCGGGCTCGATGGAAGCCGATTTTCAATATCCACATCAAGAGGCTTCCCCCGCCTGCGGTGACCGCGATCAGGATTGCACGGCGGGGATGGCCGACGAACCACAGTGCGAGGCAAGCTGTGAGTGCAATCAGAGTAACAACGAAGGGCGAGCCGAGCACAGACAGGGCTTGCATAATGGCGGTGAGCTGTGTGGAGGAGTGGGCGTGCACAAACATTCGAACCGTGTCATCGAATTGGCGCGTGTCTCCTTCGAGCATCTCCTCGGCCAGACGCGCAAACAAGAACAGGAAGATGGCGGCACCGCCCAACCCGGCGACAAGTGGCGTGCTCAGCCGTGAGAGCACTGTTGGTCTACGCACGAAGGTTGAGCCCCATGGTATGAGTATGCAACCGGCTACAGAAGCTTGCTGTAGAGTTTCCAGTCCTTGTCGGGCTCGATTTTGAGATGAACTCTGTGGGTGAAGACGCGAGCGAGCAGGTCGTTGTCGAACTTCCGCTGTACGCCATCGGGGTTGCGGGTGTAGAGAATGTACTCGCGGACCCCGGGGATGGTGGTGGTGGCGACAAAGATCGATTCCCGATTGGGCTCGAAGACTGCGCAGATGTCGTTTTCGATCCGCTTGAGGGTTTCGGTTTCGCCGGGGTTGGGAAAGCCGTCGCGGGTGGTGTCGACCATGGGCACTGCGATGGCGACGTAATGGCCGTATCCGTTGACTCCTTTGAACTTGCTGTAGCCAGTGTGCACACGGACAAGCATCGGCTTTCCGATGGGATCCTGCCCTTTGCGTTGCGTCCAGGTACCAGGGACGGGTAATTTGTCAGGGCTGAGGGGCTCTTTCGTGGAAAATGGCCACATGCCTTTTTGGCTCCTGTGCACGGATGGGTGGAGTTCGCAATAAGTATGCCTTGAATGAACGACTTTGGACAGTGACCGAACGCAAATTCATCTGCAACTTTGGCAGCATGCGGCTCAAGGAAGCGGCGAGTGGCGATCAAGGGAAGAGCTTGCTTGAAACGGCAACTATCGGCGATACTTAGGTGTTCGAGTCTTTCACCCTGCGGAGGCAGATTTATCCGAGGGAACCCCGATCGCCCCCAGCGGGAATACGGGGGGATACTGGCCGGGCATTTCAGCCCGGGCCGGAGACCACTAAAAAGACCGCAACAGAGCACCGGAATTGAAAGGACTCGTAACCCCGTGGTGATGATTCGTTTGGCGCGTGTTGGCGCCCCCAAGCAGCCCTATTATCGTGTCGTAGTGATCGAGAAGGACCGTGCCCGCAATGGCCGTTCGATCGAGGTTGTCGGCACCTACAATCCACGCACCAGCCCGGCTTCAGTCGACCTGAAGCACGACCGCATCGCTTACTGGCGCGGGGTGGGCGCACAACTGACCCCCATTGTGGCCAAACTGGTCGCCAAGAACCCTGCCAAGGCAGCGGAGCCTGCGGTCGCCTAGTCCCCATTCACTCAATCTGAGTTGCGTGCGGGATTTTTCGAAATCGCGCACGCAAGGTTACCGACTTCCCGCACACACGGTACTGACTTGACGAGGGGTGTGCTGATAGTATCTGCGCACCGATCCAAGTCGCTTCTCCTTGGATGTTTACGGTCAGAGGCAAGTTCATGACCCAAGTTGACATGGTGGCAGTAGATGAACTGGTCCGCGAAATCGCGCGGGCTTTGGTAGACGAGCCGGAAGCCGTCGAAGTGGAGTCTGTACAGCGGGACGAAAACACCGTTTTGCGGCTGAGGGTGGCGCCCGCAGACGTCGGCAAGGTGATCGGGAAGCAGGGGCGAACAGCCCGCTCAGTCCGCACCATTCTGGGAGCAGTCAGCATGAAGCTGCATCATCGCTACACGCTCGACATCCTGGAAGAGGACGACGAAGAGTAGGATGGCCAAACCCCTTGGGGACAAGCATCGCTCAGGGCGCAGATGATCGCGCCGAGTGGATGGGTGTGGCTTGCGCGCGTAAAGCGCACACAAGGCCGCAAGGGCGAGGTCTTCGCCGAAATTCTCACTGACTTTCCTGAAAAGTTTGCGGAGCGGCGACGACTGTGGCTGCTCGGCGAAGATGCGTCTGCCCGCAATGCTGCTGCCGGTGCGAATCCGCACGAGGTGGAATTGGTGCATCACTGGCTGCACAAGGGCGGCGTGGTGCTGCACTTTGCGGGCGTGGATTCGATTTCGGCGGCGGAAGCGCTTGCCGGAATGATCGTTGCAATTCCGCAGGAAGAACGAGCAGCACTTTCGGCAGACGAGTTATATATCGGCGACCTGATTGGGTGTGTGCTGGTAGACGTTGCCGGCGCCGAGCCTGTGACCGTAGGCGAGGTCGAAGATGTGGATCGCAGCGCGGGGCCGGTGGCGATCCTCGTGGTGCGTGGAAAATCCGCCGAAGAGATTCTCATTCCCTTTGCGAAGGATTACTTGCGGCGCATCGATATAGATGCACGGCGCGTGGAGATGGCGTTGCCGCAGGGCCTGCTAGAGCTGAATGATCCAAAGCAGAGTTGACTAGCAGCGCTTCTGCTTCTTCAAAGACTCGCCAATCGGGCCGATGCGGAGTTCATCAGACAATTCCCTTTTGAAATGCCAGTCATTCGCGCCTTACTCGCGCGTGAGTTCGACACGCCGATTGCGGGCGCGGCCTTCCAGGGTGTCGTTGGACTCGACTGGCCGCGACGCCCCAAAGCCGTCGGTCGAAAGGCGGTCAGGAGCGATGTGATAGCGCGTGACGAGCGCCTGTTTCACCGCGGCGGCGCGGCGTTTGGATAGATCGAGATTGTAGGCGTCTCCGCCGATGTTGTCGGTGTGACCTTCGACAGTCAGCTTCCATGTGGGGTTATCCGTCATGGCCTGGACGATCTGCTTCAACACCGGCTCCGATTCCGGCTTGATGGTGTCTTTGTTGAAGTCGAAGTAGATGCCGTAGGTGACGGCGCGCTTCTGCTCGGACAGCTGCTTTTCAACGATGTTGACGGGGCGCGCGGTCTTGAAGTCGATCTTGACAACCTCGACCCGGAATTTGCCGTCGTGAAAGGCCGGGTCCTTCTCTTTCCAGAGCAGGACAAGGGGGTCCGCAGGGTCATCGAGAAAATAGAGATCGGTTGCGGCGTGGTTGGGACGCCATTTCTTTGCTCTCGGATCTTTTCCGCTGGAATCAAAGACCCCAGAGAGATGGATCGCCGGAATCGTGACGCGCTCATCATTCAAGATCATCGGATAGGGAACATCCTGCGGTTCGACGCGAGTTAGAAGGCCCGCATCGTGCGCTGGCTTAACCGCATCGCCTGCCTGCAGGAAATCAAGATACGTCAGACTGGTCTTGCCTGAAGATTTCACCTCGTTGAAGGCCTTGTCAGACAACCGAAGTCGCGTGACGCCATGGATGAGAGGCGGTATGTGCGTGCCTACAACTGTTACGTACGTATCTGAGGAAACCAGGTCGGCGTTACAGACGGTTTGCCGGTAGCTGGAGGGGCTTTGTTCCTGGCCGTAGTCATTTTTGTACGCGCCAGTGCTATTCGACATTGAGATGGAATCGGCCGCAGGTGCATCGATCGTAATGCGGCTTTCGACGTCTTCGTATTTGATGCCCCAGGCGGTTGTGAGTACGGTTCCATCCTGAAGTGGAATGCGGGCGCTGCCTTGAGACGGCAAGGGCGCCGCCGAGCATGGTTCGACGTGATCCCTTTCAGAGACGCTGGGCACGAAGTCGCCATCGTTGGGCACCGCTTCCCCATTGTGTTTGGCGGAGTCGATCATTCTGCCGAGATTGCCGAGCATTCCGGAGAGACCGTCTTGAGGATTCGATTCGGGCTTACCGTCGGGCGAGGTGGCAGGTTGCGCGTTGGGCGAGTTTGCCGCTGCCTGGGCCTGGTGCAGCATTGCCGTGGCTTTCTGTTTCACCTTGTAGCCGGCATACACCAGCCCGCCGACTACAAGTGCAACGAGCAGTACAAGAACGCAAGACGCGATGATCACAGCGCGCAGACATCCGCTATTGGTTGTGGAAGCCTGTTGTTGAATGGGGACAGCGGGGGTGGGCTGCCATGCGGGCGCGGGCGGCGGTCCAGGAACGGCGGCTTCCACGGGCGGGGCAGGCTCGGGAACTGGGGGCTGTGGGTTCGGTGCCTGCATCGCTCCCGGTGGCGCCGGAACGGGCGCGCCACATTGCGTGCAGAACTTCAGGTTCGGTTCAAGCCGGTTACCACACCTGGCGCAAAAGCTCATCGACCTCAACCTCCGCCTCTCTGCTTTGGCGCATCTCCATGCAGGATTCGACCCGTGTTTCACAGCGTGGGTGTCCCATGAATACCGCTGAGGCTATGGGTAGTCAAGGGAAACATCACTGACTCGCGAGTGACCCGCTAATGCGCACTGAGTCAAGCACCTGCGGACGCAAATGAAGCAAAGGGCTAGGCGACCACCAAACTTTGGAGCCGATCTATTGAAGCCTATTGAAACGCCAGAGGCTTCCACGCGCCATTGTCTTTAAGCGCCAGTTGCAGTGGGCGTGGCGGGCCTTTGGGCGGCAGTGTCACTTCGATCCAGAGTTGCTGTCCGGGCTTGAGCCGTGTGGGGTCGGCGGCTGTATCCGGAATATAAAAATCCACAGGATTGGAGAGGTTCAACTGATCGCAGGGTGCGCCGGGCCATGCAGCGACGGTCTGGGTCGGCGTGGATGTGTCGGACTCGGGAACGCGCATGGCGATCAGCTTGTTTTCTTTGACGGCGAGTTTCGCCTGGAACCAGACGGTATTCACCGAACGGATAGAGAAATTATTTCCGTTCGGCACGCCATTGATGTTGCGCGGAAATTGAGCATCTTTGGCACTGGGTAGCGTGCTGCCGCATGCATCAACCGAGAGTTGCAGGCTGAGGTAGCGGCCGCGCATCACGAGTTGAGGATCGTAGGCGGCGGTGCGCGTCCACACGCGGGGGCAGGTGGCGCGTTCGTAAAAGTACTTTGCTGCAATCGTCGAGACGATCAGCAATTGCAGGATGAGAAGGGCGATCGAAGGTTTGGAGAGTTTCATCGCGCCTCCTCCAGTGTCGCGGGCAATTGCGCCATGTGCGCGAGCAGACGGCGGCGCGTCTTCTCAAGCGCCCACCCGCCGGCGAGAAAGAGTACGCCAAGGCCAATGAGAGCGAGCGAGCGGTCCATTTTGTCGAAGAGGTCGCTGAAGTAGAACCAGGCGACGGTGGCGCCGAAGAAGACGGTGCCGAGGTTCACGAGTCCGCGGCTCGCCTCTCTCACTCCCCACCAAATGAGGAAGACGCAGAAGGCTGCGACGAGGGCATGGGCAGCAAAATTCGGCTCGGTACGGGTCCACGAGCTGGAGGCGTAGTGCTGAACGAAAATGCGGTTGCACCACGGCAGCGCGATGACAAAGGCGATGGCGGCGAGTACGGGGATCGCGCTTTTACGCAAGCGGAAAACCGAGATGAGGATGGGGATTGCGGCGATGTCTACCCATCCCCAGAAGCGTGTGTGGAACGGCGGGTAAGGCTGCATTCCATACCAGGAGTGCCAGCCATCGAGCAGCAGGAAAACGCTGGTGACGGCGGCAATCGCGGAGCCGGTAAAAAGAATGCCGCGCAGGACGCGCCGTTCTGTGCCAATGAAAAATGTGAGATAAAGAATGGCCCAGACGAAAAGGAATCGGCCAACGTACGCTTCAACACCAATGTGGTTTTCTGCAGCATAGCTCCACTCACAGATGAGCCATGCGGGAAACAGGAGCAGCGTGAGCGTCTGCTGCGCCTGGTCGCGCAGGAGAATCCAGCCAAGGAGTGCGGCGATTGCCCACATAAGGACGGCGGCGGGCCAGTGTTCCTGGATGTTGAAGATCTGGCCGACCAGCGCTATAGCAGCGCCAGTCGCGATGGTGCCGACCGCGTGAAGCGTGGTGGAGAGGGCCTTGTACTTTTCGCGGGTGAAGGCGCCACCGAGGTGAAAGATGGTCACCATTCCCAGTACCAGCAGGTAGCGCATGCCCCTGCCGAGCTGGTCCCAGTGCGCTGAGACGAAGAGGATGACACCGCTGGCCAACAGGATGCCGCCGAGGATCAGCGCGACGCGGCCCTGCCAGGCCATTCCTTCGGCTTGCGCTTTCTTGCGAACATCGGGTGCGATGGGATTGGCGGTGGGCGCCTGTGCGGATTCCCAGGCGCGGATGCGGGCAGCGGCCTCAGCATCGAGTACGCCGGCAGATTGCCAGCGTTTTAGCAACGGTTCATATTCATTCATAGAAGTTGGCCAATATTAAAGCACAGCAACAGCGGGTCGAGTTGACGGAGGTCTTGATCGGAACCGACTCGATTGGGGTTCCAGCAGGTTGGCGACAACCTGCACCACGCAGCGCGAACGGAATGTACATCAGTATTCATCTCGAAAAATGAGCATCTCATCTTGCCTCCCTGGATCGCGAACCCTTCTGCTTGCCTGAGAATAGGCAAAAGGCGCTGTGTGAACCAGCAGGCATGTGATGGTTTCGGTTACCGTCACACTCGCCGCGTATGGGCGTGAGTGGAGAGAACGAATGCAAATCGCACTGAGCAAGAACAGTGATGTCCCGCTGAGGCAACAGCTCGCCGAGCAAATTGTGTTCCTGATTACAACGGGCCAACTTCGTGCGGGCGAGGCACTGCCCAGTGTGCGTGCGCTGGCGAGGCAAACCAACGTGCACCACAACACGGTGAGCGAGGCATATCAGCAACTCGTGCTTCGGGGCTGGGTTACGGGTCGGCGCGGTACTCAGCTGGTCGTGGGAACAGGTTCCGGCGCACCCCTGGTGAAGCCGCGCACGCTTGATGAATTGATCAACGAGAGCATCGATCGCGCCAAGGAGATGGGCTACACCTTACAGGCGCTGAGACAGAAAGTACTGGAGCGCCTGATGGCTCAACCCCCTGACCACTTTCTTGTTGTGGAGCAGGAACCCGGTCTGCGCGAGATTATTCGGCAAGAAGTTGTCGACAGCCTTGGTTTGCAGGTCGAGAGCTGCTCTCCCGCAGATTTTGCGAGCGATCCAAGCCTTGCCATTGGCGCCCAAGTGTTGGCCGCGAATCACCTTGTAGACGATCTGAAGATGCTGGTTCCGCAAAGCCGGCCAACGATCGGTCTTGTCTATTCGCAGGCTGCCGAACACGTTGATCTGATTCGCAAGCTCAAGAATCCGTCCATTGTGGCCGTGGTATCGGTGAGTGAGAGCTTGCTGCGGACAGCCAAGGGCCTCCTGGCCCCGGCGATGGGGAGGAAGCACACTCTCAGCGAGATTTTGGTGATGAAAGATGCACCGGTAAACCTCGACACCCTCGATCTAGTGTTCTGTGACACGGTTACTCTTTCCATGATCCGTTCTCGACGCAAGGTTCACTATCGGCTCATCGCCACTGCCTGTCTCGAGCATCTTGCGTCGTCTTACAGCCGAAGTTGAATGCGATGCGGTGGGCCTGATCTCATCCAGACCCTCTCTACGCCATAATCCGGTTCTATGATCGTGAGTGACGACTATGCGGTTTGAGATCATCACGATATTTCCCGGGTTCTTTGCCGGCATCTTCGAGCATGGGATTGTGCGGCGGGCGCAGGCAGAGGGACTTGTGGGTATTGGCCTGCACGACCTTCGCACGTTTACGCACGATCGGCACCGCACGGTGGACGATCGGCCGTTTGGCGGCGGCGAGGGGATGGTGCTGAAGCCGGAGCCGCTGGCGGAGGCGCTGGGGGCTCTCGGAATTGATGCGAAGACAGCCGAGAAGCAGGTCCTTCGCTTCGCTCAGGATGACGGCTCAGAATTAAAAGTTGGCACGCGGGTGATTTTGCTGTCGGCGCAGGGGCGGCGGTTTACGCAGGCGTTGGCGCGGGAGTTGGCGAAGGTGGAGCGCGTGGTGTTGATTTGTGGACGCTATGAAGGCGTCGACGAGCGCATCAACGAACTCTACTGCGACATGGAGCTTTCAATCGGCGACTATGTGCTGAGCGGCGGTGAACTTGCCGCGGCCGTGGTGGTGGATACTGTGATGCGGCTGGTGCCGGGCGTGCTGGGCAACGAGGCTTCGGGCGAGTTTGAAAGCTTTGGTGTGGCCGATGCGGAGATCGGCACGGACGAAGCGGGAGTGCCGCGTTCGCAGCATGGGGCGGGCGGGTTGCTGGATTATCCGCACTACACACGGCCGGCGGAGTTTGGCGGAGTGCGCGCGCCGGAGGTGCTGATGAACGGCGATCATCTGCAAATTCGAAAATGGCGGCGTGAGCAGCAGTTGCGCAAGACGCTGAAGAATCGACCGGACCTGCTGGAGCGGGCGGAGCTGAGTGAAGAGGACCGCCGCATGCTCGATGACCTTGGCTCGAACGACGGAGAGGGAGACTGATGAGCACACTGCAAATTGCCGCGTGGGTCGAACTTGGCGTTTGCTGGATTGCATGGTCTCTGGCATTTGTGCGACCGCGGAATCGTGCTCAAGGGGCGAAGAAGAACGTGAGTGCGCCGGCATCGCGATGGGGAATCGTACTTGTGATGTTGGGATATGCGTGCATCTGGGCATTTGTGCGGCCGGTTGGATTTGAAAAGTCTGCCACATCGTTGATTGCTTCGATGATCGTGGGGCCGCCTTCGGTGGTGCTGGTTTGGATGGCGGCGCGGCATCTCGACAAGCAGTGGCGCTTTGAAGCGGCGCTGAGCGAGGATCACAAGCTGATCACCACCGGACCGTATCGCTGGCTGCGCAATCCGATTTATGCGTCGATGCTGGGCATGCTGCTGGCAACGGGATTCGCGAAGACCTGGTGGGCGTTATTTGTCGCGGGTGTGATTTTCTTCGTGATTGGAACCGAGATTCGCGTACGCGCGGAAGAGAAGCTGCTGGCGGCGCGGTTCGGAGAGGCATTCGCGCGGTACAAGGCGAGAACTCCTGCCTATTTTCCCTTCATCCGTTAGACAGTTTGAACATGCGAGACTTCAACGGAACGGCTGGACGGCCGGTGGCTGATCGGCGCCGACCTGACTCGCAGCGATTTTCGCGACGAAAAAGTTTTCACCGGAGGTTGGCGAGCCGGCTAACCGGCGCATCATCGCGATCTGTCCAACGTGCGTGAGCGCATCGGCAATGGGCCCCTGAAAGAGCGGTTCGGCAGCGGCGTGCATGGGTTGATCGGACGCGAGGTAGTCGTCGAAGGCTTCGAGGGCGGCGAAGAAGCGGGCTTTCTCCCGCGGCCATGGCAGAGGCGTCGAGTTGTGCCAGCGTTCGCTTCCCTGCACCGCGCTGAGAGCCCAGTCGAAGAGGTCGCCCATGTGGGCGAGGATTTTGATGGGCTGTCGGCCGCAGCCGTCGAAGCTGGCGAAGGTATCGGGTGCGCCGTCGAGGGCGCGGGCGGCGCGATAGGCGAGGGCCGCGACAGTGTGGCGGAGAAGTTCGCGTTTATCGTTCATGGCGCAAATATAGCGCAAGGCTCCGAAGGGTGACCGCAAAACAACAGCGGTGCTAGACTCTGGTCAGCGCTGGGAAGTGAGCAGCCGGGAGGCTCATATGTTGCGGAGACTCGGAATCTGGGCGCTATGTGGATGCGCAGTTGCGCTGATCTGGGCTGCCGTTTTCTACCTTGCCGGCCCGAGCAATGGTCAATATCCGAGCCAAGGGGCTATCTTGCATTACCTGGGGCACACGCCGCTATTGCCGATTACTGCCCCGGTGGCCCTGCTGGGACACCATTACGCGATCACGTGGTACTGGTCGACGGCAATCAATGCCGCTATTTACGCCTGCGCGGGCCTGGTCGTGGAGACGATTCGGCTGGCAGTTCAGTCGAGCCGTCTGCGTTTGCGCCACGAATGAGAGATTAGGCCTTTGGGCCCTTTCTCTGTTAAAATCAAGGTTCTGAGTCCATCAGCAGGAAGAAGCTATGTCTATCCATCCAGTAATGCAGCGCCTGGCCGACAAGCTGAAGCGCACCGATCTCCCCACGTTTGTACCCGGCGACCAGGTTCGCGTGCAAGTCAAGATTAAAGAAGGCGATAAGGAACGTTTGCAGGCTTTCGAAGGCCTCGTGATCGCCATCAACAAGGGACCGCAGGGCACCTTTACCGTCCGCAAGATGAGCTTTGGCCAGGGCGTGGAGCGCATCTTCCCGTTCAACTCCAAGGTCGTCGATAAGGTCGAGAAGATTCGCAGCTACAGAGTGCGGCGTGCGAAGCTGTTCTACATCCGGGGACTGCGCGGCAAGGCCGCCCGTCTCAAGGAAGTGGAACGCGCGTCCGCAAAGGCATAACGGGCTTCCCTTTCCAAGGGCCAACGAAAACCCCGGCTTCGGCCGGGGTTTTTATTTCCTGCAGACTAGAGCCGTCTGCGTGGATGGGATGGCCTTAGTCTTCGTGGGTGTCTTTGTTGAGGCGTTTGGCGTCGCCGGTCTCTTTGGTTTCATCGAGGCCGGTTGAATCGGCTACATCCACTGTTCCGAACGAATCATTCACAACACCATCATCGGGCGGCGGGTTCTTTTCTTCGAATCCGCCGGGCTGCGTGTGGGTGGGCTTCAATTTGTCGGTCATCAGACCTCCTGGCGGTTGGATGCGCGCCTGACGCTCATCGAGCGATTTACCGCTCGAATACAGCACCGGTTTTCCGCAGGTGTTCGTCGCTTGGGGAGTGTGATTCGTTCATATACTGAGGGCATGGCTGGAAATCCGACGTGCGGTTGGAAGCTGGAGAAGGCTGCGGCGCAATGCGGCTTTCTGCGGATTGCCGGTTGCGACGAGGTGGGGCGCGGGCCGATGTTCGGGCCGGTGGTTGCGGCCGCGGTGATTCTTCCGCTGGGATGCCGTCTTACGGGGCTGAACGATTCAAAGCAGCTTTGCGAAAACAAGCGCAACGAGCTTGACGCGGTGGTGCGCGCCAAGGCGCTGGCATTTGCCATCGCCGCCGTGGATGTGGAGACGATCGACCGCATCAACATTCGCAGGGCTTCGCTGCTGGCAATGCGCCTGGCCGTCGAGCAACTCGCGATTGCTCCGGATTATCTGTTGATCGATGGTTGCGATACGATCGACTGGGCGTGCCCGCAGGAGTCGGTCATTCATGGTGACGGAACCAGCTACTCGATCGCCGCGGCAAGCGTGCTGGCCAAGGTGCATCGCGACCGGCTGCTTGTCGAGTTGGACTCGATGTATCCGGGCTATGGGCTGGCAAAGCATAAAGGGTACTGCTCGCGCGAGCACATGGCGGCACTGGGAAAACTGGGGCCGACACCGCTTCACCGCAAGAACTGGAGTCCCGTAGCGCAGACGGTGTTGGACTTTGGCTCTGCGATGGATCTCGATGGCATAACCGAGCCCATGCTCCATTTGGACTGAGCGGGAGACTTCTCGACCTCCTGCCGCCAGTTTGCGGTGGAATCTGCCTTCTCACATCTGATCACTGTTCGGAAGAGCAAATAGGGTTAGAATTCTTGCGCGCCTGAATCGACCCGGAGGCAGGATATGTCGGGTTACTGGCTTTTGCTTTCTTCTGCCCTCTGTCTCACGATGTACGACTGCGGCCCGAGTTCCCGGTTTGCCCCGAGGAAGCCGGATGCTACCAAAGGCACCGTCACTGGAACGGTTTTCTGCACCGATACGGGCAAGCCAGCCCGATTTGCAGCCGTCACTCTGCTGTTAGACCCAAGTGGCCCCAAGGAGAGTACGAGCTCAGAGTTGGAGACGACCGAAACAGACCTCGATGGCCGATTCAAAATCGAAGCAGTCGCACCCGGCCGATACTTTGCGTTTGCGACTCTCGAGGGATATCTCGATCCGGAATACGGCCTCGAATTTGAAGCGTTAGGGCGGGACGCCGATGGGAGCGAGAAGATGTCGGATGTCGTCGACCAGTGGAAGGAGCACATGGTCGAGATTTCTGTGCGCGCGCAACAGGCGACCGATGTATCGATCGAGATTGAGCGCGGAGCAGAGATAGCCGGCAGGGTCTCGTACGACGATGGCCCGCCGGCAATCGGCATACGCTTCGCGTTCTACCGACACAATGCAAAGAGCGGATGGTCCCTCGTTGGACCGCTACGGGAGGGATCCTTCACACTGCAGGAGACGAGTGATTCTCATGGCAGATTCGCGATCCCGAACCTGCCTGCGGGCGAGTACATCGTGTGTGCTGTGATTCCTGGAGACGCACAAGCGTCGTCGCCTCAGATTTGCCTCGGAAATGTGTTTCGGAAACGAGATGCGAGATCAATCTCGGTCGGCGCAGGAGATGCCGTGAACGGAGCGGACATTCTGATTCCCTTGAGGGCCATCCATTCGATTGCAGGCTCGCTGGTGCAGGTTGCTACCGATCAACCACCCATACAGGCGAAGCTGAGTCTGCTCTACAGCGATGATCGTGAAGTGGCGATGAGTACGCCAGCCTTCTCGGATGGAACCTTTCTTTTCCCATTTGTTCCCGAAGGAACTTATATCCTGCAGGTGTCGGACGCCAATTACACTGAACCGCCCGCACCAGCCGGATCGACGGAGAGTGGCGCGAGTCCACCGGCAAAGGTACATCAATTTGCGAACCGGGAAGTAGCCGTCACAGTCGATGGAGATGTTAAGGACCTCGCTGTTGGAATGGTCGAAACGACTCCTCAAAAACCGGCGGCGCATCAGGTCCGGGAATAGACCGTCCGCGCCTTGCGTTCGTGTATCCAGGTCAGCACCGGACGCGCAAGGAGAAGCACGAAGAGCGTAATGGTGAGATTCATGGGGCTGAGGACGCCGGGCTTGACCTGCCACCAATAGTGGATGATTCCGCAGATCGCGGCGAAGTAGACAAGCTTGTGCAGGCGGTTCCAGCGCTTGCCGCCGAGTTTGCGAATAGCCCATGTAGTCGATGTGGCGGCGAGAGGAACGAGCAGCGTGTAGGCAGCGAAGCCGGCGATGATGAAGCGGCGCTTGGTGATGTCGGTCTTGAAGACGCTCATGTCGAAGTTCAGGTAGAGGGCAACGTAGGTGGCCAGGTGAATCGACGCGTAGAAAAACGCGAAGAGACCAAGCAGGCGTCGGAACTTGATGAGCCACGAGAGGCGCGGCGATAGCAGGCGCAGAGGGGTGATGGCGAGCGACAGAATCAACATCAACAGCGCGTTGTAGCCGGTGGTGAGGGCGATGGTTGATGTTGGATCGGGGCCGAGTGTATTGGTGACGGCCTGGTAGACGAGCAGCGCGAAGGGCGAGAGGCACGCGATCCACGTGAGCGTCTTGAGCGTGATGAGAGTCTTGCGATTCATGCGTAAATAAAGGGGGCCGCGGAGATTGTGGTTTAGCGAGTCAGCTTCCGCTGCGCTCAAACAGCAAGTTAGCGAGTTAGCGGCGATTCGCGTCCGCGGCTAATGCCACCAACTCCGCTAAAAGTTCCTGTTCAAATCCATGCCGTTATAGAGCGAGGCTACTTGCTCGCCATAGCCGTTGAACATGAGCGTCGTACGGCGCTGCGCATAGAACGGCAGGCCGATGCGGCGCTCGGTCTTCTGGCTCCAGCGCGGATGATCGTGATTTGGGTTGACGTTGGAGTAGAAGCCGTATTCGTTCGGCGCCTGCTCATTCCAGGTGGTGGGCGGCATCTTGTCGAGAAAGCGCACGGTGACGATCGACTTCGCCGATTTGAAACCGTACTTCCACGGCACTACGATGCGGATTGGCGCTCCATCCTGGTTCGGCAGCACCTGGCCGTAGAGACCGAAGGTGAGCAGTGTGAGCGGGTGCATGGCTTCGTCCATGCGCAGGCCTTCGGTATAGGGCCAATCGATGGTGGATTCAGACGTCCACTTCTCCACGTGCTTGTCGTAATAGGAGAGAAACTGGACAAACTTCGCGCTGGGCAGTGGGTCGCATTGCTTGATGAATTCAGAGAGAGAGTAGCCGACCCAGGGAATGACCATGCTCCACGCTTCAACGCAGCGGTGGCGATAGACGCGGTCTTCGAGGGGGCGCAGTTTCAGGAGGGCCTCGATGTCGAATGTCTTTGGCTGTTTCACCTTGCCGTCCACTTTCACGGTCCAGGGACGGGTGGGCAGAACCCCGGCATTTTCGGCGGGCTGATCTTTTTGAACGCCGAACTCGTAGAAGTTGTTGTAGTGCGTGATGTCTTGAAAGCTGGTGAGCTGTTCGCCTGTCGTGGTCAGCGGACTCTTGACGGTCTGCAGCTTGGTTTCGTCGGCCAGAGCATGGGTGCGTGGCGCGAAGACCTCCGCCAGTCGGTCGGCGCCGGCAATGGCCGCACCTGCGGCTGCACCGCCGGCGATGGCATTGCGCAGAAAGCGGCGCCGGCTCAGAAACTGCTTATAACTCTCGCTTGACGTGATCTCCGATGAGGAAATGTCGGAGGGCTTGCGAATCAACATGAAATGACCTCGTGCCGGGGGAGTTTCGACAGCACTTATTAGACACCTGCAGGTCCTGACAAGTTACAAGTAGTCGGAAACCGTTCAATTGAGAGAACAAGTGGGGATTAATGCTTGATTGCGGTGCGGCGCGTCGAGGGTCTTGTCTTGGCCAGGGCCGGCAGGCTGCCCCGTGGAAAGGCGGTAGATTGGCGCACCACGAGTTGCGTGGAAATGTGCCACTCCCGTTGCTGGGCCTGGGGATGACCGGGCTCGATGCCGGCGCGCAGAGCCTGAACGGCGGCTGCGGCGAGATGCTTGCACGACATCTGCACCGTGGTGAGCGGAGGCAGCATGAACTGTGCAAGATGAATGTCGTCGAATCCCACGACGGAGACGTCTTGCGGCACCGCGCTCTTTGAGCGATACAGACCGTGCAGCACGCCAATGGCGGTCATGTCGTTGGAGCAGACGATCCCCGTGGGAAGCTCGGCGAGCGCCAGCAGAGATTCGCTGGCCCTGATGCCGCCTTCCATGGTGTGGGTGCCTTCGACCTGATGCTCAGGCGGAACCTGAAGTCCAAGCTCGGCCATGGCGGCAAGAAAAGCGTCGCGCCGCGCCACTGCTGAGCGCATCCGCAAAGGACCGCTGACGAAGGCGATGCGGCGATGGCCCAGCGCCGCGAGATGCTGCACAGCTTCGCGGATCCCCTCTCCGTAGTTGACCTTGAGAACACGAATATTCGGCAGATCGGGCCCCGCATCGACAAACACCACGGGAAACGCACGCTCAACGAGCCTTTGGATCAGTTCCTCCTCGATACCGAAGGTCATGATGGCGACACCGTCGACGCTGCGCTGTAGCATGCGTCGGATGAGCGCCTCGGTGCGGGCAGTTTCGTAGTTTGTGGAGCCGATGAAGACCTCGTAGCCCTGCTCGACAGCGAGGTTCTCGAACTCCTGCACGAGTTCGGGAAAGAATGGATTGGTGATTTCCGAAACCACGAGGCCAAGGATGCGGCTGCGGCCGGAGACGAGCGCGCGGGCCTGGGTATTGGGTACGTAGCCCACTTCCTTGATTGCGCTCCATACGCGCTCTGCAAGCGCGGGCGCGACCGTGGAAATACCGTTTACCGCGCGGGAAACCGTGGCAATGGAGACACCGGCGCGCTGCGCCACATCGCGAATGCTCGCGCTGGCTGCACGAAGCCGGTTCGGGTTCTTCCTTGCGCCGCCCATAGATACACCGATTCTAGAGTATTTTCTCGTGTTTCACGATAGGACTCCAACAGAAATTTGCGCTCCGGACTCGGCAGGAAAATACTGAATCCATGACGTTGACTGGGATTGATCCTGCGGCGGATTGCGCAAGTTGACGACGCGCGATGGACTCCGATCGAGAAAACGTTTCCAATCCTAGGACCGTGCCGGCAGATCAGGGGTGGCTCTGGCCGCCCTCGGCGACTTCAAGCGCGTGGCGCAGCAGCACCAGGATCGAGCCAAGGCTCTCTTCAGCGCCGCGCTTGCTGCCTGGCAGATTGACAATCAACGTCGAGCCGCGCAACCCGGATACGCCGCGAGATAGCCAGGAAAACGGATTGTTCTCGGCGCCACGAGCACGCATGGCTTCGCACAGTCCAGGAGCCACGCGATCGAGGATGCGGAGCGTGGCTTCGGGCGTGCGATCGCGGGGACTCATGCCAGTGCCGCCCGCCGTGAGGACCAGCGCGGCTCCCTGCGTGCTCCATTGTTTGAGCTGCGCGGCGATTTTTTCTTCGTCGTCGGGAACGAGGGCGGTTTCAACCTGTGCAGCGGGCCAGTGCCGGCGCAGCAGCGCGACAACCGCCGGGCCCGCGGTATCGGTCATGAGGCCCTGGGAGCAACGATCGGAAACGGTGAGAACACAGAAGAGCATGGGAGTGATTCTAGTTCCCTGCCGATCCGTGCGCGCCTTCCAATTTGTGCGGCAGCATTTTGATCGTCTGCAGCCAGATTTTCGCTGTATCCGGCCATGTGGTCACGGGCAGTTCGGTGCGGCGCAGGCCGTATCCGTGTCCCCCTTCCGCGTAGATGTGCAGTTCAGCGGGAACCTTGGCGGCCTTCAACTGGAGAAAGTAGACTGTTGCATTTTCGACGTGCACGGGGTCATTTTCGGCCTGCACGATGAATGTGGGTGGCGTCTGCGCCGTCGGGTTGATATCTGCATTCGGCGCCATGTGCTCGGCGGCATTGGCGAGATAGCCGGGATAGATGATGAACGCAAAATCGGGCCGACAACTGAGCTGATCGGCGGCGTCGATGGAATCGTAAAGGCGCTTGTCGAAGTGGGTGCTGAGCGCGGCAGCCAGGTGCGCCCCCGCGGAGAAGCCGAGAACGCCGACGCGATTGGGGTCGATGTGCCACTCGGCGGCGTGCTGGCGAACCATGCCAAGAGCGCGCTGCGCATCCTGCAGGGCTGCAGCGGATTTGGGATACGGACCGGCGTTGGGAACTCGATACTTCACCAGCACGCAGGCCACGTTCATGGAGTTGAGCCAATCGCAGACTTCGGTGCCTTCGAGATCGATGGCGAGGATCTGATAACCGCCACCCGGAAAGACAACAACAGCCGGTCGCGTCGCGTTGGCCTTTGGCGCATAAAGCGTCAGAGTCGGATTAGAGACGTTGCCCAGACGAATAAGCGGGCGGCCGGCGATGAGGTTGTCGGTGGGTTTGGTTGTGTCGATCTCAGCCGGAGGATTGGCCGGCGCGCCGGGTGCACCGTTAGTCCAGAGCGGCAGGGTGACGTGACCGGGAGCAGGCTCCCACGCGGGTTTTTGCGCGACAGCACAAGCGGCTGACGTAATGATGGCAGTACAGACAAAGAGAGCAATTCGTTTCATGCTGAGACTCCGGATGAAAAAGCGTCGCAGCGATGATTGCAGGAGGGGGACCGAAGCTGCAAATCTCTACGGCCGAGCGCCGGGAGGAATGAGGAGCATCAGCGTCTCCCGCGCAACCTCGATGCGCGCCGGCAATGTGCCCAGCACCTCGCCATCAGCTTCCACAAACACCTTCGACTTTGATCCGTTCGCGGGGCGGCATTCGACAAAATCGGCGTCGAGAAGTTCGATTGCCCTAGAAAAAGTCTGGTGGCCTGCGATGGTCGCGAGCAGGAAGCGAAAATAATGGAAGCGGCTGCGGGTCTTGAAGGCTACCAGGCTCAGATCTTTTTTGTGCAGGGTAGCGCCGGGAGCGAATACCCCCAGCGCCCCGCCGAAGGAACGGATGCGTATGGCAAGCAGTTGCGAAACCTGTTCGACACGAGGCTCGCTGTTGCCGCTTATAGAAAACGCTGCGTCGAAAAGCGGAAACGGATGAGATACCCAGATCTTGAATGCCTCAATCATGTAGAGCGCATACCCCAGGCGACGCTTCATCACCGGGTCCATGCTCGACATCAGCAGCGCGTCGGCACCGATTCCAGCCGCGACCGTGAAGTATCGCCAACCCTGCGCGCCATTGGCTTCCTGAAAAAAGATGCGACCGACGGGGATCTCAATCGGCTCGGCATTAAGCAGCACCCGCACGGCCTTCACCGGATCTCGCCCCAGCCCGAGGTTCTGCGCCAGCGCGTTCGCGGTCCCGAGAGGAATGACACCGAGAGCGACTTTGGTTCCGACAAGCGCCTGAAGCGCCTCATGCACGGTGCCGTCGCCGCCACATGCCAGCACTGCGTCATAGCCCTGCCGGCTGGCGGCAAGCGCGAGAGATTTCCCGCTGCCCGGCGCATGGGTTTCAAGTGCTTCGGCTTCGATTCCCGCCTTGCGCAGAGCCGCGATCACATTCCGAACCTGGGATGCGCGGCCTCCTGAATGCTGACCTGAAGCAGGATTGTAAATTAGCGCGACACGGCGCATGGACGCTTTCTAGCCTCGTTTGAGGTCACCTTTATGAATGATTTCATTCTACAGACGATGGCTTACCTTCCTCCAGCTTGGATGCGAACCGGAACGGATACGATCCTGACGAATCGAGGCCTCCGGTGAGGTTCTGGCTATCTTTCTTGGCGATAGGTTGAACCGCACATGCATGTGCTGCGTAGGTCAGATAGAATGACTCGCCGTACACCCGGAAGGATCCAGGGATACCTGCAAATACCATGACTCTACCCGTGCGTAATTCCTCAAAGTTGTTGCTTTCGAGTCTGGCGATTGGACTCGTCGTTTTCACGTTGTGCGCCGCAGCGCAGGAAAGGTCTGCGCCGTCGACGGAGACGCCCCGCTACAAAGACGCGTCACTGCCTATCGCCGATAGGGTCGCCGACCTATTGCCGCGGTTGACGCTTGAAGAAAAGGTCCATCAGATCACGGGCGGCTGGGACTCGAAGATCGAGGTCATCGATCCCACCGGAACGTTTACTACGGAAACAGCTCGCAAGACGCTGTCGGCGGAGTGGGGGCCGGAGGTGAAGTTCACTCCGCGCCAGGCTGCAATTCTCCGCAACGGCGTGCAGCGCTATCTGCGCGAGAAGTCGCGCCTCGGAATTCCGGCAATGTTTCTCGGTGAGGCCCTGCACGGCTACATGGAGTACGGCAGCACGAGCTTTCCGCAGGCATTGGGGCTGGCAGCGACGTTCGATCCGGCGCTGGTGAAACGTGTCTTCACGGCTGTTGGCGATGAGGCCGGCTCGCGCGGGGCGGGACAGGTATTCTCGCCGGTGCTGGATATGGCGCGCGATCCGCGCTGGGGCAGGACGGAGGAAGGATACGGAGAGGACCCTTACCTGATTTCGCGCATGGGCGTCGCCGCCATCGAGGGCCTTCAGGGCGATTCCTATTCCATCGATCGCCACCACGTTCTCGCTACGGCAAAGCACTTTGCTGTGCATGGCGCGCCCGAAGGCGGCACCAACACAGCGCCCGGCAACATCTCGGAACGCGTGATTCGCGAGACCTACCTCGTCCCCTTCCAGGCAGCTGTGCTGGAAGCGCATGTGGGCAGCGTGATGGCCTCGTACAACGAAATCGACGGCGTGCCCAACCACATCAACCACTGGCTGCTCGATAAGGTATTGCGCCAGGAGTGGGGATTTGACGGCTACCTGACATCGGATGGCGATGGTCTGCAGATGCTGGTAGGCACGCATCACGTGGCGTACAACTTTGCGGACGCAGCGCGGCAAGGGCTGGCTGCGGGAATCGATTACGAATTGTCAGAAGGCACGGTCTACAGCACGCTGGTCGACCAGGTGAAGCAGGGCCTGGTTCCCGAGAGCGAAGTGGATCGGGCGGTTGCGCGAGTATTGGCGACGAAATTCCGGCTCGGGCTGTTCGACAATCCATACGTCGATCCTGATTACGCAGAGAAGGTGAACAACAGTCCCGAGCACAAGAAGCTGGCTGCGGAAGCGGCGCGCAAGGTTATCGTGCTGCTGAAGAATGACAAGAACCTGCTGCCTCTCGACATGACGAAGCTGAAGTCCATCGCCGTCATCGGTCCGAATGCCGCCGACGTTCACCTGGGCGGATATAGCCGCGACCCCGGGTACGGAGTCAGCGTGCTTGACGGCATCAAGGCCAAGGTCGGCGACAAGGTCAAGGTGCTCTACGCAGAAGGCTGCAAGATCACCACCGCGCCGCAGGGCTTCCTCGGCTGGTGGGCAAACGATGTGCAGCTCGTCGACCCGAAGACGCAGACTGCATCGATACAGGCGGCGGTGGATGCGGCAAAGAAGGCCGATGTTTCGATCCTTGTTGTCGGCGAAAACGAAAGCACCAATCGCGAAGCGTGGTCTGAGGATCATCTCGGCGATCGCGACTCGCTCGACCTGCTCGGCGCCCAAAACGATCTCGTGAAAGCTGTCGTCGAAACCGGCAAGCCGGTGGTTGTGCTTCTGCTGAACGGCCGCCCCTTGTCGGTCAACTACATCGCTGAGCATGTTCCTGCAATTCTCGAAGGATTCTATCTCGGTGAAGAAGGCGGGACGGCCGCCGCCGACGTGCTCTTCGGCGATGCCAATCCCGGCGGAAAATTGCCGATCACGTTTCCGCACACGGTAGGTGCGCTGCCGGACTACTACAACCACAAACCCTCGGCGAATCGCAGCTACGAGTTCTCGACGCGCCAGCCGCTGTTTCCCTTCGGCTATGGCCTGAGTTACACAACGTTCAAGTTCGAAAACCTGAAGATTGAACCGCAGCAGATTATGCAGGCGGGCACGGCAAAGGTCAGCGTCGACGTAACCAACACCGGAACGCGCGAAGGGGACGAGGTTCCGCAGTTTTATATTCATCAGCGCGTGGCTTCAGTTACGCAGCCGGTGATGCAGTTGAAAGGGTTCGAGCGCATCACGCTGAAGCCCGGTGAAAAGCGCACCGTGACCTTCACGGTTACGCCAGAGATGTTGTCGATTCTGAACATTGACATGCATCGCGTCGTCGAACCGGGTGTCTTCGACATGATGGTGGGACCGAGTTCAAACAAAACCACGACTGTAAAGCTGACCGTTACCGGCGCCGGTGGAGAGACGGGAAAACCGGCGGCCATGGCACCGGTGCCTGCCGGCTCAGAGAACAACATGGTGAGTAACTTCGACGGAGGTAAAGTCGCCGCCGCCTATGGAATGTGGATTCCGGCCAGCGACGCGATGCAGGGAGGAAAATCCAATTCGAAATTCGACGTCGTTGAGCCTGGCGCGGCCGGAACGAAGAACGCGATGCAGGTGAGCGGCGAATTGGTTCCTGGCGGACCATTCGTGTTTGCCGGAGCACTCTTCTCGCCGGGCATTGCACCGATGAAGCCCGTGAACCTATCGAAGAAAAGCACCATTAGCTTCTGGGCTAAGGGCGATGGCCAGACCTATACGCTGATTGTGCTGACCGAGGCGCGAAGCGGCCAGAGCGGTGAAGCACCGGCAATGACGTCGTTTACCGCGGGTCCGGAGTGGAAGCACTACACGTTTCCGTTCTCAACGTTTGAGACCGACGGCAGCGATATCAGCGGAATTGGATTCATCCGTGTCCAGGAGCCGGGTAAGTTTCAATTCTCGATCGACGAAGTAGAGATCAAATAGGAGCGAATGCGGATTTGATTTGAAGCGCGCCGGCTGAAACCGTCTATGAACACGGCGAATCATCGCAGAATTATTGCTGGAATCGCATTCTGCGTATTGCAACCTGCGCGGCACGAAAACCGCACATGCCGTGGACTCCGCCACCCGGCGGCGTGGACGAAGAACATATAAACAGATTCGGCGCGCTCGTCTCGTAGGTGAGCGCGGAAGGACGCAGCAGAAACTGCTTCATCGTCATCGCCCCGCCGCTGATGTCGCCGCCCAGCAGGTTCGCATTCATGCGCTCGAGCGTCGCTGGATTCGAGACGTTCCGGGCCAGTACGCAGTCGCGAAAGCCGGGTGCAAAACGCTCGATCTGGGCTTCAAGGCGATCCGCCATATCGACCGTAGAACCGTTGGGCACGTGGCAGTAGGCCCAGAATGTGTGTTGTCCCCTCGGTGCGCGGCTCGGATCGAAGAGCGATGGCTGCGCCGTGAGCACGAAAGGCCGATCCGGATGGTGGCCCTTCAATACCGCGTCCTCCGCCTCTGCAATCTCTTCAAAAGTGCCGCCGAGATGAACGGTGATAGCGCGTTTGCACTCCGACGCACGCCAAGGCACCGGCTGCGAAAGAGCATAGTCGATCTTGAAGACGCCCGGTCCCGGGTTAAAGCGCTCCATCAGGCTGCGGAAACCGTTTGTGAGGCAGTCGCCGGCGATTCCAACGAGCTGCCGCGGCGAGGTATCAAACAGCATTGCGACCTGCGGCGAATTCAATTTGTGAAAAATTTCGGGATTGACGCGGCACGAGGTGTAGACCTTGCCGCCAAAACTCTGCAGATGACCAATAAGCGCCTTGGCGATGCTCTGCGATCCCCCCTGCGGAACGGGCCAGCCAACCTTGTGCGCCGCGGCGCCGAGCACCAGCGCAACGGCGGAGCTGAGGGCGTCGTCCAAGCTGAGAAAGGAATGCGCGGCCAGCCCGGCAAACAAGGCCCGCGAGCGCGGCTGCGTAAAACGATGCATCGCAATTCGCCTGGCCGACTGAAACGCCAGCGCACCAAAGCGCGCCATAAACAACGGATGTCGCGGAATGCGCAATACCGGGCCGAGTGACTCCTCGGCAAACCGACCCCAGTGATCCACCAGCGGCGTCACCAGGCTGCGCCAGGCCTGGGCATCCGGCCCGAATTCCCTGTCCTGATCGGCGAGATCGCGCTCCAGCATCACGGCGGTCCCATCGTCGAGGGGATGCGCGAGTGGCGCGTCGCCGTGGATCCAAGTGAGTCCGTAGTCGGCAAGAGGAAGTGTGGTGAAGAAGGGCGATTCTGCCCCCATGGGATGGACTGCCGAGCCGAAATCGTGCAGAAACCCAGGCAGCGTCAACGGCAGCGTACGTGCTCCGCCGCCCGGCACGGCCTCCGCCTCGAAGACTTCGACATCGATGCCGGCCTGGGCGAGCGCGATCGCAGCCGACAGACCGTTGGGGCCGGATCCGATGACATAGGCGCGCTTCATTCCATCATTCTCCCAGATCAGTCATGCGTAGGAAGTTCGTCAGGCCATTGAACCACAGCGGGCCGGCCCTCCGGCGTCCGGGTAAGTACGGGAGCGTAGAGTCCAAGGAGCTGCCTTCGCCACCAGTTTCCCGTGGTGCGCTTCTCTTCGCGCGTGGTGAACCAGTATTGCCAAAGAACGGCGCGCACATAGCGGGGCGGCGCCTGCGAAAACGGGTTGTCGCGGAATAGCGCCAGCACAGCCTTGTCGTTCTCGAGCAGCCGCTCTTCGGTGAGCGGCACGATATCGTCCTGCCGCCAGTCGCCAAGCGATGCAAACCACAGGTTCCAGTCGAAGCGCGGCTGATACGGCGCGTAGATGCGCGGAGCCTCGTTCAACGCCTGTGGCTTGTTGCGGAAGGTATACGGGATCCAGTTCTCGCCGTCAATCGAACCCTGGAACTCGATCTCGTATCGCCCGTTGGTCATCACTGCGAACAGCCCGTACTGATTGGCGATGCGAAGATGCTCGAGCGCCTCGATCGGCAAGGTGGGTAGCGGCAGAGTGCGAAAAAGAATCTCAATCATCTCCGCGGTTGTGTCATAGAAGATCCACGTGAGCATGACCGCGGCAATGGCGAGCCGAATCGCGCTGAGATTGCCACTGAGGGTGCGCGGAACGCGACCGTGCGAACTGCGTTCGTTCTCTGCTTCAGTTCCATCGTCGGCCGATTGGGTTTGATCCTGCGGTTCCTTCGCATCTGAAGATTCGGCACGTGAAGACACCGCGCTCCGAAAGCGCGACGGCACCAGGCGTTGCAGAGATTTGTCGTCCAGAAGCAAGAATCCTAGTGATAACACGAGGTAATTCAAGAACGTGTAATTCGCCGTAAGAATTACGCCAATCTCCCATGGCGTAACGATGTAGAAACATATAATGCGCACCCGCCGTGGAAAGAAGAGCATCCACACGATCGCAAGTTCCAGCACCAGCGTGCCGGCCGCGCTTGCAGCCTGGAACCAATGCGGAAGATGCTGGACATACCAGCCGATCCAGGTGGGCAGCGGGCCGTTCTGGTAATACTCATCCATCGCGGTCAGCGTCCGCCACTGGCGGTCGCCGCTTACCAGCTTAACCATGCCCGATTCAAAGTAGATGCGGAACCACTCCCACTGCAGCAGGAACAGGCTGGCGCGCGAAGGCGGCGTGCCTGCACCAAGTCCCGGTATGAGACCGCGCGGCACAAAAAAGAGTGCGATAAATCCAGCCTCCAGGAGCATGCCGTCCGACTGATAATTGGAGAATTCGTTCGCCGCCGTCACAAACGAAAGAAAACAGAGAAAACATAGCAAGAAGCTGAGCCGCGGCCAAAGGTTCACAAACGCAATAATCGAAGCCGCCAGGCCGATCCACGTCACGATCATTAATGCGTGCGAACTCGACGATAGCCAAAACAGCGTGGGCGCGTACCAGAACTTTGACGAAGGGAATTGCTGGGCCACTGCGGTGAGGTAATCGCGCGCCGGCATAATGCCGTCAGGCCCGATCATCCCCTTGATCTGAAACAGCAGCGAATAAAACGCGGAGAAGTAGATGGCAGCCAGCGCGCGCAGAAAGATCCAGCGCGGCATCAGCCTGCCCGGTGCGCCGGCGCGGGAGTCAAACAACCAGTGAAGCCAATAACCGGGGTTGCGCTCCGCCATATGCAAAACAGATTATCGAGTTTGCCGGATCGGTGTCATGGGCCGAATTTCGGCGCGGAAACATGAATGTCGCCTGAGTGCTCTGACTCGATACACTAGCTTCCAGCAGTTCAACGCGAGCAGGTTCATGAAGAAATCCTTTCTGGCCGTCTTGATCTTGTCATTTGTCTCTTTACACCGCATCGCGGCGGTCGCACAGATTTCCCTCCCCATCATCGATGAACGCGCCGCGGCCGGCGACGAGCCGGATGATCCCGGCCCGCTTGCTTCCGATCTCTTTCCAAGTCTGAAGCGCCCGGCGATTCTCAAGGCCATGAGGAAGGTTGCCGACTGGCAACTGCAGCATTCCGAGGGGCGCTACAACATCCAGTGGACGTTTGCAGCGCTCTACGATGGTCTTCTTGCTGCATCGAAAACCACAGGCGACGGCCGTTATCACGATCGGGTTCTCCAGGTCGCACGCGACAACCATTGGGAAATCGGCCCGCGCTTCGCTCATGCCGATGACGAAGCCATCGGCCTAACCTATCTTGCTTTTTATGCAGCGGACCGCAAGCCGGAGGAAATCGCTGCTACGCGCGACGGCATGGACAAGCTGCTGGCCCGCCCCGACGATCCCAAAAAGAATCTGTGGTGGTGGTGCGATGCGCTCTATATGGCGCCACCGGTGCTGGCACAACTTTCGATAGCTACGGGCGATCGCCGCTATCTCGACTTCATGAACCGCGAGTGGTGGATTACTTCCGGATCACTGTACGATCCCACCGAACATCTCTACTTCCGCGACGACCGTTTTTTCATGATGCATGAAGCCAACGGACAAAAGGTCTTCTGGTCTCGCGGCAACGGATGGGTTTTGGCTGGTCTGGCATTTGTTCTCGAGCGCATGCCCGCGGATTATCCTGACCGCGCCAAATACGAACAGCAATTCAAAGATATGGCTGCGCGAATCGCTGGCCTGCAGCAATCGGACGGGCTGTGGCGCGCGAGCCTGCTCGATCCCGGCTCCTATCCGAATCCTGAAATCTCCGGCTCAGGATTTTTTACGTACGCCATGGCATGGGGAATTCACCACAAGCTTCTCGATCGCAGGAAATATCTGCCCGCGGTCAAAAAGTCCTGGGCAGGAATGCTGACGCATGTCTACGCGGACGGCAGGCTCGGATCCATTCAGCCCATCGGCGGCGAGCCAGGCAAATTCAAGCCGTCGTCGAGCTACGTTTACGGTGTAGGCGCGTTCCTGCTTGCGGGGTCGGAGCTTTCGCAGCTCGCCGGGAAGTGAGGTTTCGAGTTCGGCCTGCCAATTTTAGACGACTTAGTTCTGTTGTTCCGCCAAGATTGATACGAATCTCGACCGCGAGATTCGCGCCCTCCTTGCGGCGCATTTCCGTCAGTTCGGGCGAGTTATAAATCAGCGCATCCTCGCGAGGCAGATGTGCGAAAACGATCGGGAGGAGCAGGCGATGTGGGCCTTCAGACGCTACGCAGCTCCTTACCGATAGGTTCCGCAGCGGAGCGTGGGTTTTGCATTGATTTGTGACGAATGACGGAATCTTTGTGTGAGCGCATGCGCTCATTGGGCCTACAGCCCGGAAACCGCGATCCCGGACGGCGAGCTTGCAACCGCTTTACGATCCTTTTGTCCTAATCAACCTCTCGTCGTGAGTTGCAGAATGGATGCGCGGGCGCCAAATCAATTCCCGACTCGCGCTCGCTGAACAGAGGTTGTGCTGCGGGCAAAAAACCCCTTCAACGGGCTCTTGCCATCCCGGAAAATGATGTATTGATCGGCCGTCAGCTCGACATTTTGCGCCTTGACGGTGCTGAGAGCATCATTCCCGGCGACAAGCAGCACCATGCACGTGGGATCGAGTGGGTTGTCCGCCGCGAGAATAAGCGCCTCGCGTTCCGATGCGTGCATGTCGCCATTGATTTTGAAGGTCGCAGCGTCGTAATCGAGGCCGAGTTGCGTCGACCAGCGCGCGAGAGCCGAATTTGCCTCGGGCCGGCCAACGAACACTACGTTGCGGTGGCGCAGCAAGTCATCCGTGACCTCGAAATCCTTGTAGACCGGGACCTCGCTTTCGTAGCCGTTGAGAAAGTTATGCTGCAGCTGTTCGGCCGCGAAGCGGTTCGCACCTGCGTCGCGCGTCGTCCCATACACAATGACGGCAGACGGGAGACGGCGCCAGATGTCATTGACAAGGTAGGTTGGGCCGTCGGGAGGATCGATGGCGTCAAGATGTGCGGCGACCCGTGTAAGCCCCGCCTTCTCGAGGAAGGAGTCTGCCGTCACGGTTTTCGTCGTCTGGGCTACAAAATAATCGCGCATCAGTTTCAAAAAGGCATCGTCGCCCATTCGAACGCGGAGTGAATCGAGAAAAAGAACGCCTTTCGAGCGTTCCAGCCGATACTTGTCGAGTGCCGTGGGCGCGCCCGCCTGCAAACTGCGCCAGACGGCACGCTGGGCATTCATCGCTTCGTCGATGTCTTTTGACTGAAGTATTTGGTAATACTCAGCCGATCCCGCCACGAACCAGATATCGCTATCGGAAGCTGGCAATAGCCAGCCCTTCCACAGGCGGTTCGTATAGTCCACGTTGTTTGAGGCCGGCATGGCCCTGGGTGTCTCCAGCCCTGCTGCCTCAGTCATCCTCGTTTCTTCGTTTTGATCAATCGAGGCGCGCAAAGTGGCGGAGGGCTCGGCACCAAACAGGTAATAGCCAGACGGATAGAGACCATCATCTCCGTCGAAGTCGTATTTCTTGTTGGGCAGCCATTCCCGCTGATTGGGCCTGCCGAACTCCGCCCACACCATCATGTGCGAGGCCATGTCGGCTGTGACCACCTTCGCATCCATGGTGGCCACAGCTACAAGCGGAGCGGTATGAAACGCAAGAAACCCAAACTGCTCGTCGATCTGGCCGCGGTACTTCTGATAGAGCTGCTGCCAGGCCATGTCTCTTCCGCTCGGAACGTAGGGAATGAACTGTGGATCGCCTTTGGGATCGGGGTATTCTTCCAGCCGTACGCTGAGGTCCTTGGCGTTGTTATCACCCCAATAGAATCCGGGCGTGTCGCCGAACCACTCGTTCCTTGAACTGCGCCACAGTTTCGTATGGTTCGTGCCCAGATCGAAAACAGCAATCTCGTTTGTCTTGGCGTCTCCCATGATCCACTCATTGGTGTAGAGACCGTTGTTCTGCTTACTGAGAATGCGAACCACATCGTCGATGTTGCCACCATACTGAATGGCCATGCGCGCGCGGAATGCTACCGGAGTCCCGGCGCCATTGAATGGAGTCTGATCTATAGTCGTCTCGGTCAATACCACACCGGCATCGTTCTGATACCAGTCGGTGCCGCTTTCGATGCCGCCGGGATAACTCTGAAGCAGCACGCGGTGGCCCGAGGCAGGCTTGATGTCGAGCATCACGTTCGTCTGCTCGGCCAGCGTCAAAGGCCACCATGTAACGTGGCCAATCACCATCTTGCCGTCGCGAGTCGCCGGTCCTGTCGCGGCAAAAGCACTGCAATGGTCTTTTACCGTGTCGCGCTTTCGATCGGAGTAAGGCGGAGCATCGAAGCTCATTCCTTCGAGGCCGGTAGGCGTGGCGGAAACCGCGGAAGCAAGCTCCCCCATCTCCACGGTGGTATTGGCTACAGCAATGTCCAACAGGTCAATGCGGCGGTCTTTCCACCGCGCACCGGCGTCAGAAGCACCGTCGGCTATGCCCCGCATTTCCTCAAGAATTTCACGGTCAAAGCCACGCAGAAAAAGCGCGTTCGCCGTGGTGCGGTAATCGTCCCAATGATCTTTGGAGCCCAAAACTGCCGCGCAGCGTTCGAGATATTCGGGAATCTCGCGCGACATCAGGTGGCCGTGCTGATATCCCCGCTCATACGGCTGCCCCTCGATGTGGAGATAGATCCAGCCGGCCGCAGGATAGCGGTACGCCGGGCCAAACGTCTGCACCGCTTCCCTTGCCGGCCATTCGTCGCCGGATGAGGGTATCTCTTCCAGATCGATGCCTTCGAACCATGCTTTTCCGCGAAACGATCCTCCGTTGCCCACCGTCAACACAACCTGATCGTTGCTGCGGCTGGCCACAAACTTGAGAGACACGTGTGTCCACGGCTGAGTTCCTCCCAACGCCGCGGAATGCACGTCGAACGGCATGGACGCCATTGCCAGAGCCGCTCCAATCGCAATCGGCGTGCGATCCACGTCCGCCACCTGCAGGTCTTCCGTTCGGACCCATCCGCTCACTTCGTAGCGCTTGCCGATGGTCAGGTTGACCGGGGCCAGACGAACAGATGCGTCCTGCGAAATCGCGTCCCGGTCCAGCCGGATTGACTTGTGGCCGTCATGCAGCACGCTGATATCGAGCACCGCTGAGCCATGAACCACGGTCCAGTGTTCTTCTGTGCTGTCAAACGATCCTCTATAAACAGGCGTCGACGCATTGGCTGCCGTGAGAAGCAGAAAGAAAGGAACGAGAAGCATATTCGCCCTCCCGATTTGGACCACAGGTCCGCAGTGAGTGAAAATCATACTATTTTGGTGGCGCGTGGGAAAGTCTCAATCTGGCTTAAAAGCTAGGCTGTACTGATCGTGATGGCCTGGCACTCTTTGCTCCTCGAGGGACGGCGTCCACGACGATCACCAGCGTCACCATTTCGCCTCATAGGTTCGCCTGCATTCTCGCTGACTTCAGCCGGATTCTTCCTCTTCAGTTTTGAAACTCCATCCGCGCGGACCCCGGAGCATGAGCAGACATTGGCCGGTTAACAGTCAGTATGGAGTGACCGGCACCGATGCGCTGATCGTGGGTTAGGCTGTGAGTTCAGAAGGACGCACAGTTCAGAGCCACAAGCGGAAGGGAGCC
>NZ_JBAUUO010000145.1:0-20876 GCF_049582745.1 Occallatibacter sp.
GTGCGTGAGGCAAACCGTAGTCCGGGTTCGCTCTTACGCCATCCATCCTTCAGAAGAGCCGTATGCGTAGACGCGCTCGTACGGATCTGTGCGGGGGGCGATCCGTGAGGATCGTCCCTACCGCGACACATCGATGTCCTTGGTAGTCGCGGATTGCCGGCACGCGGTCCCAACCAGCACTGGAATACGCGAGGCATCGAAATAACCCGCGGAAACCCACCGGCTGTCGGCCAGGATCCTTTGGCCCGGATCCACCTTTCCGTCGATCTTGTATTCCTGTTGGTACTTGTTGGCGACGCCCGGCAAAGTCGCGGAAGTGGCCGCAGCCTCGACGCCCGGCAACGTGCGAAGTCCATCCAGGGTTCGATCAATGCGCTGCACCAGGGTTTTCATGTCGGACGTTTCTCCCCACGACCCGCTCACCTCCAGCGTGAGCACGTGGCTTGGATCAAATCCGGGCGAGACGCGCCCGATCTCCTCCATGCTCCGAACCAGCAGCCCCGCGCCTACCAGCAGCGTTACGGCGAGCATCACCTGGATGCTCACCAGCGCCCACTGCACGGGGTTGCGCGTGGACACCTGGGTACGGCTCCCTTGAGCGAGCGATACGGCGAGACCACGGCGCGTTCCGCGGAGCGCCGGAAACAGTCCGCACAGCAAGGTAGTCATCACGGCGCACGCTAGCGAATAAACCACTATGCGCCAATTAAGCGTGATCTCCTCCGCGCGAGGCAGCGTCTTGGCGAGCAGGTGAAATCCGCGCACCGCTCCCGCTGCAACGCTCAGCCCCACCAGCGAACCCAGCAGTGCCAGTGCCAATACCTCCGTCAGCAATTGCGCGATCACGGCCCGGCGAGATGCCCCGAGCGCGAAACGGATCGATATTTCGTGCTCCCGCTCAGTGGTCCGGGCCAGCAGCAGCGCAGCGATGTTGGAGCATGCGATCAGCAGCAACAGCGACACTGACCCAAACAGCAGCCACATCGAACTGCGCACGTTGCCCACAATGGAGTCCTTCAGAGGTTCCACTTGCACCGTCAGGTCGCTGTCCGGCTTGGGAAACTGTTTTCCAAGCCGGCTCTGCACAGTTGCGAGATCGGCTGTCGCCTCGTGTACCTTTACGCCAGGTTTCATGCGGCCAATCACCGTGAACCATGTGGCGTCCCGGCGCTGCGCAAAAGGCGCGTCCGGCGCGCTCGGCGTCCACATGTCTACGTCGCGATTGGGAAGCTGGAACCACTCCGGCATCACGCCCACAATCGGGTCGTAGTGCTTCCCGATGTGTACCTTCTGCCCGACCGCCGATGGATCGCCATGAAACTTTCGCTGCCAGTAGGAGTAGCTGATGATGACCGCATCCGGTCCTCCCCAGTGTTCCTCTTGCGTGGTGAAATTGCGGCCCAGTATCGGTGACACCTCAAGCACCTGAAGAAACCGGGGCGCAACCAGCGCTTCCGTCACTTTTTCGGGCAGCGGTCCGGAAAGCTCTGAAAGATCGTCGAGGTAGTAGCCGGTGATGCCCTGAGACGTGGAGGCCATGCGGTTCCAGTCCTCCAGGCGCACAGGGGCTACAAAGGTGTTGGCATCGCGGTTCTGGGAATCGTGCTGCGAGATTTTGAGCAATTGATCGCTGTTTGGAAACGGCAGAGGCCGAATCACAATTGCATCGATCGCAGAAAACACCGCGCTGTTAGCGCCAATCCCAAGCGCCAGCGTGAGAGTAACAACGAGCGAAAAGGAAGGCGACTTGCGCAGAAAGCGGGTCGCAGCCATCAAATTGAACGCCAGGCTCTCAAGAGCCGCCGAGACGTGTACCTCCCGCACCTGCTGCTTCACCTGTTCCCGGCCGCCGAACTCGAGCATCGCGCGCCGCCGCGCCTCTTCCGGCGACATTCCCTGCGCAATATAAGTTTCCGTCAGCTCCGCGATGTGAAAGCCGATCTCCTGCTCCACGGCGTTTTCGGGAACTGGTTTACGAGGGGAACGTCTCCAGATCATTACCGCCTCCAGCGTTGCGAATTATCGCGCCGTTTCCAGAATCAAGGCCACGGCCCGCGAAAGCCTGTTCCATGTATCCTCTTCGGTGGCAAGCTGCCTGCGCCCCTTCGCCGAAAGCTTGTAGAACTTCGCCTGCCTGCCCTTGTCTGACTCGCCCCAGTCCGCCTCCAGCCACCCGCGCTTCTCCAGCCGGTGCAGCGCCGGATACAGTGATCCCTGCTGCACCTGGAGGACATCCGACGAGATCTGGCGAATGCGCTGCGAGATCCCGTAGCCATGCACCGGGCCAAGCGCAACGACTTTCAGAATCAGCAGGTCAAGAGTTCCCTGCAGCAAGTCCGCCTTTTCGAGTGGGGCCATTCATCTCTCCTAGACAATCTACCTATAAAACGCAATGTGTAGATTGTCAAGGAAAAGGTGACGAACGATCCTCGGACTCTGCAGGAAAATCGAGGTGACTGTCTTAATGGGACTCGTCGTGCCAGCGGTGATGCCGCTTGTAAACGTAATGCCCGATCATCCATCCGAACGCGCTGCCTACCAGCACATCCGAGGGGAAGTGCTGCTGTCCCAGCACACGTGTCAGGCTTACGCCGGTGGCCAGCGTGTAAATCCCAAGCTCGTTCAGCCGCCCCGGATACTCCTTCGCCAGCACCGCTGCGCTCGACCACGCAATCACGGTGTGCGACGAAGGAAACGATGAATCCGATCCCACGCTCGTTTGAAAGAATCTGCCTCTGGCGCTGTCCACCGTGGGCCGCTCGCGCCAGAAGATGAACTTCATCCCCTGCTCCACAACCAGGCCGTCCAGAATCGCTTCGCCGCCCAGAATGCCGGTCTCGCGCGCATGATCGTTCCTCGTGAAGTGACCCACTTCAAACATCACCGCGGGCGCCGCGATGAACGGGCTCACCAGCACGTTAGAGGCATCTGTATTGTTTTTATTGAAACTCGGATCGTGCGAGACAACTTCCGACATCGCCTGGTGATCGGTGGTGATTGCGCCTGTGACCGCCAGCCCCAACGGAATCAGGTATCCAAAGTCTTCGCCGCGAATCCGCGCCGGACTCGACCAGATTATTCCTTGATCCTTCAAAAAGTTCAGCGGCGTCGCCCGGAGCGTCACCGGTTCCTGCGGCTCCGGCGCATTCGGCACCGACTTAGCGGGCGGCCATGTCTGCGCCGCAACACTCGGGCATAAGCAGGCAGCGAACAGAAAGACAAAACCGACATGGCGGGACGGATGCTGAAGGATATTGCCTGAAGTATTCACGGGTTTCTTTGATGTTAAATGATCTCGATTCTGAATTCAGATGAACGAATCGTCATTCACAGGTTACTTATCAACTTCGGCAAGATAGATCTTCGTGTAATCGAGATAATTCTGCGCGTAATCGAGAATCAATTTCCGATCCTGGTCGCCAAGTTCCCGCCGCAGCTTGCCCGGCACGCCCGCCCACAATGTCCGCGGTGAAACCACGGTGTGCTCTGGCAAAACCGCGCCCGCCGCGATGATCGAACCCTCGCCGATCCGGCAGTCATTCAGAATCGTCACGCCCATTCCAATCAGCACCGCATCCTCCACCACGCAGCCATGCACCGTGGCGTTGTGCCCGATCGTCACCCAGTCGCCCACCGTCACCGAATACAAATACCGCTGCCCGTGCAGCACCGCGCAATCCTGCACATTCGAGTTCGAACCCACTCGAATGGAATTTACGTCGCCCCGGAGTACGGCGTTCATCCAGACCGACGAGTTCTCGCCCAACTCGACGTCGCCAATCACTTGCGCGGAAGAGTCGACATAACAGCTTGCGGGGATGAAGGGAGAATGCCCCTGGTAGCGGCGGATCATTGCGATTACAACTCCTCAGCAATCCAGTGTAAGCGAGCCGGCAGATTGTCGGATTTAATCAAGTTACGGTGCATTTGTTGGAAAACCTCGCACTCGCTGAATTGCATTCCCGCAACCTGGGGGAGCCAAATCCAAAGGCTTTACATAAGTTGGCTCATCACAGCAACTTCCGGTATCATGAATATGGCCCTTTGGCAGGTTTGGAGGTGGCATTCTTTTGGCAGAGGTTCGATTGCAGGAAGGCGAACCGCTCGAGAACGCGCTGCGCCGGTTTAAGCGGAAGGTACAGCAGGAAGACATTATCAAGGAAGTGAAGCGTCATTCCTACTACCTGAAACCCGGTGAAAAGCGCCGCGTGAAAGCAGCATTGGCACGCAAGCGGAATCGTAAAAAGGCTCGCAAAGAGCAAGATTAAGTCAAACAACGCACACCGCGACATGCGCCGCCCGGGCTATACTTGCTGTCCCCCGGCGAGGAAGGCCATATAGCTTGACCATCGGGCGGCATGTCGTGACGGTACTTTTCAGATTGCGCTGAAGCAGAGTTTCCCTAAGCGCGAACATATTTCAGTCTCTGGTTTTCAGGAGACACTGTAGAATCGCCGCTCCATTTGCTGCGGCCCGGGCCCTTGTTGTTCAAGGCGTTCAAAGACAGGGAAACGGGACCGGCAAGCTCTCAAGTTCATGGCCGATTTCGATCGTCCTCCCTGCTTTGGGGAAGCGGCCATGGAATTTATCGACAGAGTTTTGAAGTGCAACGACTGCGGAGCAGAGTTCGTGTTCACCGCTGGTGAACAACTGTTTTTCCACGACAAACAATTCAAGAACGACCCCAAGCACTGCAAGCAATGCAAGGCAAAGCGCGCCAGCGGCAGTCGGGTGCGTTCTGAAACCCGGACCACGTGTTCGGCCTGCGGCACTGAAACCACCGTCCCGTTCAAACCCACGCAAGGTAGGCCCGTTCTCTGCCGCGCCTGTTTCCAAAAGCAGCCGAAGGTCGCTCCCGCCGCGCCGGTCTCACCTCCTGCGGCGAGCTGACAGGCCGGTCTGCGCCGTGTCCAGCTTTGCACCCTGTCGGCCGCCCGGTGCCCATTCGCATTGCTACGGCCGCTGCTGTTTCAGAGCCTTGTGCCCGATGTCGTGCCGATAATACATCCCTTCAAAGTGAATCTGCGTCAGCGCCTCATAGGCGCGCGCCAGCGCCTCTCTGATTGTGTCGCCGCTCGCCGTAATTCCCAGCACCCGCCCACCGCTGGTCACAAGCTGGTTGCCGAGCCGCGACGTGCCGGAATGGAAGATCTCCACGCCTGGCGTCTGCGCCGCAAGGCTGAGCCCGCTGATCGGCAGCCCCGTCTTGTAGCTGCCGGGATATCCTGAAGAACTTGCCACCACGCAGGCAGCCGCGCCGTGGCTCCAGCGCAGCACCGTCTCCCCAAGTCGGCCATCAACGCATGCCTCCAGCGCATCCACCACGTCCGACTCCAGCCGTACCAGGATCGCCTGCGTCTCCGGATCGCCGAAACGCGCATTGTATTCCAGTACCTGCGGCCCGCGCGCCGTCATCATCAGCCCGCAATAGAGCACGCCTGCAAACGGCGTCCCCTCCTCCGCCATTCCCCGCACCGTGGGCTCGGCGATGTGATGCATGATCCATTCCGTCATCGTCGGCTCCAGCATCTCGCTGGTCGAGTAGACGCCCATGCCGCCCGTATTCGGTCCCGTGTCCCCCTCGCCGATTCGCTTGTGATCCTGCGCCGGAACCAGCGGTACCACGTGCTCGCCATCGCTCAAACACAGGAAGCTTACTTCCTCGCCTTCGAGGAATTCCTCAATCACCACCTGCTTCTCGGCCAGACCCAGCAGCTCTCCGCTGAAGATCCCTTGCGCTGCATCAATCGCAAATTGGCGCGTCGGGCAGATAATCACGCCCTTACCCGCAGCCAGTCCGTCCGCCTTCACCACCACTGGCGGATGAAAATGCTTGATCGCTTCCTCCACCTCAGCCGCGTCGGTGCACACCGCATAGTTGGCCGTGGGAATCTGGTGACGCTTCATGAACTGCTTGGCAAACGCCTTGCTCGACTCCAGCCGCGCCGCATCGCGCGTCGGTCCAAAGACACGATAACCGAGCTCCTGAAACGCATCCACCACACCCAGCGACAGCGGCAGCTCCGGCCCCACAATCGTCAAGCTGGGCTGCTCCACCTCCGCCAGCCGCACCATCGCACCCACGTCCTTGATGTCCACGAGAACACACCGCGCCACCTGCGCAATGCCGCCATTCCCCGGCGCGCACACCACCTCCGTCACGCGTTGGCTGCGCTTCACAGCCCATGCCAGCGCATGCTCGCGTCCACCCGAACCAAGGATCAGAACCTTCATCGACTTCAAACCTTCCTGTTGACTCCGCAAAGCCGGAAAATCCATGGTCGGCAATTGAGCCGGTGTAAGTCAAACAGACCGACTCGCGCGGCGATAAGATGAAGCATAGAGGCAGAACCAATGCATCGCGCGGTCTTCCTTTCTATGATCCTGGCATCTGCACTTGGATGTGGCGCCGAGTCCAGCAGGTGGTGCGCCATCACTGGTCGTGCACCAGAGGACAGAGCTTTCTATCCGCCGATTGCGCGGTATGCACGAGTAACAGGCGTCGTGCTTGGAATCGTCACGTATATCCCGAATGGAGCGGTTGCGAGCTTCGAACCCATCTCCGGTCCTCGGCTTCTCTCGGATTCGCTTGGCCGCCAGTTGGCCGGGTGGACGATCAATTCTGATGCGCTTGGAAATGAGCAGTGTCGATCGTTGGTAATCGCCACTTTCCTAATGGACAACAGCGGCCCTACGGAGTCTTCCGCAAGAATCAAATATGAGACGGGCAGCGTGCTTCGTCTAAGTGTTAACACGTTCCCCCCTCCGCCACTCGACGTATCGATTAGCGATCCCGCACCTCTAAGGGGATTGAAGCTGCTCCGCATGCAAATGAGATGGAAACTCACACGGATTTTCAATTGGATCGTCCGACGAGATACATCTTCAACGGACAAACCGCCTAAAGTAAGCTGATCGGGTGTCTAGCCTCCGCAAAGTCGAACTCCACCTCCACCTCGACTGCTCCCTCAGCTACGCCGCCGTCTCCCGCCTCGCGCCTGAAATCACGCGCGCGGAATACGACGCCGAATTCATCGCACCGCCGCAATGCGCCAGCCTCGCCGACTTCCTCACCCGCGCCCCGCGCGGCTTCCAGCTCATGCAGACTGAGGACGCTCTGCGCACCGTCACCGAAGATGTGTTCGAACAACTCGCCGCCGACAATGTTCTCTACGCCGAGCTCCGCTTCGCCCCGCTCCTGCACACCTACCAGGGACTAACGCCCGCAGCCGTCGTCGCAGCCGTCGATCGCGCCACCGAGCAGTGCATTCGCGTCACCGGCATCGAGGCCCGCCTCATCCTCTGCACCCTCCGCCACTTCAACACCGAACAAAGCCTGCAGACCGCCCACCTCGTCAAGCAATTCGCTGGCACGCGTGTCGCAGCCCTAGACATCGCCGGCGACGAAGCTGGATTCCCGATTACCCCGCACATCCCGGCCTTCGGCTACGCCATCGAGCACGGACTGCACCGCACCGCCCACGCCGGCGAGGCACGCGGCCCCGAGAGCGTCTGGGAAACGATCCAGCACTTCCAGCCCACCCGCATAGGCCACGGCGTCCGCAGCATCGAAGATCCCGCCCTGATCCACCATCTTCGCGACACGCGCATCCACCTCGAAGTCTGCCCCAGCAGCAACGTGCAAACCCGCACCACGCCCAGCTACGCCGAACACTGCGTCGACGAACTTTATCGCGCCGGCATCTCCCTCGGCATCAACACCGACGCCCGCACCATCACCAACGTCACCCTCGAGCAGGAGTACGCCCGCCTTCGCACTCACTTTGCCTGGACCGACGACCAACTTGCCGCCTGCAACCGCGAAGCCCTCCGCGCCGCCTTCCTCGACGACGCCACGCGCACCCGCCTGCTCGAAGGCCTCGCGCAACCCAACGCCGTGTCCTCGTAGGATTCGCACGACGGCAGACCTATACTGATGCGTGGTGAATCGGCGCGCCCAGCGCATTCGCCGAAAAGAGCACACGCATGGTCGAACGCCGCATCAAGCCTTATCTGGAGCAGTTGGCCGAAGACCAGCGCCGCACCGAACAACGCCGCCTCTTCCGCCGCAATCAGACCTTCGGCCTGCTCATCATCGCCGCCGCCATCCTCGTCTGGTGGCTTTTCCACACCAACCCAAAGTGGATATTCCCCCCCGGCTGGTCGCGCCCATGAGTCCTTCGCGGGCGGCGAACGGCGCCTTCGGCGCAGATTCCAAATCCAAGAAGCTTTTGAGAATGGCCAAAGCGTCAGGGCACGACTTTAGTCGTGCCGAAGAGACTTCGAGCAATGAAGGGGCTTTAGCCCCCGCATCGACCCCTCTCGCCGTCCTCCTCCTCGGCCCCACCGGCAGCGGCAAAACCTCCCTTTCCCTCACCCTCGCCGAACGCTTCCACGGCGAAGTCATCAGTTGCGACTCCGTCGCCGTCTACCGCGGCGTGGACCTGGGCACCGCCAAGCCCACGTCCGCCGAACGCGCCCGCATCCCGCATCACCTCATCGACATCGCCGATCCCGACCAGCCTTACACCGCCGGCGACTACAGCCGTCAAGCCCGCACTGCACTGCGCGAAATCGCCAATCGCAACAAACTCCCCATCGTCACCGGCGGCACCGGCCTATACCTCCGCGCGCTTACTGAAGGCCTCTTCGCCGGGCCAAAGCGGAGCGAAGACCTACGCCTGCGGATTCACAGCACGGCCGATCGATTAGGCCCCGCATGGCTTCATAAACTCCTTGTACGCATCGATCCGCCCTCAGCAGCGCGCATCCATCCAAATGACGCGCCTAAACTCATCCGTGCCCTTGAGGTCTGTATTGCGAGCGGCAAGCCCATGTCCGCTGTCCTCGATGACGAGCAAAGAAATCGCGACCCGCTCACAGGCTTCCGCCTCCTCCGCATCGGCCTCAACCCGCCCCGCGCGTTGCTCTACGACCGCCTCAATCAACGCTGTACTGAAATGTTCGCCGCCGGACTCATCGCAGAAACCCGCGCGCTCCTCGCCTGCTACGGTCCCGCCAAAGCCCTCGACTCCCTCGGCTACCGCCAGGCCCAGTCGGTTCTTCTCCGGGGTGTCAGCGAAAAAACCGCCATCGCCGAAGCCCAGCAGGGCCATCGCAACTACGCCAAGCGTCAGCTCACCTGGTTCCGCCGCGAGCCCGAAGTCCACTGGATTGAAGCCTTCGGCAACGACTCCGAAACGCATCGCATCGCCGCCGATCTCGTGCTTGCGAATCAATGAGCACCGTCCCACATCCAATCAGATGCAAGCATTAAACTGAACAATGGAAACTGGCGCTCTGGTGGAATCATGAGCCCTCAAGATCGGAGTTCGCTTTGGCAGACACCCTCTACGACGTAGCCATCATCGGCAGCGGACCGGCAGGCTACACTGCGGCCATTCGCGCCGGACAACTCGGCCTCAAGGTCGCCCTCATCGAATTCGCCAGCGTCCTCGGCGGCACCTGCCTCCACGTCGGCTGCATCCCCACCAAGGCCCTGCTGTTCAACGCCGAACTCTGGGACCACCTCAAGCACGCCGCCGAATACGGCATCGACAACGTCGACGGCCGCACCCTCAACTGGGACGCCGTGCAGAAGCGCAAAACCTCCATCGTCGACAAGCACACCAAGGGCCTCGGCTTCCTGATGAAGAAGAACAAGGTCACCGTGATCTCCGGCTACGGCCGCCTTACCGGCCCAGCCAAACAGGGCATTCACACCATCGATCTCACCGGCCCCGACGGCGCCAAGTCCGAAGTCAAAGCCAAAAACATCATCCTCGCCACCGGCTCCGACGCCAAAATGATCTTCGGCCTCAAGCCCGACGACCGCATCCTCACCAACATCGAAATGCTCGCCGTCCCCCAGGTCCCGAAATCCCTCATCGTCATCGGCGCCGGCGCGGTCGGCGTCGAGTTCAGCTCCATCTTCCGCAGCTTCGGCACCGAGGTCACCCTCGTCGAATTCCTCCCCCGTCTCATGCCCCCCGAAGACGAAGAGATTTCCAAGGAACTCACCCGAGTCTTCAAAAAACGTGGCATGGACATCAACACCGGCGCGAAAGTCGAAAAAATCGAGAAGACCGACACCGGCGTCAAAGTCACCTGGACCGGCTCGAATGGCAAACCCGTCGAGAAGGAAGCCGAGAAAGTCCTCGTCGCCGTGGGCCGCGCTCCGCGCATCGCCGACGTCGGCATCGACAAAACAAAAATCGAGCTCGATCGCGGCTTCATCAAAGTCGGCGAAGCCCAGGAAACCGCCGAGTCCGGCATCTATGCCATCGGCGACATCGTCGCTGGCCTGCCGCAGCTTGCCCACTCCGGATCCATGAGCGGCATCGTCGCCGTCACCAAGATCGCCGGCCGCAAATACCGCTCCGTCCGTCGCGACCGCGTGCCTGCCTGCACCTACTCCGATCCCCAGATCGGCTCAGTCGGACTCACCGAAGCGCAAGCCAAGGAGAAGGGCATCGAGATCAAGGTCGGCAAATTTCCCTTCGCCGGAAATTCCAAAGCCACCATCGTCGGCAGCCACGACGGCTTCGTCAAAATCGTCGCCGACGCGAAGTACGGCGAAATCCTCGGCGTGCACATCATCGGCCCCCAGGCCACTGAACTCATCGCCGAAGCCGTTGCCGTCATGGAACTTGAAGGCACCATCGACGAACTCATGTTCACCATCCACGCTCACCCCACCATCAGCGAGGCCATGCTCGACGCATACGCCGCGGTCGAGGGAATGGCGATCAACGCATAACGATTTCCCAACAGGGAGCGAAATATATTTCGGATGAAGGCAACTTTAGTCATTAAAGGATCATTAATTACTTGAGAAAAGTTGATGAAGAGAGCTAGGATTCTCCATTCCGCCTGATCGCGGAAGGGGAGAACCATGAAATCCATATTCCTATCTCCATTATTTGCAGTTGCGATCCTTACTCTTCCCGCACAGCGGTTATTAAGCCAGGTAAAACCGAATCTTCCTGCAGCTTCCATCGCCGGCGACGACGCCCAAAACGCGGCACCCCAGATCATCGAAGATCTTCAACAGAAGGCCGAAGCCGGAGACCCTCTCGCCGAAAACAATCTGGGATTCGCCTACGCTTTCGGCCGGGGCATCGAGCAGAACTATCAGCAAGCGGCACACTGGTTCACCCTTGCTGCAAACGCGGGCTTCGCACCGGCTCAAGTCAATCTCGGCGCGCTCTATGAGAGAGGCTGGGCAGAGTCGCGCGACATGACCCTGGCTATCCGCTGGTATCGCGCGGCCGCCGCCCAGGGAGATCCCCTCGCCGAATGCAAGCTCGGCAACATCTACCATGCCGGCCGCGGCGCTTCACGCGACGATGCTGAAGCAGCAATCTGGTACCGCAAGGCCGCGGAACACGGAAATGCAGTCGCCCAGAACAACCTTGGTTCCTTCTACCATCACGGCGTCGCTTTCGCGCGCGACTACGCAAAGGCGCTCTTCTGGTATCGCAAGGCTGCCGCCCAGGGTCTTGCTGAAGCCGACAACAACCTCGGCGTGATGTACGAAGACGGCCTCGGCGTCGAAAAAGATTACCACCAGGCCGCAGCCTTCTACGCTGAGGCTGCAAATCAAGGCGTAACCCGCGGCGAGTACAACCTTGCTACTCTCTACTACTCCGGCCGTGGCGTGCCTCTCGACTATGTAACCGCGTATCTGTGGTACAGCCGCGCTGCCGCTGCAGGAGACGGAACGGCAGCGCGTGTCCTCAAGCAGTTGGCCGGCATCATGACGCCGCGCCAGAAAGAACTCGCGCAGGCCCGCGTAGCTGAATCGCAAGCCGCCAGCCTTTCCGAGGATCCGGCCCATTCACCCTTCGATCCCGCAAGAACGAATCCAAAATAGCCGCGCTGCAAACCGCTCTCCATTCCCCGGCGTCTCCCGTCGTGCCGCAAGGTGAATCCCATCCCGCTCAAAACCATTACACTTTCATCGGACTGGTAATTACGGGAGGCCCTGAATGAAGGCGTTGGTGAAGGCGCGGTCCGAGCGCGGACTCTGGTTGGAAGACATCCCCGAACCCACCGTGGGCATTAACGATGTCCTCATCCGTGTTCTCTACACAGGCATCTGCGGAACCGACGTCCACATCTACAACTGGGACGACTGGGCCCAAAAAACCATCCCCGTCCCCATGGCCATCGGCCACGAGTTCGTCGGCAAAATCGTTGCCGTCGGCACCAACGTCAACGACTTCTTTCCCGGCGATATCGTGAGTGGCGAAGGCCACGTCGTCTGCGGACGCTGCCGCAACTGCCTCGCCGGCCGCCGCCACCTCTGCGTATCCACCCAGGGTGTCGGCGTCAATCGCCCGGGAGCCTATGCCGAATTCATCGCGCTGCCCATGACCAACATCTGGCGCCACCATCCCGGCGTCAATCTTGAAGTCGCCGCCATCTTCGACCCCTTCGGCAACGCCGTCCACACCGCCCTGTCGTTCCCGGTGCTCGGTGAAGACGTGCTTATCACCGGCGCCGGCCCCATCGGCATCATGGCAATTCCCGTTGTCCGCCACGCCGGAGCCCGCCACGTCGTCATCACCGATCTCAATCCCTTCCGTCTCGATCTCGCGCGCAAAATGGGTGCCACGCTCGCCATCAACCCCACCGAAACTTCGCTGAGTGAAGTGCAAAAGCAACTCAAGATGACCGAAGGATTCGATGTGGGCCTCGAGATGTCCGGCAACCCGCAGGCCTTGAGCGACATGATCGCCAACATGAGTCACGGCGGCAAAATTGCCGCGCTCGGCATCCCCTCCAAGAGCATTCCCATGGACTGGCGTCCCGTCATCTTCAACATGATCACGATCAAGGGCATCTATGGCCGCGAAATGTACGAGACCTGGTACAAGATGTCGGTGATGCTTGACTCGGGCCTCGACATCTCCCCCGTCATTACCCATCGCTACGCGTACAGCGACTTCGAAAAAGGCTTCGCCGCCATGATCTCCGGCAACACCGGCAAAGTCGTCCTCGACTGGACCAGCCTGGGCTGATTGACCCGATTGAAAATCATCCCCGATTGGTCCCTTCAATGTCCGCTTTCGGACGTCGATCGTTCTTCCGGACACTGACGCTCCCTCTCGCCTCAGTATAAGTCTTTTGTTTTCAGTCCTGACGATTGGCCCCCTACCTGCTATGTTACAGACCGTAACGGATTATTCGAATCATCACATCACGGTTGCACTGGTGAACTGAAGGCTGAATCCACGCAGGCAACTGATGCAGACAAGATCCGCAAATCCCTCCGAGGACTGAAGGCTTCTAGAGCACAGATTACAGGGGAGACAGGCATGAAGACTCTGGTTCAAAACATCCGCTTCAGCCTCCGTATGCTGGCTCGAAACCTTGGCTTGACCGTCACGGTTCTGCTTACATTGGCCATTGGCATCGGTGCCAACACCGCCATTTTCACGGTCGATTATGCGACGCTTCTGGCTCCGCTGCCCTATCCGCAACCCGATCAGCTGGTGATGGTGTGGTCGAAAATCCAGACCTATCACAATGGAGTTGCCGCGGGCGACTTCCTCGACTGGAAGCAGCAGAACACGGTTTTCCAGGACCTTTGCGCCTGGACGGGCGCCAGCTTCAATCTGGCCACCAAAGACAAGCCGGAGTACGTTGATGGGAACCGACAGACTTACAGCATGCTGCAAATGATCGGTGAGCCGCTCCTCATGGGCCGCTATTTCTTGCCGGAAGAGGGAGTAGCGGGCCGCGATCACGTCGTTATCCTCACCCACAAGCTGTGGCTCAAGCTGGGCGCTGATCCCAAAATCGTTGGCACTACTCTACAGATGGACGGCGCCCCCTATACCGTCGTCGGCGTGCAGCGCCCGGGCATCTTCGATCGCCAGCAAGGGCAGCTCACCGTCCCGCTGGTCTTTAAGCCGGAACAGGTCAACCACGACTTCCACTGGCTCTTGATGATGGGCCGACTTAAACCGGGCGTCACGATCAAGCGGGCGCAACAAAACATGGACGCCGTAACTGCGCACATTGCCCAGGTATATCCCAAGAGCGACAAGGGTTGGGATTCCTATGTCGAGGGACTTAAGAACGATTTCCTGCCCCAAGAACGCATCAAGATGCTCTGGTTGCTCCTGGGAGCCGTTGGATTCGTGCTGCTCATTGCCTGCGTCAATGTCGCCAATCTGTTGCTGGCGCGCGGAATGGCGCGGCAAAAGGAATTGGCCGTTCGTAGCGCACTCGGTGCCGGTCGCAGCACTATCTTCGTCCAGCTTCTTACGGAAAGCCTGATCCTCGCTCTCGCCGGAGGAGCCCTGGGCATCGGCATGGGTTATGCGATGCTGCAGGGCCTCATCGCCGCCATGCCGCGCAATACATTGCCCAGCGAGGCCGATCTGCGACTCAACATTCCCATCCTGTTGTTCACGCTCGTCGCGACCTCCATAGCCGGTCTGCTGGCCGGCTCCGCTCCCGCCTGGTATGCATCTCGCGTCGATCCTGCGGAAACTCTCAAAGAAGGTGGACGCGCCGGCACTGGCGCCGGCAAGCATTTCCTGCGACGTATTCTCGTCATCGGCGAGTTCGCGCTTGCGCTTGCCCTGCTCGCCGGCGCTGGCCTCACCATTCACAGCTTCTGGAACCTCGCCCATGTCGATCTCGGCATCAAGATCGACCACGTCCTCACCTTCTTTCTGCCGGTGCCGGAAACCCGCTCCAAGGATCCTCAGCTAATCTCCGCCTACTACCGGGACATTCTCGCCCACATCGCTGCTGTTCCCGGCGTGCAACACACCGCTGCGATGACCGGCGAGCCGCCCTACGGGCCGGGCTTTGGCATGCCGTTCATGCTCGATGGCGGGCAGACCTACGCGGATCCATCGCAACGCCCGAACACCAGATTCGGCATGGTGACTCCCGATTACTTCAATGCCTACGGCATTCAGCTCATCTCGGGACGTAGCTTCACTGATCAGGACACGGCAGCCACCGTTAAAGTTGCCATGGTCAACCAGGACTTCGGGCGCAAATACCTGAAGGGCAAAGATCCTTTTCATCAGCGCGTGCTCGTCGAAGAACTGATCCCGGGCGTCACCAAGCTGGGCGGCTATATCCCATGGCAGATCGTGGGGATCTACCACAACGTGCACACTGCGGATCAGCGCGACGAAAATCCGGAAATGCTCATCCCCTTCTACCAGATTCCCTGGCCCCAGGCGGGCTTCGCTGTGCGCACGTCTGAGAACCCGTCGGCGATGCTCAACAGCATCTCCGCCGCGGTGCACCAGGTCGATTCCAGCGTCGCACTCGCCGAGCCCAAGACTCTCGACGAAGTCGTCGACGAATCCATGGCCAACCAGCGATTCACACTCATCCTCTTCACCAGTTTCGCGGCTGTTGCCCTGTTCCTCGCCGGACTCGGCATCTATGGCGTCATGTCGTTTTCGGTGGCCCAGCGCGCGCATGAGATCGCGCTCCGCATGGCTCTTGGCTCCACGCGTGAACGGGTCATCGGCCTCATCATTCGTGACGGTGTGCTCCTCGCCGCCATAGGACTTGGTCTCGGACTGATCGGCGCCTATTTCGTTGGCCGTGCCATGCAGAGCCTTCTCTTCGGTGTACACGCGCTCGACTTCGCCGCCTTCATTTCGGTCGCAGCCGTTCTGCTCGCCGCGGCAATCCTGGCCTGCTTCCTGCCTGCAAGGCGAGCGGCGTCCGTTTCGCCGATGCGTGTGCTACGGACGGAGTAGTTCTGAGATTCTATCGAGTTCGTCCCTCAGTCGGTTGACAGCACTTGAATCTTTTGCCGCATGCTTACAACCCACACAACTCTTCACAACTCCGTCGACTTGCTCTCCACCAACCCCTTCGCCCTCGCAATAAACTCGCCCAGCGCCATCGACCCCTGGTCGCCCTTGCCGCGCGTGCGCACGCTGACCGCACCGGCACCCTCTTCCTTGTCGCCGAACACAAGAATGTACGGAATCTTCTGGTTCGCCAGGTCGCGAATCTTTGCATTCATTTTTTCGTTACGCACATCTTTCTCGACTCGGAAACCCGCAGCCTTCAATTCCGCTTCCAGCTTCGCCGCATACGCAACATGCCGCTCGCTGATCGGCACCAGCCCGATCTGCACCGGCGCCAGCCACAGCGGAAACGCCCCAGCGTAAAGCTCGATGAGATAGGAGACCATGCGTTCCATGGTGCTGATGATGGCGCGATGGATCATCACGGGCCGATGGCGTGCGCCGTCGGCGCCGGTGTACTCCAGTCCAAACTGACTGGGCAGGTGGAAATCGACCTGAACGGTCGAGTAGGTTTCCTCGTGGCCCATCACGTCCGCAAGCTGGATATCGAGCTTGGGGCCGTAGAACGCCGCCTCGCCACGCGCCTCCCGGTATTTCAAACCGAGAGAGTCCATGGCCTCGCGCAGAACGCGTTCGCCCAACTCCCACATCGCGTCGTTATCGACGTACTTCTCCTTGTTGGCCGGATCGCGCAGCGAGAGGCGGTAGCTGTATTCAGTGATGCCGAGATCGCGGTAAGCGCGCTCCACCAGCTTCATCACACCGGAGAATTCCTCCTTGATCTGATCCGGCGAACAGAAGATATGAGCATCATTGAGGGTCATGCAGCGTACACGGCTAAGCCCGCTGAGCACGCCCGAGCGCTCGTAGCGGTACATTGTGCCAAGCTCCGCCAGGCGTACCGGCAAATCGCGGTAGCTGCGCGGCTTCGCTTCATAGATGAGAATGTGGTGCGGACAGTTCATGGGCCGCAGCACCATGCGCTCGTTTTCCAGGTCCATGGGTGGAAACATGTCTTCGTGATAATGTGCCCAGTGGCCGGAACGGATGTATAGATCGACCTTGGCAAGATCGGGCGTGTACACATGCTCGTATCCCGCTTTTCGTTCCAGATCGAGGATATAGTCCTCCAGCAGCCGGCGGACTGTGGCGCCCTTGGGCAGCCAAAGCGGCAGACCGACGCCCACGGTTTCATTCACCGTGAACAGCTCCAGCTCTTTACCGAGCCTGCGGTGATCGCGGCGCCTTGCGTCTTCAAGGCGTGCCAGGTACTCGTCCAATGCCTTCTGCGTGAAAAATGCGGTTCCGTAGACGCGCTGCAGTTGGGGATTCTTCTCGCTCCCCAACCAATAGGCGCCGGAGAGACTCATCACTTTGACAGCCTTCACGCGCCCCGTCGACGGCACATGCGGTCCGCGGCAAAAATCCACAAACTTGCCGTTGCGATAGAAACTCACCTGCGACCCCGGCTCCGTGAACTTCGTCACGAAGTGCGTCTTCATGAAGTCGCCGTCCTTTTCAAAGCCTTCCAGGCTTTTATCTCTCCCAGCAAATTCGTGCACGAACGGCTCGTCCCGCGCGATAACCTCCGCCATCTTCTTCTCGATCGCCGCCAGATCCTCCGGCGTGAACGGCTTCTCGCGATAAAAGTCATAGAAAAAACCCGCATCCGTCGCCGGTCCATGCCCCAGCTTCGTCTCCGGAAACAGCTCCAGCACCGCCGTCGCCAGCACGTGCGCCGCCGAGTGCCGCACCACCTTCAGCGCCTCGGGATCGTTCTCCTTCACCAGCTCAAGCTTCGTATCCGTGTTCAGGGGCGTCGACAGGTCCACCAACCGCGTAGCCGAAGCATCCTCCGCCGCGTACATCGCAGCCTCCGACTCGCCCTCAGCAGTCGCCTTCGCCTTCGTCTCCATCGTCACGGGAGAAAGCCGGGCTACCACCGAAGCCGCAGCCAGTCGCGGCGAAATCGAGTTGGCGATATCGAGAGGTGTCGTTCCCGCAGGAACTTCGCGTATGCTTCCGTCGGGCAAATGTATGGCAATATTATGCGTGCTCATGATGTTTTTCAGGGTCCTGACTGATCCGGCCGCGCGTTAACCGCGAACGAATGCTCTGCGTTAAGGATATAACGGCGCAAAGTGGACCCAGCTCCCAACCGGTTCGCCCGCGCGGAAGAGAAAGAGGTCGACCCGCAAGCTTGCCACTCAACGGCTCGCAGGTCTACGCTATCCCCATGCGCCGATGTCGCTAACGCCCGCTTGGTGCCTGCTGCGATGCACAAGTGCGCACGGCTCGCGCACGACTTCTCCCTCCTGATCCCGCGGCGCCAATACCTTAACCTTTAAACAATGCCGACTGGGCTTTTGCTTCCCGTCGAAGGAGACTCTGCATGACGCGTATTGCTGCAAACGTGACTGAATTGATCGGAAAAACTCCCCTCGTTCGCCTTAACCGCGTCTCCGCCGGACTCCCCGCCACCCTCGTCGCCAAGCTCGAGAGCCAGAACCCCCTCTCCAGCGTGAAAGACCGCATCGGCAACGCCATGATCGAAGACGCCGAGCGCAGAGGCAAAATCACGCCCCGCAAAACCGTCCTCATCGAGCCCACCAGCGGCAACACCGGCATCGCCCTCGCCTTCGTCGCCGCTGTCAAAGGCTACAGGCTCATTCTCACCATGCCCGAGACCATGAGCATCGAGCGCCGCGTCCTCCTCCGCGCCTTCGGAGCCGAAATCGTCCTCACCCCCGGCCCCAGCGGCATGAAAGGCGCCATCGCCAAGGCCAACGAGATCCTCGCCAACACCCCCAACGGCTACATCCTCGGCCAATTCGACAATCCCGCCAACCCCGCAATTCACGTCTGGACCACCGGCCCCGAAATCTGGGAAGACACCGACGGCAAAGTGGACATCCTCATCTCCGGCGTAGGCACCGGCGGCACCCTCACCGGCGTGGCCACCTACATCAAGGAGCGCAAGCCCGAGTTCAAAGCCATCGCCGTCGAACCGACCGACAGTCCCGTCCTCTCCGGCGGCAAGCCCGGCCCCCACAAAATCCAGGGCATCGGCGCGGGATTCATTCCCAGCATCCTCGACACCAGGCTCATCGACGAAGTCGTCCAGGTCACCAACGATGAATCCATCGCCATGGCCCGCCGCCTCCCGCTTGAAGAAGGCCTCTTCGTCGGCATCTCGTCAGGCGCAGCCGTCGCTGCGGCGCTCAAAGTGGCCGCGCGCCCTGAGAACGCGGGCAAGCTCATCGTCGTCATTCTACCCAGCTTCGGCGAGCGTTATCTTTCCAGCGTCTTGTTTGATTCGCTCCGCCAGGAAGTGCTGGCTTTGCCCACGCAGGCGGTTACGCTGTAAGGAACAGTTCGACGTTTTTCGTTTATCCGAAATGGGGCCGGATATGGATTAAGAAGGACACGATTTCACAGGCTTCAGAAAAGCTCACTGCAGACCTGCTTTGTAATAAGGGCCGCAAACTGAGCAAGAAGATTCTGGGTTTTAACCCTTGCTTTCACGAGTACGATCATGTTCCAACGCATCCGCGAAGATGTTCGCTCCGTCCTCGAACGCGACCCCGCCGCGCGTTCCTGGCTTGAGGTCATGCTTTGCTATCCGGGCTTGTGGGCCGTCTGGTATCACCGCGTTTCTCACCGGCTCTGGCAGATGAAGCTCCGTCTGCCCGCGCGCATTCTTTCGCAGTTCGCCCGCTTCTTTACCGGCGTCGACATCCATCCTGGCGCGCTGCTTGGCCGCCGGCTCTTCATCGACCATGCCACCGGCGTTGTCATCGGCGAAACCGCCATCGTCGGCAGCGACGTCACGCTGTATCAAGGCGTCACCCTCGGCGGCACCGGCAAGGGACACGGCAAGCGCCACCCTACTCTTTGCGACGGCGTCTTCGTCGGCAACAACTCCAACGTCCTCGGCAACATCACCATCGGCCAGAACTCCCGCGTCGGCGCCGGGTCTGTCGTTCTTTCCGACGTCCCGCCCAACTCCACCGTCGTCGGCGTCCCCGCGCACATCGTCTACCGCAATGGGCAGCGCGTCCTCATCACCGATCCGCACGACGTCAAAGATCCGCTCTCCGACGCCCTCATCGCACTCTCCGCCCGCGTCGAAGAGCTTGAAGATAAACTCGGCGCTCACGTCCGCCGCCTCGAACCCTTCGCCGCCGAAGAAGCCGAACGCACCGCCTACCGCCAGGAACTCAACCAGCTCTCCGAATACGTCTCCATGGGCGAAGGCATCTGATCAAGCCGGATCGAAGTTGTCGATAGAATCGGTTCTCTGTTAATTACTTTGTTACTGACGAATAGGCCACTGACGAATAGGCCACCACACACGCGGAACTCCAGGTTTTGTGTCACACTGAAGGGCACACGCCATGTACACCCGGGCCAACTTCTCCCTCGGACTGCTTCTCGTTGCAGGTGTAATCGTCGTCGCGCAGTCTCTCGCGCAAGCACAGAAACGCTTCGATACTGAAATCACACAGATCGGCGACGCGGCGCAGTCGGCTTCCTTAGCGGAATCTACCTCCGTAGAAAAGGTCGAGAACTGCAGAGGTTTGATGAGGCGATGAAGGAGCAGTATCCGAAAGAGATTGAGTGAATCCAATACCCAGTCTCTCGTTATGGCGTCGATGTCTCAAAGAAGAGCGTTCGCTGGGGACTATGAGATCGTCAATCATCACGATCATCGGTGGCGCGTTACAAATCCTTGGCGGCTGTGCGCTTGCTTTTGGGTGTTTCCTTGCATGGATGGAGTGGGGAGGGAGGAGCTCTGGAGGCTGGTTGTCCAACTCTGACCTACATGGTCTCGCGAGAGACGTGGGCATTGCTATGGCAATTTCGGCGGTAGTTGGTGTCGGAGCAATTGCTCTTGGATGGCGCTTGAGGCGCATAAAGCGGCTTGCGGGCGGTTAACCGTCAACCCGTCATGTATGGTCCGCCGCCGTTTTGCAAGCGAAGAATGAGGTTTGGCGGAATGGTCTGCGCACATGTATACGGCCTTTGATTGGAGGATGACCTCCTGGCCTGGATGGAATGCGCTGCGCCCTC
>NZ_JBAUUO010000146.1:0-51144 GCF_049582745.1 Occallatibacter sp.
CACCCTTCCCACAGACCTTGGAAATCGATAATGCCGATTCCCACATTCCCGCGCCACGACTACGACGAGGATGAATATCTCCTCAAACCCGCAGGGCTAAGAGATACGCATTCTGAGGGCAAGGTCAGATCGGGTGCATTCATAGGGAGAAGATCGAAACTCTTTGGCCCAATCCAAGCCCTCTGATCCAGACGAAAGTTTTTCACCGTTTCGTCTATCGATTCCTTAGTGGCTTCCACTTGGGCTTTCGAGGCGTCCGCTCCTGCTTTGGCGGCATCTGCGGCGATTCTGGCTATTCGGGTAGATTCTTTGGTTTGAATCCAAAGAGCCACATTCGCGCCTGCTACAACAACGCCGATTATCAGAGCAGTAACTTCAACGTAAAGTCTGATTCTGTCTCGAAATTCCGCGCTGGATGCGCGTATCTCCTTATGGGTTTCGCGGGCGCTTTCTGCCTCTATCTCGGAGCGATCACGGTGCAGAACAGCGGTCACTTCAAGTTTTTGCTCGGGCTTTTCCTTGGCATTTTCGGCCTTATTCTCTGCGGATGCGGATTCAATCTTGCTGCTTATTCTTTCTATTCCGCTTTGAATGTCGGCAGCCAAACTCTGTATAGACTCGGCGATTTGCCGCAGCACTTTTCCGTAGTACATGCTCCAGCCCCTCCTTATGTTGATGGGAGTAACTGCGTCAAGTATCTTATTGGCCTTTACTCCCCCACTATACGAGGCGACAATGAGCCATGCCTAAAAAAGAGACGTGGATCTTCATCTTTGCCGCGCTCGGAGGTTTCGGGGGGTTGGCCTGCATACTCCAATGGCTTGAAATCACGCCAAAGGATTTATCGATGACCAAGCTAGTCGGTATACCTCATGTCCTCTGGCTAATTACTGGGCTAGCGTTGTTTGCCGCAAGCCTTTGGTCGTCGTTGCGTTCTGGATTCATTCAGAAGAAAACCATTAAACATCTCAAAGAGCAACTATCCAAAGAAATTGAGGATTCGAAGGGTTTTGCACGGCGAAACTTAGAGTATCGAGCCAAGTTGGATGAGTTGTTCGAAGAAGGCAAGGCGCATAGAGCTGAGCTAGAAAATTCGCAAGAAGCATATCGGCAATGCATGGTGGAGCGAAGTGCTTTCATGCAAGGAGCTAAGGAGAGTATGGCGAAGTTAGCTATGTTTTCGTCGCTCCAGATTGAAGCATTCCAGCTAGCAAAAGAGATGAGAGGGTTTTTAGGGAACTTTGAGCCAATCCCACCCCCTATCGATTACGGGGCCACAGATAAGCAGAAGATCATTCAATCAACTGAGCGAAGTCGATGGCGACAGAAGATCATGAGCGCCTACGAGCTACAATTCGCGGATCGTAAGCGAAAAATTACTCTAGAGTTTGGGGCATTGGGTTTCCCCATGGCGCTGTCTCACGCCGATCATGGAATACATGAGCCAATACCTGCAATCGAATGGGAGGCCGATGTTATTACAGCGATGGCTCATCGCATAGATGGAGCTAAGTTGACTGTGGAGAGGTGAGATGAAACCTGAATACCGCAAAGGCGCAGGAGCGCGAAAGAACTTCGAAGGAACAATGCAAAAGCTCTTCCGCGCTCCGAAACCAGTTAAAAAGGAAAAACCAACTGCAAAGGTGGCCGTGAAAGAGAACGGCAAGTAATGCGCTTACCGCGACCCCATCTACGTTTTACGTCAGTCCGCACCTTGCCACGTCAGTTGGGTGTAGGTAAGGCGACGGCCAACCGTCTGGATCATCGCCAGCGCGAAGCGGTCTTCATCGGTGAGCGGGTTATCCTTCGTGGCGCGATTGTTGAAGCGGAAAACTTGCTCACTCAGATAACGGTCCAAGTGGAACGGCTCGACGGCGACGTAGGTACCGCGCAGACCTCTCTTGAGCAAACTCCAGAAGTTTTCAATCCCCTGCGTGTGAACATTGCCGTTCACGTACTCATGCGAGTGATTGATGACCTTGTGAACGAATTGTCTACTCAGGCCGTCATACTGCATTGCTTCGTCGGTGTAGACCCTAGCAAACGGAGTCACGTTATTGAGAATCGCATTCTGCAAAGTCTCGCGCTTCACGTTCGGCATAACCTTAGCGCGGACTTGGCGAAGCTCACGGTCAAGCATTCCGTGGACAGCGGTCTTGCCTACATATCCACCCTTGAGTCCATCGCGCGCCTGCACCTGAGCCTTGCGGCTCTTGTGCATCTTGGCAGGGTTCGGGCCAATGTAAACCTCGTCCGCTTCTACGGGACCGCCAAAGCCAAACTTGTGCGATGCGTCGGACTTCATCGCCTCACGAATCCGATGCAGCATGAACCACGCCGACTTCTGGGTAACTCCAATCGAACGGTGGAGTTCATAGCTGCTAATTCCGTTCTTGCAGTTGCAGATCATCCAGACCGCTGTCATCCACTTGTCCAGACCAATAGGCGAGTCCTCAAAGATCGTCCCAACTTTGACGGTGAACTGCTTCTTGCAACCCTTACAGAACCACAGTTTCCGCGTGCTCACAAACGAATTGGAGTCAGAGTCGCAACGGGGGCACGTAACCTTGTCATCCGGCCAGCGCATCCACTTGGCATACTCGAAAGCTCTGTCTGGGTCACCGAAGTAAACTATTGCCTGCTGAAGAGTTACGGGCTTTTTCATTTCCTTGAACCTCGATCTATAAGCAGAATACTACTTACGATCTTGTGTGTCAAGTATGTTATTGCCCCGCCAACTCACACACTATAGGGTATTTAGCCAAAAAGACCCCTGGGGGGGAGGGGGTGCCCCGGAGTGATCCACTCCCGAATTTGAGGTCTGCGCGAGGCAGACCGAACTCGGCATGACTTCGAGGGGGATTGTCCAGAAAGCCTGGGCGGCTCAATCCTCAATCCATTGAAAGGCTCAATTGATGCCGCACATCCGCGCCGCGAACCCAGAAGATCACGTCCGTCGCAATATTGGCGGCGTGGTCCGCGATCCGCTCCAGGCTGCGCGAAACCATCAGCCCATTCATCGCCTGCTGCGTAAACTTCGGCTGCTCCTGGATCATCTTCAGCAGGTCGGCATGCGCCCGGCGGTTCATGCGATCGATCTCGTCATCCATCTCGCGCACCGCATCGGCCAGCCGCGCGTCTCCCTCCAGCAGCGAAAGGATCGCCGTCCGGATCATTCGCCCTGCAACCTCGCCCATGGCGCTGAAGTCCACCGGCAGTTCCGCCGGCTCGGTCTTCATAATGTCGCGCGTGCGCCGCGAGATGCCCATCGACTGGTCGCCAATGCGTTCGAGATCGCCATTGATCTTGATCACGGCCAGGATAAAGCGCAGGTCGATCGCCATCGGCTGTTCCTTGGCGAGAAGTTCGTACGCCATTTCGTCCAGTTCGCGCTGGGCTGAGTCGATTGCCGTTTCGTTCTGCTTGACGAATTGGCACAGATTCTTGTCCCGCAGGAGATAGGCCTCGACCGCGGACTCTACCGCCTGCTGCGCCATCGCAGCCATGGCAAGGAGTTTGTCCTTAAGTTCAGCAAGCTGAATTTGAAAGTGAATACGCGGCACGGCCCGTTTTTCTCCTAACGACCATTGTGCATCAACCTATGTTACGGGGAGACAAATTTCCCCGAGGCATCCCATTTGACATTACTTACGCCTCAGCGTTGTCCCTGCGCCCGTTCGCATGACGGCGATGATCTAGCCTAACAGAATGAACGAATCGAGTTCGACTCCAAAGTCCATGCTCAGCATCGATCCCGCCGCGCACCCGCAAAGGCAGATCTACAAATTGATGACCGGGATCATTGTCCCGCGGCCCATCGCCCTGGTCTCCACCGTTGACGCCGACGGCAACGCTAACCTTGCCCCTTTCAGCTTTTTCGCCGGAGTCGGCGCGGCGCCGCCGACTCTGCTCTTCTGCACCGCTCTCCGTCCCGCGGGAACCGACCAGGCCGGCCAGCGCAAAGACACTCTCCGCAACGTCGAGCAGACGCGCGAATTCGTCATCAACATTGTCAGCGAATCCATCGCCGCACAGGCGAATATATCCGCCGCCGAAGTCGCCCCGGAAGTCGACGAATTCAAGCTCTCTGGCCTCACGCCCCTAGCCAGCGAAGCAGTAAAGCCGCCGCGCGTCGCCGAGTCCCCCGCGCAAATGGAGTGCCGCCTGATGCAGGTGATCTACACCGGCAACCAGCCCGCCAGCGGAGTCGTTGTGCTCGGTGAAGTGTTGCGTTTCCACATACGCGAAGACCTGATCGAAGACTTCCGCATCGACCCCGCCGGCCTCGACGCCGTCGGCCGCATGGCCGGCAACACCTGGGTGCGCACCCACGATCGCATTGAACTCATCCGCCCGAAATAGCCTGCCCCTCCGCGCTTTCCACAAGACTATACTGGTCCCCACGATTCGTCGGTTCCACCAAGGCGATTGCAAAGGAGGCATGCGGGATGCATCTCTGCGAATCGACTTTACCCTCCACATTCGTCGACCATTCCGCGAGCCTCATGGCGCGCATTCTGCTGCTTCTTGTTCTCCTGCTTTGCGCTCCCTTCTTCGCCGGATGTCGCACCAGCAATCCACCCGCGGCGATCCCCTCCGTCGCATCCGCTGCAACCGACGCCTCCATCACACTATCGAGTGACAGCCTCGCCGGTGGAACCGTTCCGAAGGAGTTTACCTGCGACGGCGCAGACCAGTCGCCGCCGCTCAAGTGGACCGCCCCGCCCGCCGATACGAAGAGCTTCATCCTCACCGTCACCGACCCCGATGCTCCCGGTGGCACCTTCACCCACTGGGTCGTCTTTAACCTGCCGGCAAACACCAGCGCATTAGCGGCAGGCGTACCAACACAAGATCAACTTCCCGACGGCTCGCGCCAGGGACGCAACGATTTTGGCAAAGTCGGCTACGGTGGTCCCTGCCCGCCACGCGGATCTACGCACCGTTACTTCTTCGACCTCTTTGCGCTCAACTCGACACTCGTTTTGCCTGCGCGTGCCACGCGTGCGCAGATTGAGGACGCCATGAACACCCACGTCCTCGCTCGCGGCAAGCTCATGGCACGCTACGGACGCTAACGACCAGCTGATCGAGAGCTCCTTCAATCCGCCGACATATCCCTGCCCCTCACCTCATGCCCCAGCGAAGCCAGCAACGCCAGTGCGAGCGCCACAATCACCACCGAAATCGCCAGCACGTTCCGATAGCTTCCCCACTTCTCCGCCGCCAGCGACTGCGCATTCGCATTCCACGAAGTCACCAGTCCGCCGAGTTGATATGCCAGTCCCGGCGCCGTCGCACGCACCGGCGCAGGCGTCAGCTCGGCAAGATATGCCGGCACCACGCCCCAGGCGCCCTGCACCATGAACTGCATCGCCACCGCGCCCATCGCCAACGTCACCGCCGAGTGCCCATACGCCCACGCCGGTATCGCCACGAGCGACAGCAGTGCCGCCGTAATAATCGCGCGCTTGCGGCCCCACTTTTCCGATAGTGTCCCAAAGACGAATCCGCCCAGGATCTGCGCAAATCCGTAGATCACTCCGATCGTCCCCACTGCCCGCGGCGACAATCCTATCTGCACCTGGAGAAACGTCGGATACACATCCTGCGTCCCGTGCGAAAACGACATGAACGCCGTCATCAGCACGATCAGAAAAAGAAACGTCGGCAGGAACGACTTGAGGGACGCAAGTTTCTTCGCATAAGAATCTCCAGCCGGTTCAGATCGCCGCTTGCGCTCTACCGCGAGCCATACCGGCGATTCTTCAACCCGCGCCTGCACATAAAACACGAGCAGTGCTGGGCTCGCCCCTACCATGAACAACCCGCGCCATCCCAGCGAGTGAAACAGTAATGCAAACGCCGCCGACGCCAGGATCGATCCGAATGCGTATCCCTCCTGCAGGATCCCCGAGAAGCCGCCGCGTCCCTCTGTTGGCAACGACTCAAACGCCAGCGCCGCTCCCACTCCCCACTCGCCACCCATGGCGATGCCGAACAGCGCGCGCAACACCAGCAGCACGACCAGAGACGGCGCAAACGCGCAGGCCAACTCAATCACCGAAAAGCTGAGAATGTTGAACATCAGCACCGGACGCCTGCCATAGCGATCGGCCAGCATCCCGAACACCAACGCGCCAACTGGGCGAAATATCTGCGTCAAAAGTACCGCGGTGAATACATCCGACGGCTTCGCGTGGAAATCCGCCGAGATGGCTTTCACGCAAAAGATCAGCAGAAAAAAATCAAGGCTGTCGAGCGTCCATCCAAGGAAAGACGCAACAAAGGTGTGACGCTGCGACGAACTCAGACGCTGGAAATCGCGAATGAACGACATGAGCGGGAGGATACATTAGCAGGCGTCCGGCGAGTAGCCGACGCCTCGATCGCGCAGAAAAACATTCAGCAGCGTTCGGTGTACCTTGATCTGGCCGTTGTAGTCGATAAACCCCATGAACCAGTAACACTCACCTGGAACACCTCCAACCCGTCGCCACCGCGCCGCCTCCTGCCCCGGCGCCCACAGCTAACATCTCGGCTTCCCCAACTGCCGTCACTGCCGGTGCCTCCATCGGTGGTCTCGGAGACGTTGCCACCTCCGGTACAAAGACAGTCACCCCGAGCGCGTCGACTACTTATCACCTGATGGCGAAGGGCAATGGAGGCACCGCCGACGCCTATGGCCGCGTAACTGTCACGCGCGCTCCGGTCGCCGCGGCCGCTGCGCCCAGCATGTCTGAGGAAGAGACCTTCCGCCAGCACGTGAAAGACATCTTCTTCGACTACGATAAATACAATGTCCGCAATGGCGATGAATCGGTCCTCTCCCAGGATGCTGCATTCCTGAAGAGCCATCCCGAAATGAAGGTCGTCATCGGCGGATACTGCGACGAGCGCGGTTCCGACGAGTACAACGTTGCGCTCGGGCAGAACCGCGCCAGTTCCGCCGAAAAACTGCTGATCGGCTCGGGCGTCGATGCCAACCGCATCCGCGTCATCAGCTACGGCAAGGAAAAACCCTTCTGCGCCGATGACAACGAATCCTGCTGGCAGGAAAACCGCCGTGCAGGCTTTGCCCTTGATCGATAGAAATTCAATTGAGCCTGAACCACTCGGCTCCGTGAGGTAACGTCGCTCACGGAGTCTTTTCTTTACGACGACTCAACTGAGCACGCTGAAATCAAGCAGCCCCATGCTGGCTAATTGGCAATTACCATCAGCGAAGTGCTGTGAAGACTCAGTGTCGACTTGGGAACAAATGGAACGCTCAGGGGAAAACTGTAGGTGACTCTTACTTGCACTGCGTCGCCCGCCGCATTACACGGAGTTCCGCACGCCGTCCACGTTATAGGAGGAGCAGAACTCGGACGTATCATGTCGTCGTCGCGGTTGTGATTCGCGGAATTCATTCCAGGATATCCCAGGCTCTGCACATAACTCTGAATCTGCGCTGAAGTCACTCCGCAGTTGGCGAGTTAAGTGCAGGACGATCCACGTACGATGGCATACCGTGTCGCTTCCCTTGCGGCGTCCGAAACATAGTTGTAGGTGTACATTGCCAGCGACAGCTCAATGATTCCAAACAGAACCACGAACAAAAGCGATCTCACCACGGCCATCTCGACAATGGCTGATCTCTGTTCGCCAATCAAAGCCTCAGAAACTCTTGCAGTGACTTTCTGTCCACCAGTTTTCCCGGCTCGCGATTCTCCTTTTTCGCGTCTTCGGTTTCCGGAACAACGAAGGAAAAACCCACGCCGTCCGGGCCCCAGCGGATCACCTTTGAGTGTACGGCGATCGAATTCCCCAGTTTGTCCCCTTTGCTCCCCGTTCTTTGCAGCGTCATCAGAATCAGGGTTCCGGGATATGGGCGTTCGTCGGTGAGGAGGAAGAATCCGGATTCGCTTATGTTGCCGAGTTGGTAGGGTTGCGGCGCCCCCCCGCTCCAGTGATATGCAACCAGACCCGGAAGAATCTGACGGTTTGATCGCTGGCTGCTCGCCGATTCGGAGGAAAACCACCGCTTTATCCAAGCGGCAAATGAAGTCCCCTTCTCCGGCGCCGCCTCACCCCCGTCCGCGATCTGCTGCACGGGCACACCGTGTGGGCCGGAAGTCGATCGGAGAAATTCGTCCCGGTCAGCTTTTGATTGTTCCGCAATCGCCGCGCCATGTGCGTCCACCTCCTCATCGCCGATGGCGAAGGTTTCCAGGATGCCCTCGAGCTCTTCGACACCGCATATCGAGAGTTGATCGCCTGAGCGGAGCTGCGACGCAAAGATGGTGTGCGCGGGCAGAAGCAGCGCGCTCGCCGGCTCATCCTCTAAAACTGTGAATTGGGGATTGGGATAGTGATCGACGTTCCACGCGACGCGGTTCTCTTCATCGAGATAAACCAGATCGAAGAATCTAGCGCCCTGCGAAGCCGGAACACCTCGGTACGGCTTTAGCCATAATCCGGTCGCGCTGCCATGGATAAGAAAATCGAAAAGCCTTTTCAAGGGCTCAGCGGTCGTGTCGAAAATTGCGACTTCTAAGCTGAGAAAGGCTTCCCTGGAGCGGTTGTAGACCCGGAACGGTTCGTTTTTCTTTGGCGAACGTCCGCCTGCATCGTCCGATACTGGAGCGTGGTGCGTCGGATTTGGATCTGCGCCGGCTGGAAGCATGCATTCACCCAGTCCACTCGTCACGAACCAAGAGGAGTCCAGTCAGATCATAAGTGCATTTCGCCTTAGGGTAAATACCCCCTTGGCTGTACGAACGGTACTTTTGAATCACCACGCCCGGCGATCTCCACTCCCAAAATCGCTCAGCACATCCAAGTCAAATTGCAAGAACTTTCAAAGATCAATTAATTTGCAGAGCCCTCGCGGGGAAATTAGTGGACTTTCGTACTGAACTTCGAGTTCTTTCGTTACCGAAGCGTTAGGTACCCCGGCACGTTTGAACTATTTCACAATAACTCGATTCTCCCTAGAATTCGCTTAGGCTTGCGTTCAGCGGTGACACTTCCACCGTCGCCTCTGGAGGCGGACGCACTGCCCGAAATGAAAGGGCTACGATGTTCGTCCCAGACTTTGCGACCACACCTTCCGCGGTTGGCGATGTTCCGCCTTCCCATGTTTCCTCCAAACTCTCGGGATCGAAATCAAGACCCAAGCGAATGCTTCGGTTTTCGATTCGGGGAGACCACGGCGGTGCACTCGTTGAAATGGCGCTCGTCATGCCCATCATGCTTGCGATGCTGACCAGCATCTTCTCCTTTTCCGTCGTTCTCTATCAGAAACTCCAGCTTGGCGAGGCCGTCAGCAACGCCGGCCGCGTTATGGCTCTGGAGCGCGGCGATAGCGACCCCTGCGCAACAACCGCCAGTGCGATCTACGCGTCCGCGCCCGCACTTGCCAAATCCAACATGACGCTCACCTTTATCCTCGGCGGCACCAACACCAGCGGCACTGTCTCTGGCGGCACCACGTATGGCGGCACCAAGGGCGCGGCGCCCTCGTGCACGGCAGCGGGCAACGGTGGCGCTGCTGCCCTGCAATCCGGTTGGCCTGCCCAGATACAGGCGACGTATCCGTGCAGCTTCTTTGTCTACAACACCAAATTAGGTGCCTGTTCAGTCACGACCCAGGTAACGGAGGTAATTCAATGAATTTGCAAACGCATTCACTGTTCGGCCGCTTTCTCAAAGACGAGCGTGGCCAGATTATCCCCTGGATGACGTTCCTCAGCGTGCTGGTTATCGGTGCTGGCGGAATCACTGTCGATCTGGGTCGCGCTTATGTCTGCTACCGGCAGCTACAGGCAACCACGGATGCAGCCGCGCTTGCAGGCGCATACGCAATGGGCCAGGGGTCCGCCACCACTGACACCGTAACGAGTGCGGTCGACCTCTATACTTCGACGACAGGCGGAGCCAACTTCAACACTAATCTTCCCAGTCCCACCAGGTCCGTCACCTTTAGCTGTGTCACGGATTCCGCCATGGTCGCAGCACCGTGCCAGGCTTCGGGTACGGGATACAACGTAGTTCGCGTTACGCAAACCGCGACCATTCCCACTTTTTTCATTCGGGTGCTTTCGGTCATGGGTGTGAATTCGGCTCGCTCTCTCACCTTGACGTCAACTGCAACCGCGACCATGGCCAGCGGGCAGAACGACCAGGTCAATGTGGCCATGGTCGTTGACTCTACGGCATCCATGCAAACCCAGGACAACGACGCAAGCTGCGGAAATACCCGCATCTACTGCGCGCTGCAGGGTGTCCGCACGATGCTGGGCCTTCTTGCGCCATGTACGGCAAGCACGTCGAAGTCTTCGGCAACATGCACTCCGTACGATCAGGTCAGCCTCCTTACGTTTCCGACCGTCGCCTCGACCACGGCTTCACTCTCCGCCGAGACCGACTGCAAAACGAGTACAACGCCTAGCGTTGTTCCCTACACCACCCCTGCTGCCGGGGCAACCTGGTCTGCTCCCACCGGAGGCGCGGGCACCTATCAGATCACCGATTACGCGAGCGATTGGACGGCCTCGAACTCTGTTGGTGGGTCTTTGAGCAGTTCTTCGACTCTGGTCAATGGTTCGGGGGGAACATCGGGCAACTGCGGCCTCGACGCAAAGGGCGGGGACGGAACCTATTATGCAGGCGCCATTTATGCCGCGCAGTCTTCGCTGGTCGCCGCGAAGGCGGCAGCACCGGGATCGCGCAACGTCATGATCATCCTCAGCGACGGGGATGCCAGTGCATCGAGCGGAAAGATGGTCGACTCCAAGGGCAAAAACGTTGGGAACAATGGCAACACCTATCCCTCTCTCGATGACCAATGCCACCAGGCGATCACTGCGGCGCAGTACGCTGCAAGCAATGGCACAACTGTGTATACGATCGCTTATGGCGCGTCCAGTTCGGGTTGTTCTACTGACAAAGGCAGCTTGTCCATTACACCCTGTCAAGCAATGATGCAGATGTCTTCCGGATACGTGTCATCCACGAATGCGCCCAATTTTTACTCTGACGCTACTGCGACTCAGAACAAGGGTCAGTGCACCTCGGGCAGCAATCCAAATCTCTCTCTCAAAGGAATTTTCGGGAACATCTCCGCGCAGCTCACCAAGGCGAGGCTGATCCCCAACAACATAACCTAAGAATGTAAGCCAAGTCTGATCGGAAAGGCCGGAGCAACTTCTTCGGCCTTTCTTTTTTGCGCCAGGTTGATCTTGCCCATCAGGTGCGACGCATGTGTTCACCGATGCGAATCTCCCGTCGACGCACAAGCACCCTTCGATACACGTGACCGCAAAAAGTTGCGCATATTTATTTCGCACGTCATGCCGCAACCTTCGCGAACCGCGGTGTTTGTACACACCATGAACGGCGCGGCAGGAAGCAGCAAGAGCCAAGCTTCCAGGGCCGGCAGCCGAAATGGTTTTACCAACGGAAGGACGGAGGAGTTATGAAAAACTTTGGCAAATTCATGCTGGGTGCAGCGATAGTGGCTGGCGGGTTGGGCCTTGGAGCGACCACGGCCCAGGCAGCCGAGGTGAGAGTTGTTGTGGGTGGGCCGGCGGCCTACATTCCTCCGTGCCCTGGTGCTGGATACGTCTGGGTGGCCGGCTATTACAACAACGGCTATTGGGTCCCCGGATATTGGAACTACACCGGCGTTGGTTTCGTTCGTGATCGCGGCCCTGTCGTGGTCCACAATCGCGACCGCGATCGCCGCGTCTACGCCGACCGCGATGATCACCGCTTCGACGGCGACGACCGTCGTGGCGGAGACCGCGACGGCCACTTCCGCCGCTGAACGTCAAGTTCGCCAATTGAACTGAACTTGTCCGACCTGCCTCACGGCCTCTCCTTCCCGGAGAGGCCGTTCTTTTATGCTCGCCTTCCTTTGAAGATGCGACGCACTCCAACCGCTACGGCCACCGGAACCGAAAATAGCACGGCAAATCCCACCACGTTGCCTGCCATTTCGATCAGCAGCAGACCTGCTGTCTGAATCGCATTCATCTGGCCAACGCGGAATCCGTGCGCGGCAGGTAACAACAAGGGAAGCACCGCAGACGAGTTTCGATGCAGAAATCCGCCGATCTCAATCAGGACAGCGTACACCGCTCCAAAAACCGCTCCCATCCCTGCCGCCACCAACACAGGATGGTTCCGCCATACGCGCATTCCGACTTTGAGCATCGCTCCATTCTAATAACCGCGGGCGGGGCTAAGAGCGACCAGGCCTTTTGCTTTTGCCTTTTATCGCCTCTACTGCATGCCCCGCATTTGACTGGTTAAGACTTGCGCATATCCGTAATGTGCCAGAGAACGCCGGCCGGATCGCTCAGGTAGAGCACCCGAATGCCCCACGGCTGCAGCTGCGGAGGCTTGCACATGATTCCAGGGTACTTCTTCGTTAACTCGAGCCTTTGAATGTGGTCCCACCAGGCATCGGCGTCCTCCACGGACAGGCTCATCATGAAATTGCCCGCATGCTCAGCCACGTAGAACGTCTGCAGCAGAAATCGGAACGCACCGATCTGCAGTTCTGCAATCTGCTCATTACTCCAATTGATCGTAAAACCGAGATCCGTATAAAACTTCTTCGAAAGCTCAGCATCTCTGGCAGGCACAAATGTCTTGAGATCAGTAACCGGACTAGGCATCATGGATCCCCACTTCACCTCAGGCGTTCAAAAAAACAGCGCCAGAGTAGCAGACGGCTCATTCCTGATTCGACCGGCGAGGCGACGCACGAAACATCCTTTGGAGCAGCAAGACTAGCGTTGGTCGCGATCATGATAAAGAAATATAGCCCGGCCGCGTTGAGAGCCGACTCGAGAGCTCGCCGGTTGAGGCAGTGTCACTATTGCCCGGATAGGGAAACCCAAAGTGCCCGGTTTCAAGGGGTAAAGGAAAGTTCTCAACTGACCGCAACTTATTCCCAGATCAGTTGTTCAAATGTACAGTAGCCGGGACAAGCGAAACGCTGACCGGTATGTGCTGAAAGCCAAGATCCTGAGTCGGAACGCCCGTTCAGGCGGCACAAGGAGGACGTAATGAAAAGTTTGAAGTTGATCCTGTTCGCGATGATCCTGGCGCTGCCCTTCGCAGCAGTCTCTGCTAACGCTCAGGTCGCAGTGGGGATTGGGGTTGGACCGGATGTGGTTCCGGCGCCGATGGATTATGGTCCTCCCGTATGTGATTGGGGCTATTACCCTTATTACCCTTACGCTTGCGCGCCCTACGGCTATTACGGTCCCAACTGGTTTGACGGTGGCCTCTTCATCGGTGCAGGTCCCTGGTATGGCTGGGGCTGGCGGCATGGATGGGGCGGATACGGCTATCGCGGCGGATACGGATACCGTGGCGGATACGGATACCGTGGCGGATACGGATACCGTGGCGGGTACGGCTATCGCGGCGGTCATGACGGTGGATACCGCGGCGGTTATGCCGGTGGTGGATACCGCGGTGGATACGCCGGCGGCCAGAGGGGTGCAGTGGTTCCGCGGGCCTTTAATGGTGGTGGATACCGCGGCGGATACGCTGGTGGCGGGCACGTAGCCGGCGGCGGTGGATTCCGAGGCGGCACTGGTGGCGGATTCCACGGTGGTGGCGGCGGTGGCTTCCATGGTGGAGGCGGTGGCCACGGCGGTGGCGGACACCGGTAAGGCTTAGAAATACATACAATTCAAAGCCCGGTTGCTTCGGCAGCCGGGCTTTTATATTGCAGCTATCACTTCGTCCAACGGCTTGGCCCCAGACAAATTGCTAAAAACTGGGCAGGCATGGTTTTCTCAGCATTCAACCCGAGGGCCAGTCAGCCTTTACCGCAGCCCTCATCTCGGCCGCAGCGTCTGATACTTCGCGATCGTGTAACCAAGAGCCGAACCAAGCCAAACGTCCGATGGAAAATGAGCTTGCTCGGTGATCCGCGAGCCACTGATGGCGGTAGCCAGCGTATAACACAGCACCGGAATCCACGGCTTGCCCCGATGCCGGTACCGTTCCGCGACGATGGTCGCCACTGACCACACTGCAGTCGAGTGCCCTGAAGGAAAACTGCTTCCCTTGAGCGGCGATTTGCCGCCGTTGAAGAACGTGCCGGTGAAGGGAGCGCCCATGGGAACATCGGCAGGTCGTTCCCTGCGGGTCACGGCCTTGATCGCCAGATTGACGATCAGGCTGTCTCCATAGGCTTCTGCAGCCAGAAGTGCAGTGTTGACCTCTCGGTCGTCATGGCGGATGTATCCTGCCGTCATCAGACCGGCCGGCAGCGAAATCACTTCCCCGGTCGTGATCAACGGATCGAACACGTCGTTAAAGTCATCCCAGTTCCGCTGGTGCGTTTGGAAGTAAGGCATGGCGTGCGGGTCAGCGTAGATCAGTCCAGCCGTTCCCCCGACGACAATGAGCGTCGGCACCCAGTGGCGCCCGCGCGCAAGCTGCTTGGGAAACGTCCACCAGATGTCCTTCTGGTCGTGGAGAAAGTCACCGGGCAGACTTCGCCACGTAGCCTCTCTTTGCGGAACACCGGTGGTGGTGTCGACTGTCGGCTTCATCGTCTGGCCGTGATCATCGGGCAGGTTGGCGTAGTCTTTGGCGAGACCCTCGGCCGCAGGTTTCACGCTGAGGCCGGGATCGTCGGGCAGGTTGGCATATTCCTGGGCGAGCCCCTGGGTCACCGCACAGGTCAGCAAGAGAGAAGTCGACACAAGCCAAGTACAGCTCTTAATCCTGATCATCAACAGAGTTGGATGCAGGATTTCAAGAAAGCCGTCAGCTTTTAGCTCGAAGCTCCTCCTTGAACCACTTTGCCGTCCCGGGCCGGAACAGCAGCCACGCGATCACAATGCAAAGCGCCGCATGAATCAGGAGTTCCCTGAGCGGGTGGAAAATGCTGATGACCACGTGAAAGATCACCCATGCCAGCGCAAGCCACCGCGCCCAGTTCTGCCGCAAAAGCAAGCCGACGCCGGAAACTACCGCCAGCAATTCCGTCAGTTCAATCGCGATCGCATCCTGATGGCCTGAAGTCAGCTCATTGAAGTGGTAGACGAATCCCATCACACCCACCAACATGTAGACAGCCACCACGATCAAGACGGGAACAGGTCGCTTGCCCATGGCAACTAGTATCTACGATAGAAATGGAAGACCAGTCATGCCAATGCATCTAAAATGGCGTTGAGGGAAATTTTTTGCCAGCCTACGAGTATCTTTGTGAAGAATGTGACCGCCATTTTGATCAGCGCCAGAAGATGTCAGATGCCCCGATCGACCAGTGCCCCGAGTGCGGAGGTCACGCCAAACGCCTAATCAGCGGCGGAGCCGGCGCCATCACCAAGGGAGCGAACCAACCGCCGGCTCCTGCCTGTGCGTCCGGTGCCTGCTGCGGCCAGGGTGCTTGCGCAGGCAATATGTTCTGCGACAATTGAGTTCGACGCGCGGCAGAATTCCACTTGCGCCGCGCGGAGCAATGCCTTTTCGCCGGGTTCGCCCGCTTGGCAGTTTACGCGAAGACCAGCCCGAGTGCCGAGTCAATCTGCTGCTTCATCGGGATTGGGTCGGCACTCATCTCCTGTGACATAAAATCCACGGACGATGCTTCAGAGCCGGTCCCGACCAGGACTTTCAGCGCACTGATCGCTGAGTCAATCTGCTCCATGCGATTCCGCAGCCGCTTGGCCTCCTCGAACAGATTGTCCAATTCGCCCGTAGCCGCTTCCATCGCTGCGCGATAAGGACCTGAATAAGCTTGATGGTTCATTTCGACCTCCATGGTGAGAAGTCTAGCCCTGCCTCAACCCAAATCCCATTACACAAACCGTGCGACAGCAGACCACTTTTGTGCTACAACGTGATCGCTTCGGCGTCTCGTGGCAACTGAATTTTTCCTGAGACCCGAATCTGTCAAACTAGAACACAGTGAAAGATCCATCAACAAAATCTCCGCTTCCCTCGCCACTTCGCGTGCTGATCGCAGGCGGGGGTACGGGGGGGCATATCATTCCAGCGCTGGCGGTGGCGCACGAGCTGGTCACGCGGCATGGGGCCGACGTCCTGTTTGTGGGGACGCCGCGCGGGATGGAGTCGCGGCTGGTCCCAGCTGCGGGGTTCCAGTTGCGGCTGATCGACGTGGGACCACTCAAGAACGTCTCTCTTGCCACGCGGCTGCGCACGCTGGTCGATATTCCGCGCAGCCTCTTCGCGTGCCGGCGACTGATCCTTGAGTTCAAACCGGATGTCGTGTTCGGAGTTGGTGGCTACGCTTCGGGGCCGGGAATGGCGGCTGCGGTGATGATGGGGGTTCCGACGATGGCATTCGAGCCGAATGCGATGCCGGGGCTCGCGAATCGGCTGGTGGGGAAACGGGTGCAGGCTGCTGCGGTGAATTTTCCGGCGGCGGCGATTTTCTTTCGCAATGCGGTGGTGACCGGCATCCCGGTCCGGCCGGATTTCTTCAAGCTGCCGCCGACTACCGGGGATGCCCCGCACCTGCTGGTCTTCGGGGGATCTCAGGGGGCGCGGCTTTTCAACAACACTCTGCCGGCCATCGCGCCTGACCTGCTGGCGTCTGTGCCAGGACTCACCATTCTGCACCAGGCCGGCATGCGTCATGTCGAGGCCACCGAGGCTGCCTACAAGGCCAGCGGCGCCAATCCCGCACAATGGCAGGTCAGCGGATTCCTCGACGACATGCCCACGCGATTCGCGCAGGCCAACCTGGTCATGTCGCGCAGTGGAGCCTCCACCGTGGCCGAACTTGCCGCCGCGGGCAAGCCGGCTGTTCTCGTCCCCTTCGCTGCCGCGGCCGACGATCACCAGACGCGCAACGCCGAGGAGATGGTCAAGGCTGAAGCCGCGGTGATGTTGAAGGAATCCGATCTCGCCGATCACGACAAGGTCATCGACACCCTCATCCAGCTACTCGGATCGCATGAACGGCTGGCGGCCATGTCTGCCGCCGCGTTGACTCAATCCCATCCGCAAGCTGCCGAGGATATCGCCAACCGGCTGGTTTCGCTGGCCCCGGCTTGACATTCCGGCAAGGTCCCCTGGCTCAAGAGGCAGAAGCTTGTTCGGGGGGGTATATTCCCCCCTCTGGAACGAAAGTTTCTGTTTTCAATGGTTTACCAGCGAATATCGCCGCAGAGAATTGCAAACAAATAAGATCGCCGTAGAGATTCCCAAGGAAAGGACTTACGGGCGTTTCCGTGCCCAGAAGGCGGTGCCGGTCAACGCCCCGAAGTTCTCCTATTTCCATTATGAACAAGTCGGCGAAATAACCTGCAAATTTCCGGCCGATTTTCCGGATTTATTTTTTGAGGGTTCGGTGAGCCCTTCGGAGCGGGCAATTCTACAGCCGGCGCACTGCCTTTGCGCTATACTTCTCGCCTTCGAACATTGCTGAGCAATTCCCCCCGAAGAAAATCTGCGTTTGAAAGAGGTCTGCATGAAAGTAATGTCTACGTACAGTGTGCGTCCCGGCTGCATTAAAGAGGCAACAGCGCGATTCCTCGCCGGAGAAGGAGCGCCCGTGGAGGGCGTAAAGCTGTTAGGACGCTGGCATAAAGCCGACGGCAGCGGTGGATTTGTGCTGCACGAGTCGGACAGCCCTGAAGCCCTGATCAAGGGATCGATGAAATGGGTGGATGTACTGGAGATTCACGGCAGCATCGTGGTCGATGACAACGCGGCCGGAGCAGCCATGGCGGAGTACTACGGCAAGTAGGGTGAGTTCGTGGTTCTAAGTTCTGAGTTCGTAGTTTACGGCCCGAACTTCTAGCTTCCAGTTTCCCAGGTCCGATAAACCCCGATCTCCACCCGATGGGCGAGACCTGTCGATGGGGACCCGGACCTGGGGCGTCTGCACATGCTTCAGTGTGCGCTATTTTTTTTTGCGCATCGAAGGCGTAAAGGTGATCCCGATCAGCAGTCCCTCGGGCGCGAGAAAACGGCTGACAATTTGTCCCCAGGGTTCCTTCTTGTTCTTGATGAGCATGCGGCAGCCTCGCGACTCCAGTTCCGCAGTGGCTAGTTCAACATCGTCGACATCGAATTCAAGCCACGCCTGCGGGACCGGTATGCCGTCGGGCCAGAAGTCTTGAGCGAAACAGGACTGGGCTGCTTCAGAGAGCGGCCACAGCGCGAAGGTCTTTGCGCCGTCCAGGGATTCCGTATGGAGATAGCCGCCGGTCTCCTCTTTGAAGCGAATGCCGAGAGCATCGCCGTAGAGTTTTCGGCTTGTCTCTCTGTCAGGAACGATAGGGCCAAAGCCCGCGACGAACAGAATCCTGCTGTTCTCCATGATGCGACCTCTGCTGAGGTTTGAAGCAAGGGATCGGCTCCTGGTTTACCGGCTATCCGGCAACGAATATCCGTCTTCTGTAGTTGTTCGGATGGATACTCAAGGCACCTGCGTTAGCGGATCGAATTTAGGGCGTCTTGAACGTGTTCATCTTCCGGCCCTTTCGTGGATGAAGATTTTCAAGTTCTCTTCGCGTTCATGGAGGGGGTTGCAGACAGACTAAGGAGCTTGAAAGCGCCTCGATGTTTCGGTATGTTGAGTTGTTAAATCACAACTTCAAATTGAACAGCGGCAGAGTGGAGTTGAAATGGCATTTGGAGAAGAAGTAGAGTTTCAAGAAGGAATGGCGATTGGAGAAGATAGGATCCTGGATCGACTGTATGCGTCCGAAGAGTTTCTTCAAACGCAAGCGGACGCGCTCGATGCCAAAGCAGGATTTCTTCTCGTCATTCTGACCTTCCTGGCAGACATCCTGACCCACCTTCACTTCACCTATGGGATGCATATTTGCGAAATCGCTGCAACGGTTGTGTCCGGTGCTCTCGCAATTGTCGCACTGGCGATCGTTGGATATCGAGTAGAAGTCCCAGAGGATCTGAGCAGCAACAGGGACGAAGTAGCCGCAGCAAACGATGGCTGCACAAAAGAAGAGATAAAGACGGTCTTCCTCTTAGGATTAATGGATGAATCTAAGCGACGCATTCATGTGAACAAACGACTTAACTTCAATAAGGCCCGATTGCTTATCCTCGCGTATTTCTCGATGATTTGCGCCGTCGCAACTCTAATCTACGGAATCATCTGATTCGCGTAACCAATCGGTAACTCGAAGAGCCCAGTCCGACTTCGGATTGATCTTCCGTAGCTTCTTCAGGTGATGAGTCCCGCCGCCTCCACCAGTTGCTGGACGAGAATCATTTCTCGGACCCGAATCCGAACTGGTCCCCGCCCCTGAATCAGACGTAGGAGTTTGATCATTTTCATCGGTCATGTTGGAAAGCGTAGCCCTAAGTGCAATGTCAGTCAATTCAATTTAGCCTGATCCGGAGGCCCCAATCATGCGCGCTGCTTGCGCATGATTGGGGTTCCTCACATAACAACGGCCAGCACGGTTCTACGATGTTTCCGTGCAGAACCACCTGAAGCGCTACCACACGGAAGGACATTTTCACTTTCGCCGCTTCGGTTGTTATCACCGCTTGCCGTATCTGGCCAGCGATCGTTCCCGCACGGTCTTTCTGGACACGCTGAAAATACTTCGTCAGCGGCACGGACCACGCTCGTCAACCCAAGAAGCAGATCCTTCGCTCCGCTTACCCCACAAACGCGGGCGTTTGCGGGGCCCCAAGCTGCTTCGCTCAGGATGACAGTGCCTTAGGAGCGATGGTGTGGCACGACTGAAGTCGTGCCCTTTCAAAGCGCGTGCTTCCGGCTCATGCGCAAACTACGCGCATGAATGGGGCTTGGGATTTCAGAAGCAGGTCCTTCGCGATGCTCAGGATGACACCGCTGTGTTTACGATCCTGGGCAGGGAATGGCGGAGGTCGGCAACACTGTCTCGTCGGGGAAGCTGAAGGCGCCGTCGATGGCGCTGGATGTTGCTCCCATTTCGAACCACTGGTGGAGCGCGATGTTTTGTGGGTGGTAGATGGTGTTGGCGCCGCCCTGCTTGACCTTGATGGCGCTGGTTGCGTTGGCCAGTCCCTCGATGGGATCACCGTTCTCAAGATTGGCCTGGCACACGGTGGAGTTCGCGGGCTGACCCGGGAACTGCCAGTTGGGGGTCGCGTTATCGATAAACGGATTATCGAAGGATTCGCTGGTTTCGTGCGAGAGCGCGGTCACATCCTGAAATCCAGCACCGAAAAGACCCGGCGAGATCCAGCTTGCGAATTCGGTGATCCAGCGCGGCTGCGGGAAGACGCCGCCTTCAAGAAAATAAGTGTGGAAACCAAGTTCGCAGCAGCTGCCGGGAGTGTTGGGGTTGCTGGTGTTGAGGTCGAAGAGGAAGGTGTTGGGGAACAGGGTCATGTCGATGCTGTTGGTGGTGAAGTTGCCGAGGTTGATCTCGTTGACGACTTCGTTGTCCCAGAGAAAGTTGAAGAGCGGCGAAAGCATCAGGACGTAGGTACTGCCATCGGCGGCTGTTCCGGTGAAGTAGGAGCGGGCCTGTACGATGTCGCCGTTCTCAAGCTCGATGTTGACAGCGTAGGGAACGGCAATGGTGACGCGATTGACCACCTGGGGAAAGATGACGGTATGCCAGTTGTTCTTCATGGTGTTGTAGAACTCGGCGCGGTGGACAGCATCGGCATATTCCACGTTGTGGCCGGAGCGGTAGTCGAGGGGCACAAAGTTGGGTGAGTTGAGGACCTTGTGCTCGAAGGGGGCGAAGGGAACGGTTTTGAAGATACTGCCGTCGGCGGCGAGGAGTTGGAGAGAAACCTCGTCGATGTTGGCGGGGTAAACGGTGGATCCGCCCACACGGGGATCGTTGCCGATCATGGTGAAGCGGAAATTTCCGTTTTGGCTGCCGCCGGCCTCGGCGACGAATGCGCCGTCGAAGGTGGCGATGGTGTTGAGGCCGTCGATGGTGGTCTGGTTATTACGGGTGTCGCCCAGGTCGAAGTTGTTGTTGCTGCCGGCTTCGGTAGCGGCGTTGCGGTTGGCGGTGATGTGCGCGGTTCCTGAGGCGCCGCCGATGACTTTGCCGGTGGCGGCATTGATGGTGATGTCGTTAACAGCGTAGCCGGCGGAAACGCTGGAGACCTTGACGGGCTGGCGCTCGGCGTATCCAGGATGGGCGGCGGGGGCTACGGAGATACTGACTGCCTGAGCAAAGCTGAGAGTGGGGACGCAACACGAGAGACACAGCAACAGAACACGCGGGGGGATGCGCATGGAGCAAATCTCCTTGGAATGTCTGGAATCAAGAAATTGTTGGACTTGAAAGTGCGAACGCTTCACATTACGGAACACGCGCGAGCTATGGAAGCAAGAGCAACAATGAAGGGATTGGAGCGGGATGTCAAGAAAAAATGGGGTGAAGCAGCGCGGCAGGACGCAAGATGCGAAACGAGTTCAGTCGACCTTCTTGCTGATGTTGAGCAGGATGCCGATGCCTGCCAGCGTGAAGAAGAGGCTGGTGCCGCCGGAGGAGATGAAGGGGAGCGGGATTCCCTTGGTGGGCAGCAGCGATAGAACGACACTGATATTGAAGAAGGCCTGCAGCAGAATGGCGGTCGTGAGTCCGAAGGCGGTGAGGCGCGCAAACGGATCGGTGGACAGGTAGGCGGTGCGGAGGCCGCGGTATCCGAGAACGACGAAGAGCGCGAGGATGCAGATGGCGCCGATGAAGCCGAGTTCTTCGGCGATGTTGGCGTAAATGAAGTCGGTGTGGGCTTCGGGAAGATAGAAGAGCTTCTGCATGCCTTCCATGTAGCCGCGGCCAGTGAAGCCGCCGGTGCCGACGGCGATGAGGGACTGGTTGATGTGGAATCCGGCGCCCTGCGGGTCGAGGTCGGGGTGCATGAAGGCCAGCATGCGGGCGCGGCGCCACGGCACCCAGAAAAGCAGCGCGGCGAGTGGCGGCGCGGCGGCGGCGAGGGCGACGAAGAGATACTTCCAGTCCATGCCGGCGAGGATGAGCATCATGGCGGAGACTCCGCCGACGACGAGGGCGGTGCCGAGGTCGGGCTGCTTAACGATGAGCAGCATGAAGACGACGGGCATCATGGCGGCGCGAAGCACGGTGTTGCGCCAGTCATGCATCTGGCCGAGGCGCGTGGAGAGGAACCAGGCGAGGAAGAGAATGATGACGGGCTTGGCGATCTCAGAGGGCTGGAAGGAGAATGCGCCGAAGCGCATCCAGCGGTGCGTATGGTGCGAGTCGTGAAAGAAGAGGACGATGACGAGCAGAAGGGTGGTGACGGTGAGCGCGGTGTAGATGAAGCGCGGCGAATTGTAGCGCGTGTAGTCGATGCGCGAGAGCACGATCATGGTGAAGATGCCGGCGAGCGCCCAGAGCGCCTGGCGGATGACGAAGCCGTAGGGGGAGTGGTAGCGCTCTTCAGCCACGACGGCGGAAGCGGAAAAGACCATGACCAGGCCGGCGACGACCAGCAACAGAGTGGTGAAGAAGATCCATTTGTCGACGCCTACGCGCTTTGCCATTTGCCTTCTCGACTTGAAAGTGTCTGGGGGTATGGTTTCACGCGCAGGCTGTGGAGATTCGGGGGCGGGCGCCGGTGTGAATCAAAGTGATTAATTTCGGCGGAAGCCGTGCGATGGAAGAAAACCTCCCAGGTCTCAGAATCGAGACCGGGGGTGCCCAGTATTTTGGAGCTGGCTACGCGTTCTGCCAGACTTTCCAGCCGCGCCACTCGTTGACCAGCTCTTTGAAAACGCGGCCGCGGTGTTCGTAGCTTTCGAACTGGTCGAAGCTGGAGCAGGCGGGGGCGAGCAGGACGGTGTCGCCGGGGTGAGCGGCGGCGGCGATGGCGCTGACGGCCTTGTCTAGCGTTTCGCAGGAGTGGATAGTGACGACGCCGCGCAGTTGCGACTCGATTTTAGCGGCGGCGGAGCCAATGGTGTAGACCGCTTTCACGCGGGAGCGAAGCAGATCAGAGAGCTCGGTGTAGTCGGAGTTCTTGTCTTTGCCGCCGAGGATGAGGTGGATGTTGCCGGGGAAAGCGGCAATGGCCTTGGCGGTGGCATCGACATTGGTGGCTTTTGAATCGTTGTAGATTTCGACGCCGTTGAGGGTCGCGACGTATTCGAGACGATGCTCGACGGCCTTGAACTGTTCGACGGCGGTGCGGATAGATTCGGCGGAGGCACCAGCGAGGCGCGCGGCGCAGACTGCTGCCAGCACGTTCTCAACATTGTGCTCGCCCTTAAGCGGAATGGTGCTGAGCGGCATGACGGTTTCAGGCGCGGCGCCGGGTGCGGAGCAGAACAGGATGGCGCCGCCATCGACCCACCCACCCTGATCGACCGCGTGCTCCAGCGAGAACCAGTAGACCTTGGCACGGGAGCGTTTCGCGGAGGCGGCGGCGCGGATGTTGTCGGCGTTGAGGATGCAGAAGTCGTGCTCGTCCTGCTCGGCGAAGATGCGCTCCTTGGCGAGGGCGTAGTTTTCGAAGTTGCCGTGGCGGTCGAGGTGGTCGGGTGTGATGTTAAGGATGACGGCGATGGCGGGGTGGAACTGCTCGGTCGATTCGAGCTGAAAGCTGGAGACCTCGAGGACATTCCACGTGGCGTCCGTGGAATCGTCGATGAGCGCGACGACGGGAACGCCAATGTTGCCGCCGACCAGGGTGGGCATGCCGGCTTTTTCGAGGATTTCGCCGAGCAGCGAGGTCGTGGTCGTCTTGCCGTTGGAGCCGGTGACAGCGAGGATTTTGCCCTTCAGAAAGCGCGCGGCCAGTTCGAGCTCGCCGATGATGGGACGGCCGAAGTTGCGGGCCTGCACCAGCTCAGGTGTGTCGAGCGGCACGCCCGGGCTGACGACGATGAGGTCCTGGCGGCGGAAGGTGAGCAGGCCGTGCCCGCCGGCCTCGACGTTGATGCCCTCCTCAAGCAGCGCGGGAATGTCTTTGGCAAGGGCTTCGGCGCTGCGAATGTCGGAGACGGTGACCTGGGCTCCGCGGCGGCGCAGGAAGATGGCGGCGGCCAAGCCGGATTTGCCCAGTCCGACGACGAGAACCTTTTTGCCTTTGAGCTCCATCATGATTGGTCTGTCCAAGGATACTTTATCGCGCCGAGGGGAGGCTTGGGTGTGAATGGCTGGGAAGGGCTAGCGAAGTTTCAACGTCGTGAGCGCAAACAGGGCGAAGACCAGCGCCATGATCCAGAAGCGGACGATGACTTTGGACTCGCTCCAGCCCAGTTGCTCGAAATGGTGGTGCAGCGGAGCCATCTTGAAGATGCGCTTTTTGCGGAGCTTGTAGCTGCCCACCTGCAGGACGACGGAGAGCGCCTCGAGAACGAAGATGCCGCCGATGAAGGGCAGCAGGAACTCCTGGCGAATGAGGACGGCGACCGTGCCGATGGCGCCGCCTAGTGCAAGCGAGCCCACGTCACCCATGAAGACTTCAGCGGGATGGGCGTTGTACCAGAGGAATCCGATGGATGCACCGACCATCGATCCGCCGAAGACCGTAAGCTCGGCGATGAGGGGCATGCGCTGCAGTTCGAGATAGTCGGCGAAGACCACGTGGCCGCTGACGTAGGTGAGCACCGTAAGCGCTCCGGCGGCGATGATGGTGCAGCCGATGGCGAGTCCGTCGAGGCCGTCGGTGAGGTTGACGGCGTTGGAGGTGCCCATGAGCACAAAGATGACGAAACAGACGAACGGCACAAACGCAAGAAGGCCGAGATGCGGCAATGTGCTGGGCCAGTGGTGCCACAGCAGATCGGGACGCCAGAATTTGACGAATGGAACGCTGAGCTGCGTCGAGAACAGCTTGAACTGCGTGAGCACAATGAGGGCGACGGCAACGCCGGCCCCAGCAAGTCCCTGCCAGAAGAGCTTGGCGCGCGCGGTGAGTCCGAGATTGCGCCGGTTGACGACCTTGGTGTAGTCGTCGGCGAACCCAATGGCACCAAAGGCGAGCGTGGAGCAGACGGCGATCCAGACGAAGGGGTTCGCCGGGTCAGACCAGAGCACCGTCGGCAGCAGGATGGCGATGACAATGAGGACGCCGCCCATCGTCGGCGTGCCCGATTTCTTCTGATGCGACTGCGGTCCGTCTTCGCGGATGTACTGGCCGATCTGGAACTCGCGCAGCTTCTGGATGACGTAGGGGCCGATGAACATGGCGATCAGCAGCGCTGTGAGCGAGGCAAAGACGGTGCGGAACGTGAGGTAGCGAAAGATCCGGAAGGGATGAAAGAACGGAAACAGCTTTTCGTAAAGCAGCCAGTAAAGCAAGAGGACTCCAATGCCGGATCAAGGCGGGATTTCAGGTTGATTCTACTAGCGGCGGGTGAGGCAATGGATGTGGATCGAAGGGCTCTGAATCTGGAGAGTGAACGGCGATCTGTCAGTTCAGCCTTGCAAAACAGGATGAAAGGCCATTTGTCGTTCTATGGACGTACAAGAGATTCAGAACTACGCCGCCCGAGGTTCCGGTATTTTCCGAATAGCCGGTCACTCAGCCCGAATGCCCTTCGTGCCATACTCAACCTATGAAACCCCGAGGAATTGCCATTGGCGCTGCTCTTGTTGCATTCCTGGGCCCCGTGCTCTCGTTTGCGCAGAACGCAAAAACGGTTGGAACTGTCGCGCCGAACCTCGTGGAGTTCAGAATTCCTCTGGAACAACCCGCGGGCGCCACGTGGAAATGGAATCGCGCGGAGACTCTCGACAACGAGGGAGAATACACCTGGCAAGTTGCGGTTCCGAACTCTGAGGGAAGATATTCATTCGGCTTCTACCTCTACAAATTGCCAGGTTCAAAACCGGCGCACGGAAATCTGCAGGCTTTGCTTAAAGCTGGGCAGACGTCGGTCTTCAAAGAAGATTCCGAGGGGCGTGGCAATGAGATTCAAAACGCCCTTGTTGGTGTGTCGACGGAAAACAACATGATCGTAATCCGCATCACGGATGCGAAGTTGATCCAGACAATCTTTGGCAACCACCCCGAAACTGTCACGATCAACACCCGGGCAATCGGCGCGAATTTCGAGACTGTGACGGTTGAGTATCGCAAGTGAGAGTTGGCGATTTCTTTTTGTTCCCTGGGCTGAGAAATGCGGTCAGTGCTTCGCGGCAGATTGCTTCTTCAACTCAGCTTGGAACGCTTGCTCGCGGTCCGCGATGTAGGCCTTGTAGCCGACCGGGTCGATGAAGGCGTTTTTGTCGCCCTTCTTGAAGCGGTCGTACTTAGCCAACATGTCAAAGTATCCGCCGTGGGCGCCGAGGAAGACGTCGCAGGGAAGGCTCTTGAGCACCTCAAAGCCGCGCCGATAGTCGGCGGCGATCTGCGGATAGGTCCGGTTGTTGACCAGCTTGTAGCCCGGATTCACGTTGGGGCTACCGACGATGACGACGTGCAGGATGCGTACGACTTCACCTCGTAGGTTGGGGTCGCCTTCCGCTTCGTTCAGTGTCCATGTTGTTGTGCCTTTGGTGTGCCCGGCGGTGAGGTGCGCTGTCAGCGTGGTGCCGCCCAGCGACACCGTATCGCCGTCGTGCAGGATGCGGTCAACCTTCGAAGGCCGAAACCACATGGTCTTGTCCGCCGCGTAATGAAAATCGTTGTGACCGCCGGATTGGACAACAGGAACATCCTGCGCCATCACCTCGTATTTCGCTCCGGTTTCGCGCTTGATCTCCGCGCTGCCGGCACAATGGTCGTAGTGGCCGTGACTGATCAACAGGATTTTGGTGTCGCTGTACTTGAAGCCGAGTGCTTCGATGCTCTTTTTGATCTGCGGCGGCGAGGACTGAAGATTGCTGTTGATGAGGATGTTGCCCTTGGGCGTAACGATCAAGTACGCGGCAAGGTCCTGGCTGCCAACGTAGTAGAGATTTCCGGCGATGCGGAAGGGCGCAAGCAGCGTTGTCCAGGAGGCGAGAACCTGGGCTGCAAGTTGCAGGCCAGAGATCACAAGTATGAATACAGATACGATGCGGGGAAGAGTACGACCAGTCACTGGCTCTCCGTTGAGGTGAAGTGGGTTTTCAAGATTTCGATGGCGCGTTCGAGTTGCACTCCGCGCGAGCCCTTGACGAGGACGACGTCACCTGGCTGCAGATTCTTCACCAGCCACTCGCCCGCGGTGGGGGCATCGGGCAGAAAGATGGAAGCGACTCCGCAGAGGCATGCCGCGGCTGCGAGATGCTGCGCATTGCCCCGCACGCCCACAACGAGATCAATACCCTCATCGGCGGCCGCCTTGCCGCAGGCCGAGTGCAGCATCGAGGCATGTTGGCCCAGTTCGAGCATTTCGCCCGCGACCAGAATGCGGCGCTCGGCGGGCCGCAAGGCCAGCGTGTGAATCATTGATTGCAGGGCTTCGGGGTTGGAGTTGTAGCTGTCGTTGAGAATGGTGGCGCCGGCAATCTCCAACGCTTCTCCGCGCTTGCTGCCGGGAGTGAGCGATTCGAGCGCGGCGACGGCAGCATCGAGCGGTACACCAGCCTCAAGCGCAACAGCGAGTCCTGCGACGGCATTCTGCGCGTTGTGTCCACCGAGAAGATTAAGGTGGAAGCTTCCCTCGTGTTGACCGGTACGGAAACGCACATCGAGGCCCGAGGAATCTTCCTTTACATCGAGAATTGCCGGATCACCGCAAGGGCCGATGCCGAAGTACACAACCTTGCCGTGAAAATCGCGGCCGAACTGCGAGGCGTATGCATCGGAGCAATTGAGAAACGCGACGCCGGTTCCAGGCAGCGCGGCGATCAGCTCGTATTTGGCGCGGGCGATGCCGGCCTGCCCTTCGGCAAAATTCTCAATGTGCGCGGTGCCGACGTTGGTCACAACGCCCCAGTCTGGCGAGGCGATGCGGGCGAGAGCAGCGATCTCGCCGAGGTGGTTCATGCCCATTTCGACAACGGCGTATTCGTGCTCGGGCTCAAGCCGCAGCAACTGCAGCGGCAGGCCGAAAGCGTTGTTGAGGTTGCCCTGCGACTTCAGTACGTTGAACTTCGCACCGAGGGCGGCGGCAATTGCTTCTTTCGTCGTGGTCTTGCCGGCTGAACCGGTGATGGCGACAACCCGCTTTCCCCACTTCCGACGCACGTTCAAGGCAAGGGCATGAAGCGCGATGAGCGTGTCTTCCGCAATCAGCAGCGGAACCGCAAGCGCAGCATCGGGCAACGTTGATGCCTTGGCGCGCGAAACAACTGCGGCGACGGCGCCGCGTTCAAGGGCGGCGGTTACGAAGTCGTGTCCGTCGTGACGCTCTCCGCGCACGGCAAAGAAGAGATCGCCGGGCGATGCGGTACGCGAGTCAATGGAGTAGCCAGTGACAGCAAGCATGCCCGCGCACGAGATGCTGGACGGCGCTTCGAGAACCGCGGCCGCCCCGATCGCCGCCTCTGCGAGGGTCAATTTCATGACACACCACCGTAACCCAAATCGCGCAGCGCGGCGAGTGCAATTTCAGAGTCGTCGAAGGGAATGGTGCGATCGGCGAGAATCTGCTCCTTCTCGTGGCCTTTGCCGGCCAGCAGGACAACGTCGTTTGAGGTAGCGGATTTGAGCGCGAGATGAATCGCCGACGCACGATCAGGTTCAATGGTGTAGTGGACGCCGCTGGCCTTGAGCGCGGGCTCAATTTCGTTGAGGATGGCGCGCGGATCTTCGGAGCGCGGATTGTCGCTGGTAGCGACGACGAATTCACTTCCCTCACCCGCGGCGTAACCCATCTTGGGGCGCTTGGTGCGGTCGCGGTCGCCGCCGCAGCCGAAGAGCGTGATCACGCGGCCTCCGGATTCTGCGACGAGTTGACGCGCGAGCGCGATCAGGTTGCGGAGCGCGTCGTCGGTGTGTGCGTAGTCCACGATCACAGTAAAGGGCTGGCCGCCGTCGACGGGCTGAAAGCGGCCGGGCACCGGCGTGAGGTGCGGAACCGACACCACGAGCTGATCGAACGGAATGCCGCGCGCATGTGCTGCGGTGAAGGCAGCCAACAGGTTGAGAATGTTCACTTCGCCCGCGAGATGCGAGGTGACATGCGCCGAGCCCGCGGGTGTTTCAAGCTGGATGCTGGCGCCGCCGGGAGTGAGCGTGTGCGACGCGGCGCGGAAGTCGCCGAGGCCGATGCCGTAAGTGCAAGTCTCGGAACCGGCGTTGCGGGCGGCTTCAATCAGATCTGGAGTTCGTTCGTCGTGCGCGTTCAGCACGGCGACGCGGGGCGCGGGATAGATGCTGCCGTCGAAGAGAAGACGCTTGGCGGCGAAGTACTGCTCCATGGTGTGGTGGTAATCGAGATGGTCGCGCGTAAGGTTGGTGAATACGGCGACGTCGAATGGAATACCAAAAGCCCGGCCCTGGTCGAGCGCGTGGCTTGAGACTTCGGTGACCAGCTCTGTAGCGCCGCTACTGGCACCCTCGGCCATCAGCTCGAACAGATCGCGCGACTCGGGGGTGGTGTGGAGCGAGGGACGCACTTCGCCGGCGAGATGATATTCGATGGTGCCGATCAGAACGGATTTGCGCGCGGCGGCATTGAGCAGTGCTTCGGCGAGGAAGGCCGTCGTCGTCTTCCCATTCGTCCCGGTGATGCCGGTGGCGGCCATGCTGCGCTCCGGGTGGCCGAAGAAGGCCGCGGAAGCTTCGGCAAGTGCGCGGCGGCCGTGCTCGACTTCAGCGACAGCAATGTCCGGTTTGTAGACAACGAGATGATCAAAGGTCGGCGATGAGTCTGTGATGATGCCGATGGCGCCGGCGGCGAGGGCTTTATTGATATAGCGATTGCCGTCGGTGGTGCCGCCCTTCATCGCAACAAAAACGGAACCGGGATGAACGCGGCGCGAGTCGTACTCGATGCCGGCGATGGGCTGGCCGGAAGTCCCGGAGGAGCCGACGGCGGTGATTTCGGCGATGAGTTCGGGCCAAAGCATGTCTGGATGATTGTAGATGGCGGGGGCGCGCACGATGCGTGACGAAGGGGATATTACCGTCCGCAGCGAACGATAATCTTGGTGCCGCTGGGAACCTGGGTGCCGGGTGCGGGCGCCTGCTCGCGCACGGTGCCGCTGCCGGTGATCTCCACCTGCAGGCCTTCCGCGGCAATCATTTCAATCACGTTGCGAATGGGCAAGCCAACCAGCGAAGGGACGCTGAGTTTTTTGCCATCGCTGACGCTGACGTAGGTTGACACGCGGTCCTGCTGCGGCGGAACGAGCGTAACCGCGGGCTGATTCGATGCTGTTGGTTGCGCAGATGCGCCGGGTTTGTCGTTGGCAGGCACGGGCTCGTCCGATTGTGCTGCCACTGTCTGCGCGGGTGCCGCTGCGGTTTGCTGGCGCAATGGATCGTCGGCCGGCAGATCGTTGGCCGCCGCGAATAGCGCATTTACCTCCGCTTGATCCACATCCGCGTCGTCTTCCTCTACGGGCTTTTCTGCCTTGGCCTGCTGCAGGGGTGTCTTCGCTGGGCGCACTTCAATATCGTGCGGAACGTTCAGATATTCGAGCACCTCCTGCGCAACCTCCGCGAAAACGGGCGCTGAGACCGCGGTGCCGTAGTAAGAGGGGCCGCTGCGGGGGTTGTCGATGACGACGGAGACAGCGATGACCGGATTGTTGACGGGCGCGATTCCGGCAAACGAGGCGATGTGCATCGTCTTCGAATAGAGGTGTGTGGCCGGATCAACCTTTTGCGCGGTGCCCGTCTTTCCACCAGAGGAGTAGCCGTTGAGCTGCGCCGGCTTGCCGGTTCCGAACAGAACGACGCCCTCCATCATCTTGCGCATCTGCGCGGCGGTCATCTCAGAGATAACACGATGCGCGCCAGGAGGCAGCGGATTGGGCAGGTCTTCGCCGGGCCGGAATGCCGCGGGGACGAGCGCCGCGGGCTTTGCATTGTGCGTCAATTGATCCGGCATCAGCACACGAGGCGGAAGATATGTTCCGCCGTTTGCGATGGTGGAAACCATGGAAACAAGCTGCACTGGCGTGACGGCCACTTCCTGCCCGATGGCGAGGGAGCCGATCGAAGAGCCGTTCCATTTTTTCGGGGGACGGAGCAAGCCGCGCGTTTCGCCGGGGACCTCTACGCCGCTGCGACTACCGAAGCCGAAGTCGCGCATGTAATGGTAGAAGCGGTCGGGGCCGACCTTGAGCGCGAGTTTCACGGCGGCCACATCGCTGGAGCGTTCGAGCGCCGTAGTCACACTGACGACGCCCATGCCGCGATCGCTCTCGTCGTCGTGAATCACACGGCCGGCGAGGGTTATCTGGCCACCCTGGCAGTCGATCATGTCATCGGGTTTGGCCGCGTTGGAGTCAAGAGCAGCGGAGTAGGTAACCAGCTTGAAGACCGACCCAGGCTCATACACGTCGCTAACCGCGTGATCCTTCAGCAGAGCCGGCGTAGTGTGGCGAAAATCGTTGGGATTGAAAGTAGGCCGAATCGCGAGGGCAAGAATCTGGCCGGTGTGCACGTCCTGCACCACGATGGTTCCGTTGTCGGCGTGGGTCTTTTCCATCACGTGGTTGAGGGCTTTCTCGGCCATGAACTGGATGTTCTCGTCAATGGTGAGCTGCAGATTCTGTCCAGGCTCAGGCTCGTGAGCGACGGAGCCAAGCACGCGGCGGCGGGCATCCATGGCGGTGAACATACGCCCTGGGACGCCGTGAAGCGCACCATTGAATTTGCCTTCGAGACCGCCAAGACCGTTATCGTCGACGCCGACATATCCGAGGACCTGCGCGGCAATCTGGTTGTCGGGATAGAAGCGTTGGAACTCATTCTGGAAATAAATGCCCTTCATATTGAGGGCGCGAATTTTCGTGGCGATCTCGGGTGTAACGCGCCGAGCGATCCAGGCAAAGCTCCTGCCCTCGTCGAGGCGATGTTCGATCTGATCCTCGCGCGTCAGCCTGTCTTCTGGATCGGTGTGGACGATGGCGGCGAGCACGCGGGCAGCATCTTTCTGGTTGTCGATCTCCGAAGGCACGGCATAGATCGACTCAACTTGCACGGTCATGGCCAGCTCGTGCATGTTGCGGTCGTAGAGAATGCCGCGGCGCGGCGCGACCTCAAAGGTGCGCTGCTGCTGTTTGTCGGCGCGCTCCACGTAATCGTTGTGGCGAATGATCTGCAGCCAGAAAAGCCGCGCCGCAATGGCAACAGCCCAGAAGAGAAAGAAACCGCAAACAAGCCAAAAACGCGCCAGCTTCATGGGCGTGGCGCGCTGCGTGACGGTAAGCGGACGGGTTGCGCGGAGAGCTGCCTGCATTTTTGATCAGCGATTCGAGTTTCAGATTAGAGTATCGACATGCGACACACAGTGACGAATCACAGGATGTGCACGACAAGGTATCTTATGGATAATCGGCGCGGCTCAGTTCACCGGATTTGGCTGCGGCGCATTGTTCTGCGCCATCACCGGCGCGCTCGAGTCGAAGTGCGAGGTTGCGCGGACAACCTGTCCGGGCTGCGGCTCGCTCATTCCAAGCTGGCGCGCCATGCCATCAATGCGTCCGGGCTGCGAAAGCTGAGCTTCGGTCAAGCGGAGCTGGCGATTTTCTTCGCGCAGCTGGTCGCGCACCTGCTTCTCCGATTCGATGCGATAGGAGTTCTCAATCGCGTTGAAGTGCTGCAGGCCGTACACCATGACCAGCGAAAACAGCACGGTTGCCGCTGCCGAGAAGATGCGCATCTGGCGCGCACGCACCGGATCGGGCGCCTTGACGAGGCGCGTGTTGTCGATGTGGTGCGCGAAGATGACTTCAGGCGTGCGCACTCCGCGGCGGCGCATGGGCTGCTGGGCCAGTAGTGCGGCATTGCGCTCGGCCACACGAGCGGTCCATCCGGGTTTCGTATCGAATAATGTCGCAGCGCATGCAGCCATGTTCGTCTCCTAGCTTCTAGCCGCTAGCTTCTAGCTGCTAGCCGGAATCTTGCTGAATTTTTTTCTTCGACTCATCGCAGTAAACAAATCAGAGCGTGGGCCTTTGTTGTGATCCTGTTCCCTGTTCCCTATTCCCTGTTCCCTGTTTTTCTGCTGCTCGCAACTTGGCGCTTCTTGAGCGTGGGTTGCGATCCGTTTCTTCTTCGCTGGCGGTGACCGGTTTCTTAGTCAGCAGCTCAACGATTCCCTTGTGCGCGTATTCGCGCAGAATATCTTTCGCGATGCGATCTTCCAGCGAGTGAAAGCTGATGACGACCAGTCGTCCGGAGGGCTTAAGCAACGATGGCGCGGCCTCCAGCAGCGTCCGAATTTCGTCCAACTCGCGATTCACATAAATCCGGAGCGCCTGGAACGTGCGCGTCGCCGGATGAATCTTGTCCTGTTTCATTGCCGGGGCGGCTGAGGCAACAATCCGGGACAACTGCCCGGTAGTTGCGATTGGCCGCCCGCGAACAATGGCTCTGGCGATTCTCCGCGACCTCCTTTCGTCTCCGTATTCGTAAATAAGGTCGGCAAGCTCGCGCTCGTTCGCCTCATTCACCACTTGTGCGGCGGTGGGACCCGATCGCGTATCTTGCCGCATATCCAGGGGTCCGTCCGCCATAAAACTGAATCCTCTACGCGCTTCGTCGAGCTGCAGACTGCTGACACCAAAGTCGGCCAGGATGCCGTCGAGCGAGGCCGGTCCGACATGGTCGCCAATGGAACTGAACGCATCGCCGATCAGCGTGATTTGAGGCGCCTGGCTACCGAGTTCGCTTGCGACCTGGTCGAGGCGGGCTTTTGCAAGCTCGAGTGCCTCTGGATCGCGATCGAAGCCGATCAGGCGTCCTTGTGGGCCAAGACGGCGGACGATTTCTGCCGCATGGCCGGCAAGGCCGAGGGTGCAGTCTGCAATGACGCTGCCTGCGCGTACATTGAGAAACTGAATCGCATCTTGTAAAAGAACCGGCACATGACGTTCGCTTTGCTTCGACATGTGCTCCCCCTGAGGGGCTGAACCCTAGTTCTTGTGGCGAAGAATTTCCGCCATTGCCTTGCGATCGTCGGCGGTTAACTGATTGGCCGCCAGATTCTGTTCAAAAATCTCCCGGTTATGAACTTCGAGATACGTCCTCATGCCAAATACCGTGACTTCGCCATCGAGCCGGGCCGCATTGCGGAGGATCTGGGGGAGGAGCAGTCTTGCCTGGTTATCCATTTCCACCTGCTGGCCGTAGTAGCTGGTCACGTTGAGATACTTGCGAACCGCGTCGTCCATGGTGCTGGAGTCGGCGAGCTGCTGCTCCCTTTTCTCCCACTCGGGCAGCGGCCAGATCTCGGCGCTCTTGCCATCGGTGGAGGTGACATAAAACTGGGTTACACTGGTGGCGTCAACCAGCTGCTTGAAGGCGGAAGGCAGTTTAAGCCTTCCTTTTTCATCGACTTTCGCTGGATGATTGCCTCGAAACATACTTTCCGTTCGCCTCGTCCTGGGTTGCTATGGCTGGTTCCGAACCTGGGTTGGAGCTTCGGAATCGACCCTGAAGAGGAGTAATCTTGATTTGGAAGTAAGCTCTTAGGTCCCTTTTGCTCCACTCCACTCCACTTCAGACACGATAATAGCCCACGAAGATTTCCACACCAATGGCAATTTCTGTCGAAATCCTGCAACTTTAGGGGGTTAGGAGCGAAACCGGCATGAATTCCGTTTCCAGGAAGCTTCTAATAGGGCAGCGCAGACGCTGACCACAAGATATGGTGTTTATTGTTTTGAGTACCTTGGACGGAAGCCCCTTCTCAAAAACCTCATTTGGCTATATAGGAGAACAAAAAGCGAAACACGCTTATATGATCGAACGATCCCGTTAAAGCGCTGGTTCCTGCCGCATAAGAAAAGTCAGGACTCGTCGTTTCCAAACGGTGTAGCCTGCGCCTGTCAGGTGTATCCCGTCCACTGTGTACCGGCCAGCGAGTTCGTTGTTTTCCAACAGATCGTCATGAACATTGATATAGAAGAAGGATTTGTTGTCGGCATAGCCACTGATTGTCTGGTTCATCTCTCGAACCCACTGATTCAGCCGAGGGCCGCCATTCCGTCCAAGCATTTCAACAAAGGATCCCGTAGAGAGCACGGGAAGCACGCTCTGCATGTAGACCGCGGTGGCTGGGTCTGCTTTGTGGATCGTATGGAGAATCTGTTGATATCGCCCGGCAGCAGCGGCGACGCTTGATCCTTCTACAGCGTCGTTGATTCCGATCATGAGATAGATGGCTTTGGGGTGAAGAGCCAAAACGGTATCGAGCCGATTCAGAACATCGACCGTGGTGTCGGAGCTGATGCCACGATTGAGAACCGGTGCATCGAGCAATTCATTCCACTCACACAATTCAGTCAGGCTGTCGCCGAGAAACACGGTTGGAGATTGGGCGGACGATGGTTCGAGCGTCTTAAACAGGGACCGGCGCACGCGGCTCTCGATTGTGGCGTTGGCTGCGATGGGAGAAGGGGTACCAAAGCGTTCGATAAAGCGGGCCACTCCTCCATGCTGGCGCACATAAAACACATAAAGCGCCCCAGTTGCCCAAAAAAGCAGATTTGCGAGAAGCGAAACAAAAAGGAGAACGCCCAAATTGCGTACTTTGCTCATGGCAGGATTCTAGTTGAGATAACAGCGGTCGAAGATGCTCCCTGGTGGCGCTGAGCTCATCGCAGTTCCCCGCTTGCGATCAGGCGCCGCACAACGAACAGCGACCCGGACGGATTGAAATGATCTCGGTCATTCATCAGGGGGACGGTCCGCGCAGCATCCGCGTATTCGATGCACGTGCCGCCCTCGCACAGCGAATCGTACAACGACACAAACGGGACATGCCACTTGTCTTCCACGACGTTGCGCAAACGGGCATCCAGCGTGCCCTCCGCGCGTACAAGGTGCTTGCCGGCCAGGTCAGACTCGTGCCAGGCGACGGAGTAAGCAAGAAGGCGCGCCAGCGGTGCATCGTAAGACGGGACACACCCCATGACGACGACTGGTACCTGGTGCATTTTGGCCCACGCCAGAGTCTCCTCAAGAGGTGCGACGCTTCCTGCATTCCACTTCGCCTCAAGAATCAATGCCTGCACCGGATGACTGGGCAGGTAGGTCTCAAAAACATAATCCATCACGTTGCGGCAAAGGCCGGGCATGGCATGGTGAAGCGTCGGCTCGCAACCGCCGACAGTAGCCTGCATGACATTGACGTTGGGGAGAGATTCGGAAAGCGCGAGCCAGACAGCCGCCGCGTGACTATCTCCTATCAGCAGATAATTCTTTCGCGCCGGGTCTTCTCGAAGGCATGAGTCCAAGTTGAATGTTGTTACCTTGTTCTGATCGAGAAAGCACGTTCCAAGACGCATCGCTTTCTCAGCACTCTCGAGCGCGTCTCCGCGGTCGAGATAGGACGCGATCTGGTTGGTCTGCGCGGAAAAACGCCCCGGCAGACCTCGAGAGGAAAGCACAAGGGATGAAAAAGCGACGCAGACTAACATGACCGCTGCGGCCGTTGCAAACAAGTGCGAACCGGCCAGACGCAACTTTCCCTTGCGAAAGGGCCGTTCTACGAATCTCCAGGAAAGGATTGCCAAAGCGAACGACACCAGCAAGATCACAAGGTGTTCGAAGCGGCCTACAGAAAGCAGCCCGCCGAAGTGCCGCTCGAATTCGGAATTCAAGTCAACCAGTCCCATCTGGTAGACGATGAGGACTGGCCAATGCCACAGGTAGAGCGAATAGGAGATTAATCCGACAAACACAAGCGGACGCCATGCCAAGAGCGAGTAGACGGCGCTTCGCCCTGAATCCCCGGCCCCGATGATCAGCGCGGAACCAAGGCAAGGGAGCAGTGCGCTCGGACCCGGGAAGAGCGTTCCACCGGTGTACTCGAAATCCGCGCACGCGATCATGACCCGCCCCGCAAGCGCAGCCAGGTCGCGCATCCAACGCGATTGCATCTCAGGAAACATCCCCAGCGATAGCATGGTCCCCAGCAGCAGCTCCCATGCGCGCGTATATGGCATGAAAAAGGCGGTGACAGGGCTGAAGATCACGACCACTATGCTGCTCAACAAGGAGGCAGCAAAGAGAAATACCACGGAAACCCTGAGCCACTGGGCGAAGAACCGGCGGACCAGCACGAGGAAGATCGGGAAAAGGATGTAAAACTGCTCCTCAACGGCCAGTGACCAGGTGTGCAGCAGAAGATCCGGATTGTGGACATCAAAGTAGCCGCTGTGTTGCCAAAAATAGAAATTTGACGCTGAAAAGGTGGCCGCAAGCATCGATTTGCTCAAGTCGACCAATTCGGCGGGGAGCAAGAATGCCACGCCAAATGCTGAGAGCAAGAGCAGCATGGCGAAGAGCGCCGGGAAGATACGCCGAATACGCCGCTCATAAAAACCAATCACCGAAAAACGGGCGCCCGCAACCTCAGAAAAAACAATGGAACTTATCAGGTAGCCGGAAATCACGAAGAATACGTCGACCCCAACAAAACCGCCAGTCAGATGAAAGATGCCGAAATGAAATGCGATGACACTGAGGACGGCTACCGCCCTCAAACCGTCAATATCGGGGCGATATACCAGCGCGTTCTTGTGAAGCGTCTAATTGCGCATTCTTCTAAGTTAACCTGCGAGTTTCGGTGTCAATGGACTGCCCGATGATCTGCTGCGCTGGAGAAATCGCTGGTGCAGATATCCTCGCGGTTGCTGGCCCAACGCTTGCCGGCCCTCAACGAGCCCAGTCGCAACGGGTGCTGTGAAAGCAAGGGAAAGTGGACTGGACGGGGAGGGAACAAAAAGCGAAACTACTCCGCTGGATTCGGTTCAACGGGCTTGCGTCGGCGGGAGACGATGTTCATCAAGTAGGCGAATACCAGCACATTCACCACCAGAAGGCCAACGCGCACCCAGGTGAGCCGGTGGAAGATCTCGAATATCTCCCAGGGCAGGAATGATGCGGTAATGGCGAGGGTGAGGAACTCACCCCAGGCTTTTTCGAGATAGAGGCCGATGCCCTCAGCCAGGCCGAGCGCGGCGTAGCTGAAGGCCAGGGCGCCGATTCGCTTGAGAAGCGGATCGTTGACGAGGGATGCCCTGTCGTAGAGGAAGTTGACGAATTTGGATTCAGGGTTGAACCGGAGCAGATCGCCCAGATGACTGATGACGTCGTCGATGTCCTTGTGCAGAAGACGCAACGCACCCACGCCGACCGCAATAAACATCAGGGCCAGAAGGAACTTGTATGCCGCGATGAGCACCAGCCAACGATTGTGTTTCTGGCGCTCCTGGTCGAGCTTCCGATTCGAATCAGTCATGCTCTCCGGCAGTTCGGAACCTGAACGAACCGTCAATTTCATCTTACGTGAGGGTGCGCCCGGGAGTTCACCGGAGCGCAGCGGGGCGGCCATCTCCGCCTGAAGCACAGCAGCCTTTTCCCGACCGCCCAAGCCGAGATGTTTTGTGAACTGGGTCAAAGTCTTGCCTGATCCCTCGACTCCAATAGATGCGCTGAAGTGTTCCATGAGAGTAGTCAATTCCCCCATGGGGAGGCAACAAAGCAGGCTTCATGCGCGCACGATACTCGTAACCGCGGTAACCCCGATCGCGTTTTTCCTTCATGTCGGAATCCCCGATGGCCGAAAACGACCTGTTCCAGGGGAAGATTGAGGCATTTTTCAGTGGATGATGGCAACTCAGGAGGTGCAGTCTGCCCAGGATGCTCGATATGGCCGGGCGGCACAAGGCATAGGATTTCCGGAAGGATGGCTCAGCCGCCGACACCATCGCGAGGAGGCTATCTGCGCAATTTCAGCAGCGCCTCGCGGTCCATCACATTACCGTCGACAATCAGGGTAGAGATGCGGCGTGCATTCCAGATATTCGATGTGGGATCGGCATCGAGAACGAGGATATCGGCGCGCCGGCCCGGCGCAATCTGCCCCAGCTCATTCCAGCCGAATTGAATGGAGTAATTATTGGTCGCGGCGGCAAGGGCTTCGCGGGGCGACAGTCCGATGCGCACCAGCATTTCCAGTTCAGTGTGCAGCGATATACCGGGCATGGTGCCCATGATGGCTGCTCCGGAGGCCGCAAGGTAATGCGGGTAGGCGCTGAAGATGGCCTGATTGATGCGCCACCAGCGCATGGCCGACTGATCGGCTTTCTTGCGCTGGCTCTCTTCCATCCACCGTACCGAAATGTTGGGGAGATGGCGCGCCCAGGGCGCGAGAGGATAATCAAGCTCGCCCGTCGAGCGATTCGAAGGCATATACATGTTGACGGGATTCAGAATCGACGCTGCGGGCTCCGTCCACAGATTGCGATGATTGGGAAGGTTGAGGTAGTAGAGGCTGAAGGTGGGCATCAACGCGGAGTGGTGTGCTGCGATGAAGTGGCCGTAGTTGCGAAAGTGCGGATCGGTGGGCGGCAGGTGTTCCGCGTAGTCGTACGCCGTGGAAGCGGCCGCGCCGTAGGGATCGCCAACCAGGGGACGCTGCAGTTCGTCGGGAATCACGCCCAGTTCGTATCGCCCCATGTGCAGCAGCACGTCCACCCCGGAATCGATGCCCACCGTATACGGCGTGGAGATGAACTCCCCATAGGTGACAAGGCCGAGCTGATGCGCGCGGGTAATGATCCATTGCGCGTTGGCAGCGGTGATATCCCACCCCAGCCAGAGCACGCGCGTGCCAAGATGCGCAGTGGCATTGATCTGTCTCGCGGTATCTTCGGGGCTCAGTTCCGCGGGATGCGCGCCTTCATGGAGTTTCTCAGTCCACTCGCCGTGGCCCATCAGCAGACTCCAGTTGTCGGTGGTTCCAACGGAGTCGAGCAGGTAAAGATGCGGACTGGGATTTGCAGAAAAGTCGATGTGCCCGCGGTGGTAGTCTCCACTCGCGACAATGGTAGTGACGCCCATGTAAAGATCGGCGTTGGCCTGCCCCTGGCTGTTCATCCCGGTAAATCCGTCGATGAGACCGGGGATGAGATATTTTCCGGTGCAGTCGATGACGTCAGCGCCCTTGGGGACCGGAATGAGGAATCGCGAGCCGACGTCGGTGATTTTGCCGTTCTCGATAATGACGATGGAGTTCTGCTGATCGAGCGCGGAGCGGCCCCAATCCGTGACGTCGATGATGGTGCCGCCGACGAGAACGAGGGCCGGCGGAGGTGGGTTGGGAACGACCGGCGCTGGATTCTGCGCTGAGCCCGAGATGCCGCACGACAGCGCGAGAAGCATCCATGTCAGCACAATTCGATTTGGTCGCATACGAAAAATGTTACGCACTGAATTGTCGCACACGGCCATGTCGGGTTAGATGACGCGATTGCCATTACGAGAATGATTCGTTGATTCAGCCGCACTCAAGAAAAGGTTATGAGATGACGATCGGCTTTCGCCGGCATTCGATCCTTCGCGAGAAGTTTTCAACTCGCGACCAGCGTGCGGCGCTTGCGCGAGTGCAGCAGGGGCAGCACCTGCGTATATGCGTCGTCGACGGTGAGACCGTATTTTGCGCGGAGCGACTCGATCTTTCCGTGCTCGATGAACTGGTCGGGCCAACCGATGCGGACAACGGGAACGGCAATGCCGATATCCTGAAGTGCCTCGATGACGGCTGAGCCAAAGCCGCCCATCTTGACATGATCTTCAAAGGTGACAAACGCTGCAACGCAGCGCGCATAGACAGCGAGCATCTCGCGGTCAATGGGCTTCACGAAGCGCGGATTGATGACCGCGGCTGAAAATCCATCGCGCTCGAGGCGATCGCCGAGTTCGCGCGCAAGTGTCGTCATGGGACCGAGTCCGAGAATCGCAACGTCGGAGCCGTCGGTGAGCACCTGCGCTTTGCCGACGGGGATCGGTTGCGGATAGGGTTTGCATTCGACGCCAACCACGGCACCGCGCGGATAACGAATCGCGCTGGGACCGTCGATGGTAAGCGAGGTCGCCATCATGTCGGCGAGTTCGTTTTCGTCCTGCGGAGCCATCAGCACCATCTCGGGAATGCCGCGCAGATAGCTGATGTCGAACAAGCCGTGGTGCGTCGGACCATCGTCGCCAGAGAGGCCGGCGCGATCCATGCAAAAGGTCACAGGCAGCTTTTGCAGGGCAACGTCGTGCACAACGGGATCGAAGGCGCGCTGCAGAAATGTAGAGTAGATGGCGCAGAACGGACGGAATCCGCGCGTCGCCATGCCGGCGGCAAACACCACCGCATGCTCTTCTGCGATGCCGACGTCGAAGTAGCGTTTGGGATGGTGCGGCCGGAAAAGATCGAGGCCGGTGCCATTGGGCATAGCGGCCGTGATGGCGACAACGCGCTCGTCCTTGTCGGCAATTTTCGCGAGGGTGCCCGCAAACACTTCAGCGTAGGTCGGCAGGCCGGCAGGCTTGGTCATGCCGGTTTCAGGATCGTAGGGGCCGAGGCCGTGAAATTTCTTCTGGCCGTCGAGGGCGGGCTGGAATCCGCGCCCCTTCTGTGTGAGCACGTGCAGCAGGACGGGCCGATTCTCGGCCTTGAGGAACTTGAATGTCTCGATCAGAAGCGGCAGATTGTGTCCGTCGATGGGTCCGAAATACTGCAGGCCGAATTCCTCAAACATGATGGAAGGCCACAACATGCTCTTCGCGGCTTCTTCGGCGCGGCGTACAACTTCAACCGCAGTCTTGCCGCCAATCTTTTCCACAATGCGGCGCGCGGAATCGTGCAGCCGGTTGTAGTGCTCGTTGGTGACGATGCGGTGAAAGTAGCGCGCGATGGCGCCAACGTTGCGGTCGATGGACCACTCGTTATCGTTGAGTACGACGATGAGGCGCTTGGTCTGGTCGGCAATGTTGTTGAGCGCCTCGAAGGAGATGCCGTTGGTGAAGGCGGCGTCTCCGGCGACCGCAACCACATTCTCGTTACCACCCGCAAGATCGCGCGCAACGGCCATGCCCAGCGCAGCAGAGAGCGCCGTGCCTGCGTGGCCGGCACCGTAGCAGTCGTGCTCGCTTTCAGTGCGGAGCATGAAGCCGTTGAGGCCGCCGGGCTGGCGGATCGTCGCGAAGCGATCGAGGCGGCCCGTAAGAATCTTGTGAATGTAGGCCTGGTGGCTGACGTCAAAGAGGATTCGATCCGTGGGAGTGTCGAATACGGTATGGAGCGCGAGAGTCAGCTCGACAACACCGAGATTGGGTCCGAGATGGCCGCCTGTTTTCGAAAGCGTCTGGATGAGGAATGCACGAATTTCCTCGGCCAGTTCCGTCATCTGGGCGGGATTGAGAAGCTTGAGGTCGGCGGGCGAGTGAATCGTCTCGAGCAATGCTCCCATGTTCACCCTTTCCCCGGGAAAAGCCGGGCGACCGTGGCAATCAGCCCTCATCGGGCTACCGCTTGAGAAGCCAGCTTTGCCAACCAAGAGTATACCAATGGGGCAGTTTCCGGCGCTGTGATGTTGGACGCGATTTGAGCCCTAAGGTATTGCTGTGATGGGAGAAAACGCCGACCTGCCTTTCGCACGATTCGGCCCGATTGTGTACGATTTTGAGTGGAAGACAGGTGTGCCGATGAAGGTGTTGCGGTTTGCAGGGGCAGTAAGTCGAGGATTTCTGTGCGGTGTAATGATTGTTGGACTTCTGGCATGTGCAAGTTCGCGGCCTTCGTGGGGTCAAATACCCCTCCCAGGAGAGCAACCGCAAGCGAATCAGGCGCCGAACCCCCTGATGGATCCGACGACGAACCCTGGGAAGGTGTTGCTGTTCGATCTGGACGCGCGCTTTGCCAAGGATGTGCTCGCGCGCGGCGGCGCGGCATTTGCCGACTGGTTCGCACCGGATGGCGTCGCGCTGAACAACGGTCAGGCTCCGTTGGAAGGCCTGGTGGCCATCGCGAAGTCGGCCAACTGGGATCCTAAGGTTTATCAACTTACGTGGACCACCACCGATGCGCAGATGGGGCCATCAGGCGATATGGGCTATACATGGGGACACTTTGAAGGCCACAGCAAAGATGCCGCCGGCAACCCAGTGACAACCTCGGGCCGGTACATCACGGTCTGGCGCAAAGAGAAGGACGGCAGTTGGAAGGTAGCGCTTGACGCCGGCGCGAACGAGCCTGCCTCTGCAGGCGATTGCTGCAAGCTGCCTAATTCCTGAATTAGATTTGATACCACGAAGCTCCAATCTCCCATGTTTCCGGGTGGGGTTCCACCCAATGACTCACCGTAGTTCAGTCCGCGCAGCTTTCAATGGAGACGCCGATGGCGGAGGCAACAAGAGATAGAGAGAAGCTGAAGAAGCTGTCATCAATCTGCCTCGCCCTTCCCGAAGTCGTGCGCGAAGACCAGAGATCGCACGCGAGCTTCAGGGTTGGGAAGAAGGTCTTCGTCTACTACCTGAACGATCATCATGGCGACGGCATCGTGGGCTTCTGCTGCAAGGCATTGCCCGGCGACAACGAACGCCTGATTGCTTCCAATCCGCGAAAGTTTTATATGCCGGCCTATGTTGGCCCGCGCGGCTGGGTAGGCCTGCGCCTCGACCGGCCCACAGTCGATTGGTCGGAGGTTAAAGAGCTGGTCCAAGGAAGCTACATGCAAACCGCCCCGAAGAAATTGCTCCGCCTCATCGAACCATCCTGATTCACTGGGAAAGAAACGCCTTCATTGACCTCTAAAAGTGAACGGGACTTCCGAAAAAGATTTAAAACCGTCAGAATGGTGAGTGGACTCCACGCCGACATATAAAGCCCGGCCCCTCGCCGAAACTATCCGTCCTGCGCGCCTCTCCTTGCGTGCAAGCCGGGCGAAGCGCGTGCTGACCGCCATTTTGGCGCTTGTGGTTTGTCCGCTTGCCGTGGCACAAGCCCCTCAGCAAGATAGTCAGGCCGCGAATCCGGGTAGCGCCAGTCTCGGCACCCCTACCACCGTGCACGGCATCGTCCGCAATGGCGCATCCGGCGATCCGCTGCCGAGCGCGCTGGTGCGCATCAATGGAGACGCATCGACCGGCGTGCTGACCGATGGCGATGGCCGCTTTGAAATTCCAGACATTCCCTCCGGCCCGCAGGATTTCACCGTCGTCAAGCCGGGATTCATTGACCAGGTTGAAGCCGCCGCGGACAGCGACGCGCGCAATCAGCACGGCTTTGGTCACAACGTCATGGTCATTTCCCAGATGGGCGACATCGTATTCACGATGGTGCCGTTGAATTCCATTGAGGGAATGATTCAGCTCTCCACCGGCGACGTGGCCGAGGGCATTCAGGTTACGCTGCTGCGGCGGACGGTGCAGGATGGGCGCGTGGTATGGCAAACGGAGTTGGGCGCCAAGACCAACGTCGAAGGCATATATCGCTTCGGTGAGCTTTCCGATGGATTGTATGCGGTCTACACCGAGCCCACGATGGAAAGCAACTCAGCCACCAATCTCGTGGAAACCGGCAGCGGAAACAACGTGGAACGCGAAGGATACGCAAGCACCTTCTACCCCGATGCGCGCGACCTCGCGGGAGCGGCGAAGATCAAAGTCGCAGGCGGCGAGCAGGCGCAGGCAAATATCAACCTGACGCTCGAGCCTTTTCATTCCGTCACTGCGACGGCAACCATGCCGAAGGCGAGCACCGGCGCGGCAGACGACGTTGCTGTGCAGGTGATGAATGCGCAGGGACACTCCCTGCCGTACCCGGCTCAATACGATGCAGCAACGCATATGGTGCAGGCGAACCTGCCCGATGGCGCCTACACTTTTCTCGCGAGTCTGCAGACGAATATGCCGCATGTCGTGTCAACCCGAAACGGAGAAGTCCTGAATCTGGCTACAGCGTCTCCGCGCCCCGTCCGAGGCGAAGTCAGCTTTGCGGTCGCGGGCCGTGCGGTTTCCGGATTGCAGGATCCATTGTCAGAGCTAGGCGGCAACTCGATTCAGGTGATCATGACCCGGAATCCAAACAGCAGCGCGAAGACAGGTGATCCGAACATTTATGTCACGCTCACCCAGACCGGCGGATGGATGGGCGATGGAATGGTCGGCGCCTATGCAGAAGGTTCCGGCCTGGCGCCGCTGCAGACGCAGCACCCTCCGCCGGGTTCCTACTGGGTGCATATCGCTATCGGTTCAAAGACGGTGTGCGAAGGTTCATTTACGGCAGGCGGCGCAAGTCTTGCGCGGGAGCCTCTGGTGCTGAACAGTTCGGGAACCACGGCTCCGCTGGTGCTCTCGCTACGGGACGATTGTGCCGCACTTACACTTTCTCTGCCCGGTTCTGTGGGCAGCGCCGCAGGCGAGGAGCCGTTTTACACCGCGTATGTAGTTCCCGACTTCGACTCGACCGAGGATGTGGTGCCGCAGACATTGCGGCTCTCTACGGGCGGCAGAATCAAGATCACCGGACTTACTCCTGGTAACTATCACGTGTATACCTTCGACCGGCTCATTGCGCTCGCCTATCGCGATCCGGCAGTGCTGGCGTCGCTGCCGGGGCAGGCAGTAACACTCTCCCCCGACGCCGATGCCGATCTCACGCTTGAGGTGCCGCAGCGATGAGAGCTGAAGTATTTGCTTTCCGCATCGCTACTGGCAGTCTCGCGGGAGTTTTGGCGTTCAATGCATTGCTCGCGACCGCGCAGAATCGACAAGGCTACTCAAGAACCGCGGCGAGCGCAACAACGTCAGACCCTTACCGCATCGCCGGCACTCTGGTGAATGCGGCAACGGACGAGCCCGTGCGCCGCGCAACCGTCGAAGCACTTGAAGAAGCCGACAGCAGGGCCGTGGCCTCATGTGTCACCGATAACGAAGGACATTTCGCGCTCACAGGCCTTGCAGCTGCGAAATATCAATTGACCGCATCGAAACGCGGATTTCGCACCGCCTTCTACGACGAGCACGACGAGTTTTCGACCGCCATCGTGACCGGCCCGGATCAAAACACAACGCAACTCCGATTCAAGCTGATGCCGGGTGCCGTGTTGCACGGCAACATAACCGGTGACGACGGCGAACCGGTAGCGAATACGCGCGTGATGTTGTTTCAAACGCCCAAACATTCGGCCGAAGGTGCGCGCACGATGCAGGTCGATGCCACCACGACCGACGATACGGGCGCGTACGAATTTGGCAACCTTGCCGCCGGGGAATATCTGTTGGCCGTGATGGCGGAGCCATGGTACGCCGTCCACGAAGGTTCCACCGCCCGAGCGATTGACGGCTCTCCGGCAAAACGAAATCCAGCGCTCGACGTGGCCTATCCCGTCACCTACTTCGATTCGACCACCGAAGAAGGATCGGCGACGCCGCTCGTGCTGACAGGCGGAAGCCGTGAAGAGGCGAACATCAGTCTGCACGCGGTGCCGGCGCTGCACATTCAAATTGATTCAGCGGGCAGACCCGATCGTGCCGGCGTCGCACCCAACCTGCAGCAAACGGTCTTCGGCTTGCCCGTTGGATTGGAGGGAGGCGGCAATATCTCAGGGGACAGGCAGAACGGCGCGATGGAGATTACGGGCATCGCACCGGGACATTACGAACTTACGCAGGGCGATCCGCCCCGCATCGCGGAACTTGATCTCTCGTCGAGCCAGCAGGTGGATCCAAACGCGGGCAGCGCCGCACTCGCGGTGACCGGCAGGCTGCGCACGGCCTCGGGCGCTCCGGTACCTGGAGATCCGACCATCACCCTTGCGCGCATGGACCGAGGAACAGGGCAGCCCGTGTTCGCAACACAGGCGCACCGGGGACAATTCGCATTTGACGGAGTTCCGGCGGGCCAGTGGGCGGTGATGGCGACGGGCGAAGGCACATTCAAGCCGGTTGTGGCGGTATCGGTGGGAGGCGTGCAGCGGGCAGGAAATCTCGTAACCCTCCGCGACCGCGCGACGAATCTTGTCGTCACGCTCAGCGATGCGGAGACACGCGTCGAGGGATATGCGCGGAAGAATGGAAAGGGATTTGCGGGGGCGATGATCGTGCTGCTCCCCAGGAATCCGGCGCTCTGGAAGGCACTCACGCGCCGCGATCAATCCGACTCCGACGGTAGCTTTGCGCTGCAGAATGTCGCTCCGGGAGAGTACACGGTGGTTGCCATCGAGGATGGCTGGCCGATCGATTGGACCAGTCCTGCGTCGATGGCCCGCTACCTTCCCGCCGGGACGAGCGTCACAGTATCAGAGAAATCAGGCGCGCTGATCCATTTAGCTTCATCGGTAACCGTCGAGACGCCCTGATGCGCTTCGGAATCTGATGCGTTTCGGAAATCTGACGCGTTTCGGGAATCCGGGTGCGAGCAGGTAGTCTATGAGGGTACCTTTTTGATTGGCGGCACCGGGGCGGCGGAAGCCAGCGTTGGCTGATGCGCCCCACCATGGTGTTGAGGAGAATCTGCATTGATGAGTAAGAAGTTACTTTCCTTTTTGGCCGCGGCTTCGGCCATTGTTCTTCCCTTCTCTGCTGCAGGCCAGGTCGCCCCTGAGCGCGCACCCAAGGATTTGACGGGGCCGGATTACAAGTACGAGGCTTACGTCGGCTACGGCTACACAAGTTTGAACCAGGTGAACCAGTCGCGCAGCGGCTTGCAGGGTGTCAGCGCCTCGGTCATGCGCGATCTGGGCGATCACTTTGGCGTGAAGGTAGACGGCGGCCATTACGCATGGGCAGTCACGGCCACCAACGCCGGGCATCCAACCGTGGATTTGTTCCTGGCGGGCCCCGTCGCTCATGCCAATCTCTTTGAAAAATGGAGCGCCTACGCTGAAGTCCTGCTGGGCGGAGCGCACACGGGCGGTGTCACCATTCAACCGAAAGTATCCTTCGCTGGCGGCTTTGGTATGGGCGTCGACTACAACAAAACTGCGCGATGGTCGATCCGCGCTTTCGGCGATGACATTGGATCGTCATTCACTCTGACTCCCTACCAGCCGGGCGACTCGCCTCACATGCGCTGGAATGCGCGCGCGGGCATCGGAGTGGTGTACCACTTCTGATTGCCGATTACGCACAACGGAAAGGCGGAGGCTCCAGCTTCCGCCTTTGTTGCTGCGCAGCCGTTTAGATCGCAGGTTCGGTTCCAACGCGGTACGTGAGTGAAACGATGCCGCTGGGGAATGTCCGCGAGTCCTTGAACTGAAGCGGCCAGCGCCGTCCTGCGGGAATGAGTGGAATTCCGCCTCCAAGCAGCACCGGAATGACGGAGACTTCGACGCGGTCGACCAGCCCTGCATCGAGCAGGCCGCGAAAGGTTGTACCGCCGCCGAAGAGCCAGATGTCCTTGCCGGATGCGCGCTTCAATTCCGCTACCGTGGCAGGCAAGTTCGAACCCACGATCGTTACCTCGCGATGCTGTTCCGGGTCAAGCGTCGTGGAGGCGACAAAGACCCTCATGCCGAGTTCTTTCGGAGAGCGGCCTTCGCGAATCATGAACTCATAACAGTGACGTCCCATCACCACGGTGTCGAACTGGCGAAAGATTTCACCGAAGTCGATGGTGGGGTCGCGAACGATCCAGTCGTACTCCCCCTTCGGGCCGGCGATAAAGCCGTCGAGGCTGGTGGCTACGCTGTAGACGAGCTGACGCATGGTTGCATGAAAAGAATACCGCCTGACCTTGACTATTTCCTTAGTTCAATCGCGAACACCTGGCCATCAACACTCTTGTCGGTGGTTTCGGCATACTGCACCTGCGCCTTCATCCCGTTGAGGTCCTTGCATGGATTCATGGATCCGTTAAATGTGAGTCCGACAACCGTAAAGTCGATTTTCGTAAAGTCGTTGCTGTAGACCTTCACCGTGCTCTTCGCGCCTTCCACCTGAATCTCCATCACAGACGGATAGCTGCAGGTAATCTGACGCATGACGCCCACGAAGGTGTGCTTCGGCCCATTGGCTTCGTCGGGATGCCTGGGTGCGCTTTTCACATCAACGATCTCCGTAACCGGTTGGCCCTGTCCTCCGTTCTCGTCGTGCGCCTTCTCAGCCCGCGCCTGCGCCTGTTGGAGCTGGTTGAGTTGGTCGATGCGCATTTGCACCAGCTCGGCCTGGCTGCGATTGCGCGCCAGCTTCGATGCGATCTGCAGTATCGCAATCGCGTCGGCATAATGACCCATGCTACTTGCAACGTTGGCCGCATTCACGCGAAAGTACAGGTTGCCGGGATCGAGTCTCACGGCGTTGTTGGCCAGCGATGATGCCTCGTCGAGATTCGCATGGCGCATGACCAGGAACGCCGCCAGTCCGTCGTAGGCCGGCCCGAACTTCGGATTCAGTTGGATCGCTGCCCTGTAACTCCACTCGATCGCCGCGTCGTCACCGCTTCCCCCGCTTCGCATGGAGATGGTTGCGAAGTAGTAGTTCGCCAGGTAGCTCTTTGAGTCGAGCTTGACGGCCTCGTCATACCACTTGCGCGCGGCCTGGGTATTGCCGGAATGAAGTTCGATGCCGCCCATCGTTTCCATCGCGCGCACATTGTTCGGATCAGTCTTCAAGATCGCGTCGATGATCTCGCGGGATTCCTTTTCGCGCTGCACCTGGGCGAGAATCTCCGCGCGATCGGCATCGGCGTCAACCTGCGAGAGGGGCTTCACCGTGAACGAGGCTTCATCAATTTTCGCGGCGGCGCTTTGCATGATGAACTGCTTGTACTGGCTCGCGTGTATATAGTTCTCGAGACCCGCCTGCAACCGTTTGAGATCGCCGAATGCTTTTTCCGCGGCGACTACCGAATCTTCGTGGTGCGCCATCAGGTTCAGGTAAGTCTGGAGCCGCTCGGTCTTGTTCTCCCGATCGGTAATCATCAGCATGTGGGTGAGCGCCCAGGCTTCGGCATAGAAAATGCTGCCCTTCTGCTCTTCGTGATAGTACGGCGAACTGGCGTCGACCTTAAACAAAACGGGAAGGGGGATCAGTGTCTCCTGGCGCAGGAACATGAGCTCATTAACATTGGCCTGGCCGAGAATCACATCCTTTTCGTGAATATCGGTGTTCTGGAAAAACTCCGCCAACCCCTCGTTGAGCCACAGCGGCATCCACGATCCAACACTGCGAAACTGCAGGTGCGTGTACTCGTGATACACGGTCGCGTAGGCGTGCTCCTGCTCAGCGTCGAGACGAACGAGAATGTAGTTCTTGTCCTGCGCGGTCAGGAAATAGCCGGCCAGCGAGAGCTGCCCTTTGGCGAGGTAGGCCTGCGGCTCCACGGACTGAAAAGTCTTCCCGTTCTTCGCCGCGTAGACCTCGATCGGCGTTGGCGGATCGACGTTGAGTTTGGGGAAAAGCGTCTGGAACACCCACCGCATCCGCTCGAACTGATCGAGAATATGCCGTGCCTGCTTTTCGCCGGCGTTCGTCACCACTTGAAAATGACTGCTGCTGACTTCCGTCCATTGGTCGCCGCCCGCCACGGCCGCTGGACACGCACCTGCAAGCACCAAAACGAGAACCAACAGTTTCTTCAGCATAGTTGGCGACAAGTCTAGCAAGATTTGGAAATTTACGAATTACCTTTCGGAAGAAGGGCACTTTTTCGGCCATGTGCCGTCCCGTCGGAGAGCACTTCCGGCCTCGGAGTAGCGCCGGGAGCGGAATACGACTAGCGATCAACGGGCTTGGCAGGCGGCAGAGTGATGTTGGGATTCAGGTGGGTTTTGCCTGCAAGCGCATCCTTTGCCAGTTCTCGGATCTGCGGGTTTTCTTGTGGATCGTTCGCCATTCTCAGCACACGATCTTTCGCCGCCGCGTGATACGCGGTTGTCGAGTCTGCATAAGTCACTACTGCCATTGCACGGACACTTGGGTCAGTATCGTCCAGCCTCATGACTAGATATTGGTTTACTTCTTCGGGAAGGCCAGGCACCCAACCCAGGTGATGCACCAGATCAATCCGCGTCGAAGGGGTGAGATCGCTTCGTTGCAGGAATGCCAATGCGGACTTCAATGCTCCTGGATCTCTCCGACCAAAGGTTAGAAGAGGCCCAATCATCTGCTCACCCGCATCTTGTGGAGTCTGCGGTTTCTGCAGCGCTGTTTGCAGAGCAGACAAGTAGGGTTGGTTATTCGTTCCGGCTTTTCCGATCACGTAATCCATGGCTACGAGAGCACCCCGCTGGACCCCATTGCTGTCCAAAATAGCGGATATCTGTTTGACCCGAGGAATGTTTGAGGAGGCTGATCCCCAGTTACTCTGAAGTGGGTTCCCAGTCAGGACCACCTTCAGAGAAGAAAGGATCAGCCATGCTT
>NZ_JBAUUO010000147.1:0-11436 GCF_049582745.1 Occallatibacter sp.
AAGCATGGCTGATCCTTTCTTCTCTGAAGGTGGTCCTGACTGGGAACCCACTTCAGAGTAACTGGGGATCAGCCTCCTCAAACATTCCTCGGGTCAAACAGATATCCGCTATTTTGGACAGCAATGCGGGTTGAGGAATGTTCCTGAATGTTATCGATTGGCTTGAAGTGAGTGGGGTTCGCTGGCATGAGCCGCATCCGAAGAACAAATGCAGATCCTTCGCGACGCTTACCCCACAAACGAAGACCCGTTCGCGGGGACCCCGATAGCGTGCGTCGCTCAGGATGACACATTTTAGCGAACGAGAATGATTCTCTCGATGTACGCCAATGCGCTAAACTCCAGACGGTTCCCCGCTTACAAGAACAGGAGTTCGAATGAAACTGCTTCGCTTGTTGTCGCTTGCAATTGCCGCAATCGGTTTGTCGTGCGCAGGGGCGCAGGAAACGCCGCCGCCGTCGGATGTTGCGGCTGCCAACAAAACCCCTGATCCGGCAGCGACGCTTGCCTATATTCATGATGCGTGGACGACGCTGACGCGGTCGATGACGGACTGCCATTCGCTGGTGGACATCAAGGTCACGGCGAATCCGATTCTCTATATGCCCGCAGAGGTGACAGCGCCGCCTGAAGTTTCCGCGCTGAGCGAAAAGTGCAACGTGAAAGTGGTTTCGCTGCCGAGACGGATCGAGAAGCTCGGCGATGTGAGGCCGGAGGAGCTGCCCGCGGCAGGCCTGCTGTATCTGCCATACCCCTACGTAGTGCCCGGCGGGCGCTTCAACGAGATGTATGGGTGGGATAGCTACTTCATCATGCTGGGACTCGAAGCCGATCATCATGAGGCGCTGGCCAAGGACATGGTGGATAACTTCCTCTTCGAGATCGAGCACTACGGCGTGGTGCTGAATGCGAACCGCACCTATTACCTGACGCGATCGCAGCCACCGTTTCTCACTTCGATGATTCGCGCGGTGTATGAGAATCCGGCAAGCTTCGCGGCAACGCCCGCCGGGCGCGCCGAGGCGCGTGCGTGGCTGGAACATGCGTACACGCTGGCGGAAAAGGACTACTCGACGTGGACGCGGCCGGAACACAAGGCGGGCGTGACGGGGCTGGCGCGCTATTTCGACTACGGCACAGGGCCGGTGCCGGAGATGGCGGACGACAGCACGTACTACTCGGATGTGATTCGATGGCTTGAGGCGCATCCGAAAGCGGTAAGCGGCGGCGAGGCTGGGGCGCCCTACCTGGTGAAGGGCGCGGAACATCCGAATGACGCGGAGGCTGCGCGGCTGAAGCTGACGAGCTGCGATGTGAAGGTGAGCGTGGTGTGCATGCGCGCGTATGCCGATGGATACAGGCTGAGCAAGGATTTCTATGTTGGCGATCGCGCCATGCGTGAGTCGGGATTCGATCCGAGCTTTCGCTTCGGGCCATTCGATGGATCGACGCAGCACTATGCGCCGGTGTGCCTGAACAGCCTGCTCTATCGCTACGAGCGCGACCTGGAACATATTGCGTTGCTGCTGGGAAAGGGAACGGAGGCGGCGCGCTGGGGCAAGCGGGCGCAGGCGCGCAATGCGGCGATTCATCGCTATCTTTGGAAGCCGCAACAGGGCGTGTTTGCGGATTACGACTTTGCAAAACACAAGTCGTCGGATTATGCGTATATCTCGTCGCTTTATCCGCTTTGGGCGGGTGTGGCGTCGCGTGAAGAGGCAAAGAAGGTTGTGGCGAAGCTGAACCTGTTTGAACGGCCGGGCGGATTGTCGATGAGCAACTTCGACTCAGGCATGCAGTGGGATGAGCCGTTTGGATGGGCGCCGACGAACTGGGTGGGCGTGGCAGGGCTTGATTCGGCGGGGTTCCGCGACGATGCGCGGCGGCTGGCGGCGAAGTGGGATGCGACGGTCGACCAGGGTTTTGCCAATGACGGCACCATTCGCGAAAAGTACAACGTGGTTTCGGGCAATGCGAATGTGAAAGTGAGCATGGGATACAAGACCAACGTGATCGGGTTCGGGTGGACGAATGCCGTGTACCTGAAAATGAAGCAGGTGGTCGCAGAGACGCAGGGAGCCAAGGCGGCGGATTGAGGCAGTTAGGTGTCCCACATGGACTCGGTTTCTATCGACCCCTATTATCCCGTCTCCTAAGGTAAGTGTCCTGAAATCATTGAAATCCAGACGAAGGTGGCGCTAATGGTTTGTGTGAATTGAGGTTACCTGTAGAGGTTCGAAAACACAGGGGTTAGGGAACAGGAGTAGGGAGCAGGGAGTAACAGGCTTCTTTTTGGCATTCGTGATTTGTTCCGGCGGAGGATTTGCATTTCAAGTCCATTGTGCGCCACGCGAAGGAAATTACCTGCAAAACGGCAGAAAGTTTTTGAGGAGTGGAATGAAGCAGTTAGCGGGAATCATGGGAATGTGGGTCTTGACAAGTTTTTCGGAGCTGGGTGGAGTTAGTGTTTCGGTCTCAGAAGAGAGGTTTGGACACTGGGCATCGCGACTCAGGTCATTTCTCGACAAACTTCCGGAATGCCCACCACCCAACCCGAACTGATCGCCTTGAATGGCTCAATCGCCAGATTTGCGCACCCAACCCATCACCACCTGCCCGTCCTTTGAATTCATGATGGCATGTCCAGTGGCAAAATCTACTGTAATCACCCTGGTATGAGTACCGTCAACTTGCCGTTGGTTGAGCAGCAATCTGTCTCCCTCCGGCGACCATACGATGGGAGCATCGAGTGTATAGTTCATCCATTTGTGCTCCGTTTCAAGAACAGATCGGACGCCGGTTCCGTCGGGGTGAATGACCATGCACTGTACGGTCAAAGCATAGGCGATCCAATCGCCCTTGGGAGACCAGGAAGGATTGCTCCCCTCAGCAATCGTCTTCGTTGTCCCGGTGGCGACGTCGATCAATACAATCCGTCCGTATCCAGGTCCGCTGGCACTCCCCGCCAAGAATTTGCCGTCAGGCGACCAGCTAAGCTGATCTATCCAAAATGTGGCTGATCTGGCTCCCGGGATAGGGGTCATCTGGCCCGTTTCAAGATCCAATATCATCAGCTCTTTATCGCCAAAAACATCAGTACAGAGTGCATTGCCGGATTTTGTAAATGCAATCCTTTTCCCGTCGGGCGAAATAGCCGTCGATCCAACTTTGCAGAAGTCGCCGTATTGCTGCCAAGTCTTATCGCGCACCGAGTACACGCCCATCACAGACTTGTATATTGGTTTCGGCTTTAGGTCGCACCATCTTTTGTTCGACGGATCGCATTTCACGCTGTCCGCATTCAGCATAAATTTGAGGCTCCAGGCTACCCGATCTCCCGAAGGGCTGATTGCTGGAATAGGCGATGCGTTCTGCCCGACCCGTCCATGAAGCTCTGGTACGGTAAAGCTTCCGCTCGGAGTAACAAGGTAAAGTTCGTCATTTAGCCTGCCAGGTTCGATGTATGCCTTTCTGAAAAGCAGCATCGACTGCGGCTCTGTAAAGACATCTCTGCTTTGTCCAAAGCCAGCGCAGGCCGATGCCACCGCAATCGAGAGCGCCCAGAAGACTCTAATCCGAAACATGCAACCAATCTTAGTCCGCGCATGGTTAAGGCGGCGCTGAGACTAAACACTTTCGAAAGTGTCCTACCAGCAAGACCGCTGGGCGCGAGGCTGCGCAATGAGTTTCCGCTAGGCGAGATGTCTCTCCCTTCGCAGTTACGATTGGATCAACCGCCGATGCGGAAGTTTCGGTAAGAACGTTCCCCAAGGGCTGAACAGGCTGCGGAAAAATGGGAAAGAAATGGCGAATCGTCGAAAGAAGGTCCCTCAGCGGCTAAAGCCGACGATGATATTGTGCCGCTTACGGCATGGCTGAAGCCATGCCCTTTCAAAGCAACGAGTTTTTACGCTGCCCGTGAAGCCCACGATGTTTTGGCGGGTTTTCGGCACGACCCAGAGGGTACCCTGAGCCGTGCCCTTTCACAAAGCGGCTCGAAGCGCGCGGGTCACCGCGCCTTATTCGGGTAGCGTTTTTGTTCCGTTGATGTGGAACTTCGCGGTCAGCGTTTGTGCCGATGTTCCCGGCTGGCCGCCGCCGACGAAGAGTGAGTATTCGCCTTCGGCGATTACGGGTTCACCGGCTTCCGTCACCATGCTGAGGTCGCGGTTCTTTAGTTCGAAGTGAACCTTCTGCGACGCGCCTGCGGCAAGATGCACACGTTCGAATCCGCGAAGCGCGCGCAGCGGAGCGCCGGACACATTCGGGAACTTGAGGTAGAGCTGAACGACTTCGTCGCCGGCCAGGCTGCCACTGTTCGTCACCGTGACGTCGGCGGAGACGGGATCGCCCGCAGAAACGGTTTGCGTTGGAACGCTGAGATCGCTGTAGGAAAACTTTGTGTAGCTGAGCCCATAGCCGAAGGGATAGAGGGGCGTGCCGGTGAAGTAGCGATAGGTGCGGCCCTTCATCGCGTAGTCTTCAAACGGCGGGATCTGATCGACGCTCTTGTAGAACGTGACGGGCAGGCGGCCGGCGGGATCGTTTCTGCCGGAGAGCGTTTCAGCGACTGCGGTGCCGCCTTCTTCGCCGGGATAGAAAGCATCGAGAATCGCGTTGGCATGGTCGTTGGCCCAGTTGACCGCGAGAGCACTGCCGTTGGTGAGAACGAGAATGACGGGCTTGCCGGTCGCGGCCACAGCCTCAAGCAGATCCTCTTCCGGCTTGGGGAGATCGATGCTGGTGCGGTCGCCGCCTTTGAAACCGGGGATGCTCACCTGCATCTCTTCGCCTTCGAGCTCGCTGGTGATTCCAAGAACCGCGACGACGACATCCGCATTTTTGGCTGCCTCCGCGGCCTCGGGCTTGGCGCTGAGATCGATCTTGGACCAAACAAGCTCTGCAACGGGTTTGCCGTTTTCATTGGGCGAGTAGTCAACCCTGAGCAGAGCGGGTTTGCCTGCCTCGAGGTGAACACTGCCAAGCCTTGGATCGTAGGGGTCGCCGCCGAAGGACGAAGTCACGCTTTTGCCGTCAAGATGCACGCGGAAGAAGCCGCTCGCCTTCATTCCAAGGTTGTAGTCGCCGGTTTCCGGAGCAATGATGGAGCCTTCGTAGCGAATCACCAACGGATGCACGCTGGTGGCCTCGGGGGGAATCGGCTGAGCCCCGGCATCCACGGTTGATTCAATGCGCGTGGCCACCGGCTTCATGGCGTGGGGATCGTTGATGTCGCTCATGTCAAGCTTCGCAAAACTGACCTTGATACCAGGCTTGCCATCCACAGTGAGAGCAGAAGCAGGCACCTGCGTTGCATCGTGGCCAAGGAACTGCGTTCCTGCAACGTAGGTGATGGTGTCGCCGGAGAACTCCTTAAGCAGTCCATCGAGGATGGAGACGGTATAGGTCGGTGATCCGTTGTAGTTGCCGAGAAGAACCTTGGTCTGGTTGGCGAGGGGGCCGACAACTGCGATCTTGATGCCGCTGGTTTTGAGCGGCAGGATGCCATCGTTCTTCAGCAGGACCATCGATTCGTCGGCAATTTCGCGGGCGAGCTGGCGGTTTGCAGGACTGTTCAGTTCGTTCTCATTGATCCTGGAGTAGGGAACGAGCTCCGGCGGATCGAACATGCCGAGGCGCATGCGCGCGGTGTAGAGACGGACCAGCGCGGTGTCGATATCGCTCTCCTTGAGGAAGCCCTGCTTGACGGCGTCGATGTAAGCCTTGTAATCGCTGTCGTCCTTGACCAGGAAGCCTCCGTCGACACATTCGTTGTCCATGCCGCGCTGCAGGCTGATGGCGGAGGCGGCGGGTTGCGAAGGTTTGTAGTGATGGTTGCGGTAAATATCAACGACGGCGCCGCAGTCGGAGACGACGTAGCCATGAAATTCCCATTTGCCGCGAAGCTGGTCCTGCAGCAGGAACTGGTTGGCGCAGCCGGGTTCGCCGTTGATGCTGTTGTAGGCGCACATGACGGAGCCGGCCTTGCCTTCTGTGACCGCAGCGCGGAACGCGGGCAGATAGGTATCGAGCTCATCATGCTTGCTGACGACCACATCGGCGGTGTGCCGTGTAGACTCAGGACCGCTGTGCACGTCGTAGTGCTTGGGTGTGGAGATGGTTTTGTAGTACTTGGGATCGTTGCCCTGCATGCCGGTGACGAAGGCTACGCCCATGCGCGCGGTGAGGAAGGGGTCTTCGCCATAGGTCTCCTGGCCGCGGCCCCAGCGCGGATCGCGGAAGATGTTGATATTGGGAGCCCAGAAATCCAGACCCTGGAAAAACATGCTGGCGCGATGTTCGCGCACGGCCTGCTCGTGCTTGATGCGCCCCTCGGTGCTGATGACCTCGGCCATCTTGTGGATGGCAGGAACATCGAATGTGGCCGCCAGCCCGATCGGTTCGGGAAACTCCGTAGTGCCGCTGTTGATGACGCCGTGCAGGGCTTCGCTCCACCAGTCGTAGGCGGGAACATTGAGGCGAGGGATGGCGCGAGACTGGTTGACGAGTTGCGAGGCCTTTTCTTCGAGCGTCATGCGGCGGACGAGGTCAGCGGCACGCTGCGTTGGCGGCAGACTCGGATCGAGGTAGGGCGGCCTTGCATTGTCCTGCGCGAAGGCGGTGAAAGCGACGGCGCAGAGCGCGAGAGCCGCAGAGACCGATCGGATGCGAAGAGTGTTCATGGAGATCCTCGTGGCGGGAGGGAACACAACTGGAGTTTGAGAGCTGAGAAATCGTTATCCGCCCACCGGAAGGCAACGGTAATGCGTCGGGCGGGGTCCGGTCAAGAGTCGTGAACGCGGAGAATCGTTGAAGAAAATCGGTTTTCTATGATCGCCTTCGCGGGTGTAACCTTTCAGCGGCGTAAGGCGTAATAAGAAGTAAGAAAGGGAAACGGCAGATGCGGGACGAGGCAAGCAGCGTCCTCGACAAGTTTCGTCAAGGCGACGTGGACGCCTTCGAGACGCTCTTCCGCACGCATCAGCGATCTGTCTTCGGATGGGTGCTGCGCATTGTGCGCGAACCCGGCGCGGCAGAAGACGTGACGATCGAGGCCTTCTGGCGCATGCACCGGGCGCACGCTCGCTTCGATCCTGAGCGCGGCTTTGAACCCTGGGCGCGGCGGATCGCCACGCATGCGGCGCTCGACTGGCTGCGTCGAAAAAAGCCGGAAAGCAGCGTGCCGCAGCAGATGTGGGAGAGCCTGCCGGGGCCGAGTGAGGGCGATGCAGCCGTTGCAGCGGAAATCCGGCAAAAGACGGCTTCGGCATTTGGGCGTTTGCCGGCCACGCTGCGCGTTGCAACAGTGCTGGCGGTGGTGGAAGAGCGGTCGCACAAGGAAGTTGCCGAGGCGCTGGGAATCACGGTTGCGGCAGTGAAACTGCGGGTGTTTCGCGCGCTGCGGCTGTTGCGAAAAGACTTGAAGAGAATGGGGATCACGCCATGACGAAAAGCAGGGATCAGGGAACAGGGAGCAGGGAGCAGGGGTCAGGGATCAGGGATCAGGAGGGCGACCGGATGACGCTGTTGTTGAAAAGCGCTATGCCGCGTGTGGATGACGATTCCGATTTGCCGCGCGATCTGTGGCCGGCGATGCTGCGGCGGATGGATGAGCAAAGCTCGCGCGGCGCCGCGTCTGTTCCATGGTTTGACTGGGCGCTGGCAGGCGGCCTGGTGGCGTTTGCGGCGCTCGCTCCGCGGACGATCCCGGTGATTCTTTACTACCTATGATGAGCGGGTTGGAGCCCGCGGAGAGTGAGGTTCAGATGAACACGCATCCGTATTTGAGAGCGTTCATGGCAGGAATCCTGGTGCCGACCCTGGTGCTTCCCCTGCTGCTGATCGCGTTTATCGTGCTGCGGTTCGGAATGCAGGTCACGTTTCCGATCGAGCGTGGATTGGTATTTCCCATGGCGCTGGTCCCGGGCCTGTGGGGGCTGTGGAGCATTCTTTGGCAGTGGTCGCACGAGCGGACCCATTTGCCGCTCGGCGTACACGGAGCATTGTTGCCGCTGCTGATGGTGCCGGCGGGAGCGGCCATCGCGACGCATGCAGGCGTGCTTGTGCTGGCGGCCACCTCTGTCACCTGGTTCAACGCGCTCACCGTGCCCTATGCGCTGATCGCGGTGTTGCTCGCATGTGCGATGGGCGCGTACTACCTTGCGTGGAAGTACATTGTGGGATTTGCGAACCGGGTGCTGGGGATTGCATAACGACAGCTTTTAGCTTTCAGCTCTTAGCTCTCAGCTTGTTTGGTTGCGCGAAAGAGCGAACTTCACGCTCGGGCTGCAGCTACGCACTCGTCGTGAAGAAATCCTGCAGGCCGGCGCGATGGGCGTGGGCGACCATGGCGGATTGAATTTCGAGCGCGAGAGCGAGGGCATTGCGGCCCTGGCGCGCGGTGACGAGCGGCGCGCGGCGGGTGCGGACCGATTCGAGAAACGACTCGATCTCGAGGCGCAGGGGTTCACCGGGAGCGACCGGCGGCTTGAGAAACGAGAGGCCGGGGTTAGGACTGGACTCAAGTCCTGAGGCGCCGGCAGCGGCAGCCAACTGCGCCATCAGCGCGGGATCGACGCGGCCGCTTGCGATCGCCGCGGCGATCTCGGGCGTGATGGCGGCATCGAGGCGAATGACCAGCAGGTCCTGGCGCGCGTAATCAATCGAAACGTAACTGCGCGGCTGAAAGAAGCGCAGCTTGCGAACGCGTTCCGTGGAGACGCGCGAGGCCGTGAAGTTGGCCACGCAGCCTGATTCAAATTCAACGCGAACATTGGCGATATCGACCTTGGGCGAGAGGATGGGCAGGCCGACGGCGCGGACTTCGCGGACCGGCGAATTGGCCATGGTCAATACGATGTCGAGATCGTGAATCATCAGGTCGAGAACGACATCGACGTCGAGCGCGCGCGGTGTGAAGACCGAAAGGCGATGCGCCTCAAAGAACATGGGGCGGCGCAATTGAGATTGCACGGCCAGCACGGCGGGGTTGAAGCGCTCGAGATGGCCGGGCTGCAGGATCCGGTTGTTCTTTTCGGCGAGAGCCACAAGCTCGTCGGCCTGCGCCAGCGTCGCGGCGAGTGGCTTTTCGGCGAGCACATCGAGTCCGGCATCAAGAAGCGCCGAAGCTACCGCATCGTGATGCACGGTGGGGACGGCGACGGTGGCCGCGTCGAGGTGGAGATCGGCCGCGAGCAGTTCGTCGACCGAGGAAAAGACGGGAATGGCGAATTTCGATTGCGCATCGGCGGCGCGGGCGGCGTCCGGCTCGACGGCCGCGACCAACGCGACTGGCTGGCTGGCTGTTTCAAGCTCGCGGTAGACACGCAGATGATTGCGGCCGAATGCGCCGGCGCCCACCACTGCAGCGCGAACCTTGCCTGCGCTTGTGATTTCTATGCCCCTTTACCTTCAACCGCTTTGAGGCAGCGGGTGTAAAGCTGCAGCAATTGGGCGACATGCTCCTCTGGCTTGGGAGCCGAGGCGCCGCTGAAGCCCGTTGCTCCCACTGCCGGACGGCCCACACCCGTAGTTCCAGCGACAAACTTGAGCAGATCGAGAGCGATATCTTCATTGCGGCGGGCGCCGAGGCCTGCATTATTGAGGGCTTCCATGCTGATAAGTCTCCGAAAAAAGATGCTACCAGATGAGGGCGGTGGAGTTCGCGAGGGTTGGGGGTATGGAATACGCACGATACCCTAAGAGGTGCGCGATGGAAGCACAAGCATCCTAATCCCATGAGCTTTCGACTTCGCCTTTGGTTTCGGAATCCGGTTTTTCTGCTGGCTCTGGCAGCGGGGCTGATTGCCTTTGTGGTGCAGTCGGGAGAACTGGGCACCGCCGACACCATGCATCGGCTGCAATCGACGCACTCGTTCTGGACTTCGCAGCCGCCTGTCTTTCCCGACGAATATCCCGAATTTGGCGTGCATGGGCGCAATGGCTCTTTGCAGAGCTGGTATGGCATTGGGCAGTCGCTGCTGATGCTGCCGGCGGACATCCTCGGCACCTACGTCGAAAGGCTGCACATCTTCGATCGCTATGGCGATACCGATCCTACGGTGCGCGACATTGTGGTCGTGTACCTGACGCAGATTCTTGTGACGGTGTTGACGGCGCTGGTGTGCTTCAAGCTGCTGCGGCAGTTTTCGTTCAATGTGAACCAGTCGGTGGCGGGGGTGCTGGCGTTTCTGCTGGCTACGACACACCTGCACTACACGCAGAACATGATGGAGAACAATTACATCTGCCTGCTGACGCTGGCTGGATTTGCATTCGAATACGAGTGGCTGCGGACGGGGAGCAGGCGCGCGCTGCTGATCGGCACCGGTGCGCTCGGGTTGAATCTGTTGACGCGGCTCACGACCGGGATCGATTTGCTGGCCGGCGTGCTCTTTGTGTTCCTTGTCTTGTGGTTCGAGGGGAAACGCGGGCGCGCGTTGTTTGAGCGGTGCTGGGCTTACGCCATGGTTGCGATTCCGGTCTTCTGCCTGTTTGGTATGCTGGACCGGGGGTATCAGTTCTATCGTTTTGGATCATTCACCAACACTTACGCAGGCCTGATTGCGAAGGAAACCATCGCGAGAGACCCGAGCCTGTCGCGCGATTGGCCCTGGACAACGCCCTGGCATGAAGGTTTCCTGGGCGCGTTATTCAAACCCGAGAAATCGATCTTCCTTTTCGATCCGCTGATTATTCTTGCGCTGGTGCTGCTGGTGCTGCATTGGCGCAGGCTCGCGCCGGCGGTTCGCGCGTATAGCATTTCCGCCTGCGTCATGTTGCTGGCCTATCTCAGCTTCTACGCACGGTATTTCGCCTGGGCAGGGGATTTCGCGTGGGGCGACCGCTACGTTTCAACCGCAGTCGAGTTGGTGGCGCTGATGGCGATTCCCCTGCTGTTGAAGTATCGCCGCGAGGCGGGCCGTACAGTCTGGATGACGGGCACGGTGCTGCTGGTTGCGAGCCTGCTCATCCAGATTGAATCGCTCATGTTCTGGTTGCCGCTTGAAATCTACCAGGAAGAGACGCTCGGGCATCCGACATTTGTCATTCTGCTTCGCGCAAAAAATATTGCCGCCTTCGCACTGGGAAAGATGGACGCCTGGGGGCTGAACAACGTTCCCATGACGCAGGACCCTTGGGACTACGTGCACATCACCTGCTGGAATTTTCTGCCGTTTCTGCTGCGGCGCGTTGGCGAAGCGCCGGGCTGGGTCGTCTGCGCGACATTGATGGTTTGGTGTGTGGGGCTCGCCGCGCTGGCGGCAACGCTGATTCGGATTCGGCAAATGGCGCGGCAATGGCGCGAGAGCTAGCCTGGATGTCTCACACGTACTGAGTTTTTTGAGGTTGAAGCTTAGCGTGCGTGTTTTGGCGGCTTGTGAGTTGCATCGAGGGGCAGTATGCGCCGAGGGCGCGGCCCGGGTAAGCAGGGTG
>NZ_JBAUUO010000148.1:0-146103 GCF_049582745.1 Occallatibacter sp.
AGCAAGCCTGGTCCAAGCTGAAACAACTCCTGCGAGCTGTGAAGGCCCGCGCGCTCGATCAGCTGGAACCAGCCATCGCGCGGGCCATCGACGCCATCACTCCCCAAAACGCGCAGGCTTTCTTCCGACACTGCGGTTACGGAGTACAGTAATTATGAAAATGCTCTAGATCGTTAAGGGTTGCCTGGGCTTTTCTAGGGATCACGATGAAGCTGATTGCGCTCTAGTGGGGGTGTCCGCCATGCTCGCCGTGCTCGTGCCGCTCGCCCAGATTTGAGTGGCCGTGGCCATCGCGCCTCTCGTTGCCTCTGAAGTGCTCAACGCGACCGGGGCGATGATGTTCATCCCAATGTTCGCCGCGATGCGGATACTCGCCGTGCCACCCATCGTGACGGTCATAGTGGTTATCTACATATCCCCAGAAGCGCTCGCGACCGCGATACCACGGTCCCGCACCAATAAAGATGCCGCCGGGAAACCACTCGGGCCCGTAATATCCATAGGGCGCGCAATCATACGGTGGATAGTCAAAGTAGCCATAAGGACACTCAGGCGGCGGTCCGATCTGCACCGCGATTTGCGCAGGCGCCTTTTGGGGTGAAGCGGCAAAGCAGAGAGCAGCGAATGCAACCAACAATAGATATTTGGATTTACCCACAACTCCTCCTCACATTCCGGTGGGAATCGCGGCATCGACGATAACGAAGAGTCCATCCGAAACCGGCAACGTGCGCGAACCGGCGCACAAAGCCCTGCCGCGTAAACAACAACAATTTGGATGAACGCATCTCGGGATAGGTTTTCGCCCAGGCACCATCGCAGATAGCCCGCGGGCCTTGCTTGAATGAATGCCAGCACATGCAGATTCAAGTCGCCATCAAAAATTGCCTCGTGCTATGTGAATTGCATTTCACAATGCGGTAAACCGGGGTCACCCTGTGTCTCTCATCACAGCCGCTATGCCCCTCAAAGCAGAGACTCCTCGTAGCGGTTTTTCTCCGCAGGCCGCGTTGTGAGGCGAAGCGAATGAGTGAACAGAAAATGGTGATTTTAGACGGCAACGAGGCTGCGGCTTCGGTTGCCTATCGACTCTCCGAAGTGGTCGCAATTTACCCGATTACCCCCTCGTCGCCGATGGCCGAGTGGGCCGATCAGTGGCGCTCGGAGGACAAGAGGAATATCTGGGGCGCATTGCCTGTGGTGGAAGAACTGCAGAGCGAAGGCGGCGCGGCCGGCGCCCTCCACGGCGCATTGCAGGCCGGTGCATTCGCCACCACGTTTACGGCCTCGCAAGGCCTGCTGCTCATGATCCCCAACATGTACAAGATTGCCGGTGAGTTGACACCGGCCACCATGCACGTGACGGCCCGCACCCTGGCCACGCATGCACTATCGATTTTTGGCGACCACTCCGACGTGATGGCCTGCCGCTCGACCGGCTGGGCGATGCTGGCATCGAACTCCGTGCAGGAAGTGGCCGACATGGCCCTCGTTGCGCAGATCGCCACCCTCGAGTCGCGCATCCCGTTCATTCATTTCTTCGACGGATTCCGCACTTCGCACGAAGTGGGCAAGATCTTCCCCATCAGCGACGAGACCATCCGCGCCGTGCTCGACGACAAATACATTATCCAGTTCCGCCAGAACGCGCTCAGCCCCGATCGCCCCCTGCTGCGCGGCTCCGCGCAGAATCCCGACGTCTTCTTCCAGGCGCGCGAAGCCTGCAGTCCCTATCACGCGGCGGTCCCAGGCATCGTGCAAGATGTGATGAACCGCGTTGCCGCGCAGACCGGCCGCGCTTATCACCTCTTTGACTATTACGGCGCCGCCGATGCCGAGCGCGTCATCATCCTCATGGGTTCCGGCGCCGAAGCAGTTGAAGAAGCCGTGGACCTGCTGGTGAAACAGGGCGAGAAAATCGGCCTGCTCAAGGTTCGCCTTTATCGGCCCTTCGACGCAGCCGCCTTCATCAACGCGCTACCCGCCACTGTCAAGTCCATCGCCGTTCTCGATCGCTGCAAGGAACCCGGTGCAGCGGGCGAGCCGCTCTATCAGGATGTCGTCACGGTTCTCGCCGAGCACACTGAGACGCTGCCCTTCGCCGCGATGCCGTCCATTATCGGCGGCCGCTATGGCCTTTCCTCGAAGGAATTCACTCCTGCGATGGTCAAGGGCATCTTCGACGAACTGAACAAGACAGTGCCGAAGAAGCACTTCACCATCGGCATCGACGACGACGTTTCGCACACCAGCCTCGCCTACGATCCCGCGTTCTCCACCGAAGACCCCAGAACCGTTCGTGCGCTCTTCTACGGGCTCGGCTCCGACGGCACGGTTGGCGCCAACAAGAACTCCATCAAGATCATCGGCAGCGAGACCGACAACTACGCGCAAGGCTACTTCGTCTACGATTCGAAGAAGTCCGGCTCGATGACGACGTCGCACCTGCGCTTCGGCCCTAATCCGATTCGCTCAACCTATCTCATCACCCGCGCCAGCTTCGTGGCATGCCACAACTTCAGCTTCCTCGAGAAGATGAATGTGCTGGAAGCTGCTATGCCCGGCGCGGTCTTCCTGCTCAACTCGCCTTACCCCGCCGAAGAAGTCTGGGACAAGCTGCCCAAGTCGACGCAGCAGGAGATGCTGCGCAAAAAGATCGAGTTTTACGTGATCGACGGCTACACAGTGGCGCGCAATGCCGGAATGGGCACGCGCATCAACACCATCATGCAGACCTGCTTCTTCGCCATCAGCGGCGTGCTGCCGCGCGAAGAGGCCATCGCGCAGATCAAGAAGGCCATCAAGAAGACCTACGGCAAACGCGGTGAAGCGGTAGTGCAGAAGAACTTCGAAGCGGTTGACGCGGCGCTGGCACACCTGCACAAGGTTGAGTTGCCCACAGCGGCAACGTCGAACTTCGATCTCATCCCATCGATTTCCAGCAACGCTCCGGAATTCGTTCGCAATGTGCTCGGCGAAATTGCTGCCGGCCGCGGCGATCTGCTTCCGGTCAGCGCCATTCCCGCCGGTGGCGCATTCCCCACGGCGACAGCGCAGTGGGAGAAGCGCAACATCGCTCAGTTCGTTCCCGTATGGGACAAGGATCTCTGCATCCAGTGCGGCAAATGCGTCATGGTCTGTCCGCACGCCGTGATCCGCGCCAAGGTCTACAGCCCCGAACTCGGCGACAAGGCCCCTGCAACATTCAAGTGGGCCAAGCCGAAGTGGAAGGGCATGGAAACCGATCATTACACGCTGCAGGTTGCGCCGGAAGACTGCACCGGTTGCGCAGTCTGCGTGGAAGCGTGCCCGGTAAAAAGCAAGAGCGACGCCAGCAAGAAAGCCATCAACATGGCGCCGCAGGCTCCGCTGCGCGAGGCCGAGCGCGAAAACTGGGAGTATTTCCTCAGCCTGCCCGAGGTGGACCGTGCAAAGCTCTCGCACTCGCAGGTGAAGGATCTGCAACTGCTGCAGCCGATGTTTGAGTTCTCCGGCGCCTGCGCGGGATGCGGCGAAACCGCCTACATCAAGCTGCTCACCCAGCTCTTTGGCGATCGCCTCTACATCGCCAACGCCACCGGCTGCTCGTCGATCTACGGCGGCAACCTGCCGACTACGCCCTACAGCAAGAACGCCTCGGGTCGCGGACCAACCTGGGCAAACTCGCTCTTCGAAGACAACGCGGAATTCGGCTTCGGCATGCGCACCGCGCTCGATCAGCAGAAGACCTTCGCCGAGTTGCTGGTTACGCGGCTCGCATCCGTGATCGGGCCGGAGCTTGCGGCCGACCTCGTGAACGCTACGCAAAAGAGTGAAACCGAAATCGACGCGCAGCGCGAACGGATCAATGTTCTCAAAGCGAAGCTCGCCGGTATCGACTCGTCTGACGCGCGCAACCTGCTGGCCATTGCCGACACCCTGGTTCGCAAAAGCGTGTGGATTCTGGGCGGCGACGGATGGGCATTCGACATCGGCTTCGGCGGACTCGACCATGTGCTCGGCTCCGGCAAGAACGTCAACCTGCTCGTTCTCGATACCGAGGTCTACTCCAACACTGGTGGCCAGTCGTCCAAGGCCACGCCGCGCGGCGCTGTCGCCAAGTTCGCGGCGGCTGGAAAGCCCAACAGCAGAAAAGACCTGGCGATGGAAGCTGTCAGCTACGGCTCAGTCTATGTTGCTCAGGTTGCCCTCGGCGGCAACGACAGCCACGTCGTAAAAGCCTTCCAGGAGGCCGAAGCGCACAACGGGCCGTCGATTATCATCGCCTACGCAAGCTGCATCGCGCACGGCTACGACCTGGTGCACGGACTCGAGCAGCAGAAGCTCGCTGTGCAATCCGGCTACTGGCCGCTGATGCGCTATAACCCGGCATTGCGCGAAACCGGAAAGAACCCGTTCCAACTCGACTCTAAAGCGCCTTCCATCCGGCTCAAGGATTACGCCTACCGCGAAGCCCGCTACACCATGCTCGCGCGCAGCAACCCCGAGCTGGCTGCGTCGCTGCTCAAGGAAGCACAGGACGACGTCGAGCGCCAGTGGCGCGTCTACTCCGCTCGCGCATCCATGCCCGGCCGCGGCGAGACGCCCAACGTTGCGCCTCAAGAGAAGCCTCAAGAAACACTGGCAGCCCCGCCTGCCGGAGGATCCAAATGATTGACGTCTCTACGAAATACCTGGGCCTCAAGCTCAATGGGCCCATCGTAGTTTCCTCTACTCCGATGTCGGAGTCGATCGAGAACGTGCGCCGCATGGAAGACGCAGGCGCGTCGGCCATCGTGCTCACCTCCTTGTTCGAGGAGCAGCTCTCGCTCGAATCGCGCACACTCGATGAGGACCTGTCGCGGGGCACCGAGTCGTTTGCCGAGTCGCTCGGCTTTCTGCCCGATCTCAACGACTATCGCATGACCCACGAGGTCTATCTCGAGCACATCCGGCGATGCAAAGAGGCGGTGAAGATTCCCATTCTCGCCAGCCTCAATGGCGCAACCACCGGCGGCTGGGTTCGATTTGCGCAGGAGTCTGAAGAGGCGGGCGCCGACGCGATCGAACTCAACACCTATGCCCTCGCCACCGATCGCAGCCAGACCTCATACGAGCTCGAAGCGCAGCTGCTTGAGCTCGTCGAGAGCGTCTGCAATGCCGTCAAGGTTCCCGTAGCGGTGAAGCTCTCGCAGTCGTTCACCAGCCTGCCCCACATGGCGGCCAAGCTTGAAGACGTGGGCGCGGCCGGCGTGGTTCTCTTCAACCGCTTCTATCAGCCTGACTTCGATATCGAGGCTCTCGAAGTGCGGCCCACACTGCATTTCTCCACGCCGTCTGAGCTATTGCCGCGTCTGCACTGGGCGGCGATTCTCTATGGCCACCTCAACATCGACATCGCCATCACCGGCGGCGTGCACTCAGCCGAAGACGTGATCAAGACCGTCATGGCCGGCGGCAACGTTGCCATGATGTGCTCGGCGCTCCACATACACGGCATCGATCACATCGGCCGCGTCCTCTCTGACCTGCAGTATTGGCTGGAGAAGCGTGAATTCTCATCGCTCTCTGAAACGCGCGGCTGCCTCAGCCGCCGCTCAGTGCCCGATGTCTCGCCCTTCGACCGCGGGAACTACATCAAGACGCTGAGCTCGTACAGCCTGCGCCAAACGGTGGCAGCGTTCTAAATATCGAAGTTCTTCCTGGGGCTGACGGCGGCCGCACAATTCTCGTGCAGCCGCCGTTGGTTTTGCCGCGCACTTGAGATATACGCGGCAACTCGATCATGCCTTGCGCCGATTCACTCTCTCGTAAAGATACTGCTTCCAACTGTCAGGGAAAGCAGTTTGCTCCATTGCCCGTTCCACCTGGTGAAGATCCTCGCTGTCATACTCCCGCGCGACGTACAAGCGGGTGATCGCCGACACTGGAACGGAATCCGGATCGTGGCTGAGCCGGGTGATCTCGTCCCCGGCGCCAACGTCTCCCTCGCGCGTGACGGCAAGGTAGAAACCGGTTCGCCGGCTCGCGAGAAACCTCTTCACCATTTCGTCCGATTCGAATCGGATGCCGAGTTTGTAGCAGGGAAGCCTTGGCTGGGTGACAAGGACTTCTGTCGAACCAATGGAGAATCGGTCTCCGATATAAACTGAGTCTTCATTTATGCCCTCGACGGTGAAATTCTCGCCAAAGACTCCGATCGGCAATGAGCGTCCCGGCAGTTCGGCTTTCCAATACTCGTAGTGCTCTACGGGGTAGCAATAGACTGCCTTGTATTCGCCGCCATGCACCGTTAGGTCCGATTGTCGGTCCCCGTCCAGATTCAGCTTGCGCAGGGCTACGCGGCTGCTCACCGGCTCCTTGTAAATCGAAGTCGTCACTTTCTGTCCGTGCCAGATAACTTCGCGGGGCAATCCGCAATTGACTGAAATCAGCTTCATAAAGGGCCGTTCGATTGGATGAGACTCCAGGGGCTGCGGTTGCGGGAATTCACAGATATCAATGTCTCACACCGCCCCAGGCACTTATCATTCGTGTGAAAGTCACGCGAGGTCACGAATGACGCTGAACCGTATTGCCGCCGCTTTTTCTGCCACAGTCATCGCATGTTGCACATTCTCTTTCGCGCAGGCCCCTACGAAATACGAGCCTACGCTCGAATCGCTGGATCAGCATCCGCTGCCGCAGTGGTACGCGGGCGCTAAGCTCGGTATCTTCATTCACTGGGGCTTGTATTCGGTGCCTGGCTGGGCGCCGCTCACGCATCCCGACCACGACTTTTCGTCGAACGACTACATCAAGTACGACCCCTACGCGGAGTGGTACCTGAATACGATGCGCATTCCCGGTTCGCCAACGCAGGCATATCAGAAGGAGCATTACGGCGATCAGGGCTATTACGACTTCGCGCCCGTCTTTAACCGCGAATCGAAGAGGTGGGATCCCGACAAGATGGCGGCGATCTTCAAAATGGCCGGCGCTCGCTACGTGGTGCTGACGAGCAAACACCATGAGGGATTCACGCTGTGGCCGAGCACTACGCCGAATCCAAGCCCTACTTTGAAGCCAAATCAGCTGCACGCCGAGCGAGACATTGTCGGCGAGTTGACGAACGCAGTTCAGAAACAGGGCATGAAGATGGGCCTCTACTACTCGGGCGGCTACGACTGGACCTTCAACACGGGGCCGATCGAGGTCAACTCCGACTACGACGCCGTGAAGCCGCAGAGCGACGCCTTCGGCAAGTATGCCTTCGCGCAGATTCACGAGCTGATCGATCGCTACCATCCCGCGATTCTCTGGAACGATATCGACTGGCCGAAGACCGGTAACGCTCTCCAGGTGGAGGCCGACTATTACAACGCCACGCCCGACGGCGTGATCGACGATCGCTTTGGCATCAAACACTCCGACTTTACTTCGCCGGAGTACGAAAAGAAGGATCAAATCAGCGTGAAGAAGTGGGAAGAGTGCCGCGGGCTGGGGCGGTCGTTTGGATACAACCGCGCTGAGGGCGAGAAGGAAACCATTGCGCCAGGCGAACTCATCGCCCTCCTCGTCGACATCGTCAGCAAAAACGGCAACCTGCTGCTCGACGTGGGGCCGGAGGCTGACGGGACAATTCCGCCGGTGCAGATGGAGCGGCTGGAGGCGCTGGGCGCGTGGCTGAAGCAGAACGGCGAAGCGATTTACGACACCGTGCCGTGGACAGAAGCCGTCGGGAAGAGCGTTCAAGGAGACGATCTTCGTTTTACTCGCAAGGGCGATGATGTGTATTTAATAATTCTCGGGAAGCCGAAGGCGAAATTGTTGAGCTTTGAGATGGGCACGCACTCATTTACGTCGATCACCATGCTCGGTGATTCGAAGTTACTTGGATACGAGCAGATGAGCAGAAACTTAGGGATCACGCTGCCGGACCGTTTACCGGGTGACTACGCCTACGTCATCAAGCTCGCAGGTTATGCGCGCTGATCGGTTAAGGAAGTTAAGGGCATATCAAGGACGCGTTGCACGGATTCCTTGAGCATCCTCCGAGCATCAGGCAGCGCCGCTTCTACGGCGGCGCTAAATCCTTCGCGTAACTCAAGTGAGGCTGCGCCGACGGTCAGGAGCAGGGAACTGCGCGGCATCGTGCCGAAGAGCTGCTTGCTCAGCGCGAGCAACTGCCCGGCTTCTAGATGATGCGTTCCAATCTTTGAGTTTTCGGCCGCAGGTTCAACCGGCATCGCGCGCACTTCGCCCGGCGCGCAGTCGGTAGCGCAATCGATAAAGATTACCGACTCCGCATGGGCGACTTCTTCCACCATCTCCGGAGTCCACTGGTGATCGCAGAGCACACGGACGCGCGCATCATCGCGCCAGCGCTCTTCCGCCCACTGGGCAAGAAACGGCCCGACGCCATCATCCTCGCGCAGCGTATTCCCACAAGCGAGGATGAGACATCGGGCCGTTAAAGTCATACGGTCATCGTACTCAGCGGATGACGCGATCGACAACTTCGCCGTCGGCTGAGAGGAGAGTCATCGCCAGGGGCATCTGTCCAAAAGCATGCGTTGAGCAACTCAGGCACGGATCAAATGTACGAATCACAGCCTCAACGCGATTCAGGGCACCGGCGCTAAACTTGCCGTCCTTCACATAAGCCCTGGCTGCCTGCAGAACGCCTTTGTTCATCGCATTGTTGTTGTGGCCTGTGGCGACTACCAGGTTGGCCCAGGTGATCAGGCCGTTCTCGTCCACCTTGTAATGATGGTTGAGGGTGCCGCGCGGCGCTTCGATCTGTCCCGCACCTTCGAGACGATTGACGCCGGCTGTCGCGCGTACATGGGTGTCGAGGATCTGTGGATCGGCAAGGATGTGCTCGATCTTCTCGATGCCGTAAAGCGCTTCTACAAGCCGCGCATGGTGGTAGAAGAATGAGCTCTCTATGGGACCGGAAGCGAGCTGCTTGAGTTCGGCGAGTTCCTGGTCGGCCTTTGCCGTGCCCATGCTCTTGACGATGTTGAGCCGCGCCAGCGGGCCCACGCGGTAGCTGCCTTCGGGATAGCCGAGCGGCTTGTAGTAGACGAACTTGGTGTAACTGTAGTCTTCTACCGCTTCGCCGATGACCTCGGTGAAGCGCTGCGCCGTGATGCCGTCTTCGATGGTGTCACCCTTCGGCCCGATCAACCTCAGCGCACCGTCGGAGAATTCAATGCTCTCGTCTTCGTTGATGAGTCCGAGATAATTTGATGGGAAGTTGGCGAAGACGGAGATCTCCTGCTGAAAGCGGTCGGCGATCTGCTTGTAGGCAGCCAGAGCAAGACTCACATTCGCATAAGCCTCCGGCAGCATGGCGAGGATTTCATCGCGATGTGCGGCGCTCAGGGGTTCAGTGACGCCGCCTGGGATCACCCATCCCGTGTGGATGCGCTTGGTGCCCAGCAGTTCAATGATGTGCTGGCCAAAACGGCGCAGCCCGATGCCGGCGCGGCCAAGTTCAGGCCGTGCTGCCGCGACGCCGAAAATGTGCCGCCGGGCAGGATCGGACTCCATGCCAAGCAGCAGATCCGGAGAGGAAAGATGGAAAAAGCTCAGCGCGTGCGACTGCACCATCTGGGCGAGATTGAGAATGCGGCGCAACTGCGCGGCGGTATGAGGAATGCGCACCGACATGATGGCCTCGCACGCCTTGGCGGAGGCCAGCAGGTGCGAGACCGGGCAGATGCCGCAGATGCGCGCAGTGAGTGCCGGCATCTCGTAGAAAGGCCGTCCTTGCGAGAACCTTTCGAATCCGCGTACCTGGGTTACATGAAAGTGCGCGTCTTCCACTTCGCCCTGCGCGTTCAGCTGGATGGTGATCTTGCCATGCCCTTCGAGGCGGGTTACCGGGTCAATCGTGATGGTCTGCGTCATAACTCGAACTCCTTCGGGGATCAGGCTCCAAAGCGGGTGAGGGCTGGAATGTCCAGCGGCTCACCGGTAATCAGCGCCGTCAGCGCCGTGTGAAAGGTGTCGGCAGAAGGCGGGCAGCCGGGCAGGAAGACGTCCACCTTCACAAATTCGTGAATGGGCCGCACGACCTTCAAAAGCTTCGGCACAACAACGCAGGGAATCTGCTGCTGCAGGGTCGCGTTTTCGATGTAGGCCCGATCGAGGATCGCATCGGGGCCGATCGGGTTGCGCATCGAAGGAACGTTGCCCGTGATGGCGCAGTCGCCCATCGCGATCAGCATCTTCGAGTGGGCGCGAATCTTCCTGATCTTTATCTCGTCGTCGACGGAAGCGACCGCTCCCTCCACCAGCGCGATATCCACGCTATCGGGGAACTCCTTTGTGTCCACGATGGGACTGTAGACCACGTCGACGAGCGCAGCCAGTTCCAGAAGTCTTTCATCCATGTCGAGGAACGACATGTGGCAGCCGGAGCATCCGTCCAGCCATACCGTTGCCAATTTCAGTTTGCTCATTGCGCTTCCCTCATCTGGTTCAGGTAAGGCAGAAAATCCGGATACTTCGGGTGATCGGAGCCGATCTTGCTCTTGTCGAAGAGCGCTCCTGTTGGACAGACCTGTACGCACTTGCCGCAGCGTGTGCAACTGGAACTGCCCCAGGGGTCGTTCAGGTCGGTGATGACGATGGAGTTGATACCGCGGCCCATCACATCCCACACGTGTGCGCCTTCAATTTCGGCGCAGACCCGCACGCAGCGTGTGCACAGGATGCAGCGATTGTGGTCGACCGTGAAGCGCTCGTGCGATGCGTCGACCGTAAGCTCGGGATTGCGATAGGGCAGGCGCACGTGCGTCAGGCCTTGCTTCTGCGCCATCGCCTGCAACTCGCAGTGGTTGTTTGACACGCAAACTGAGCAGACATGGTTCCGCTCGGCGAAGAGCAACTCCAGGATGGTGCGACGGTGCTTCCGCAGCCGCTCGGTATCCGTGCTCACTTCCATGCCTTCAAAGATGTTGGTGACGCAGGCCGGAAACAGCTTGTTGTTGCCCTTGATCTCAACCACGCACAAGCGGCAGGCGCCCACGTCACTGAGGCCGTCGAGTTGGCAGAGCGTGGGGATGTCGATGTCGTTCTCCCTCGCCACTTCCAGGATGGTCTGCCCGGAGCGTGCGCTGATTTCATGTCCGTCGATCAGCAGTGTTTTTACGCCAGGATTTTCGCTCATGCCAGCACCTCCACGGGAGCTTCTTTCAATGCAGTTGCCGCAGCCATGTTGCATACGCCTGCCGGGCAACGTTTGTGCTCGATGTGCTCGAGGTACTCGTTCTTGAAGTAGCGCAGTGTGCTCAACACGGGATTCGGTGCTGTCTGTCCAAGTCCGCAGAGACTGGTTTCCTTGACCGTGGCACAGAGGTCAACCAGCAGGTCGAGATCGGCTATGGTTCCGGCACCTTCGCAGATGCGGGTAAGCAGGGTGTACATTTGTGCGGTGCCGGCGCGGCAGGGAATGCATTTGCCGCAGGACTCCGTCATGCAGAACTCAACGAAGAAGCGCGCTACATTCACCATGCACGACGTATCGTCCATCACGATCATTCCGCCGGAGCCCATGATGGATCCCGCCGCCATCAGCGCGTCGTAGCTGACGCCGAGGCCGAGCATGTCGGCCGGAATACATCCACCCGAAGGCCCGCCGGTCTGGATGGCCTTGAGTTTGTGACCGCCCGGTACTCCGCCGCCGATCACATCGATAATCTCCCACAACTTGATGCCCAGGGGGACTTCGATCAGACCCGTGTGCGTAATTCTGCCGGTCAGCGCGAATACCTTGGTGCCTTTGCTGCGATCCGAGCCCATGTTGAAAAACCATTTGCCGCCGTTGCGCACGATGGGTGCGATGTTGGCGTAGGTTTCAACGTTGTTGATGAGTGTCGGCTTGCTCCACAGTCCGCTGACTGCCGGATAAGGCGGTCTTGGCCTGGGCGTGCCTCGCCGGCCTTCGATCGACGAAAGCAGAGCCGTCTCTTCACCGCATACGAACGCTCCCGCACCGAGGCGAATCTCGATATCGAAGCTGAAGGTTGTGTCGCAGATGCCGCTGCCCAGCAAGCCCCTCCGCCGCGCTTCGCGCAGAGCAGTGGTCAGCCGCGCGACTGCAACGGGATACTCGGCGCGCACGTAGATGAATCCCTTGCTCGCTCCTACGGCATACCCGGCAATCGCCATACCTTCGATCACGCGATGCGGGTCGCCTTCCATCACGCTGCGATCCATAAAGGCGCCGGGATCGCCTTCGTCGCCGTTGCAGACAACGTACTTCAAATCGCCGCTGGCCTTCGCAACCGTGCCCCATTTCAGGCCCGTTGGATAGCCGCCGCCGCCCCGTCCACGCAGTCCGCTCTCGGTGATGCGGTGAATCACGCCGTTCGGAGTCATTTCGGTCAGCGCCGTCAGCAGTGCTTTGTAGCCATCTCGCGAGATGTAGTCGTCAATCTTCTCAGGGTCGATGTGGCCGGCGTTCTCCAGCACCACGCGTACTTGTTTGTCGAAGTGTTCGTTCAGGTCGCACTGCAGCGCGGAAGCCGGCTTGTCGCCCAAGCTGGCTACGATTGCGTCGGCGTTTGCGTCCTTCACACGGTGATACAAAATCTCGTCAGGATCCACGCGCACCAGCGGGCCGGATGAGCATGGCCCCATGCACCCGGTTTTGCGAATCAGGATATTCTTGCCGGATGCCTCGGCGGCTTTCACCAACGCCTCACGCAACTGGCCGGCACCCTGGCTGGCACACGCAAGGTCCATACACACGTTTACTTCCCAATCGAACTTCTCGTTCGCCTGGTGGACGCTGCTGGCAATGTGTTCCAGTTCTTCGATTGTCATTCGACCGCCCACCTTTCCAACTGAGCAAAAACCTGGTCATCCGTTACCTCGCCGGCCACCTGGCCGTCGCAAATCATCACGGGTGCGCGGCTGCAGGCGCCCACACAGCGAGCTGTCATCAGGCTGATCTCGCCGTCTTTGCTCGTCTGTCCGGTCTTTATGCCCAGGCGCTTCTCTGCCGACGCGATCAGCTTGTCTGTCCCCTTGATGTAGCAGGCTGTTCCGGCGCACAAGGTCATGGTGTGCTTGCCGGGCGGCTTCAGGCTGAAGTAGTGATAGAAAGTCACAACTCCGTAGGCCTGGCTCAGGGGCACGCGCAGCGACTTCGCGACAAAGCGGATCGCATCGTCGTCAAGATAGCCGAACGCAGATTGCACGGTGTGGAGTGTTTCGATCAGCGCGTGGCGGGCAAACCCATTCTTGCGCATGGTGCCGTTCACGATCTTCCAGCGTTTGTCGTCGCTTGGCAGCGGTGGTGGTGTGAATGCGGGCACAATCCCTCCAGACATTGATGGCGAAGCACTTACCCTTCTACGCTCCGCTCTTTGTCTGGCCTTGTTTTACCCCCAAGAGCATACGATTGACGGTGACCGTGATCACGCGGTTCGGTGGCAATTTCACAAGGCGGAACATGTTCCTGAAAAGGGGGTAGTGTCCTAGCACTGCGTTGTTGAGAAAACCGTATAGACTTCGGGGATAGCACGGCTGTCTTAGAGTGAAGAAATAGAAGATATGAGCAGAACGCCGCAAGACGAGCAGGTGATTCGCACGGTCAGAAGTGTGTTGATGATTGTGATTCTCACTTCCGGGTCGGTCTATTTAATAGGTGGCCGTGCCTTTCCGCCTCACGGCAATCCGCTCGTCTACAGTCTCGCCATGTCATGGCTTATTTCCATGACCATCGCGGTTGTGAGCAGCGCCATCTTCTTCAGGGTGAACCCGAAGCTGTTCTCCCTGGCAGACTGGGAAAAACAAGGCGAGATCTATGACCGCGCAGGCCTCCGAGCCTTCCGATGGATGCTGTTTCATTCGCCGCTAGGCTGGATTAACGCGAATTTCCATTTGAGAGCCAGCCGCGCCGATTGTGATCGACTGCTAAGAGAAATGAATTCCTCAGAAGCTGTGCACTGGTTGACCTGTCTCGTTTCGGTCATGCTGGCGATCTGGTGTTTTCTCCATGATCACGCCGTATACGGCGACGTCATGCTGCTCGTCAGAATCCCCTTCGACCTATTCCCCATCATGCTGCAACGCCGGAATCGAGGTCGCGTTCGGCGAGTGATGGAACGCCCGGCGCATACCATCTAGAGAGGCGCTATAGTCTGGCGGCCAGATCAGGCTACGCAGTGAGTACTTGTGGAATCCGCGCCATCCTTGAATTTCAAGGCCTTTCAGGACACCACCTGAAAAGGGATGAGTTGTGACGGGTTTCGGGGCGGAGAGTCTTCCGCTTAGCCGAGGGCCGGAAGTCGGTCGGAGATGCCCAAAAGGAAGATCAATCCAATGGCGCAGCTATACACCGCACCGGTCCACGCAATCACGGAGTAGAAGCGCGGATGATGTCCGCCAGTGTTAAAGGCGCCGCCCAGCGAAGCGGTCATGAGCGCATTCATGGCGACAAGGCCAAGGGCAAATGCAGCGAGACCGAGCATGCCCCTTGAGGTTCCGCCAAGATTGGCCGTCAGGAAGAACAACGCGAGCTGGCTGGGCGTCTCCGCGCCCACTCCATGCAGGATCCCGATCACGAAGACCGATTTGCCGTTGTACATCCACTGAAACCGCTCCGGCTTCGGAGCCGACGGGTTCCAGAAGCGGCGCACGCGCCAGGCTATCCACAGCACGCCATTGATGGCGATGGCCAGGCGGCTCTCGATACGTCCGTGCCGGTGCCCGTGCACATCCTTGCGCAGGATACCGGCCACCACCCCAATTCCCAGGACAATCAGCGTCAGGCCGATCAGCCGCTCCGTCCAGTGATCCAGGTTTTCGGGAAGTCCAAGGTGCAGTTGCAGGACTGCGACGCCGAGCGCCACCACGGTAAAGGCATGGCCAAGGGCATAGGTCATTCCCAGCCGCAGCCCGCTGCGCCAGCTTTTCTGAACGGCCGTGATATCTGAGATGGCGGCCAAATGGTCGTAGTCAAACCCGTGCTTGAGCCCCAGCACAAGGCAGGAGCCGAGGGCGGCCATCAGTCTCCAGTCGCTCCAGATCGGGGTCACAGGAGCCCAGTATAGTGCAGGTTCGATATGCTGGCGCGTTCATTCGTCACCCGGCTTCAGCCTTGCCGGCCTTCCCCCAAGGGAGCCCTATTTGGCCTGCGCTTGATTTCCGGGGATCAGCTGAAGCTGATAATTCGAGTAGTCGATCTTGACCACCGTCTGGCCCAGCAGCGCACTACCTGAGATGGCTTGGGCATGGGTGGCCATCGGCAATGCATCCATCTCTTCGTATTGACGCGAAACCTCGGCGGCACTGGCCAGAAAGAAGGCGCTTTTCGAAGCCGTTCCTATTAATTGCACGATGGCGAAGTCCTGGGCATCCACCCACAGTCGTCCTTTGAAGAGATACTCGCTGGTGCGTCGCGGCGTGATATCCAGCACCAGGCAGTCTCGGCCATTCAGGCTATCCCGCGGGTTCGCGTCCAGTCTCATCTCGTAATTTGCACTGTCGATGAGAGCCGTTTCAACGTTGCCGGGCTGGCTCATGCGCTTTTCGTTATCCAGCAGGGTGCGGAGAACTTCGTTGCGCCACAGGGACGAGCCGCTCTGCGACACGATTTCGTAGCTCTTGCCGGTCTGTTTGTTGTAGGTGGTTTTCACCAGCATCTCTGCTGCGAGATGCGCTTCATCCTTCCCGCGAAACACGGCGTAATGTTCGGTGACGGTATATCCGGCGAGCCGATCGATCCGGCTTTTCACCGATGCATCGACACCGCGAACCACGCTGCCAATGTCCGGCGCCTGCTGGGCGACAGTTCGACCTGAAGCGAAGGTGTAAGGAGCCAGAACGATAAGACCGAATTTGGCGAATAAGAGTCGCCGCCGTTCCATCATGATTCGATTCTTTCATGCGGAATGGACTCTATGGATCCATCCGCTTAATTCACGTCGGGCATCGAAGGCCGCACAGTATTGGACACAAAGCGCTCTCAAACAGAACGAGCATCCGGAATTGCTTCCGGATGCTCGCTGCCTTTCGCAACACACCTGGACTTAGTGCGAGGCCGCCGCCTCAGACCGCGCACCGCGCACAGCCGCGAGGAACGCGTGGGCCTGAGCAGGTGGTGGAACCGATCCGGTAAGCACAGAGCGGAAGGTGACGTCTGAACCGTAAACTGCTTTCATCGAGTCATCATCCGGCCGCACCGAAGCGCCCGAAAGGGCGATCCCGGCAAAAGCGCCTTTTGCGCGCGAATAGGTCAGAATCTCGGCATTCATCTTCCAGTCGGTGTTTGCCGACGCGTGACGACCTACCGGTCCCGCTGCCGCGGAGGCATCCGCGCCCACCTTGAACTTGCTCTCGAGCATGTGCTTCATGCCTTCGTCGGTCTGGAAAATCATGACCAGGTCCACACCCTCAACGCCAATCTGAAGGCCCCAGCTTCCGCCGGTAATCGCGAAGAATGCAGGCGCGCTCCATCCATGTTCGGTGCGGCAAGTGGCAACGCCCCGGCCGCCTTCTGCGCCGAACACGAATCCGCCTTTCACCATGTGGGGTACAACGGCTACGCACTTTGCATGCTCCATCACTTCTTCGGGGATCCCCTTGTCGGGAGCCGCCATCACATCGTGCAGCACTGCCGCGGCCTTGTCGAGCCGATCAGTGGTGTCTTGTTTGTCCTGATCCGCCGCGCACGTCATGGCTGCGAGCCCGAATACCGCGAGCGTCATCATCATCTTCTTCATATCATTCACCCTTTCGCATTTACCTGCCGGGACCCCTTGAATGGCCCTCGGGGAGTTTTGGGGGAGGGAACCGATTTCTCGAATGTTTCTTGCTGCGCACGTCGAACGAGTTACTGATCGGCGTTCCCCTCGAATGCCGCTCACCAGTTTGAGCAAACGAGGGAGGTTTTGGTTGCCCCCGGACGGCTACTCTGCAACCCGACTGCGCCCGAAGTTTCTGTAAGGGCTCGATTTGCGCATGGGCTATGCTTGAATTTGAGGCGCAGTCTTTTTTGACATTCTCCCCATCTTCAACTTCGCCGTCATCTCCCGATTTTGCGCGGAAGAGCATTCGCGTCTGTGGAGTGGTACAGGGCGTCGGCTTTCGCCCCTTTGTTTATCGTCTTGCAACCGAGGAGAGCCTTGCGGGCCTGATCGGAAATGACACCGATGGCGTGATCATCGAGCTCGAAGGACCTGCAGCGCGGATTCAGGCATTTCTAGCGCGGCTTACGGCGGAGAGGCCGCCGCTGGCGCGCATTGACTCCGTCACCATCGGCGATCTTGCGCCGACCGGCGAAACCGGCTTTCGCATCGTGGCCAGCGAGGTCCTCGGCCGAGTCAGCACTGGCATCCCTGCAGACGCAGCCACTTGCGCCGATTGCCTGCGCGAACTGCTCGATCCCGCCGATCGCCGCTATCGCTATCCGTTTCTGAACTGCACCAACTGCGGGCCGCGCTTCACCATTACCCGCCGCATCCCCTACGACCGCCCGCAGACCTCGATGGCCAAATTTCCGATGTGCCCGGAGTGCCAGGCCGAGTATGACGATCCGCTCAACCGCCGCTTTCACGCGCAACCGAACGCCTGCTGGCGCTGTGGCCCGCACGTCTGGCTTGAATCGCCAGATGGCTCACCGATCGATTCCGCCGATCCGGTTGCAGATACCATTGAACGCCTTCTCCGCGGTGAAATCATGGCCATCAAAGGCATCGGGGGATTTCACCTGAGCGTGGACGCGACCAGCGAGGATGCCGTCACGCGCCTTCGCCAGCGCAAACACCGCTACGGCAAGCCGCTCGCCATCATGGTCCGCGATCTCTCCGCCGCACGCTCCCTCTGCGACCTGTCTTCCGCAGAAGAAGCCCTGCTGCAGACGCCTGCGCACCCCATCGTGCTCGCGCACGCGCGCAGCCACAATGGAATTGCTCCTGCGGTTGCGCCGGGGATTCCTTGGCTTGGTATTTTCCTGCCCTACGCGCCGTTGCAGCACCTGCTCTTCGCCGACTCGCGTGTGAAGGCGCTGATAATGACCTCGGCGAATCTCAGCGAAGAACCGATCGCCATTGACAACGACGAAGCCCGCACTCGCCTCGCTGGTATCGCCGACGCGTTTCTCATGCACGACCGTGAGATCCTGCAGCGTTGCGACGACTCCGTCACCGCATTCGTCGATGGGTTGCCCCAGATTCTTCGCCGCGCTCGAGGTTTTGTCCCGCTCGCAGTGTCATTGCCGGTCGAAGCGCCGCCGCTTCTCGCCGTCGGAGGTCATCTGAAGAACGTCTTCGCGTTGGCTCGCGGCAAATTTGCTTACCAGAGCCAGCACATCGGCGATCTCGAAAACGCGACGAGTCTGGAATTCTTCGAAGAGTCGCTGCGGCACCTGATGCATACCTTTGAAATCGAGCCGCACACCGTTGTGCACGATCTACACCCCGGCTATCTCTCCACAAGCTGGGCGAAACAGTGGGCCGACGACCGCGGCCTTCGCCTGATCGGCGTTCAGCATCATCATGCGCACATCGCAGCCTGCATGGCCGAGCATTCTCTCGCCGGCCCAGTCATCGGTCTCGCGCTCGACGGCACCGGTTATGGGACCGATGGCCGCATCTGGGGCGGGGAAGTGCTGGTCTGCAGCCTCGACAAATTCGAACGCTTTGCGCATCTGGATTATGTTCCGATGCCCGGAGGAGATGCTGCTGTTCGTGAACCGTGGCGCATGGCGTTTGGCCATCTTGTCGCGGCTGGGTTCTCAGAGGACGAAGCGCGGGAACTGGTGGGAGCGACGGAACTGGAGGCCCGCGTGATGCGCCGCATGATGGAGCGCCAAATCAATGCGCCTCTCACATCCAGCCTGGGCCGCCTCTTCGACGCTGCTGCTGCTGTCATCCTTCACAGGCGAAAGGTGGATTATGAAGCGCAGGCAGCGATAGAACTGGAGGGAATCGCATTCGATGAACCGGATCGGTTGCGCCGCATGGACTACGTACCGGAGTTGTTTGCCCCGGACACCGAAAGCAATGGATCGCTGTCTCTCAAACTCGGCTACCTGTGGCGAACAATTGGGGATGATCTTCACCGCGGCGTGCCGAAGGCGAGAATTGCGGCGCAGTTTCACGCAGGCGTTGCCGAAGGCTTCATCGGGGCGGCAGCGAATGCTCGCGAGAAAACCGGCCTATCTCAAGTTGTGATGAGCGGCGGGTGCATGCACAATCGCCGGCTCACAAGGCTCCTTCGCGCTGGACTTGAAGAAGAGGGCTTCAAGGTGTTCCTGCAGTCCCGCGTCAGCCCCGGCGATGGCGGTCTCAGCTACGGTCAGGCTGCCATCGCCGCGTCCGTCTTGTACAGTGAAGGTACCCCTTGATCAGGTACGAGGATTGAACCCATGACGATTCGTGGAATTATCTGGGTAGTATTGTTAGCCCTTGCCGGAATCCTCAGCGCCTGGGTCAGCCTTTTTGGCATCATTGCCGCCATCCGCATCGATCTGCGCCAGGATACCCTGCTCTGCCTTCTCTATTGCGGCCTGCCGGCACTCTGTTTACCGGTTTTCCTGTTCGTGCGACCGCCGCGCCGCGCCGCGGTTTTGCTTTCTCTGATGGCGCTTACCTATCTGGGGGCCTTCTCCACGCTCAGCTGGCGCACTTGTTCCGAACTTGGCTATTGCCAGAGCCTTGTGGCAACGGTAATGCAGACGCTGAGCACCGACAGGGTTCTGGCGTTTTTCTGCGTTGTGATCTTGAGTCTTCTCGCCCAGCTGGCCGACGACCAATCGTCGCTTTGGTAGGGCAAACAACTATCCCGAAAGCTTTACCAGTTGTTCCGCCTCAATCTTCGGGCCGAGGATGGAGATGCGCGGAATGCGTCCCCGTACCATCGCCACTTCGTCGCAGCGATGCAGGCGCGGGCAGTTCTGGCAGTCCTTGAAAATCTTGTCGGGGAGTTCCGTCTTGTCTTCGACGGTGCGAAACCCGTACTTGAAAAAGAAGTCGGGAATCCGCGTGAAAAGGCAAACGGATTGGATGCCGTGCTCCTCTGCCTCTTCAATCAAAGCGCCCAGAATGCGTCCGCCTGCGCCCTGACCCTTAGCCTCAGGCTTCACCACGATCGAGCGCACCTCGCACAGATGCGGCCCGTAAAAATGCAATGCGCCGCAGCCCTGAAAAACACCGCCGTCCGAATCCGCCACGGTAAAGTCGCGCACGTTTTCGCAGATCTCCGCAAACGAGCGTTTCAGCAGCGTGCCGTCGCCGGAAAGAGAATTAACCAGGTCGTAAATATTCGTCGCATCCTTTAGGAGCGCCTTACGCACCAGCATGAATCACCTCCGGTGCATCTGCTTTCTTAAGGAAGGCCACACGCTGAGCGGCCTCGCATAATGCTGCTTTCACGCGGTCGGTTGCCGTCCCGCCCGCCACGTCATGGCAGTCGAGGGTAGCCTGAAGAGTAACGGCCGCATAGAAGTCCTCGCCAAACTCGCTGCCGAATTGACGCAGTTCATCCATGCTCAGTTCGCCCAGCTCCACACCCTTCTCCAGCGCAAAACGAACCGCGTTGCCGATCTTTTCATGCGCCGTGCGGAAAGGAACGCCCTTGTGTACAAGATAGGTCGCTCCGGCCATCGCATTCAGATAGCCCGTCTGCGCCGCCTCGCGCATGCGTTTGAAATTGAACCCGAGCGCAGCCGTGAAGCGTGCCACCAGCGCGAGCATGGGCGCGACAAACTCAACTTGAAACGCGGGCTCCTGTGTCTCCTGCATATCCTTGTTGTAGGCCAGCGGCAATCCCTTCAATTGCAGGGTAACTGCTTCTGCCGCGCCATGGATGCGCCCGAATTTCGCGCGAATCAACTCGGTCAAGTCGGGATTCTTCTTCTGCGGCATCGCGCTCGACCCGGTTGAGAAGGCCTCCGGCAGTTGTACAAGCCCGAACTCAGCCGTCGCAAATAGCGTGATCTCCTCCGCAAACCGGCTCAGGTGTAGACCGACGAACGTGAGCGCCTGCAAGTAGTCGAGAATGAAATCGCGATCGCTGGTTGCGTCTATCGAATTGTTTGTAGGCGCCGTGAATCCGAGTTCACGTGCCGCAATCTTCCGGTCCAGCTTGAGGGTCGCTCCCGCAACTGCTCCCGATCCTAGAGGGCAGTAATTCAGCCGTGCCGAGCAGTCCTTTAAGCGCCCCGCGTCGCGCAGAATCATCTCGACGTAGGCCAGCATCCAGTGCGCCACCAGCACCGGCTCGGCACGCTGAAGATGGGTGTAGCTCGGCATCACGGCATCGTGAGCCATGTGGGCTTTCTCCAGTAACGCCCCGGCCCACTTGGCCAACGCCTCGATCACTAGCTCGATCTGCCCGCGCACATACAGGCGCAGATCTGTCGCAATCTGCTCGTTGCGCGAGCGTCCTGTGTGCAGCTTCCGACCTAGATCGCCGATCCGCTCAACGAGAGACAACTCGACAAAATGATGTATGTCTTCCGCAACCGGATGGTTGCGCACGCGCTCTGCGCCTTTGACAGTGCCGAATTCGGATGCGATCGAATCGAGCGCCGTACGCAGTTCCACTGTTTCTGGCTCCGACAGAACTCCAGCCGCGCAGAGAGCAGACGCATGCGCCTTGCTCCCGGCTATCTCTTGCGCGAGAAGCCGCCAGTCAAACACAATGGAGCGCTGCCACTGCTCGAACTCTGCGTCGAGCGGCTCGCGAAAACGGCCGGACCACATCTTCCCGGATTGTTGTTCGTTCGACATTGCGTTAAGCGTCCCTCACGGTGTCTTTTCCCTTACCGCTGTTTAACTGCGGCATTTCCATGCCTTTGTTCAGGGTGAGGAGGCCGGTTTCGGCATAGGTGAGGAGCTTTGCCCGGGTGTCGGTAATGTCCAGATTGCGCATGGTGAGCTGGCCGATGCGGTCGCGCGGAGAGAAGGCGGAATCCGTCTTCTCCATGCTGAGGCGTTCGGGGTGGAAGGTGAGGTTGGGCGACTCAGTGTTAAGGATCGAGTAGTCATTGCCGCGGCGCAGTTCAAAGGTAACCTCGCCGGTGACGGGTCTAGCGACCCAACGCTGCGCGGATTCGCGGAGCATGATGGCCTGGGGGTCGAACCAGCGGCCCTGGTAGAGCAGGCGACCGAGTTTGCGGCCATTTTCGCGGTACTGCTCGATGGTGTCCTCGTTGTGGATGCCGGTAATGAGGCGCTCGTAGGCGATGTACAGCAGGGCGAGGCCTGGAGCCTCGTAGATGCCGCGGCTCTTGGCCTCGATGATGCGGTTCTCGATCTGGTCGGACATGCCGAGGCCGTGGCGACCGCCTATTTGATTGGCCTCAAGCAGGAGAGCGACGGGATCATCGAATTGCTTGCCGTTGAGAGCTACCGGGAAGCCCTCTTCAAAGCGTACTGTCACCTCTTCGCGCGGGACCGCGACGTCGTCGCGCCACGAGGCCACTCCCATGATGGGAGCGACGATCCTGATGGACGAAGAAAGATGTTCCAGGTCCTTGGCTTCGTGGGTTGCACCCAGGATGTTGGAGTCGGTGGAGTAGGCCTTCTCGGCAGACATCTTGTAGGCGAAGCCCGAGCGTTGCATGAACTCGGACATTTCGGCGCGGCCGCCCAGTTCGTCGATGAATGCGGCGTCGAGCCAGGGCTTGTAGACCTTGAGATCGGGATTGACCAGCAGGCCGTACCGATAGAAGCGCTCGATATCGTTGCCTTTGAAGGTGGACCCGTCGCCCCAGATGTGAACGTCGTCCTCCTTCATAGCCGTGACGAGCATAGTTCCAGTAACGGCGCGGCCGATGGGCGTCGTGTTGAAGTAGGTGACGCCGGCGGTGCTGATGTGGAAGGCGCCGGCCTGCAATGCGGCGATGCCCTCGCGGACAAGCGGGCCTCGGCAGTCGATCAGGCGAGCTTTTTCGGCGCCGTATTCGAGAGCCGCGCGCGGAATGGCATCGTAGTCGGTTTCGTCAGGCTGGCCAAGGTTGGCCGTGTAGGCATAGGGGAGCGCCCCCTTCTGCTTCATCCAGTGCAGAGCAGCGGAGGTGTCGAGCCCGCCGGAGAAGGCGATCCCTACCTTCTGGCCGATGGGCAAAGATTCGAGAATTACAGACATGCCTGCGGAACCTCAGAAACAGTTTTCAGTTGTCAGTGATCAGTGGTCAGTCATCTCTTTGCGATTAAAAGTTATGAACTGAGGACTGAAAACTTGGCCACGTTTGGCAGTCCGCCAAGCAACAGCAGCAGGAGCGCTTTCTGCGCGTGCATGCGATTCTCGGCCTGGTCAAACACGATGGACTGCGGCCCATCCAAAACCACATCGGTAACCTCGGCATTGCGGCGCGCCGGAAGGCAATGCATGAATACGGCATTCGACGCGGCCTTTGCCATCAGCGCCTCATTCACCTGGAAGGGCCTGAAGATCGGCGCGCGCTTGGTCGACTCGTGCTCCATGCCCATGCTCACGCACACATCGGTGTAGACTGCGTCTGCGTTTTCGGCTGCGGCCTGGGGATCCTGCGTCAGCTTCACTTCGCAGCCATTCTGCTCTGCAATCTCGCGAGCCTTGGTCACGATCTCGATATCCGGCGAGTAGCCGCGTGGCGTTGCCACGGTTACATTCGCGCCCAGTTGCGCACCCGTAAGCATCAGCGAGTGGCATACATTGTTGCCGTCGCCCACGTACGTAAAGTTCAAACCGGCCGAGGTGTCAAAGTGTTCTTCCAGCGTCATAAAGTCCGCTAGCGCCTGGCACGGATGCTCGAAGTCCGACAACGCATTGATCACCGGCACCCTTGAATTCACCGCCATCTCGGTGATGGTGTCGTGCGCATAGGTGCGCAGCACAATCACGTCGACCCAGCGCTCCACGTTGCGCGCAACATCCGCAATCGCCTCGCGCTCGCCCAGCGGCGAACTGGTTTGATCGACAAAAATCGCATTGCCGCCCATTGTGTTAATGCCCGTCTCAAACGCCAGCCGCGTGCGCAGGCTCGCCTTCTCAAACATCAGCACCATCTGCTTCGCGTCGAGCGCGTGCCGATACTCGCGCGGATTCAGCTTCACGTCGTGCCCCAGCTTTACCATCGCCCGCACTTCGCTGCTTGAGAGATCTGCAATCGAACACAGATCTTCGCCTGCCAGCCGCGCTGCCGCAGCAAGAATGTCTTCGTCTTTTTGCACGGGAACCGCCGGCACGCGGCGCTCCATGGTTGCTCTGCTAGCCAAGGCTGTTTCCTCCTGTGTTCTGATGTGCGGCGCTCACAGGCGCGGCTTTCTCGGTAAAGATTTCGTCCAAGGCCTTGATGGTTTCGTCCACATGCTTGCGCTCGATGATGTACGGCGGCAAGAAGCGCAGCACCGTGTCGCTGGTGCAGTTGATCAGGATGTGCCGCTTGAGCATATCGGCGACGGTCAGCTTCGCCAGGTCCGCGGAGTCGAGCTCAGCAGCCAGCATCAATCCCTTGCCGCGGACATCCTTGATGCAATCGTGCTTCTTTGCCAGACCGCGCAACTGCGCCTGAAAGTAGTCGCCTACTTCGGTCGCATGCTTGAGCAGGTCTTCGCTTTCGATGGCGTCGATGACGGCAATCGCCACTGCGCATGCCAGCGGGCCACCGCCAAACGTCGTCCCGTGCATGCCCGCATGAATCGCCCGTGCGGCCTCTTCCGTGCACAGAATCGCGCCTAGCGGAATGCCGCCCGCAATCGGCTTGGCCAGCGTGGTTACGTCCGGCTGGATACCGTAATGCTGGTACCCGCACCACTTTCCCGTCCGTCCCATGCCTGCCTGGATCTCATCTACGATCAGCAGTGCGCCCGTCGAGTCGGCCAGCTTCCGCGCCTCGGCGAAGAACTCCTGCGACAGCGGACGGATGCCGCCCTCGCCCTGGATCGATTCAACCAGAATGGCGCAAACATCATTGGAGAACTTCGCGCGCAGGTCGGTTACGTCGTTGAATCTCACAAACTCGACGCCGGGAACTCCCGGCGCAAAGGGCTCGCGATACTTTGCCTTGTAGGTCGTCGACATCGACCCGTAGGTGCGTCCATGGAAGCTCTGCTCCAGCGCGAGAAACTTCGTTCCGATCTGCTTGCCTTCGCTGCGCAGCAGCCCTGCATGTGCGCGCGCCAGTTTGAGCGCACCTTCCCACGCCTCAGTGCCGGTGTTCGAAAAAAACACGCGATCCATGCCTGTGCGCTCGGTCAGCCGCAGTGCCAGTTCCGCCTGCCCCTCGTGATAGAAGAGATTCGATGTATGGATCAGTGCACGGCTCTGGTTCACAATGGCTCGCTCAATCGCCGGGTGAGCATATCCCAGCGCGTTCACGCCGATGCCGCTCAGCAGGTCGAGATACTTCGCACCGCCTTCATCAATCAGGTACACGCCCTCTCCACCCACAAACAAGATCGGGTTCCGCTCGTAAGTTTGCAGCAGCAACTTTGACTCTGCTGCACGAATTTGTTCAAGCTTCGTCAATTCACTCTCTCCTCAGGCGACCATCACTTCGGTACCGTGGGCTACGCGGCTGCTGCACAGGTCGGGAAGGAAACCGGCCGCCTCCGCGGGTAAGATCCGTACACGTTTCACACCGTTCAAGAGCGCTTCGCGGCAGGCGCCCAGTTTGGGCAACATGCCGCCGGAGATAATCGCGCTCTTCGCCATCTCCGCAATCTGATCGATGCTGAGCCAGCGCAGCACATTTCCGTCTGCGCCCTTTACGCCTGGAACATCCGTCAAAAACACGAGCGCATCCGCGTGACACGCAACTGCACACGCTGCAGCCATCTCGTCACCGTTAATGTTGTAGTATTCGCCGTCAAAACCCAGGGCAATGGGCGCGATCACCGGCACGCCGTCCAACTTCCAGATCGCCTCAATCCACCGCGGATCGCTCGCCACAATTTCGCCTACAAAGCCGAGGTCCGGTGCGGTCCGCTTCTTGCGCGCGCGAAACAGCAATCCATCGCCGCCGGTCATGCCCACGGCAGGCTGTCCGAGCGCACCCAAAGCGGCGACGAGCCCCTTGTTCACCTTGCCTGCGAAAACCATCACAGCGATGTTGCGCGTCTCGGCGTCCGTCACCCGCAGCCCGTTCACAAACTCGCTCTTCACGCCCAGCCGTTCCATCATGCGCGTCAGTTGAACTCCGCCGCCATGCACCACAGCCACCTGGTGGCCATCGCGAACCAGGTCGGTAATGGCGTGAACGCAACCCTGCATCAGCTCCGGAGTCTCAAGGCCGGCACCGCCCAGTTTGACCACATACTTCATGCCAACCCCTCCGCTTCGTCCCAGCCAAGCATCACGTTCATGTTCTGCACCGCCTGCCCAGATGCGCCTTTCAGCAGATTGTCGAGGCAGCTCACAATCACCGCCCGTCGCCCATCGCTCGAAATCTGAAATCCGATGTCCGCAAAATTCGTCCGCACCGAATATCGAATCTGCGGCAGCGCTTTCTCATAGATGCGCACCATGGAGCTGGATGCAAAAAATTCGCGATAAATTCGCGCCACGCTTTCGTGCGTCTGCGCCTCATTGAATCGCACGTAAATCGTCGACATCATCCCGCGTGGAATGGGCAGCAGATGCGGCGTGAAGACAATGTCGCTTGCGCAAATCCCGATCTGCTCGAGCAATTCCCCGGTGTGGCGATGGCTGAATACGCCATAGGCTGACAGATTATCCGCCGCGTGCATGAAATGCGTCTTCGATGTCGGCGCTTTGCCGGCTCCGCTGACGCCGCTTTTCGCATCAGCGACTATGCCGTGCGACAGGTCGACAATCCCCGCAGCCACCAGCGGCCGCACCGCCAGAATCACCGACGTCGCATAGCATCCAGGATTCGCCACCAATTTCGCGCCGGCGATCTCTTTGCGATGCAACTCCGGCATTCCGTAAGCGGCCTTCGCTTGCGTCGCCGCAGCGACCTCCGAGCCTTCATCTTCAAACGCGTACACTGCGCGATTCTTCGCGTCCGACAGCCGCCACGCACCGCTCAGGTCGACCACGCGCAATCCATGCTTCAGTGCCTCGGGCACCCATTCGCGCGACTGCTCGTGCGGAGTCGCCAAAAACAGCACTTCCACTCCGCGATCCTTGAGCCGCTCCCAGGAAAATGGCTCAACTTTCAGAGAGCCGCTGCCGTTATTATCCGCGAGCTGCGGATGAATCTCTTCAAGCGGGACCCCACCGCGCGCCGCATCCTTCTCATCCACGCGGCCGGCAAAGACAGGCGGTTTGTCCTTCAGTCGCGGATGATGCAGCAGCAAGCGGGCAAGCTCCGCACCTGCATAACCCGTTACGCCCACAACCGCGGTTTGTACGGCCCTTGTCATGACTCCAGCATCTTTCTTAGCCGCGTCTCCACCTCGTGCGCGCGTTTCAAATCCGGGCAAATCACCAGAACCGTATCGTCGCCGGCAATGGTCCCCACCACATCGGTCCACCCTTCGCGGTCGAGTGCAGCAGCCATCGGCTGCGCCCCGCCCATGCTCGTCCGCAGCACGACCTGGTTCATCGCGCGGGTCACAGTCAGACCGAAGCTCTCCATCATTTCGGCGGCAGTAGGCGGCCCATCATCGGCCGCATGTGTTCCGGCGCCATTTCCGTTTCCATTGGGAAGGGAATAGCCGCCCGGCCCTTTGGTCAAGCGCAACTCGTGGATGTCGCGCGACAGCGTCGCCTGCGTCACTTCAAATCCACGGCGGCGCAGCTTGCGCCGCAGCTCGTCCTGGTTGGCCACCAGTGCGTGCGCCACAAGTTCCCGAATCGCATTGTGCCTTTGAAACTTCATATCTCGTGTTTCCGAGCAAAGCAAAAACGCGGCTCGCAGTGGCGGCCGCGCTTGAATAAATATACAGAAAAAGTGTATAAGTATGCAAGTTCATTTTCCACGTCAGCCGGCAGAATCACCGAAGTTACTTCCCTAAACTCAAGTTGCGAACTCCGAAGCCAAGTTGTCGACGCCCAGCGCATATCGCCTGTTGTCCGGCTTGTTCGTTTGTCCCGCGCAATCGCTGCCCGCAAAGTGAAAACCGGGAGGCGCGGAAATTCGTCCGCCTCACCCCGAAGCAGGCCTGGTCCAAGTTGAATGGATGGTTCCGCGGAAATGCGCCGAGCCTCAGTTGACGAGCATCTCTTTCAGCAAGCTTTCCTGCCGGTTTCGAACCTGCCCCGCGCGCTCCAGGAGCTCTCGCAGATTCTCCGGCGCGTTCAGGTCGGAAGTCGTCACGTGTCCCATGCTGAACTTGATCGGAATTGGCCTGCCGTTCCGGGCGCCGCGCGCCGCCGTTGCGGCTTCAAGACGCAGCGCTGCCACCGAGATGCCTGTGCGGTCGAACTGCCCAGCGACGGCAAACGCATCCGCACCAATGCGGCCCTTGATGTCCGACTCGCGGAAGGTCGCGCGCAATAACTCTCCGGCCTCTTTCAGGGTTGCCGCCGCAACATTCGGTCCCAACTCCGTGTGAATCTCAGCCAGATTCTCAATATCGACATAGAGCACGCTGAAGGGAACACTCGCGCGCTGTGCCAGTCGCAATGCATGCTCGGCCAGCATCTGGAATCCCCTGAAGTTATAGAGCCTCGTCGCCTCGTCCCGCAGAACCAGGTCATGAATCTGGTTTTCCATTCTGCTGATCCGCCACGTAAAGAACAACAGGATGCCGCCTGCCACCGCTACTCCGGCTGAAGCGGCTAACGCCGCGTTCAGATGCCGTGCGGGGCCAACGCGACTCATCCATTCATGCGCCGCCTCCCAAATAAACGGCAGCACGACCAGAATTGGCGCAAAGATTCGGGCCAGCCTGCTTCCCACGCCCACTCCCAGAAAGATGGAGAAGACACCGTGTTCCGCCTGTCGCAGTGCGACTGCGATTGTTAGCGCGACCAGGCAGATGAGTAGAGCGGCCTCCCCGGGGCTTCCCGTCGATCTTCCGAACAGGGCGAAGCGGCTAAACGCCGCGTCTGAAATGAGCAGCAGGCTCAGGAGGCAAAGTCCGCACAGCAGGAAATCCACGACGTGATTGATCAGCCAGTTCTTCTTGTCCACCATGAATACAACCAGCGCCAGTGCGACAAACCCGAGAGAAAACCTCACCGCCAAAAGTGCGCCGTCGCGGGGTGGGGACGTTCCGAGTCCGAAGCGCGAAGAGAAAAGGATTGCCGCAGCTCCGCAGATGACAAGCAAATCGACAGCGTGCGCCACGTAGCTGACTGCGACTCCCATCCTTTGGGGTTCCGATAGGAACAGGCTTATGCCGCACAGCAGCGCGGTAACCAGATATGGCATGCTGGCGCGCGCCGCGGTCGCCGTTGAGCCTCCCAAGTGGATTCCAAGCAGCGGCAGCAACCCGAAGAGGACTCCGATGGCAGCCACGCCCAGGCAAACTCGCTGCGCAAATCGTGCCGCACGAAAAAGCTTCGGATCGGGCAATACCGTCAACGAATCTGGAACCATCTCATTCATGCGTTCAGTACCAATACTCTTCGCGATCCAATCAAGGTGCTATTTCCAATTCATGTGCGTGTCCGTTTACGCCCGCGCCACTCTCTTGCTTCGCTTGTCCCTGTACATCGCTTCATCCGCCCGCCGCACCAGTTCCTTCAGGCTCTCGTTCGAAGGATGATCGAGCGTCACGCAGCCAATGCTCAGGCTCAGCGGGTATTTCCTGCCGGTCGCAGCGGTGCGCTCCGCAGCGGCTGCCTTCAGCCGCGTAGCGGCTAGTTCAATCCCCACCATGCTGAATTGACCGGCCACCACAAACTCGTCTCCGCCAAATCTGCCTTTCACATCCGTTTCGCGGAAGCACGCCAACACCAATTCGCCTGTCTCGGCCAGGTACATGGAACCCACGCTGTGGCCCTGGTCGTCGTTGATCTTCTTCAAGCCGTCGAGGTCGATGAACAAGACGGAGAAGGGCAACTCCGCGCGCTGCGCCAGTCGCAGTGTCTGCTCGCCCAGCAGATAGAAGCCGCGCATGTTGTACAGGCCTGTAAGCTCGTCGCGCAGCGTCAGGTCGTGAATCTCCTTCTCCATCGTGTTGATGCGCCACACCAGCACGAGCAGCAGCACCATAGAGAGCCCTGCCGCCAGCGAAGTCAGGATCGCTGCCCCATATTGTTCCGGGACGATATCCTTCAGGATGACGCGGGTTCTTGCCACCTCGATCAGGAAGGGAAGCACCAGCAGCACCGGGGCAAAGCCGCGCGCGATGCGGCTTCCAATTCCTGCGCCCACAAAGATCGACCACACGCCCTGTTCCGCCTGCCTCATCGCCACAACCCACGTCAGCAACACAAGGCACATCAGCAGCAGCGGCGAAATCATGTTGTTCGCCGAAAGCCGCAGGAGCCCAATCGACCCAAAGAGGTTCTCGCTCAGCAGAACGAGCGTCACCAGGCAGATCAAGGGCACAAGCCCATCGGCCACTCGTTTCAAGTACGACCCGGTGCTGCTCACCAGGATCATGGCCAGGCTCAGCAAGGCGAATGCCGCCGGAGAATGAACTGGTAGCGCTCCCGTGTTTCCCGGAGCCCGATCTGCTTCGAGCAGGAGGTCCACTGCCGGAAAAAGTCGAAACACAGACTCCAGCAGGATGAGAATCGCCAGCAGGCCCGCCTGCGCTGCGATGTATCGGCTCGCGCGCGGCAATGACAGGTGGTTTCCCGGTTCAGAGAGGGCGAGGCTCAGCGCACACAACAGCACCATCAGCGACATGGGGACGCTCATGCGCGTCAACGCGGCGGGCAGGTAAGTTGCAATGGGGGGGAAAAGCCAGTTGGCGAATACCGTGAGCGCCATCAGCGCCACCACCAGAAGACAGGCCTGTTGCAAGACGGCAAGCTTCTCAAGAAGAGCTGGATCGGGCTCTCCGGGCGGCAGAGATGCAATGCGCTTTGGCATGTCGTTAGACGGCGGCTGGTACGTTTGGCTGGGGTGATCTTACCGCACAAATAGGCCGTTCCTGGGTGACGAACCGCATACCTTTGAAACGGAAGTTTGACCCGAAACCTTGCAGGACACAGGGACTTATGATTTGTTCGCCTTGAGGCCATCCTCCAGGACGCTTCACCCGCCCAATCCCGCCGCTGTTACACTCTCCCTTGGTCACAATTCAAACCGATCGGTTAAACGAAACGCCCGATGATCCCTCCGCCTCTCTCGACCATCAACGACCTGTTTTGCCGCATGGCCGCAGCCGCAAGTCCCCGCGCTATCCTCTGGCAGGACGAGTTCGGCAACTGGCAACCGATTTCCTCCGACCAGATCTACCAGCGTGTCCACACCCTCTCTGAGGCCTTTCTTTCCTGGGGAGCAAAAAAGGGCGATCGCATCGCCCTGATCGCCGAAAACCGCTGGGAGTGGGCTGTCTCCGACTTCGCAATCCTCGCCATCAATGCCGTCAACGTTCCCATCTACTCGACGCTCACCGGTGACCAGATCGCCGTTCTTCTCGCCGACGCCGGTTGCCGTATCGCTATCGTCTCCACCCGCCAGCAATACGACAAACTCAACGCCGTCCGCTCCCGGACATCCCTCGACCGAATCCTCATGATGGACGGCAATGCTCCGGATGGCGCCATCGGCTTCTCCAAGATTCTTGCCGGAGCCGACGACGCGGGGTCCTATCGCGACCCGGTCTTCGATGCGCTCGTCCGCTCTGTCGAGCCCGACGATTTAGCCACCCTCATCTACACCTCGGGTACAACGGGTGAACCCAAGGGCGTCATGCTCACGCACGCCAACATCGCGACCAACCAGAATCTCGCGGCGCGCGAATTCAGCTTTGACGAAACCGATGCTTGCATCTCATTTCTTCCCCTGTCGCACATCACCGCCCGCGCGCTCGACTACGTGATGTACAACCACAATGCGCAGGTCGCCTACTGTTCCCAATTCGACAAGCTCCCGCAATCGATGAAGGAAGTTCGCCCCACCGTGTTTGTAGGTGTCCCGCGCGTTTACGAGAAAATCCGCCAGGCGGTTGAACAAAAGTCCAATGCCTCGCCCATCAAAAAACGGGTTCTTGCCTGGGCGCTGAACGTGGGTGCGCACCACCGCGACACGGTCTACGCCGGCGCTCAGCCCTCTTCGTTTTTTTGGAAAATTGCCAATAAGCTCGCCTACAGCAAGGTGCGCGAAGCATTCGGTGGCCGCGTGCGCATCTGGGTCTCCGGCGGCGCACCACTCGGTATCGACACGGCAAAGTGGTTCGCCTCGGTCGGCATCGCTGCGTGGGAGGGATATGGGCTCACGGAAACGTCGCCCGTCATCGCCCTCAACAGTCCGGCGGTTCAGCGTATGGGTGCTGTTGGCAAGCCGCTCGCGAATATCGAGGTCAGATTTGCGGAAGACGGCGAACTCCTCGTTCGCGGTCCTTCCATCTTCGTCGGTTACTGGCAAAAGCCCGAGGCCAACAAGGAGTGTTTCGATGCCGAAGGCTTTTTCCGCACCGGCGACATCGGCCGCCTCGACGACGAGGGATTCCTCTACATCACAGATCGCAAGAAGGAACTGCTCAAGACCTCGGGCGGTAAACTCGTCGCCCCGCAGCCCATCGAAAACAAGCTCAAGAACTCCGTCATGGTCGCGCAGTGCGCACTGGTCGGCGACAAGCACAAATTCATCGCCGCGCTGATCTCGCCCAACTTTGCCGCGCTCGAACCGTGGGCCAAACATGCCGGTCTCGGAAGTCTCGATCGCCCGGCACTCGTCGCCGACCACCGCGTAGTCGCGCTTTATGGTGAAGTCGTCCGCGAAGCCAACGCCGGCCTCGCCAACTTCGAAACCATCAAGCGATTCCGCCTCGTTTCAGATGAGTGGTCGCAAAACTCCGGCGAGTTGACTCCGTCCATGAAGCTCAAACGCCGCGTCATTTCGGCAAAATATGAGTCGGTAATCGACGAACTTTACGCGGACGAAGCAACCGCACGCGCCGAATAGGGGACTCGATCCGTCCGAACTCCTTGCGGAAAGTCTTCCCCTTGGTCCACATCGACTGCAGGCCGCGAAAGAATGGTGCGCCCCAGGCTCCTACCGCTAGAATCCCGCCAAACAGGATCACCGCATCGATGCTGACACGCCCCTCCCGCGACCAGTAGTCGTTGGGATCGAGGTTCAGCCAAAGCGAGAACTCGTCCAACGTCAGCGCCGCGCCAACTCCATAGCCCACGCTCATGAGCCTGCTGAAGAAGATCGACAGCGGCGAGTGGCTCCGTCCCAGGTCGAGCAGCCACCCGTAGCCCACCAGCAGCAGGATCATGATGCCCCACACCAGGTGATGGATGTGATGGCCGCGCACCACCACCCAGTTGAATGGCCCGTGATTGTGAATGATCAGTCCGACCAGAACTCGCACGCCCGCGAAGGTGATCAGGAACGATGTCGAAGCAATGAACATGCGGCGGCGGGGTCGATCCGGAATCGTCGACCGCACCAGGAAGCCAAGCCGTGTGAGTTGCAGCAGCACCAGCAGCACGACGACGACCAGGCTCGCAAACGCAAGCAGGACCAAGGCTCCTGTTCCTGGGATTTGCATACTCTCCTATTCAACCATTCCCGGGCGCCCTTTTTCTCAGGGAATCCAACGTGAGCTGAGAAATGGCTCGATTTATCAGCCGCGTGAGCGGTGTCACGATCTTGCTTTACAACTGCGGCTTATACTGTGTAAGGCGTCGAGAGCGTCGATTCCATTTCACGCCCGACCAGCAATTCAGGCTATTCCCGGCGCGGCCTGCGGGACACGCGGCTAGCCGAAATTCGATCAGGAGAAATTCACGATGCGAGTTGCACTATTGACCGGCGGCGGCGACTGCCCCGGCTTGAATGCAGTCATCTATGCGGCGGTGCGCAAAGGAATCCAGACCTACGGCGACGAGTTCATCGGCTTCCTCAACGGCTGGCGCGGCGTGCTCGATAACAACTTCATCCCGCTTACCCTCGAGAGCACCGACGGCATTCAGCTCAGGGGCGGCACCATCCTGCATTCGTCGCGCACCAACGTGAAGAAAATCCCTGGCGGCATCGAGAAGGTGCAGGAAGTCCTAAAGATCAACAAGATCGACGCCCTCATCGCCCTCGGCGGTGATGACACGCAGTCTGTCACTCTCTTCCTCGCTGAAAACGGCGTCAATGCCGTCGGCGTCCCTAAAACCATCGACAACGATATCAGCGGCACCGACCAGACATTCGGCTTTGATACGGCGGTCATGATCGCCACCGAGGCCATCGATCGCATTCACACCACCGCTGATTCGCATAATCGCGTCATCGTCGTCGAAGTGATGGGACGCGACGCCGGCTGGATCGCATACGCTTCCGGTGTTGCTGCCGGCGCTCACGTCGTGCTCGTTCCGGAAAAAGAAATCGACATCGACCACGTTTGCGCCCTGCTCAAGTACAACTACGATCACGGCAAGCACTACGGCGTTGTCGTCGTCGCGGAAGGCTGCCATCTGCCGGAAGTCGGCCAGGTCACCGGCTCCAAGGAAATCGATTCCTTCGGCCACGCGCGTCTCTCCGGCATCGGCGAAGCCCTTGCCAGCCTCATTGAGAAGAAGACCGGTTTTGAAACGCGCTCCGTCAACCTCGGCCACACCCAGCGCGGTGGAGTGCCTACAGCTTTCGACCGCGTTCTCGGCCAGCGCTACGGCCTTCACGCCATCGACATGGTGCACGAAAAGAAGTGGGGCCGCATTGCCGTTTTACACGGTCTCGACGTCACGGATATCACCATCAGGGAAGCCATCGCCACCAACCGCCGCCTCGACCAGCGCTTCTTCGATGTCATTCGCGACCTTGAAGCAAAAGTCTAGGTAATTCCCTCAAATATCTGATTTAGCAATTGTTATTGCATAGTTTTTGGTCTTCCATTCTGAAGCTTTGCCTCAAGGATGTGAGACCGCGTCTCCCTATCAGCAAGAATGCGGCTAACTCCACTAACCCGCTAGCTCCTCGAACCCCGCTCTCGTTTCCCCATGAATTACCGCCTTTACGAATACGACGACTTCGACGACCTCTATGCCATTGAGGAAGTCTGCTTCCAGTCCCCTGAGCGATTTACGCGCCGCTACATGCGCCAGCTTATTGCGTCACAGGAAACCGCGACCTGGATCGCCGAAGAGAACGGTCGCATGGCCGGCTTTGCAATCCTCGAATTCATCCGGCAGGTTGCCCCTACTGTTGCGTACATTTCCACCATTGAAGTGTTGCCCATTCAGCGCGGCCATGGCGTCGGCGCCGAACTCCTCCGTCGTCTGGAAGGCTCGGCTAACGCCGAAAGTGCTACCGGAATCTGGCTCCACGTCGATGTGGAAAATGCCTCCGCCATCCGCCTCTACGAGCGGATGGGCTATCGCAAAAACAGTCGTGCCAACCACTACTACGCGCGCAACCGCCCCGCCGCTATCTACGTGAAGCAATTGGTTTGAGCGCGATTGGATAGTTACTCGCGGGCTCCGCCGTCCCGCAATTCGCCGCCCGCGCACTGGAATCCCATTAGAATAGAAGCAGTACTCATGTCCATCAGCAATCCCAATCTGCCTAAGCTGGTCGTGTCTCTGCGCCAATACTGCGCACAGATGTTTCTGCACGATCTCCTCGCCGGTATCACCGTGGGCCTGGTCGCGTTGCCGCTTGCGATGGCTTTTGGCATCGCCTCCGGAGTCACCCCGCAGGCTGGCCTCTACACTGCCGTCGTCGCCGGTTTTCTCATCTCCGCCCTCGGCGGTTCGCGCACCCAGATCGGCGGACCCACCGGCGCCTTTGTTGTGATCGTTGCCGGCATCGTCGTCCGTTTTGGCATGAGCGGCCTCGCCATGGTCACCTTGATGGCAGGTGTCATCCTGCTCGTCATGGGACTCACCGGCCTTGGCTCGGCGGTACGCTTTATCCCTCGTCCCGTCGTTATCGGATTCACGAACGGCATCGCCGTTCTTATTGCCTCGACGCAGATCAAGGACTTTTTCGGCCTCCGCGTCGGAGCCGTTCCCAGCGAATTCCTGCCCCGCATGAAGCTTCTGATCGGGCATATGCCGAGCCTGAATTGGTCTACCCTGGCCATCGGCGCGGCCACGCTGGCCATCATGCTGATCCTGCCCCGCTTCACCAAGCGCATTCCTGCGTCGATCGTTGCACTTCTGGCCTGCACCATCGCTTCCGTAGCTTTGCATCTTCCGGTCGAAACCATCGGCACACGCTTTGGCGGAATCCCACGCGGATTTCCGCCCTTCGCCATTCCCAGCTTCCACGCCGAGAACATTCTGCCGCTGATTCCATCGGCGTTTACGGTAGCGCTGCTCGCCGCGCTTGAGAGCATGCTCTCCGCGGTTGTCGCCGATGGCATGACCGGCGACCGTCACAATCCCAATGTCGAACTTGTGGCGCAGGGAATCGCCAACATTACTTCGCCGCTCTTCGGCGGCATTCCCGCCACTGGAGCGATCGCCCGCACCGCCACCAACATCCGCTCCGGCGCGCGCTCCCCGGTCTCCGGCATAGTGCATGCGTTGACCTTGCTCGGCATTCTCCTCGTTGCTGCTCCGCTTGCCAGCTACATCCCGCTCACAACTTTAGCCGCGGTGTTGTTCGTAGTGGCCTGGAACATGGGCGAGTGGCGCGAGATCGGCGGCATTCTCCAGCTCGGCTTCACGGCCATCGCCGTCTGGATCGTCACTTTCGCCCTCACGGTCTTTGCCGATCTCACCGTCGCCGTCAGCGTGGGTATGGCATTGGCCGCGCTGGTCTACATCTACCGCATCGCTGATACCACCACCGTCAGCGCTGTCACCGACGACTACATCCGCGATGGTCTACCGCACACGCTGCAGGGGCGCATCATTCCGCCCTACGTCACACTCCTGCGCATCCACGGCCCGTTCCTGTTCGGCACTACTGAGAAACTGGTCGAGTCCACCGCCAATATCGAAGCCTTTGAACCGGTGGTCATCCTTCGGCTGCGCAACATGACAGCCATCGACTCCACAGGCATTCATGCAATCGAGACCTTCGCCAAGCGACTCACCGAATCTGGTCGCACTCTGCTGCTCTGTGGAGCCATGCAGCAACCCTCGAACCTACTCCAAAAGCCGCGCTTCCTCGATCACGTTGGCCGCGAAAACATCATGCCCAACATCCAGGCCGCCCTCGACCGCGCCAGGGAAATCTACGAATCCCACGCCGTTCTCGCAAGCTGAACTCCTGCACCGTTCGGCCGCCAATTCGTTAAACTGACCTTGGGGAGTGCATCATGAGCGACGGCCGCGAAGAGCGCGAAGAACGCGAAAAGCGACGCAAACAGGAAGAGCAGGAAGATCGCGAAGATCGCATCGATGCCTATCTCCATGACCAATGGAAGCCTGAGCGCCGCGAATCATGACATGGATTGAATCAGGGCAGAAGAGAGAGCTATAGCGCGCAGTGCGGCAGTTACATTATCGCTTCAAATTTTTCCCATAAATAATTGCATCCAGGGCAGTTTTTGCCAACCGGATGCTCGGCTGCGTATCCGCATAGTCCGCAAACAAAGAACGGATGTTTCTCATACTCCCAACCGCGCCTGCCACCGCCGTGCACACGAGCCATAACGTCGCCATATAGCTGCACATGCGACTTATCCGCCTCGAATGCCCAGTGAAAGCTGCGGATGGCCGTTGTGTCAAACAGCGGAACCGCCGTGGTGAGAAAAGCGGGGTAGAGATAGTCCACTTCAAACCTCTGGTCGACCAGGGTCGCTTTCAGATTCTCGAAGGTTCCTTCGACGTGCATCTTGGGCGCGTCGATCCCTGGTGACCCGCCCATGTGCCGCAGCACCCGCGCGTGGTTGCCCGCATGGATTTGTTCAGCCAGCGCGGTGGCGCGAAACAGGCTTGCGAGCCCCGGATAGCCTTCTTCGTCCGCGCGGGTTGCATAGGCCTTGTAGGCTGTGCTCGTCTTGGTCTCTTCCTCGAATGCGGTTTCAAGGTTACGGATCACGGTGAGATCCTCAACTCCTGCCCCGTAAGCGAGCATGCGATCCGATGCCATCACCTGCAATATCCTCACCTGCTTGGATGCAGTGAACGGTACGCAGGTGATGTAGATCACATTGAATTATCCAAAGAAAATCGAGCTCGTGGCGCTTGCTACCGCGTCGAGATCAATGAATTGACCACTGCTGCGGCCCCTCAGTGAATCCGCTCAAACCGGTCCCAGACAGAATTGCGTAATGAATCGGCTGGTTATTCCCGTACTGCCTGTCCGTCGTGGTCGACAAGAAAATATCGAATGGCCGAGGCAGGTGAGGACAATCGTGGCAGCCAGCACCACAGTCAGCCAGCCCGCATCACACCCAGAAGAAAGCAAACCATGGCCGTAGTGAGGGATACAACGCGCCAGCGATGCATCGCGTCCCACTGTCCTGCCTCCTTCAGCGCTGGCTCCGGCGCTGCCTCCGGATCCGTGCGCACCAGCCGATTGTTGATCGGAACCAGAAAGAAGATGGACAGAACAATCATCGAGGCCCACAGCGCGCTCGCAGCAATCAGCAGCAGGCAGCCATTCTCGCCATGCCTCAAGACCGCCTCGGCAATCAGCAGCAGAAGGCTTGCGCCATACCAGAACGGCATCGCCGCGCCCAGCTTTGCGCCAAACAGCCGAATAGCCCGCAGCTCTTCGCGCGCGCCCAACTTGCGCAAAATTGGATTGATGAAGACTGCAACGGCAAACTCGGTGCCGATCAGCAGGCCGATACAAACGGTTGTGACGATATCCAATAGAGGTCTCATATTCAACTCCTGAGCCTCAGACTCCGCACGGCGATAGAATGATTCAGTAAGCGGTGCTGACAAATATGTCAGTAACGCATTCCCCGTTCAGGTCACAACATGCCGGTTTCAAAAAAGGAGATTTCCGAGTGCCCCATCGACGCCATGCTGTCCGTCATCGACGGCAGATGGAAGGGAACCATCCTCTGGCGACTCTCTGAGAAACCCATGCGCACGAGCGAATTGCTGCGCAGCATCCCCGGTATCACCGAGCGCATGTTGATCCGCCACCTTAAAGACCTGGTCAGCGACGGCATTCTCATTCGCCAGCGTGAGAAGGGAACTCACCCCCGCGTTATCTACACCATCTCCGACTATGGAATGACGATGCTCCCGGTGCTCGAACACATCTGCGCCTGGGGACGGAAGCACATCGTAGTGCGCAACATTGCTTGTGCAAACCGCTAGTTGTGCTTGCCTTTCCACTCCGAGTATGGCCCCTGGAAGTCCTCTATGCCTTCCGGCTTGAAGTTCCACAGCCGCGTTGCCACCTCATCGATCAGATCGTGATCGTGCGTCACCAGCAGCACAGTGCCTTCATAGCGCTGCAGTGCGATATTCAATGCGTTGATCGATTCGAGATCGAGGTGATTCGTAGGCTCGTCAAAGATAAGGATGTTCGGCTTGGTCAGAATCAACTTGCAAAACGCCAGCCGTGCCTGTTCGCCGCCAGAGAGCGCCTTGGTAGGCTTTTCGCCCTCTTCGCCGCTGAACAGCATCTGCCCCAGGATGCCGCGAATCTCCTCCACATGCGCTGCCGGATTCCAGCGGTGAAGCCATTCAGCCACCGTCAGCCCATGTTCAATCGTCGCACCCACGTCCTGGGGAAAGTATCCAATCTGTGCCTCGTGCCCCCAGAAGACGCTCCCTGAATCGAGCGTGAATTCCTTCTCCGCGAGCCCCGGATAATTTGCCAGCAGGCTTTTTAGCAGCGTCGTTTTGCCCGCGCCGTTTCGTCCCATCAGGCAGATTTTTTCTCCGCGCAGCACATTCGCAGTAAATCCGTCGATCACCCTAAGGTCATCGTAGAGTTTCGTCAGGTGCTTGAACTCCAACACGTGCTTGCCGCTGGGTCGCACTTGGTCGAAGCGAATATATGGCCGTTGAATATTCGAGCGCGCCAGTTCGTTGGTTTGCAGCCGCTCCACTTCCTTGCGCCGGCTGGTTACCTGCGACGACCGCGTGCCCGCCGCGAACCGCGCGATAAATTCGTTCAACTGCGCAATCTTCTTTTCCCTTTGCGCGTTTTGCGACTCCAGCGTGGAACGAATCTGGGTCTTCGCCATCACCATGTCGTCGTAGCCGCCGCTGTAGATGATGATGGTCTGGTAATCGATATCGGCCGTGTGCGTTGTTACGCTGTTCAGAAAATGGCGGTCGTGCGAAATCGCAATCAGCGTTCCGTCGTAGGAATTCAGAAAATCCTGCAGCCAGTGCACCGAATCCAGATCGAGATAGTTCGTTGGCTCGTCCAGCAGCAGCGCCTCCGGCTTGCCGAAGAGCGCCTGCGCCAGCAGTACACGCACTTTCTGCCCGCCCTGCAGTTCGCCCATTTTGCGCTCGTGGAGTTCTTCGGTGATGTCCAGGCCATCCAGCAGCACAGCCGCATCGGCCTCCGCCGTGTAGCCGTCTTCGTCGCCGATCACGCCTTCCAGTTCGCCGAGTCGCATGCCGTCGGCATCGCTCAGTTCGGCCTTCTCGTAGATGCGATCGCGCTCTTCAAGTGCCGCCCACAGTGGTTTATTGCCCATGATCACGGTATCGATCACGCGGTAGGCGTCAAAGGCGAACTGGTCCTGGCGTAACACGCCGAATTTTCGCGGACGCACCACCGTGCCTTTCTGCGCTTCCAGTTCACCGGTCAGCACCTTCATAAAGGTGGTTTTGCCTGACCCGTTTGGTCCCGTAAGTCCATAGCGCCGCCCCGGCGTAAAGGTCACTGACACTTCTTCAAACAGCACTTTCGCGCCGTAGCGCATCGACACATTACTTACACTCAGCATTCGTTTCGTTTTCCTGTGCGCGAGCCGCTGCGCAGTATCGGCCACGGGGGGCCGATGCATATTCAAATTGGCTCAGAGTTTCGGGACTCGCGACTACAAAGATGAATCCCGTAAGAACTGCCGCACTTCCAGTTTCTCATAACTCGACGCTCAGCGCTGCGTTCGCCGAGCAGGGCAATCTTGAAATAAAACATCGACTTACGCTTAAGCGCGCCTCACGGAATTCCAACAATCTTATGCGTTTGCAAACTCAGCCGCCACTGTGGATGCGCCATGCAATACCGCACTGCCAGATCGGTATTCGCGACTCGGTCGGGTCCGTCCATTGGCTGCAAGAAGAAATGCTTGAATCCGAGCCCCTCGAACGCCGGGGGTATCGCGTCCGCCTGAGGAAACACCAGCTTCAATTCATCGCCGGTCGTCTGCACCAGCGGGGCGCCGGCCTTGGGACTCACGCATACCCAGTCAATCCCGGCCGGCACCGCTACCGTTCCATTTGTTTCGACCGCAATTTCAAAATCGCGCTCGTGCAGCGTATCGATCAGCACGCGATCCAATTGCAGCAGCGGCTCGCCTCCCGTACATACTACGAATCGCGTTCTCTCAGCTCCACGCACCGGCCACGTCGCATCAATCGCCTCTGCCAGATCGCCGGCGGTCTCAAACCGGCCTCCACCCTCTCCATCCACGCCCACAAACTGCGTATCGCAAAATCGGCAGATCGCCGACGCGCGATCGCTCTCGCGCCCCGACCACAGATTGCATCCCGCAAACCGGCAGAACACTGCCGCGCGCCCCGCCTGCGCACCCTCGCCTTGCAGCGTATAAAAAATCTCTTTGACCGCGTAGCTCATCGTGTCGCCTTCAAATCCCGATAGAACAGGGGATCGTCAATCCCGTTTTCGCTGAATCCTTTTCTTCGCAGGAAACACGAGTCGCATTGCCCGCACGGTTTCCCGTCTAGCGCGGGATCATAGCAACTGCTGGTCAGGCTGTAATCCACGCCCAGTTCCAGACCTTTCTTGATGATCTGCGCCTTCGTCATCTGCATCAGCGGAGCATGGATCACGAGTTTCTGCCTCCCCTCCACGCCCGCCTTCGTCGCCAGGTTCGCCATCGACTCAAACGCACGGATGAACTCCGGCCGGCAGTCGGGATAGCCGCTGTAATCCAGCGCATTCACCCCGATAAACACATCGCTTGCTCCCAGCACCTCGGCCCACGCCAGCGCAAATGAAAGGAAGATCGTGTTCCGCGCCGGCACATATGTCACGGGAATTCCACGCTCCATCTCCGCGCTGTCCCGTCCCTTCGGCACGTCGATATCATCCGTCAGAGCCGACCCGCCGAAAACGCGCAGATCGATGGTCGCCACCCGATGCTGCGCCACCCCCAGCGCCGCCGCCACGCGCCGCGCCGCCTCGAGTTCAAAGCTGTGCCGCTGACCGTAGGCGAATGAAAGTGCATGCACCAGGAACCCCTCGCTCTGCGCGATCGCTGCCACTGTCGCAGAGTCAAGCCCGCCGCTCAGCAACACAACCGCCGGCTTTTCCGGTTCAGAAGTCAAAATTTTCATTGATCTTAATGCGCTCCTGTTTAAGAATAAACAACTAGCGGACCGCTCCGAGAGTTCCTCGCTTCCCCTCTCACTCTCACCCCCCTCAACCGCCTGGCACGCAGACCCCATTTCCTGCATCGAAAACCTTGGGCCCCCACCTTCGGAGGTCACCTTATGCGCACGCAGAGTCTCCCCTCTCTGGCTATGTTCCTAGCCATTGTGTCGCTTCCTGTCACACCCGCGCTGCTCTCCGCGCAGGAAATGGGCGCGCTTTCCAGTCGAACCTCAGACCACTCTCTAGCTTCGTCTTCCGGCGAAACCGGGACCGCGCCCATCTTGTCCTCGCCAAAGGTGAAGGACGATGCAGCGACTCTTGCCGCTGTTGGCGCTAAATCGGTGTCCCTCACCGCCCAAAATGAATTTGCGGTGGAAGCCTTCACTGGAATCCTTGACCAGTATCGGAGGATGGGCAATCGCGAGGCCGAAGCGGAGACGCTCTGCGCGCTCGCAAACTCCTACGACGCACTGCACCAGCAGCAAAAGGCTGTCGAGGACTATCAATTGGCGCTCGCGATCTGGCGCGAACTTGGCAACAAGGATGGCGAAGCAGCCACGCTGGCGCACATTGGTGATGTCTATCGTGCATGGGGCTTCGCACCACAAGCGATTCGCTTCTATCACGATGCGCTCAAAGTCTATCCCGCCACCCACAAAAAAGCTGAAGAGGCCGCCGTTCTGAATAATCTCGGACTCAGCTTTTTCCTGACGGGCGACAAAAAGAAATGCGTTTCATATCTCGACCAGGCACTTGCTGCCTACCATGCGACACAGGACCGCCAGGGAGAGGCGTTCACTCTCACCAACCTCGGCTCTGCCTACGGTTTCCTCCTCAACAACCCCTACAAATCGCTCGATTACTTTCAGGAGGCGGTCACAAGACTTGAGTTGCTGAACGACCGCGAGTCGGAAGCAAACGCCCTCGACATCATGGGCGAACTTTGGCTGAAACTGGCGAAGCCGGAGATGGCTGAAATCAGCTTTCAGCACGCGCTCATCCTGTTCAGCCGGACGGGCAACTCCCAGGGGGAAGCGTCCGCTCGGAAACACCTGAGCGCCCTCGGCCAGACTGAAATCATCGCCTCAGACCACTAAGCCCGACGGAAGTTCCGTTCTGCTACTCCGATCCGGCGAGCGGTCATCTGATGGTCAGCGATGCTCACCTGCCGGATGAGGAGCACTCCTACACCGACCGACTTCAAGCCACAAGCTACCAGCCGCATATCTACGAGCCACGTGCCTCACGCATTAGAATGATTCTTCGCGCACCTTGCCATGAAGATCTTTCTCACAGGCGCCACCGGTTTCGTCGGCCATCACGTGGCAAAGGCGTTGGCCGAGCAGGGTGCAGAACTCCGCCTCCTCATCCGCAAATCCAGCAACCTCTCGAATATCGAAGGCATCGCCGCCGATACCGTCGTCGGCGATCTCTCGAAGCCTGACTCGTATGCGCCCGCGCTGCGGGGTTGCGACGCCGTCATGCATGTGGCCGCCGATTACCGCCTCTGGATCCGCGATCCCGACACAATGTTCCGCGCCAACGTCGATGGAACACGAGATTTGTTGAAGCTCGCCCGCGAGGCCTGCGTCCGCCGCGTTGTCTACACATCAAGCGTTGCCACCATGGCCTTCCGGACAGATGGCATCGTCGTCAACGAAGACACACCCGTCACCATCAGCGACATGGTCGGCCACTACAAACGCTCCAAGTTTCTCGCCGAGCAGCAGGCCTTTGCCGCCGCCCAGGATGGCCAGCAGGTCATCATCCTCAACCCCACCACGCCCATCGGCTCCAACGACTTCAAGCCCACACCCACGGGCCGCATCTTCGTCGACTTTCTCAATCGCAAATTTCCGGCTTACGTTGATACCGGTCTCAACCTCGTCGATGTCGCTGAAGTCGCGCGCACCCACGTTGCCGCGCTCAAGGTCGGCAAGCCGGGCCGCCGCTACATTCTCGGCGGGGAAAACCTGACGCTGAAGCAGATCCTCGACAAGATGTCGGCGATCACCGGCATTCCTTCGCCAACTACAAAGATTCCATTCGCCATCGCCGCGACCTACGCCTTCTTCGAGGAGTGGATTACCGGCCGCATCCGCGGCAAGGAACCCCGTGCCACGCTCGAAGAAGTCCGCATGGGCCGCAAAAAGATGTTCGCCTCCTCGGCCCGCGCCCAGCAGGAGCTAGGCTTCCGCATCGTCCCCGTCTACCCCGCCATGCGCACCGCCGTAGAATGGTTTCGCGCCAACGGATACGCGCCGTAGAGAATCACGGAATCGCAGACGGCGTTTACATTTTTCAGATTCCGTTCCATCGAAGGCAACACATAAAGCGATGCGCGGTCTCCTTCACTCTGGTACGGCCCTTCGGGGTTATGGCAGAATCGGGGATGGTTCAGCAGGAGCTAAGGAGGTCGAGTGCGCAAGTTTTTGGTCGTGGCAATTGTTTGCACTGTCTTGAACGTGGTGATGCTGCATGCGCAGGAATTGAAAGTCAAGTCCGCAACTGCCAAGGTGGTCGACCTCGGATGGACCGGGGCGGCCAGTCCGGCGGTGCTGGAGCGATCGTCGGGCCAGACCTTTCAGAAGCTCGTTCCTGCAAATTCAGCAGGATATCAGGACACAAGCATCGATGCCTTCGGCACCTATCAATACCGCATCAATACGAACGGAAAGTTCTCGAACGTCGTAAAGGTCGGCCCGCCGCCCACGGGCGTTTCGAATGCAGCCGCTGTTCCAAAGGGAAGCGATCCACCGAACTATGGACCGGCAACGGCGGTCGCGCTGGATGAAAACGGAGATCCGGCGGTCGCATTCGAGTGGATCGATCCCAACGGAGACGGCGAAAAGTCGGACACGGAAATTCTTTTTGCGCGATGGGATCGCTCGACGTACAAATGGGAAGCTCCTGTGCGCGTTGCGACGACCGGCCCGCTCGAAGACCAGAATGTGAACCCTATCGCCCTGGGATGCGATCGCGCGACGGGTACGCTTGCAATGCTGGCCGCGGTTGGCGAGAACCTGCTTTATGCAACCTCAACCGATCACGGCGCCACCTGGAAAACATCGTCCATGCCCAGCGCCAACGAGACACCGCACAGCGTCGCCATCCTGATTGAATCGGGGCAGGTTTACGCGGCGATCAATGCCGAGTCGGGAGCAACCTACGTGAACGGGGCGATCTCCAATAGCGGCTCGTGGAAGTCGCAGCCGATCGCCGCCGGTAGCGGGTGGAAGTTGCAGAACAAAACCAATATCGGAATTGCTGCGGATTCTGCGGGCAAAGTTGGCCTTGCATACAATGAGGATCAGCTGGAAGGCGATGGCCATCGCTACGTCTTCTGGCGGCCTGATGCTTCTGCCCCGACGTCAATCGCCGATAAGGCCACTGCGGATTCGCCAGACATCGCCCTGACTCACGGAGCCAACAAGTTTGCCACGATATTCGCAGCACTACTCGACAGCAACGACACGGACCACACTGTCTGGTACAGCCAGTCCGTGGATGGAAATTCCTGGTCAAAGCCGGTCAAGCTTCCGATTGACGGGCCTCGCTCTACAAATCCGCCGCTGGGTATTGCAATCAGTTCAAAGGGGGCGATAACTGCTACGTTCGGCGCCAATAGCGGCTCGGGGCCTGCCAGCTGTAATGCTCCTTCCGTCTCTCGCTCGGCAGATGGCGCCATCTGGACCTCGTGCGGTCTGGGCAAGGCAGCGGGGGCAGACTTCAGCCCACAACCTGCCACTCTCCACGTCATCGAGGCTCCCAACGACAAGGCGTACATTGTCTGGCAGGAGCAGGCAGAAAGCAAGTACGGTCCAGGTGTGCTTGTGTGGCATGAGCGCTGATGTGCGTATCGCGGGGGACGCCAATGAGTAAGAAACTCCACCTCATCTCTTTCCAGGTCGGTGTGCCCTTCACCCCGGACCAGGGCCTGCTCGTCGCGGCGGGCGCATGACCCGCGTAGCCATCATCGCCGCCATGCCCGGCGAGCTTAAACCCCTGGTCCGCAACTGGCCCCACTCCACCCGCGGCACCACCCACTTCTGGGCCCAGCGCACCGAAGAAGAGGAGTGGATCGCCGCCTGCGCCGGAGCCGGGCTCGACGCTGCCACTCGTGCCTTTGCCGGCATCGAAGACGGCGGCCCCATCGATCTCGTCCTCTCCATCGGCTGGGCCGGAGCCCTTACATCCGACATCGCCGCCGGCAGGGCGCACAACTGTGCCGGCGTGATTGATGCCCGCACGGGTGAGCGCTTCCCCTGCGATGCCGGAGCCGGCCCGCTCTGGCTCGCCACCAGCCCCCGTGTCGCCGACGAGACCGAAAAGCGCCGCCTCGCCACAACCTATAACGCCGCCTTAGTCGACATGGAAGCCGCCGCAATCGCCCGCCTCGCCGCCATGCGCGGCATTCCCTTCTACGCGATCAAGGGTATAAGCGACTCACTCAACGCGAAGTTGCCTGATTTCAACCGCTTCATCGATCAAAAAGGCCAGTTTCTGACCCGGAAGTTGGTACTTTTTGCTCTCCTTCGGCCTTGGATATGGCCCGCACTCATCCAAATGGGCGAAAATAGTAGAAAGGCTTCCCAAAGCATTGCGGAGCGGCTCCACGAACTTCTGGATGAGTGAGGTCACACCAACACGGATGGCTACCCAAACCACTAACGCTTCAAACCCCGTCGCCAACCGGATCCCCACGACCATGCGCGCTGTAGTGTACCGCGGTATCAACGACATGCGTGTCGAGACAGTGCCAGTGCCCTTGATCGGCCCAGGCGAGTTGCTGGTGAAAGTTGCCACCTGCGGCATCTGCGGAACCGATCTCAAGAAAATTCACACCGGCTCCCACTCTGCTCCCCGCATCTTTGGCCACGAAATGTCGGGCACCATAGTCTCTGTCGGCAAGGGCGTATCTCGCTTTCAGGGTGGGGAGCGCGTCGTCGTCCACCATCATGTTCCCTGCGGTGAGTGCTACTACTGCCGCAAGGGCACCCCGGCGCAATGCCCGCTCTACAAAAAGGTCGGCGTTACGGCTGGCTTCGAACCGTCAGGCGGCGGGTTCGCGGAGTATATTCGCGTGATGGATTGGGTAGCCTCGAGCTGCGGAGTGGTCCCGATTCCTGACGGCATCCCTTTTGAACAGGCCGCCTTTGTTGAGCCCGTTAACACCGTACTCAAAGGCGTCAAGATGCTCAACCTGGCCCCGGACGATACCGTGCTGGCCATCGGCCAGGGACCCATCGGGCTCATGCATGCTGTTCTGGCTAGCCGGACCGGCGCACGCGTTCTCACTTCGGACCTTTATCCAGAGCGTCACGCCATCGCCGCCAAATATGGCCTCAAAGATCCCATCCATGCAGGCAGCGAAAACGTCGTGGAACGCGTCCTCGCCGAGACCGAAGGCCGCGGCGCCGATGCCGTCATCCTCGCCGTCGGCGGCAACGCCCTCATCCGGACCGCGATCGATGCGGCCCGTTGCGGCGGAAAAGTGATGCTGTTTGCCCAGACCCAGCGCGGCGACGCAACTTTCGATCCGGGCGTGGTTTGTATGGACGAGAAGACACTCATGGGCTCGTACTCGTCCTCGTTCGCGATCCTCGACGAAGTCATCGACCTGGTCTTCAACGACTACCGGAACGGATTTGACCTTACTCAACTCATCTCGCATCGTTTTCCGCTCGACCAGGCCGTCGCGGCAATCGATGTCGCATCACACCCTAAAGCCGACTCAATGAAGATTATGATAGAGCCCGTCGCCGGTACAGGAGCAAAGTAATGCCAAACCCGGTAAAGCGCGGTCGCCCGACGGTAGAGGATGTCCTTCAGGTCGGCCGAAGCACCGTCGGCGATGTGCTCCAGATCGGCCGCAACACCGTCGAAGAAGTCCTCCACGTCGGCAGAAGCACCGTTGAAGAGGTCATTCAGGTTGGCCGCAATACCGTGGAGTCCGCGCGCCAGCTTCGCCAGGGAACGATGCAGGCCGCGGTCCTTCACGGACGCCAGGACATTCGCATTGAAGATGTGCCGGTCCCTCGCGCAGCCGCTGGCGAGCTGATCGTCCGAGTCGGCGCCGCGCTCACATGCGGCACAGATTTAAAAGTGTTTCGTCGTGGCTACCATGCTCGCATGATCGTCCCTCCCGCCCTCTTCGGCCACGAACTAGCCGGAACCGTGGTTGAGGCAGGCGAGGGAGTCGAAGGCTTTTCCAACGGCAGTCGGGTGGTGGCTCTGAATTCCGCTCCTTGCGGCCAGTGTTATTTCTGCAAACGCGGGCAAGAAAATCTCTGCGACGACCTGCTCTTCAACAACGGTGCCTATGCCGAGTTCATTCGCATCCCGGCCCGCATCGTCTCCAAGAACACGCTCATCGTTCCAGATCACGTTCCGCTGGAGCACGCCGCACTGACTGAACCGCTCGCCTGCGCCGTCCACGGCTTTCTCGATTCCAACCCGCGTCCTGAAGACACGGTCGCAGTAATAGGCGGCGGCCCGTTGGGCCTGATGATGGTCCATGTCGCCGCTCTCTCCGGTTGCAACGTCATTGCCATCGTCAAACATGACGGGCAGGTGGAAGCAGCAAGACAATTGGGCGCAGCCCACATCATCAAGTCATCGTCGATTCAGAAAGCCATCCGCGAAACCCGCGCCCTCACGCCCAAAAATCGCGGTGTCGATATCGCCATCGAGGCCGTCGGCGTTCCCGAGGCCTGGGAAGAAGCCGTCGAGATGGTGCGCAAAGGCGGCACCGTCAACTTCTTCGGCGGATGCGCGGTCGGCACCCGCGTCACGCTCGATACCAATCGCATTCACTATAGCGACATCACCCTGCGCGCAACGTTTCATCACACGCCGGCCATCTGCCGCAAAGCTCTTGACCTGATTGCCAGCGGCCGTTTCCAGGCTGGCGCATTCATTACCGGCCACGCCCACCTCTACGAACTCAATCGCGTTTTTGAAAAGCTGATGAACCGCAGCAGCGAAATCAAAACCGCGATTGTCCCGTGAATAACGTCGCAACAAGCCGATGCTGATGAACGTGGCGCTCAGTCGATGTTTTGAAAGGGCACGACTCGGGGAACCCACCTAGTTGGTCGCGTGCCGCCAAAGCGCAATAAAATTAGAAGGGCATTAGCCCCTGAGGAAATGAAACCGCAAGTCCACAATGAACAAAGTGATGACGGCAGCCACAGCACCAGATTCGGATACCGAACGGCTCATCGCCCAGGGCTGGGCTGCGCTTCCGTCTTCCTATCGCTTGCCTGACAAGGCTCCGACGCTGGAAGAAGCCCGCGCCTGGTGCAAACATCTCGCCGAAACTCACTACGAAAATTTCCACGTAGCCACCTGGTTCCTGCCAGAGCGCCTGCGTCCGCACTTCCACGCCATCTATGCCTACTGCCGGGTCTCCGACGATCTCGGCGACGAAGTCGGCAATACCCAGCAGTCGTTAGCCCTCCTCGATCTTTGGGGGCGCGAACTCGACGCCTGCTACGAAGGCAGCGCGCGTCATCCCGTTTTCGTCGCTCTCGCTGAGACCATCCGCGCCTGCAATATTCCGAAAGAACCATTCGCCGACCTGCTCACCGCCTTCCGCCAGGACCAGGTCGTCACGCGTTACGCCACCATGCAAGACGTACTCGGCTACTGCCGCTACTCCGCAAATCCCGTCGGCCGCCTCGTCCTCTATACGTGCGGATACTCCGACGAAGGGCGCTTCCGCCTGTCCGATGCAACCTGCTCGGCGCTGCAACTCGCCAACTTCTGGCAGGACGTCAAAGTCGACTTCGCCAAAGACCGCGTCTACCTCCCGCAACATGACATGCGGCGCTTCGGTGTGACTGACGCAACCATTGAGAAGGGAATTGCCACTCCGGAATTCCACGCGCTACTGAAGTACGAAGTGGAATTTGCACGCAATCTCTTCCTCCAGGGCCTGCCCCTCATCAACATGGTCGACCGCGATCTCGCCGTCGATCTCGATCTCTTTAGCCGCGGCGGCCTCGAAATTCTCAATGCCATCGAGCATCGAGACTATGACGTACTCAGCTCACGGCCATCCATCTCCAAACGTACTAAACTGCAGCTTGCACTGCGCGCGGTGAGCGGCAAGTTTCTGCCGTTCTTGCGCCTTGGGGTATCAAGGGGAAAGGCCGCTTGACGCAAGCCATCACACTGGATTCGGCGTACGCTACATGCAGGGCGATCGCTAAACGGGAAGCCAAAAATTTCTACTACGCCTTCGTCGCGCTCCCCGAGCCACGCCGTAATGCCATCTGCGCCATCTACGCCTTCATGCGCAAGGCTGATGATTTGTCCGATGACGAAAGCATTCCCCGTGAACAGCGCCGCCTGAATCTTGAGCAGTGGCAGGCCGCTTGGCGCAGCGCCTCGCAAGCCGGAGCTACGCAAAACCCAGTATTCATCGCGGTCCGCGATGCGACCGAGCGCTTCAACATTCCGCTCAGCCTTCTCGATGAACTCATCGCGGGCACGACCTCCGATCTCAAAGCAAATCCCGACGACGCTCCCGACACGTATGCTACCTTCGCCGATCTTTACCAATACTGCTATCTCGTGGCATCAGTCGTTGGCTTGGTCTGCATTCGCATCTTTGGCTACTCCGACCCCGCTGCTGAAAAGCTGGCCGAGGAAACGGGAGTAGCCTTCCAGCTCACGAACATCCTTCGCGACGTAGCCGAAGACGCTGAGCGCGGCCGCGTCTATCTACCGCTCGAAGATCTCGCCGCTCACGACGTCACGCTTGATGCGATCCTGCATCGCAAGATAGGTGCACCCCCCTCCGCGAACGAGCGCGCCCTCCTGGCTGAAATCGGAACACGCGCAGAAGGCTACTACGCCTCCACCGCCAAGCTGTTGCCGCTTATCGACCGCGAAAGCCGTCCCGCGCTCTGGGTGCTGGTGAGGATTTACCGCGGCTTGCTTAGGCGAATTCGTCGCGCAGACTACGACGTTTTTTCGCGTCGCATCAGTGTCCCGTCCTTCCAGAAACTTGAAATTCTCGCAGTCGGCATGGCCCGGCTTGCCATCGCACGCTTTTCTCCATGAAATTCAAAAAATCTTGCTAAGCGTGTCATCCTGAGCGGACGAAGGACCTGATTTTTGATTCTCTCCGATTGAAATGAACCCCTGAGGACTCCTTGCACGCGACACCTGAACAACTCGAAGCGCGCACCGTCACAGTCATCGGCGGCGGCGTCGCCGGCATGAGTGCTGCCTGCGCCCTCGCCGAGGCCGGCTATCGCGTACAACTCGTCGAGCGCCGCGGCTACCTCGGCGGCCGCGCTTCCTCCTACCTGTATCCCGGCGTCAACGAAGTCATCGACAACTGCCAGCACGTTCTCTTTGGCTGCTGCACCAACCTCATCGGCTTCTACAAGCGAATCGGCGTCGAGAAGAAGATTCACTGGACCAGCGAGATGACCATGATCGAGCCCGGCGGTCGGCGCTCGATACTCGGCCCATCACCGCTGCCGGCTCCGCTGCACGGCCTGCCAAAATTGCTCGGCGCCCACGCTTTCACTCGCGCCGACAAAATCGCCTTGGCCCGCGGCTTTCGAGCCATGATTCGCTCCATTCCCGTCAACAACAACGAATCCCTAGCTGACTGGCTCCGCCGCCAAAGGCAGACCCCCGGCGCCATCGAACGCTTCTGGCGTCTCGTCATTGCCAGCGCCCTCAATGCGGACCTCGATGCCATCTCCGTCCCTTACGCCGCCAAGGTCATTCGCGAACTTTTCATGAATTCCGCCGAAGCCGGCGCCATGGGCATGAGTTCCGTCCCCCTGAGCGAACTTTACGCATCGGCGAAAACATTCCTCGAAGAGCACGGCTCGACAGTTCACCTCAACAGCAATGTGGAGTCCGCCGAATGGGACGAAGAAGTTTCTGAATGGACCATCAAAACGCGCACCGGCACCCTCGCTTCGGAATTTCTCGTCATCGCGCTTCCATTTGAAGCGATGCAAAAACTGTTGCCGCATCTCCCTCCTGCACCGCACGGAGAAGAACTGGCACGTAAGGTCGACCGATTCGAGCACTGGCCCATCTGCAGTGTGCACATGTGGTTCGATCGCACGATCACCGATCTCCCCCACGCCGTCCTGCTCGATCGTGAAATCCACTGGATGTACAACAAGAGCGTCCTGCAACCATGGCGCGAGACCAAAGGCAGCTATCTCGAACTCGTCCAGTCTGCCTCACGGAAATTCGCCGCCCTCGAACGTCAGCAGGCAATCGACCAGGCACAGAGCGAGCTCGCTGAATTCTTTCCGGCGATCAAAGAAGCGAAGCTCGAAAAAGCCGCGCTCATCAAGGAAGTCCGCGCGACCTTTGGCGTGCCACCGGGGATAGATAGCATCAGACCACCTTCGGCATCTCCATGGCCCAACTGTTTCCTCGCCGGCGACTGGATCGCCACCGGCTGGCCTTCCACCATGGAGAGCGCCACCCGCTCCGGCCACTTGGCCGCCGACGCTCTTTGCGCCACCACAATCGTAGACTGCCGTTTCCTCGAACCCGATCTCAAACCAAAAGGCCTCATGCGCCTATTCGCACTGAAAGGTTGACCCATCCGGCTTCAAATTGCGACTGTTAAGGAAGACTGAAAACTGAAAACTGTCGTAATGCGTCTCAGTGCGCCAAAAAATAAACTCCGACGCAAACCAGTACCGCCGCCGTCCACCGCCGCCGGTCCACCTTCTCATGCAAGAACAGTTGTGCCGCCACGGTGTTCAACACCAGCGTGAGTGAAGCTGCGGCCGGTCCCACCAGGCTAAGGTTCATGTGGTTCAGCGCGAACAGCAGCGAGAAGAACGCTACCGCCATGAAGAAGATCCCGCCCATAAACAGCGGCGATGTCATTACCGCTTTGATCGCGCCGCCCAGCCCGCTCTTGGCGCGAATATCATCCAGGTCGCCCATCGACTTCATGGCCGCCGCTGTCAGCACCTCACCCGTCGACGACGTAATCACGATCGTCGCGATCATCCCCGCGGCTTTCCAGAACGAAGCTTGGGCCAACACGCTCGCCATCGTCATCGTCCGGCCTCTTCCGCGTCCAGTTCCTCGGGTGCCAGCGCCGTCGCAGCATTTACCGGTGGGGTCGTATTCACCGGTCCGTGCGCCACAAACGCCACGCCGACAGTGATCATCACGATCCCCATCCAGCGCATCCATGAAATCTGCTCATGTAGCCAGTAGTGCGCCAGCAGCGCTACAAACACGTTGCCCAGCGCCGTCGCCGGCATCACGAAGGTAAGATCCGCCCACGAAAGAGCCGTAAGGTAGCTGGCGAAATATCCGATCAGCAGCGCGATCCCCAACGCGATCCACGGCGTAAATACCGCACCGATCAGCGTCAGAGGATGCGCCATCGATATCGGCGGAAGGCTCGTCATGCCGCGCGAAAGGGAAGCGTCGCCCAGCGGCACGCTCACCGATACAAACGCAAGAATCAGGTACTGATTAAAGGAAAGCCGATGATGAGCCATGCGTTCTGCTGCGGCATCCTTTCCCGCAAAAGAAATGGAGGGCAGACGCAGCGCGCCGCCCTCCGATGTTTCGTGCCCTGAACGCTAAGCGCCGGTTACGCGCCAGCGTTCACAGGCGCAGTCGGTTTGGCAGGCTGACTGCGTTTCTGCTTGACCGCCTTGTTGCGCTCTGCGCGGAGCTTCATGAACGCCTTTGCCTCAACATAAAGTCGCGGCACGTCGCGATTCACAATTGCCTTCCACACCACGCGGAACGCCGCTTTCGGACGGAAGTAGTATTCGTCGTAGAAGCGGTGCACCATCTCCATCACGTAATCGACCGGCAGCCCCGGATACTCGATGTGCGCCATCTGGTGGCCGCCGCCGTCTTCCATCTTCTCGTTGGTGATGAAGCCGTTGGCCTTGGCATAGTCGTAAAATTCCGTGCCCGGATACGCGTGCGCAATCGACACCTGGATCGTTTCGCAGTCCAGCGTCTTGGCGAAGTTGATGGTGTTGCGGATCGATTCCTTCGTCTCGCCCGGCAGGCCGAGAATGAAGTCGCCGTGAATCACGAGGCCCAGATCGTTGCAGTCCTTCGCAAAGGTACGCGCACGTTCTACCGTGGCGCCCTTCTTGATGTTCTTCAGGATCTGCGGATCGCCCGACTCGAATCCCACGATCAGCAGGCGGCATCCGGAATCTTTCATCGCCTTCAGTGTTTCGCGATCCGTGGTCACACGCGAGGTGCAGCTCCACGTCAGATTCAGCGGCTTCAGCTTTTCGCAGAGTTCAATCGTGCGGCCCTTCTGAATGTTGAACGTGTCGTCGTCGAAGAAGAACTCCTTCACATGCGGAAAGTTCTCCTTCGCCCACTTCAGCTCCGCGGCCACATCATCGGTCGATCGCTTGCGCCACGCGTGTCCGCTCAGTGTCTGCGGCCACAGGCAGAACGTGCACTGCGCCGGGCACCCACGCGTTGAATAAAGCGCAATGTACGGGTGCAGCAGGAACGGTACGTTGTACTTCGTCACGTCCATGTCGCGCTTGTAGATCTTCGTTGCCCACGGCATCGCATCCAGATCTTCCACCTGCGGACGGTCCGGGTTGTGGATGATCTTGCCATCCTTCTTGTAGCTGATCCCGAGAATCTCGTTCAGCGGCTTCCCCTGGGCGAACTCCACAACGGAGTAGTCGAATTCGCGCCGGCAGATAAAGTCCAGCACCGCGCACTCGTTCAACGCACGATCCGGGTCAGTGGTTACAGGTGGTCCGACGAATGCAATCCGAATCGACGGATTCGCCGCCTTGATGGCTTCGGCCAAACGCTGGTCGCCTTCCCAGCCCACGGTTGAAGTGAACAGGACGAGGAATTCATAGTCCTTGCAAATCTTGATCGTCTCATCGGCCGACACGTGGTGCGGCGGCGCATCCAAGAGGCGCGACCCTTCCAGCAGACCTGCGGGGTAGGTGAGCCACACGGGGTACCAGTACGACTCGATTTCGCGCGTAGCCGGCCAGCGCGAGCTTGCTCCACCGTCGAAATTCTCAAACGAAGGCGGGTTCAGGAAGAGCGTTTTTAGAGGCATAGGCATCCCTTCAATTCTAACATTTAGCGTGTTTTTACGCGGTTTTAGGGTGTTATTCCGATGGTTACTTGCCCTTCAGTTCGTGCAGCCAGTCGTCCATGTGACCCAAAGCGCGCAGCAGGCTCAGGCGGGCCTTCGCCAGCTCAAAACCCGCATCCAGTGCGTCTTCAGTCTTTTGCCGCGCATCGATCAGCGCTAATTGCTCCGCCTTGGGGCTGGTTTGCGGTTGAGAACCCGGTCCACTGCCAGTTCCGTTGCCCAATTGCAACTGCGCCATTACGGTCTTTAGCTGCTCATCCGCGATCTGCTGTTTTAGACTCGCGATCTCCGCCTGGGTATCGAGTTCCCGGATGCTTCCGCTAAGGTCCTCAATCGCCAGGTCATTCTGTTTCTCGGCCTGTTCCGCCTCCACCTTAGCTCGCAGCGCATCTGCGGAAGACTCCTTTGCTCGCGCGCGGTGGCCCAGATCGAATATCGGGATTTGAACTGAAACTCCAGAAGCCAGGTTGTTTGGCGGCAGCGGCTTGGCAAAGAAGCTGCTCACGTCATTCAGCAGGTTGGTGTTGCGGTTGTACTGCATGAAGAAGCGCAGCTCAGGGAAATAGCTGCTCTCTTCGTCGCCCTTCGATTGAGCGATCTTCGATTGTGCAATCAACTGCGACGCATGAATCCCCTCGGTAAAATGAGAGGCCTCCACGCCCCGCACCTGCGGAATCTCCGGAATGCTTGCGTGGTCGATCCGGATGGATCCCTCCGGGAGCCCGGTCAAAATCGTGAGCTGTTTATTTAGTACTGCGGCGCGCGCCTCAAGGTGCAGCCGTCTCAACTTGATCTCAGCAGCCGTAAGTCGCGCTTGCAGCGATTCGCTCAGTGGATCCACGCCGGCCTCGGTCCGCTGCTGCTCAATGTCCTCCAATCGCCCGGCAAATTGTTCCTGCTGGTGCGCATCTCCGAGCTCCTGGTTCAGCGCGTCGAGTTCGATATAGGCAGTTGATGCGTCCAGAGCTACCTGCTCGCGGGCATCCTTCAGCCGGGCATTCGCTGCACGCACTCCGAGTCCTGCTGCATCGATATAACGCTTCTGCGGAATGCTGTAAACCAGCGCCTGCACGGTTGCGCTCCAGATTGACGGAGGCGAGCCCGTGAAGCCGATTTCAGGAAAAACCGGCAGTCCTGTCCCCACGTTGATCGACGGAATAAGAGCGTCCTTTGTCTCTGAAAGCACCGCATTCGCCTTGTTCACGTCGGCCTGCGCCGCGCGCACACCGGTACTGTTGCGCTGCGCCAGGTCCACCACTGTCGCAAGCGACACCTGGGCATGTGCCGCGGCGGGAAGTCCAACCAGCCCGGCGACAAGTCCGGCCGTCAGCCCGGCAATGACCGTTCCCACCCACGGTTTCCCGTCCCTCGTTCTTTGTCGCGCATCCATCAAAAAGTCAGTCCTAGTGCCGGCTTGTAATCATGTGCGAGATTCAGTGCGTCCGTTCGCGCCTGCCATGCGCCGTTTTTGTCGCCCAACTGTGCTTTCAGCTTTGCAAGCCGAGTGTACGCAACAAACGCCGGCGCTTCCTCTGTTCTCGGATAAGTGGCGAGATATTCTTCAAGCATCTTTGCCGCGAGCGCCAGGTTCCGCTTACCGCGCGACAGAACTGAAGCACCGTTATACAGCGCCACCCCTGCGCGCCGATCGTGCTGCGCTGCCCGGTATCCCATTTCGACTGTCTGTTCCATCTCGTCCCAGTGTTCGTGTTTGCGATAAAAGCTTGCCAGTGTCATCCACGCAAACGCCGGATGGTCGCTAGTCGCAGCGGCCTGCTTAAACTCGCGCTCTGCCGTGCCGTAGTCTTTGTGGCTCTCGGCAATGCGCCCCAGCAGAATGTGCGCACGAGCCTTGTCCACTCTTTCCAGCGCGGGCAGTAGTGCTTGAGCTTTATCATTGCCGCCGCCCACCACTCCAGGGGCAGAGGAGTAGAACTCCCCAAGATCCGTCAGCGCTTCACCATCATGCGGATCAAGATTCACCGCCTGCTCAAACTCCGACCGCGCGCGCTTCGCCAGGTTGTATGCCGAGAAAAAAGATGCATTGTCCGCCTTCTCCCCAAGCGCCCTGCCCAGCCACAAATGATCCTTTGCACTCTGGCCATCCAGCCTCACCGCCTGGTCGCATTCGCTGGCCGCATCATCCCAGCGCTCCAGCGTGAAGTAGACACGGCAGCGCAGATTATGTGCCTCGGCCGAAGAAGGCAGGGCCTTCAAAACTGCAAGCGCCCGGTCCGCCTCGCCTGCCTGCAGTGCAGCATCGGCCTGTCCCAAGCCGTCCCTCGGAACCTCAGCCGATGCGCCCGCGACAAGAGCCGCCAGCAAGGCGATCTGAAATACCCTCTTCACCGGACTCTCTTGATCGGAACGCCCTCTTGCAGTGGCTGTCCTGTCGTGGTTCCCGTTGCCACCAGGTCACCGTCCTTCAATCCTGAAAGAATGGCAACCTGCGTAAGGTTAATCGCGCCGGTTATAACAAATGTCTTCTTCAACTCTTCGCCATCGACCTTGTAGACAAACGTCTTGCCATTTTCCGATCGTAGCGCCTCTCTGGGAATGCTCAGCGCATGGGGATCGCTCGAAGTCGTCACCGTCACCGTCACGTGGGTATCGGGCAGCAGTTGGCCGTCGGCGTTGTCGATGTGGATCAGAACCTCCCCCACATTGCGCGTTCCGTAGGTGATCACCGTGATCGGAGTCCGTTCGATATGGCCGTGCCACACCATTCCCGGCTTCGCATCCCACTTGATCAGGATCGGCTGGCCCACAGCGAGCCTTCCAATCTCCGGCTCGTCGAAGTAAGCCCGTACGCGTTCCTCGTGGAGGTCCGCCATCTGCAGCAGCAGTTTGCCTTGCTCCGCAAACTCAGTCGCATTCACGTCGACACTGTAGATTGTGCCTGCGGAAGGTGCATGCACTGAAGCCTGCGCCAGCACCTGCTGCGCCACAGCCCGGTTGGCCTCCGCATCGTTCAAGGATGCCTGTGCGCGCGCAATCTCGGCAGGGGAGTAGCGGCTCTGCGCGCTTTGTTCTGCCGCATGCAGAGTGGCCTCCGCCGTGGCCAGCCTCTCGCGTGCAGCAGCTACCTCGCTCGGCGCCGCCGCGCCGGTTACGCTCAGCTTCACCAGTGCGTCGACATCGTGTTGCGCCTGGGTCAACTCGAGTTTGTCGCGCGTTATTTCTGCTGCCGACGCATGCCGCTGTTCCAGTGTGCCGCTTTGCGCTGTGGCTTCGAGGGTTGCCTGGGCGGCCTTCACCGCGCTGTCGGCGCTCGCCACCTTTGCCCGGGCGTCGATATCATCCAGCTGCATCAGCAGTTTGCCCGCCGGAACCGTATCTCCCGGCTGGACGTAAACCGCCTTCACAATCGCCCCGATTGCAGCGTGAATTCCAATATTGTGAATCGGTTCCACCAGTCCATTGGTGCTGATGGTGCTCGCCAGCGGCTCCTGCGAAACCTCGGCGGCGCGCACGGGCAGCCGGTCCCGCGTAAGAGACCGCACGCCAAAATACACCAGGATCAGGACGACGACCGCACCCAACCAAAGCCATTTGCGGTCCAATTGCTTTCTTTCCGTTACCATGCAGGCGACCTAGGCCAGTATATAAGACTCATCGCAAGCCTTTAAGAAGCAGAAATTTGCATGAATACGATGTAGAAACTTGCATGACGAGGTGTTCATATTGATCCCTCGTACAATGGAAATATGTCTCAGCCGCCACGTTACACCGACGATCACGCCAAGGCCGGGCTCGATTTCAAGTTCCCGGAAATCGAGACTTGGCAGAACCAGTTTCCCGGCTACGAAATCCTCATTGACGACCCCGAGCTGACATCCGTCTGCCCCAAGACCGGCCTGCCTGACTTCGGCTCGCTCTCCATCCGCTACATGCCCCGCGGACGCTGCCTCGAACTCAAATCGCTTAAGGAATACCTTTTCAGCTACCGCAACCTCGGCATATTCCAGGAAAACATCGTCAACCAGGTCCTCGAAGATGTTGTGAAAGCCTGCGATCCGGTCTGGGCAATTGTGCGCGGCGAATTCCGCCCACGCGGCGGAATCGCCACTGCAGTAGAAGCCCGCTGGCCCCGCCCCAAAGAGTGAAAGTGAACTAACGAAACACGAACGGAGCTTGCAGAAAGTGTAACTACCGGCATGGTCTGCCGCCTAAGCTCCCTGAGGGTGGAGAGGCAAACACAGGAGAGGCGTTGCTGTTCCCGAAGGGACGCCGCCACATCGAAGAGTCGCTGCCCGGGATCCTGGAAGATCTCGATAACAAGCTGTCAGGCGCATTGCGGGTACTGCTAACCGAGTTGCGGCTGGAGATGCAGTGCCTGCACAGACAGATCGAGGAACACGACAAGCGGATCCTGTGCATCGCCGGCGAACTTGAACCGTGCAGGCGCCTGGTCGCGATCCCCGGAATCAGACCGATCACTGCTACTGCCATGATCGCTGCGATCGGTAACGGGGCGGCCTTCAGAGGTCGAATACACTCGCGCAGACCAATTCTGTCTTCCTCATTCTTCGCTTGCAAAACGGCGGCAGATCACAAATCCGGATTGCCCACTGCCCGACTGGAGCCTCGATCTAGGGTCGAACCTGTCGTGGTGTGAATCCGGTCTGTGGTGTAATCCCAGAATCCTCAGGCGCCGGCAAATCGGCGGTCACTCGCCACTTTCATTACCTATCGATCTTCGATGAGTGCCTCGGCGAGCTGTAGAAATCGAGGGGAGTCCTAGCCGAGAGAGGTAGTACCTGGTTCCTTGAGGAGAGTCAACCTACGGAGTATCCAGGATGCTCGAGGCGCCCTCACGCGGCGGATTTACGCGGTGCAGCGGGCGGGTGACTTTGCGCTACATGAAGATTGAATTGGGCAGCAAACCACGCAACATTGTCGATCGGGGTCATGATGCGCGGTTTGCCTTGAGGCATCTGTTCGCCACACAGAGAACACTTCGCTGAGACAGGAATACCGTTTTCGTCATATCTCGTTTGTAGTGCCGGCATCTTTGGCATATCTGGATTGTAACCCTCTCAGTTTTGTGCCCTCCCGGTCCATTCGAGCACCATGTTCATTCCGCTTCGCCTCAAATAACGGACCGTCGCCCGCTAATCAGCTTGAAGACGAGAACAATCAAGGCAATCACCAACAATAAATGAATCAGCCCGCCGCCCAGATGGAAGCTAAAGCCGAGGAGCCACAGAATCAGAATGACTACAAATACTGTCCAGAGCATATATTCCCCTTTCGTTCAAAAAGTGCGGACACCCCGGCTTGGAATCCGCCCGGAGCGTCCGCAATAGACCTACAAGCAACCGCTGTTAGTTCGAGGCAACTGCCTGCGCTTTTGCGCCCCTGACCGCATCGAGGAACAAATGAGCCTCGCCCGGCATGGCAACTTCGCCCTTCAAAATTCGGGCATTGGAGATGTCATGGCCGTAAACGGCTCTGGTGGAATCCTCATCATGGCGAATGGACGCACCGTTCAGTGTGAGTCCGGCAAAAGCACCCTTCGCACGGGAATAGGTGAGGATCTCAGCATTCATTTTCCAATCGGTGTCGGCCGAAGCATGGCGGCCTACCGGGCCGGCTGCCACGGAGGCGTCAGCACCCAATTCAAACTTGTTCGAGAGCAGCTGTTTCATTCCCCGCTCATTCTGGATAATCATGACGAGGTCCACACCTTCGACACCGATCTGTAAGCCCCAGCTGCCGCCCGTAATGGCAAAGAACATTGGCGCGCTCCAGCCGTCACCGGTCCTGCAGGTGGCGACACCGCGGCCATTTTCTGCACCGAACACAAAGCCGCCCTTGAGGAGATGGGGAACGACGGCAATACATTTTGCATGTTCCAGAACTTCTTCCGGGATGCCTTTATCCGGCGCGGCCATGATCTCGTGCAAAACGCTGCCCGCATGGTCCAACCGGTCGTTGGTCGCTTCGCGATTGGTTCCCGCCCAGCCGATGCTGGTCAGGCTGAGTAATGCAACTAAGGTGATAGCTTTCTTCATTCGAAACACCATTTTCTACCTGTGCGCATCGGCGTTTGTTTTCCGCGCACTAAGGCGCACGAGGTACTTCTCACAATAGGGAGATTGTGTGCATCTGTCTGAGCAATAGCGCTCTACTTGGGAATTACGAATTATTACGAATTATTGATCACAGCTAAAGTGAGCGAAATTGAACGATCGCTTTCTCCGATGCCATCGTTAAGTGCAGCATAAAGGTCTCTTTTGCTCAGACTCTTTCGACATAGACACCTAGAGTAAAAAACGTAAGGATTACACAAAAAGCTCCGATGTTTATCGGGACGCACCATCAACGGTTTCAACTTCCTTATGGTGGCTGATGTTGCCGGATAGTTCTCAACGGCAACAGGGCATTCCACACAACAAAAGGAACCGTGGACACCCTGAGGGGTACATATGCGCGGAATCAAGATTCTTGTTTCAACAACAGCGTTGCTTGCGGGCCTGGCTTTGATGCCAATAGCTCAAGGGCAGATTTCCATCAACATCGGTGTTCAACCCGTTTGCTCATACGGTTATTACGGATATGCGCCCTACTCTTGCGCGCCGATGGGGTATTACGGATCGGGCTATTTCTACAATGGAATATTCGTGGGAATGGGTCCATGGTCCGGCTGGGGTTATAGCCACGGCTGGGGAGGCCATCGCTTCAACGGCGATGGCGGCGGAAGATACCATGGGGGAGTTGGGCGTGCCGCCTATGGTGGCCGTCAAGACGGCCACCGGGAGTCGCCGCGCGGAGACGGAGCGCGCATGAATGGCGGCGCTTCCCATGCTGGTGGAGGGCGTCCTAGTCCATCTCACGGCAATTCGCACAACGCAGCGCCGCGTGGCGGCCCATCACACGGTGGCGGCGGCCAAGCTCACGGCAGACCACACGACAAAGGCGAAGGCAAACATGCCGGCGGCGACCACAAGTAATTTTCAGACTGCAACATCAGGCGGTGGAGCAAACCTGCTCCGCCGCCTGGCATATGATAGACAGCCTTGCCACCTCTCCAGGGCTTCGACGTCCTTTCAGAAAAGCACCCATTTACAATACGCCGCACGCTTGATCGATCGCGATATCTGCGGAAGATGAGCATTAGTACACAGATTTGGTCCTCAGTAGGTGGGAGCTTTCAAGATGATGTACAACACGTCGCCTTTTATTCCTCGCAGCTCGATATAAATCTGCCTGGTCGCTACATTTTGCGCCCAAGTCGTGAAGTCTGCACAGGATCGAGTTGATGCTAATGAGTTGAATTCGGCACTCCAGATTACAGGCTTTCGTTGGCTTCATAACGAGGTGAGCAATATTGATCAGACGCGAGCGTTCGATGCGAGGGATGATGGACAGAGGGTAGGTACGGACGATTTGTGAGCGTCTATCCACATACTGCGACTATGCCCAAAGAGGCAATTGCGGCTTGCCGCCGGCAAAGCATGGCACGGCCATTAGTCCACACAAGCAATGGTCTACAACGAGGGAATGCCTTGACGAGCCCTAACCACAAAACATTCGACCCCGCCGCCTTTCTGGCAAGTGCCGGGCTTGGCCGACGAATTATCGAGTTGAACCCGAAGGAGACATTCTTTTGCCAGGGAGACGCAGCAGACTCGGTGTTCTATCTGCAGAAAGGCCGAGCACGACTCACCGTTGTATCCGAGAACGGTAAAGAGGCTACGATTACCCTTCTATCTGCTACCGATTTTGTTGGAGAGGAATCACTGGCAGCGATCGTGGGCTTGCACCTGGCCACTGCGACTGCCGTCAATTCTTGCACAGCGCTAAGAATCGGCAGAGAAGAGATGATTCGCGTAATGCATGATGAGCCGACTTTTGCCGACGTATTCCTCAGGTTTCTTCTGGTCCGCAGTATGCGAGTACAGGCTGATCTTGTCGATCAGCTTTTCAACTCCAGCGAAAAACGCCTGGCGCGGATTCTCCTGTTGATGGCGGAGTTTGGTAAGCCGGGTGAACCGGCAACTTTTATCCCATCGATTACGCAGCAGACATTGGCGGATATGATCGGCACCACGCGATCCCGCGTGAGCTTCTTTATGAATCGCTTTCGCAAGCTTGGTTTTATTAGCTATAGTGGCCGGATCCAGGTGCATAAGTCGCTGCTCAATGTTGTCCTGCTCGACCAGCTGCCAGAGCACAATGCTAAAAAACCACCAATCCCATTTCCAGGAGTCATTCCTGAGTCCTCGAGTAAGACGGTCAGAACATTCAGGCGTAAACCGATTCGACGGTTTCGGAGTGCGTAGCGATATCAAAACAACCTAAGCAGAATCCCCTTGGGGCATTCCGGCACGCGAGCTGTGGTCAGAGTATGCTTAGAAGTGAGTCCGTTTCCCCTTCTCGCCTTCGGCACTCCAGGTTTCGCTTCAGACGAGCATCTTCCAAGCAAGCAACCGAGAGACTGGAGTTGCCATGAGCCTTATCAAGAAAGCAGACGTAAAGAATCACCTCTCTGCCCGCCACCGCAGCGAGATACATCTGGCTCGACCGGTGGGCCAGTCAGATGCAACAGATTTCGCACATGAGGACCCGGCAAGCGAAGATCCCAAAGGAAACGAGTCGGTCGAGAACCCACTGAATATTTCCACTCCCAATAAGCCGGATACCACTCCAATTGTCATTTCAAAAAGCGTAAAAGCGTGATGTTGCATTCCATTTTTTTGCGCGGCCGGTGCACTTTACCGGATCGTGTTGACCCGCTTCGAGAACCCTTTTGTGACAATTGGACTCATGTTGAAAAGATTGAAGCGTCGAATTTCGATGTGATGATCCGTAGAGCTGGCTGGCACTTCATGTGGGTGCAGGTATCCTGTTCGCGCCAAGGATACGGGCTAACAGAAGAACTTGCGATTCATCGAGCCTTAGCTCGTGCGCTGAGCGGCATCAACAAGCGATTCAATGCCGCGGAGTTTGATTCTCTTCGGATCTCGCGGTTCCCAGGCTTCTACATCGCGAACGTCACAATGGAAGCCCGGCAGATTCAGCAAAACACATCGCTGGACGTTGTTGTCGAGAGACACACGTTGGCAATTCCTGCACGATAAGCTGCCGGAGATACGAGAGCCAAATGCTGATTTACCGATCTGCGAGTAGTGGGTGCAGTGCACCATGCACGACGCGGATCAACACTGAAAGCAGGAAGAATGCCATTTCCAGATACGAAGAATTCTATAAAGCCTGTTGAAGGAGCACTTCCGGCGGCATCCTTCTCTGTCCCATTTGAAGCGGGCTCCCTGCCTCTGCCGACGCGCATTGCGTTTGTGGGAAACTATTTGCCGCGCGAGTGCGGCATCGCAACATTCACGACCGACCTATGCAATGCTCTTACGGACGAATATGGACAAGGACGCCTCTTTGCGATTCCGGTCAACGATCCCGATTCAAGTTACGAATACCCGGAGCAGGTTCGTCTTGAGCTGGCGCAAGAAGATCTAGCGTCATACGAGCGAGCTGCAGAGTTCCTCAACTTCAATGGCAACGATCTTGTTTGCCTGCAACATGAGTATGGCATTTTTGGAGGTGTCGCCGGCCGCTACATTCTGGCGTTGCTTCGCAAATTGAAAATGCCGCTGGTGACGACATTACACACAGTTCTACGCGAGCCCGACCCAAATCAGCGCATTGTCCTCGAAGAAATCGCCCAACTCTCTGACCGTCTGGTTGTAATGAGCGAACTCGCCGCCCAGCTTCTTCGCGATGTGTATGCGGTTCCGGGCGGGAAGATAGACGTTATCCCGCATGGCGTACCGGATCTCCCGTTCATGGATCCAAACTATTTCAAGGACAAGTTCGGCACCGAAGGCAAATCCGTCTTGCTCACTTTTGGACTCTTATCCCCGAACAAGGGGATTGAGAACGTGATTCAAGCATTGCCCGCGATTCTGGAACGCCATCCAAACGTGGTCTATATCGTTTCTGGCGTGACGCATCCGCACATCCGGCGGCGCGAAGGCGAGCGCTATCGCGAAAGCCTGCAGGCGCTGGCAGAACAGCTCGGCGTCAGCGATCACCTGATCCTCAACAATCGTTTTGTGAGCGCGGAAGAGCTTGTGGAGCACGTGGGAGCGGCGGACATCTACATCACTCCTTATAGGCAGGAAGCTCAGGTCGTCTCCGGCACGCTCGCCATTGCACTGGGAGCAGGCAAAGCGATCATCTCTACGCCCTATTGGCATGCCAAGGAGTTGCTTGCGGAGAAGAGAGGCGTCATGGTTCCCTTTGATAAACCAGACGCCATCTCCGAGGCAGTTCTCGCTCTCCTGGAGAACGACGCAGAGCGCCATGCGATGCGCAAGAGGGCTTATCTCCACTCCCGCGGAACAACCTGGCCGAAAACGGCGAAGGCCTACATGGCGAGTTTTCAGCGTGCACGGTTCGAGCGCTCTCTACACCCGAAGGCCACTCACCCAGACGATTTGGTTGTGATACCGGCAGAGTCAGGAGATCGTCTACCCGAACTCAACACCAGCCATCTTTTGACCATGACAGACGACACTGGCATGTTGCAGCATGCGATCTTCTCTGTGCCCAATTCACGCGAGGGCTATACAACAGACGACAACGCTCGCGCGCTCATTGTTTCCACTCGGCTGGAGAATGTGAACGAATCCAGGCATCTCTCTCGGCGGTACCTCGCTTTTCTGTGGCTCGCGTTCAACTCCGATGCGGGGCGTTTCAGAAACTTCCTGAGCTACGACCGTAATTGGCTAGAGCAGATTGGTTCAGAAGACAGCCATGGCCGTGCTCTTTGGGCTTTGGGAACTGTCCTGGAGCAATCTCAGGATGCCGGATTGCGTGGTGCGGCAGGAAGACTCTTCGAAGCTGCGGTTCCTTCAGCGATGAAGTTTACGAGTCCGCGCGCATGGGCATTCAGTGTGCTCGGAATGCAAACATATCTTGGACGCTTCCCAGGCGACAGAGAGATTCAGAGCCATCGCAACACGCTGGCTGATTGTCTGCTGGATGTTTACGAACGAAGCTCCAATGACACATGGCGCTGGTTTGAGAAGAGCCTCTCCTACTCAAATGCAAGGTTGCCGCAAGCGCTTATTCTGGCTGGGTGGCACAGTCAAAACAAGAAAATGTTTGCTGCGGGAGTCGAGTCGCTGGAATGGCTCGTCGCGGCACAGCACCGCGCCGACGATGGAATCTTTGTGCCAATTGGTGCCAACGGATCCTTCAGTGAGGGCAACGAGAGGCCTCGTTTTGATCAGCAACCGGTCGAAGCTTGCGCCACAATCTCTGCCTGTCTTGAGGCATACAGGCTGACGGGGGAAGAGCATTGGTGCGCTGAAGCTCATCGCGTATTCGATTGGTTCCTCGGCAAGAACGACCTCCGCGTGGCGCTGTACGATGCCACAACCGGCGGATGCAAAGACGGACTCCACCCAGATCGTGTGAATGAGAATCAGGGAGCTGAATCTACGCTCTCCTTCCTGATGGCCCAGCTTGACATGCAGGCATCACCTGAAACAAGCGCAGAAAAAACATGCCCGGAAATGAGCGTTCCTTGTTGAATCCGAATACCGCAACAGTTCCGTTTCACAATTCACTGGCTCTCGAATCCAGCGAAATCCCTCTTCTCACACGCTACAGTCACAATCCGATTCTAAGCAGGGACAATTGGCCCTATGCGATCAATAGCGTGTTCAATGCCGGGGCTGTGCGTCTCGACGATGGAGACACATTGCTGTTGTGCCGCGTGGAGGACAGGCGTGGCATTTCACATCTGTGTGCCGCACGTTCTGCCAATGGTATCGATGGATGGCGCATCGACCAGGAACCCACGTTCGTTGCAAGCCCGCATCAATACCCTGAAGAAATCTGGGGCATCGAAGATCCCCGCATCACCTACGTCCCGGAACTCGAGCAATACGCGGTGGCGTACACCTCGTTTGCTCGCGGCGGTCCCGGAGTTTCACTGGCCCTCACGAAAGACTTCCGAACCTATGATCGATACGGCGTAATCATGCCGCCCGAAGACAAAGATGCCGCATTGCTCCCGCGGAGGATCAACGGCTACTGGGCCATGATCCATCGTCCGGTAACCACATTGGGAGCCCACATGTGGATTTCATATTCGCCGGATTTGAGGCACTGGGGCAGTCATAAAGTCATCCTGGAAGCGCGACGCGGCGGGTGGTGGGACGCGAACAAGATCGGGTTATGTTCCCCGCCGATCGAAACTCCAAAGGGATGGCTGATGATTTATCACGGGGTGCGCCAAACTGCGTCTGGAAGTATCTATCGACTCGGCCTCGCACTCTTCGATCTGGAAAGGCCGGACGTTTGCCTCCAGCGGGGAGAATCCTGGATGTTCGGCCCGGAAGCTCCCTATGAACGTAGCGGAGACGTGAACGATGTCGTGTTTCCGTGTGGACAGACGATTGGAGATGACGGGGACACCATCAATCTCTACTACGGTGCAGCCGATTCGTGCGTCGCACTGGCCACTGGCAGCATCCACGCGCTCCTCTCCTGGTTGGAAGCAAATCCCAGTTCGGGAGACGGAATTGCGCGATGATACATGCCGTCATTTCATTGAAAGGAAGTTCCGGATGACTGCTGCAACCACGACTTGGCCAAATTGGCTGCCGCGGGTTCTGTGGCCCCGACGAGTTTGCCCATGCTGCAACTCGGTGCAATTCAAACCCGGTGAGTTACGTTCGCTTGACGGGCTTTGGGCCATGTTTGCCCTTCGGCCGGTACGCTGCATGTTCTGCTGGCGGCGCTTCTACTGGCTTTCGCTGCGAGGTGCCGTATGAGCGTTCCGATATCGGACTGGATTCACACATCGAACGATCTTCTGCGATGTCTTATGGAAAAGCACGCCGCGGTAGCTCCGAACTTTCAAATCATTTCGCAAAGCGGCGAAGACGTGCAGAACCTCGAGAATGCGTCGGCGGTCACCATGGGACACACTTGCTCCAGTCAGGGCAGACAAATCTCTTGAGGATAATCAGCATCTATAGTCTCCGCGGAGAGAGTCACGTGCAGATGCGGCTCCTCTATATGAATGATGCGGCGATTCAGGTCTGGAAAGAGATGGGGAAGGCTCGCAAGATAATTGGAGCGCAAGTAAGCTTACCTCACTCCGCTCTCCTCGCATTGGGTATTCCCTTTGCGGGCGACGGTGTATTCGAGTCACGCGCGCTTCCAGCAGCCTACATGTGCAACCCGTGATCACCGCGAAGAGCAATTGACAGCGGACTGCTCCAGAGCAAACGCAACCCGTAGAACGGATCGGACAGAAAAGGGCAACCTGCAGAGCACTTTGCGTCGCGCGAATTGAGTTTGTGCTTTCATCGAAAATTGCGCACTGTCAGAGTTGTCCGGTGAAGTTCTTGCCTGAATTAGTAATGGAAACGCCCTTTGCGCCGCCATTCGGCGTTGCGGGCGAATAACCATCTCACCGGTATCGTCTTCCCTAAATCGATACCGGTTGTGCGAATTTTCCTGGAACGTTTCCTCTGTACTCCTCAACAACCTCGTTGGGCTTCGGCGGCGGACCATGCCAGTACGGACCGTGCCAGTAATTACTATTCCGGCAATAGAGCAGATCATTGTCACCCGCCAGTCTTCCATGAATCCTTGGATGTCAAGTTGGAGTTGGTTCTTAGGGAAGTATCCCCTCGCAATCCGCCATGGGATACTCAAAACCGAGGACCATCCAGCTTGGCGACAGCGACTTCATCCGCACCCGCGCGCATCAGTCCCGCCCTCCCCACGCTCATCCTGCTCATCGCCCTCAACCTCCTCAACTACATCGACCGCTACATCCTCCCCGGCGAACTCTCCCTCGTTCAAAGTGAATTTCACGCCACCCGCGAGCAGATGGGTGCGCTCACCACGGCCATGTTTATCGTCTACATGCTGGCCGCGCCTCTCACGGGCTGGCTGGGCGACCGCTATCGCCGCAAGCCACTCATCATTGCCGGGGCCGTGCTCTGGAGCCTCGCCACGCTCAGCACCGCTTGGGTTCACAGCTACTGGACTCTCTATTTCCGCCATGCCATCGTCGGCATAGGCGAAGCGTCCTTCGGCATCTTTGCGCCCGCTGTCATCGCCGACTTCTATCCCGAGCGCGATCGCAATCGCATCCTCTCCGTTTTTTACACTGCGATTCCTGTAGGCGCAGCTCTTGGCTACATGGCGGGCGGTCAGATGGGATCGATGTGGGGCTGGCGACAGCCTTTCTTCATCTGCGCCATTCCCGGATTAATCGTTGCGGCCCTCTACGGGTTCCTTGGCCGGGAGCCCGCACGCGGCGCGCAGGACCATATCAAGCCGACAACCGATCGCGCGACATTCGCCGGTCTCTTCGGCAATCTCGCCTTCCTCACTGCAACCTTCGGCCTCGCCATGCTGACCTTTGCCATGGGCGGCATCTCAAACTGGGTCCCCGAATTTCTTCACAATCCCATCGGCCTCTCTGTTGCCAAAGCCAGCCAGGTCGCCGGCGCCAGCACCGTCATCGACGGCATCCTCGGCACAGCCATCGGCGGTTGGATCGCCCAGCGCTGGCTCCGGACCAACCACCGCGCCCTCTACCTGCTTAGCTTTTGGAGCGTTGCCCTCACGCTCCCCTGCGGCATCTTGCTCTTCTTCGGCCCCAGCCGCTGGGCCATCCCCGCGCTCTTCGCGGCGGAGTTTTTCCTTTTCCTCAACACCGGCCCGCTCAACACCGCTATCGTCAACTCCGTTTCCGCACCCGTCCGCGCCACGGCGGTTTCGCTAAACCTCTTCTGCATCCACTTCTTCGGCGATACCTTCTCGCCCCAGATCATCGGCAAGATTGCCGACCACTCAACCCTGCGCATCGGCCTCGGAGCCACGCTCGTCTCCCTCGTCCTCTCTTGCGCAATCCTGCTCGTCGGCTCGCGCTTTGCGCCGCAACTGGAAGATATCCCTCTCTAGCTTGCCTCCCGCCGTGCGTAATACTTGCAGCATGGCTTCCATTGAGGTGCTTCGGTTCACGCTGATCGTTCTGGCGTGGCTGATGGCAATGAGCTGGCTGTATCGCTCCGTGACGGCCCTGCGCGGAATGGCGTCGGTCCTGGATCTGACCGAAATTGACAAAGATCAATTCCCGGCATTGCCCGCAAGCCCTGGCCCCGATGTCACCGTTATCGTTCCTGCACGCGACGAGCAGGATTCAATTCAGACGACTCTCAAATCGCTCCTTCACTCCAACGGGGTTCGTGCGCAGATCGTCGCCATCGACGACCGTTCGGAAGATCGCACCGGCCGGCTTATGGATGAGGTGGCATCGAGTTCGCACAATAGCCAGAACACCCTCGAGGTCATCCACAATCGAGAACTGCCTCAGGGCTGGCTTGGAAAACCACACGCTCTGGCCCTCGGCGTCGCGCGCGCTCAGGCCCCATGGCTCCTTTTCACCGATGGAGACGTCAACTTCGCGCCGGATGCGCTGGAACTGGCGCTGCGCGCGGCCACGAAAACAGGTGCGGATCATTTCGTCCTCGTTCCCACCTTGACGCATGAAGGCGTGCTGGCGGCAGGCGTGCAAGGGTCGATCCAGGCTCTTGGTCAATGGGCTGCACGCATGTGGAAAGTTCAGGACCCTAACGCAAAAGACTTCTTCGGCGTCGGCGGTTTCAACCTGCTGCGCGCTGATGCTGTCGAAGCTTTCAGCGGCATGAAGCGCTTGCGCATGGAGATTGTGGAAGACATATCGCTAGGCTGGCTTGTGAAAAACGAATTGCATCGGAAATCGATGATGGTGCTGGGGCCCGGGCTCGTAAAGATTGCGTGGATTCAAGGCCCGCTGGGAATCGTCCGTTTGCTTGAGAAGAACGCGTTCGCCGGAAATCGCTACAGTATTGGGATAACAGTCGCATCTTCCGTCATGCTTGTGTTGCAGGCCGTGGTGCCGCTTTTGGCGCTCACAGCAGGACCGTGGGGCGTGGGCGCGTGCCTCACGCTCTATGGCAGCGTCGCAATGAGTTTCTATGCAAACCGGAAACTGAATGGCATTTCTCCGAGGCTCGCGATTCTCTACGCGCCAACGGTATTGATCCTGGCGTGGTCCTTCATGCGCTCGATGTTTCTCACCATCAAACGCGGAGGCGTGGCATGGCGCGGCACCCTCTATCCGCTGGCTGAACTCAAGCGGGCCATGATCCCGTGGCGCATTCGATAGCGCCCGCAGGGCTACTTGCCGGGTAGAGTTTCCTGATCCCGCGAATTCATGAACGCCCGATGCCCGCCATGCGGCCGCAGATTCGGATCGCCAACCGGCGGCTTCGCTTGATCGCCCGAGAATCCGCGCAGCAGCTTCGGATTCGGCTTGAACTTCGGAGGCCCTCCATAGAATTGCCGCGCATGGCTCAGCAGCATCCCGTTGCGCCCATGCATTGGCTGCACCATGCCGCGAATATGTACATCGCTATTGCGGAATTTGCGCAGCTCGCCTACCTCATAGCGATCCTCCCGCAGGCTCTCAATCGTGAACCGGCACTTCTCATCCGGAGTATCTGGCGGGCACACATCCAGAAAACGCGTCCCATCCGCCAACTCCACCACGTCGTAGACATGCGCATTAATGCACACATCCTTGTTGACCAGCTTTGCGGCGTCATCCTGATTTATGCAAGGTTTCGGATGCGCGGCGGAGACCGCCAGCGGACACAACAAGAGAATCAGCGCCAGGCGCCCCATTGCAACTCACATTCCGGGGAATGCGAGAATCCTAGCGCACAACGGGCGGAGTTTGTAATGGAAATCGCATCGATCTCAGATAAATATTAGCGTTACCTGCCGGATATACAAATGACATATTAATGATATACAATTTAAATGTATATCCGGAGGTGCGCTCTGAAATTCGCAAAATGGGGCAATAGCATAGCCGTACGAATTCCTGCCGAGGTGGTCGCAAAGCTGGGGATCTCTCCTGACGAGGATGCGCAAATCAGAGTGACCGGGGACCACTCTTTCGAAGTCACCCGGGACCTTCGGCGCCAGGATGCGATTGAAGCGATCCGGAAACTGGCCCGGCCGCTTCCACCTGACTATAAGTTCAATCGCGACGAGATCCATGATCGTGGCATGATGCGACGCGAGAACCAGAACAAGAGCCAAGGCAAGGGCCAGAGGGCGCGATGAGCGGAGACGTATTCCTGGACACAAATGTTCTTGTCTATGCCAGCAGCGAAGGGGACCATCGAACCGCAACCGCGAGGCAGTTGCTGCTTGACGGCGGAGTGGTAGGTGTTCAGGTTTTAAATGAGTTCGCGTCGGTGGCACGGGTCAAGCTTGCAATGAACTGGGTGGAAGTTCAACGAGTGATCGAGAACATCGTGATTCTCTGTGGGAACCCCAGACCTCAAAGCATCGAAACGCACCTGCATGCTCTGGCTTTGTGCAATAGATACGGGTTTTCCATTTGGGATGGCCTGATCGTAGCCGCCGCAGTTGAGGCGCGGTGCTCGAAGCTCTTGACTGAAGACTTGCAGCACGGACAGGTTGTTGAAGGCTTGCGAATCGAGAATCCCTTCCGCGCGCCTTCGGCATCCTAAGAGTTGCGGGCGCCGAATCCTATTCTCTGTCTTTACCGCGTCCCCACCAGGTCCTCGCGCTTCTGCCCATAGTGGCTCTGCACGTAGGTATCGAGAATGGTCTTGAATTCCGCTACAATCGTGTCGCCGCGCAGCGTCGTGTAGAGCTTCCCATCCACGTACACCGGCGCTTTCGGCTCTTCAAACGTGCCCGGCAGGCTGATGCCAAGATTGGCATGCTTCGATTCGCCCGGCCCGTTCACCACGCATCCCATCACCGCCAGCTTCAGCTCTTCCACGCCCGGATACTTCTTCCGCCACTCCGGCATCGACGTGCGCAAGTAGCTCTGGATCTGCTCGGCCAGTTCCTGGAAGTATGTGCTCGTGGTGCGCCCGCATCCTGGGCAACTGGTCACCTGCGGCATAAAGCTGCGAATCGAGAGCGACTGCAGAATCTGCTGCGCCGCCTGCACCTCTTCGGTGCGATCTCCTCCCGGCTTCGGCGTCAGGCTCACGCGAATCGTATCGCCAATTCCAGCCAGCAGCAGCGGAGCCAGCCCGGCTGTCGACGCGATCAACCCCTTCGCTCCCATGCCGGCCTCGGTCAGCCCAAGGTGCAGCGCATAATTGCAGCGCGACGCCAGATTCGTATACACATCGATCAGATCGCGAACCCCGCTCACCTTCGCCGACAAAATGATCTGATCCGGCCGCAGTCCGAAGCGCTCGGCGGCCTTGGCCGACTCCAGCGCGCTCACCACCATCGCTTCCATCATCACGTCGCGCGCGGGAAGGGGATCGGTTTTCTTGCTGTTCTCGTCCATCATGCGCGTCAGCAGCGCCTGGTCCAGTGACCCCCAGTTCACGCCGATACGCACCGGCTTCTGGTTCTCAACTGCGCACTCCACCATCACCTGAAAATTGTCGTTGTCCTTCTTTCCGATCGAAGCGTTGCCCGGATTGATCCTATACTTTGCCAGCGCCCTTGCCGTCTCCGGAAACTTCTTCAGCAGCAGATGACCGTTGTAGTGGAAGTCGCCCACGATCGGCACCCGAATCCCGCGCTTGTCCAGTCCCTCCATGATCGCCGGAACCGCAGCTGCGGCCTCTTCATTGTTCACCGTAACGCGCACGATCTCTGATCCGGCCATCGCCAGCGCAGCTACCTGCTCGATGGTTCCGGCAGCGTCGGCGGTGTCGGTATTGGTCATCGACTGCACCACCACCGGCACCTCCCAGCCAACGCGAACGTTGCCGATCTTGACCGTGGGTGTCTTCCTGCGCTGAATCTCTGGCATAGCGACCTCTTCCTTTCCAGTTTACCTGCTCGCGGACTCTCCTAAACTCGTTCAATCCCTGGTGGGACCAACCCAGAGATCCCTTCACTCTCGGCACGCCCGCAAACAACTTCAAATCAGAATCTTCCCGCCAAGCTCGCTCAAATCCCCAATTCCCGGGCCCGGCTCATCTCTCGCTCTGAACGCACGCCAGCGGATACAATACTCGCATGTTGTCTTGTTCTTCCTTTCGCTCTCTCACCCTCGCCGTCGCCCTCGTGGCAGTCTCCGGTATCAGCCTCTCCGCGCAGGATTCAGCCCACCGCGGCCGCAAGTACAAACCCCCGCCGCCAACCTCCCACATCGAGGTCACCGTCGTTCGCGATACCGACTCCAAGCCAATCGAGAACGCCGCGGTCATCTTTCAGCTCCTTGGCGAAAAAGGTAACATGGAACTCAAGACCAATGAGGATGGAAAATCGGTCATTGACGTCCTTCCAACAGGCTCAAAAATGCGTCTCCAGATCATCGCCAAGGGCTACAAGACCTACGGCCAGGACTACATGATTGACAAGGCGGACCTCACGTTCGGCATTCGCCTCAAGCGCCCCGGAGAGCAGTACTCCATCTACAAGAACCACGAACAGGACGCCGAGAAGAACGACAAGAAAGATAATTCGGATTCCCCGAAGGACGCGTCGAAGGACAAGCCCGAAGATTCTGGTAGCCCGTCGAGCAATCCGCCATCGAAACCGCAGTAATCCACCAACCCTGAACCGCAACCAAACCAGTGCGAGCGCCGCCATGATCAGCCAACCCCTCCTCGGAAAAGCGGCGCTGGTCACCGGTGGCGCACGGCGCATCGGTCGCGCCATCGCGCTTGAGCTGGCATCCGCGGGCGCCGACATGACCATTACCTACCGCAATTCCAAAACAGAAGCCGAAGACACTCTCCAACTCATTCACCAGCTAGGCAGGCAAGCCATCGCTCTTGAATGCGACGTGCGTTCTGAATCGTCGGTGCGCTATGCTGTCGCCAACTGCATCAACTTCCAGGGGCATCTCAATATTCTGGTGAACAACGCGGCCATCTACGAATCTGTCCCCCTCGACACGATGAGCCTCGATCAATGGGACGCCGTATTTGAAACAAACGCGCGAGGCCCGTTTCTCGTCGCCCGCGAGGCCCTGCCATATCTGCGCGCCTCTCATGGCCGCATCATCAACATCGGCTCACTGGGCGGCCTGCGCGCTTGGCCCGGCCACGCGCATTACTGCGCCTCGAAGGCTGCGCTGCACATGCTCACCGAGGCCATGGCTAAATCCTTCGCGCCTGAAGTTGCTGTCAATTGTGTCGCTCCGGGGTGGATCGAATTCGACGAAGACAAGGGGCAGCCGGTCACCGAAAGATTCGCCGCCAAAACACCCATGCAGCGTAACGGCGCCGCGAAGGATGTAGCTGAAGCCGTGGCCTTCTTCGCGGCCACCAGCAACTTCATCACCGGGCAGGTACTCACCGTCGACGGCGGCCTCGGCCTCTAACCTGCGCTAGAGAAGAGAGATTCTCACCGCGAAAACAATCGCTTCCAGAATCCTTTGCCACTGTTCTTTGCTGGTTGAGACCCATCCCCGTCTCGCTGCCGGCCTCTCGGTTCCGACTGCAGCTCAAAATTCAGCGGCTTACCCTCCCATAGCCCAATGGGTTCCGGCTGCACCGGCCACTTCCCACCCTCAACCGCCGCGCGCGGATTCGCGACGTACAGCCGGTGCGCTGTATCCTCTCCCGCCCTCGCTGCCACGTAGTCGTAGCCCTTCTTCAGGTGCGTCGGCCGCCACTTCGGATGATGCGCATCGCTGGCCAGGAAATGAATCCAGTTGCGCTCCAGCAGTGCATCCGCAAACGCCTTCGCATTGCGGCCAAATCGGCCGTACAGCGACGCCGATGTTACCTGTACGAGGCACCCGTCCCGCATCCACTCTGCCAGCACCTCCGGGTCATGCTGCAATACCGGGTTCCGCTCAGGGTGCGTAATGATGAGCGTGTACCCCGCGTTCCGCAGCCGGTTCAACGCGGTGGTCAGCTGATGCGGAATCAGCATATCTGGGAATTCAACCAGCAGATAACCTTTCCCGTCGATGGAGTACCGGAAGGGATTCTCGAGGGCATCGGCAATGTTCTGCGCGTTCATATGAAAGTCGCAGCCAAGGCTGAGTTTGACGGTGTTGCCAACCCGTGCTCTGAGCTCCGCGAGTCGCTGCTGGTTCACCTCCGGCTGGTAGGGATAGCGCTCGCTTGCATGCGGAGTGCATACCAGATGCGTCACACCTTCGCTGATCGCCGTGCCGATCAACTCGACCGAAGTCTCCAGATCAGGTGAACCGTCGTCGACGCCGTAAATCAAATGGGTGTGAATGTCGATCATGGGTCCCGGCTTTCTACGTCCTTCGCACCGCTCAGCGGGTTGCCAGTGCTTCCACCATGGATGCGAAGATCTTCCAGCCGTCTGCAGAGCCTAGCAGTTTGTCGCTCGAACGGTCCGGATGCGGCATCATTCCCAGCACGTTCCGGCCCTCATTCAGGATTCCCGCAATATTGCTCAACGATCCATTTGGGTTCGCTTCCGCGGTGATCTCGCCTTGCGGTGTCGCATACCGAAACGCAATTCGGTCCTCTCCTTCCAGACGGTTCAGTTCTTCCGGAGTGCAAAAGTAATTGCCCTCCATATGGCCGATGGGAATCTCGAGCACCTCGCCCTTGGTGAGCTGATTTGTAAATGGGCTGTTTGCTGTCTCCACGCGAAGATGTACCTGTTTGCAGATGTATTTCAGCCCTGCATTGCGCATCAGCGCCCCAGGCAGCAGCCCCGATTCAGTCAGGATCTGAAATCCATTGCAGATGCCCAGAACCAGCCCGCCGCCGGCCGCAAACTTCTGCACCGACTGCATCACCGGCGAGAAGCGCGCAATCGCCCCAGTGCGCAGATAGTCCCCATACGCAAACCCGCCCGGAACCAGCACCGCATCCACGCCCTTCAGATCCTCCGAATCATGCCAGAGCATCGTTACGGGTTGGTGCGCAATCTCCGCAATCACGTTGTAAGTGTCGTGATCGCAATTGGAGCCGGGAAAGACCAGAACGCCGAATTTCATGCCTCTAGGGTACCAGTTTCAGCGGTGCAACATGCCAGATCCTCGGATACGCGTCTTAATAGGAGTCAAGAACTCATTGAGGAGACTTCCCGCATCCGTCGGTGCGAATCTCGTGCAAACCGGTGTTGAAATGCTCGTGTCACCGGGTATCCGAAGAGTGCAAGCACGTCCCGCGGCCGCGACACTGCTTCTGTCTCATACCAGACCCCGCCTGTAGATGATTCATAGGTGAGTACAAACCGTTCTTCGCCGTCTTCAACGTGATTCGGGGTCGTTTTGTACACGAATCCGAAATGAGTGCCCGTCCGAACCGTTTCGACAAGCTGGCTGAGGTTCAACGACCAGAGCCCCAGGCTGCGAACCCCCACTGCCGCGATTGCTCCAACTTCAATGCGCGTTGTAGGATTCGCAATCCGCACCCAGCCCAGGTCAAACTGCATCCAGCTCTCAAAGCCGCGAATCGCATTCTCAAACGCCTGCTTGCCCGTGCCGATCTGTGTTCGCATCTGGTCGATCTCAAACCCGGAAAGCGCCTGCCCCGTCAGCAATCGACCCTCAACGTTCAGATAGTCAGGCTTCAACAGGACGCGAGACGCCGTTTCAACCAGACGCCCCATCTCCTCGGTCGTCGGCTTCGTCAACCTGAACACGCATTCAGTATGTCAGTTGCAGTTGCAGTCCGTTCGGATTATCCGGCGCCAGCGCAGTTACCCGGTGATGCTCCGCATCAAAGCTGGTCGAGATCGGCGCCGCTCCCGGACGGTCCAGCGCCGTCACCGACGCTCCCGAGTACGGCTTCGTCACGCCATACACCTCAATTGACAGCAGCTTCCACCAGGGTTGGAAATTGCCCGTGCGCGGAGCCACCGTCACAATCAATCCCTGCGCGCTCAGCCGGCACGCAAACTGCTCCCGCAAGTAGTCGCCCTGCTTGAAGTCGTAGCTCACTCCATCATCCAGATACAGCGATCCTTCACAGTCGGCCCCCAGCGTCGTCGGCGGATATACCCGCAGCGTCAAAGGTCCCTCCGGCTTCTCATCCGTACTTTGCACGAGCGGCTGTTCCGGTAGAATCGATCCCGCCCGCACAAATACCGGCAGCGTCTCCAGGGTTCGATGGATGTGAACTTCCGGTTGTGCAATTGCCGCATTATCAATACCTTTACGCCCCGAAGTTGGATCGATTCTTGAACCCGTCCAGTAGTCGTACCAACTCGAAGGCGGCAACGCCACCTGGAAGTCGTCCTGCTCATCCGGATACGGACTCTGCGCTACCAGCAGATCCGGCCCCACCATGAAGGCATTGCCTGTGCTCAGGTCCAGGGGCCCACCGTCGGCCTCGCCATGCGGAAACTCCAGAAACAGCGGTCGCATGATCGGCAGCCCCGTCCGGCTCATCTCCTCGGCCGTGGTGTAGAGATACGGCATCAGCCGATAGCGCTCCTCGATGTAGCGCCGTCGCAGGCTCACGTCCTCTGCCGTGCCGTTCTCCCACGGCTCCTGCGGAAGTGCGCCCATCGCCGTGTGGTCGCGATCGATGGGATGGAACGCCGCCACCTCCAGCCAACGTGTCAGCAACTCCGGCTGCGGAGAACCCGCAAAACCACCCACATCCGCGCCCGCCATCGCAAAACCGCTCAGCCCCAGGTTCAGCAGTTGCGGCGTCGTCTGCCGCAGATGGTCCCACGTCGCTGAATTGTCTCCGGTCCATGTCGCCGCATACCGGTTCCCGCCCGCAAAGCTCGCCCGCGTCATCACAAATGGCCGCAGATTAGGCTCCAGCTTCAGCAGCCCTTCAAAAGTCCCGCGCGAGTTCTGCATCCCGTAAATGTTGTGCACTTCAAGGTGATTGGTTACGCGCTTTGCAAATCCCGGCTCTTCGATCCGGTGCTGCACATCGTCCGGCATCGTCTTCGATGGCACCAGAAAAATCGCCGGCTCATTCATGTCGTTCCAAAAGCCCGCGACTCCCTGCTTCACAAAATCCGCGTACAGCGTCCCCCACCAGTCGCGAGAAACCTTCCGCGTAAAATCAGGAAACACGGCCTTGCCCGGCCACACAACGCCCTCATAAATCGTCCCGTCCGGATTCTTGACAAAATGATCGCCGGCGATCCCTTCTTCAAACGGCTTGTACTTCGCCAGCGGCTGATCGGCGATATGCAGATCCGTAATCACCACCGTCCGCAGATGTTCCGCGCGCAGATCCTTGATCATCTGCTTGAATGTGGGGAAGCGAACCGGGTCCACAGTGAACGGCCAGTTCTTGTACTGGTAATCAATGTCCAGCCAGATCACATCGGCGGGAATGCGCTCGCTCCTCAGCCGCTCCGCAATTCGCTTCACTTCGCTCTCGGGATAGTAGCTATAACGCGACTGCTGATAGCCCAGCGCCCACATGGGCGGCATCGGCGTCGTCCCCACAAGCCATGCCCACCGCTCCACCACGTCCTTCGGGTCAGGCCCGTAGAGAATATAAAAATCCAGTGGCCCGCCCTCTGATCCGAATGAGTACGCGTCGCGATATTCCTTGTTGAAGTCGAAGCTCGCTCGCCAGGTGTTATCGAGATAAATTCCCGCGCACACGCCCTTGTTGAAGGTGATGAACCACGGAATCGACTTGTAAATCGGATCGGTCGACTGCTGCCAGCCGAACGCATCCGTGTTCCAGTCAGTGAAAGCCTCGTTGCGTCGATCCAGCGGTCCCGGCTTGTCGCCCAGGCCGAAGTAGTGCTCCTCCGCCGGTGACTTCATGTACACGCGGAACGAAGCGCCGTGATACTCAATCGGCCTTCCGGGGAGATCCTGTGCAATCACGTGGCCCGCATTGTCAGTGACCGAAAGGCCAAACGGATCTCTGTGCACAGCCACATGCAGCTTCGCCGTCTTGAACCCGACCGCCGATCCATTCGACTCCGGCGACACATTCGCGCTCGCCGTACGCGAAGAGGGAAGTACCGCCCACGAAGCGTCCTCCGGAAGTTGTCCCGCCGGACCTACGCGCACCCGAATCACGTCATCGCGCAGTGCTGTAATCTGCATGACCGCCACACCGGAGCGAATCTCGATCCCGTTCGCCAGCGCCCGCGAGCCCGTCATACGTTCCAACCGCACAAACGCAGTCTTCTGCTGCGCCCCGGCGACCATACTCAGTTGTGACATTGCGGCTAAGAACAGAACAACAAAAACACCAAAATAGAAACCTCCTGCTCGATGCACTCTTCACCTCTGCAGAACGAAGAACAAACTGCTGCCTCAATCACTTGTAGCAGGGCATGACTTCAGTCGTGCCATAATTCGCGAGAATTGAGACGGTCTTTAGCCCCTGCTACCCTGCGCTTCAAAAGCTTTCAGCCAGGCCGGGTGCCCCATCCTTGCGACGCCTTTGTCTTTGTCGCAAGGGTGGGAAACCACGAAACTCGACAAACCCAAGTTAGCTAAACTGCTGACCTGCTATGGCGCGAAGCGCAGCCAACTCGCTAAAACTGCAACCAACCTACGCCTTGAGCCTTGCTGCCCGCGCTCGCGCCTGACTCGCAAACGCATCATCCTCAGCAAACCCCGCCTTCATCGATCCCACGTTGATTTCCACGTTCGACAGCGCACCCGTCAGCGCGGCCTGTGCCAGCGCAATCCCCGTCGTCAGATCCGAAGCCATATTCGGATTCGTGATCGGCTTCAGCGTTTCCGCAATCCGCGCAACCTCTGCCGCACGCTCGGCCACTCCCAGCGGCACACTCGTTGCCTGCTTGAGCGCCGCGTTCACACCGACGCCGCCGTCATCAGTCTCTCGCGCAGCGCGATACGCCTTCATCACCACGTTGTACGACTCGGCATCCGCATCGATCGCCGCCTTCAACTCCTCCCGCAGCGTCGCCAGCCGTCCGATCGCCTCGCTCAATTGCGCCTCATATTGCAGGTAGGCTTTCTTTCCCCGAGACATCGCCGCCACCATGTGCGCCAGCCCCGCAGCCATCGCGCCGCTCGCTGCTGCCGCGCTGCCGCCCCCCGGAGTCGCGGTCGGCGCAGCCAACTGCTCGATAAACGGCTCAACACCTGCGCGCAATCCTCCCACTGCGGTCTTGCCGCCCATCACCGCCGCCAGCCGGTTCTCCAGAATCAGCGAGGAATCAAAGTTCTCCACCTGCAAGAACCACTCCGCCGCCTGCTCGATTGCCGATTTTGGTATCAGTCCCACAATCTCGCTCGATACCGGCATCACGCCATATCGGGCCGCCTCGCGCTTCACCGTCTCGAACACGCGCGCAATCGGCGTCTGTTCAAAGTCCGTCAGGTTCATCGAAACCTGCGCCATCCCGCGCACCAGGAACCCCGCACCCTTCACGAACCGAAATCCCCCAGAAGATGCGCGCACCGCCTTCGCAATCTTCTTCGCGACATCGACATCCGCGGTATTCAAAAACACGTTGTAGGCGATCAGAAACTTCCGCGCTCCCACTACGGTCGCACCCGCGGTGGGATGCACCTTCGCCTCGCCAAAATCCGGCTTGCGTGCCGGATTCGTCTCAATCTCCGCGCGTATGCCTTCGAACTGCCCGCGCCGTATATTTTCGAGATTCTGCCGCACCGGAGTCGCCGCGGCGGCCTCGTACAGATACACCGGAATCGCGAACCGCTTCGCGATCTCCGCGCCCACATGCTTCGCCATCGCCACGCAGTCTTCCAGTGTCACGCCGTCGATGGGAATAAACGGCACCACGTCCGCCGCGCCCATACGCGGATGCGCGCCCTGATGCTGCGTCAGATCGATCAGCTCCGCAGCTCTGCCCACTCCGCGAATCGCAGCTTCCTGGATAGCCTCCCGCTCGCCCACCAGCGTGATCACGCACCGGTTGTGATCCGCATCCATCTCGCGATCGAGCAGGTAAACTCCAGGCACCTTCATGGCCTCGACAATGGCATCTACCTTCGCCTTGTCGCGCCCCTCAGAGAAATTCGGTACGCACTCCACTAATGTGTTTGGCACGAGGGAAAGGATAAATCAGCAGGGCTTCAGCACCCTATCTTTCGCTCGAACCGCGTGGTTGCTAGATTGGTCGCCCAAGGGCGATCCAGACGGCTTCGATGAAAACGAAAGCACAGAGTGTCTCTACGTAAGGTCGCACTTTCCGATGACCGCGGTTGTCGTACACGATCAATGCCGCGAGAATAATGTCGGTAAGCGCGAGGCACACGGTCTGTGACGAGGACTGTCGAAAGTCAAACCAATATCCCAGCGTCCTCGCAAGCCCGGCGGGCATCACCACCAACACGATGCAAATCATGTACCGCATGTGTGCCGCCACATCTCGTTTTCGAATAGTCGCGATCGCAAGACCGTACAAGACGGCCTGCAGCAAGAGTTGGATGGTCGACAGAAATTCATCGTTGCGAGCCGCTGCGGTTGAAACTCCATCCGCCAGATGTTCGTGATATTCCTTCCAGACCATCGCAACGGAAAAGATCAGAATGAACGGCATCAGGATATTCGAGAGGTTTCCTAACTTTCTATGGAGCGAAAACGCCTTGTACCGGATCGCAAATGGCTGAATGATCAACAACGCGAGAAAACAGAAGAGCAGCAGCGCATGCACATGAACTGCCCAGGTGATCGATGCTTCGAAGTGGGGGAATTCAGATAAATATGGGATCCAGAAGCCCGCGACGAAGATAGGGAGAAGCGCAAGCAAAACGTATGCGAGATTGCGGTATGCGCGTTCCATTCCTAAAGCTCCTCTAGCGTTTCTGACCCTCGGCTGTGTTGGAAAAGACGAATGCGGTCGAGCATCCTGGTTCGCCCCAAATCAAATCGTCCCATTCGTTTTGATTACAGGCCTCGCCAGAATACATATCTCATTTGCACCTGAAAAGCATTTCCTTTTCATACCCATCCGTGAAACGATGTTCATCCATGCCCGAGATATCAACATCTAAACAACAATTTGCGCTCGAATACACCGCCGCATGGTGCAGTCAGAACGCCGCCAGTGTTGCGTCATTCTTTTCACCCGACGGCTCCCTCACCATCAACAAGGGCACTCCCTCCATTGGCCAGGCTGCTATTACCGCGGCTGCGCAATCCTTTATGAGCGCCTTTCCCGATCTCCGGATCCTCATGGACCGCATCACAGAGCGCGTCGATCGCACCGAATATCACTGGACTTTGACCGGCACCAATACCGGCCCCGGTGGCACCGGAAATCCTGTTCGCATCAGCGGCTTTGAATCTTGGCTATTTGATCCGGACGGGCTCATCCGCGAATCCGAAGGCCACTTTGATGCGGCCGATTATCGTCGCCAGCTTACGGCCACACCATCATAGTCGGACGCTGCAACTCCCTCGGCGCCGGTATATTCTCAATCTGGCAAGCTCGCAGGAGTCCTTCATGACCACCAGCACCGCGTCCCCCATCATTCGCGCCCCTCGCGGCAATACTCTCCGCTGCAAAGGCTGGCAGCAGGAAGCCGCACTCCGCTGCCTCATGAACAATCTCGACCCCGAAGTCGCCGAGCGTCCCCAGGACCTCGTCGTCTACGGCGGCATTGGTCGAGCCGCGCGCAACTGGGAGTGCTTTCACGCTATCGTTCGCGAACTCGAGCGCCTCGGTCCTGAAGACACGCTCCTCGTCCAATCCGGCAAGCCCGTCGCCGTCTTTCCCACCCACGAAATGGCGCCGCGCGTCATCATCGCCAACTCCAACCTGGTAGGGAAGTGGGCGACCTGGGATCACTTCAACGAACTCGATCGCAAAGGCCTCATGATGTACGGACAGATGACCGCCGGCTCGTGGATCTACATCGGGACGCAAGGGATATTGCAGGGCACATTCCAGACCTTCGCCGCCCTCGCCGAGCGCCACTTCGGCGGAACCCTGAAACACAAGCTCGTCGTCACCGGCGGCATGGGCGGCATGGGTGGCGCGCAGCCGCTCTCCGTCACCATGAACGACGGCGTCGTCCTGGCCATCGATGTCGATCGCAGCCGCATTCTACGGCGCGTGGAAACACGCTATTGCGACACTCTCACAGAAAATCTCGATGAGGCGCTCAGGCTTTGCGAGTTGGCGCGCCGCGAAGGCCGCGCGCTATCCGTCGGCCTCGTCGGTAACTGTGCCGACATCCTTCCCGAAATCGTGCGCCGCGGCGTCCAGGTCGACGTCGTAACCGACCAGACCAGCGCCCACGACCCGCTCAACGGCTACGTGCCGCAAGGACTTTATGTCGCCGCAGCCGCGGACTTGCGCCATCGCGATCCCGAGGAATACGTCCGCCGCTCCACCGCCAGCATGGTTGTCCACGTCAACGCCATGCTCGCCCTCCAGCGCGCCGGCGCCGTCACCTTCGACTACGGCAACAACATCCGCCGCTTCGCCTTCGACGCCGGCTGCGCCGACGCCTTCCTCATCCCAGGCTTCGTCCCTGAATACATCCGTCCGCTCTTCTGCACCGGGCAGGGCCCATTCCGATGGGTCGCGCTCTCCGGCGATCCCAAAGATATCGACGTCACCGACGATCTCGCTCTCGAACTTTTCCCAGACAACGAAATCCTCACCCGCTGGATGCGCCTGGCCCGCGGCCGCTTCGCTTTCCAGGGACTGCCAGCGCGCATCTGCTGGCTCGGCTATGGCGATCGCGCCAAGATGGGCGAAGCCATGAACGACCTGGTCAAGAAGGGAAAGATCTCCGCGCCCATCGCCATCGGTCGCGATCATCTCGACACCGGTTCCGTCGCCAGCCCTTATCGCGAAACTGAAAAGATGCTCGACGGCAGCGACGCCGTAGCAGACTGGCCTCTGCTGAACTTCGCTCTCAACACCGCCTCCGGCGCAACATGGGTCAGCTTCCATCACGGCGGCGGCGTAGGCATGGGCTACTCCCTCCACGCCGGCCAGGTCACCGTAGCCGACGGGACTGATATGGCCTCCCGCAAAATTGCCCGCGTGCTCAACAACGACCCCGGCATAGGCGTTGCCCGCCACACCGACGCCGGCTACGAGTCAGCCCAGCAAACCGCCAGAGAAAAGGGAATTCACATCCCCATGGCAGAATAGGTGCTGACAAGAGGACCGGGTGGCGTCTGGTCCTATAATCCAGGCGTGAGTTGGATCGCAAGGCACAAAGCAGCATCAGGATTCATAGGCTTGACGCTTGTTGTCTTGATTTGCAGTGGCTGGATAGGACTGCGCTACATTGAATCGCATTCAGTGGCGTGCGATTGCGAAGATCCGGTCGACGCGGAACGTGTTGCTCTCTGGAATCCCTTCCGCGATAGGTCTTCAGAAAAAATCGCCATCGAGGTAGTCGGCGCAGAGCAATCGGGGAAGTGCATAGTTCTCTCAACCGGTGCGGAATACTGCCCCGAGGTATCGGAAGCGACGGTCACTTCATGGAAGCTTACAGGCAGAAGTGTGACGGGCAATACTGCTCTAGTGAGGTTCTGGGTGCTTCGCCCCAAAACCCGCCTCGGCGACCCTCTCTGGGTGCGGATGCAGCGTCAGGGAGGAGCATGGAAAGTTGATCGAGTTGATACTTACTATTAGCTTCTCCGCCACATGCCACAACCATTCTGCGCCGTTTGCGGGATGGGTGGGAAACCTCAATACTCAGTCAGGCACAAATCGCTTAACTAGTTAACTCCGCTAACAGGCGCGAAGCGCCGCTGACTCGCTAATTCACAAACACCGGCAAGCTCACCATGATCGCCATCGTCAACATCGGCCAACTCATCACCCTCTCCGGCTCCCAACGCCCACGCACCGGCAGGGAACTCGGCGACCTCGCCATCATCAACGATGCGGCTCTCCTCATCGAAGACGACCGCATCATTGCAACCGGCCCATACTCAGCCCTCAAATCCCAAATTCCGTCCAACGCAACCATCATCGACGGCAATCACGGCTGCGTCACCCCCGGCTTCGTCGATGCCCACACCCACCTCGTCTTCGCCGGAAACCGCGCCGCCGAATTCGAACAGCGCATCGCCGGCGCCACCTACCAGCAGATCGCCGCCGCCGGCGGAGGCATCCTGCGCACCGTAGCCCTCACCCGCGCCGCTACTGAAGATGAGTTACTCGCCGCCGCCCGCCGCCACCGCGACTGGATGCTCCGCTCCGGCACCACGACGTTAGAAGCGAAGTCCGGTTACGGCCTCGATCGCGACACCGAACTCAAAATGCTCCGCGTGATTCGCCGCCTCAACGAAGAAGGCCCGGTGCGAATCGTCCCTACGCTGCTAGCCGCTCACACCGTCCCGCCCGAATGCAAAGACCACCGCGCCGACTACGTCCGTTTCGTCTCGGAAGAACTCATCCCCGAAGTCGCCAAACTCGGACTCGCGAAATATTGCGACGTGTTCTGCGATGACCATGCCTTCTCCGCAGAAGAGGCACATGTCGTACTGACTGCCGCAGCACGAAATGGCCTTGGACTTCGTGTTCACGCGGAACAATTCAGATCAGGCACGAGCGCCGTAATGGCATCGATCCTCGGCGCCGCTACTGCCGACCACCTCGAAGCCATCGAGGATGAAGACCTCTTCCATTTGTGGGCGGCAGGCACCCAGCCCGTCCTTCTGCCCGGCTCGGTCTTCGCCCTCAGCCGCACGCAATATCCGCCCGCGCGCAAGATGATCGAAGCTGGCCTCGCCATCGTCCTCGCCACGGACTTCAATCCAGGCTCCTCGCCAGTCCCCTCCATGCCCTTCATGCTCTCGCTGGCCTGCCTGCAGATGGGCTTGTCACCCGCCGAAGCCCTTACGGCCGCCACCATCAACGCCGCCCACTCGCTCGGCCTCGGCGCGGAAATCGGCTCACTCGAAACAGGCAAGCAAGCCGACTTCGTCATCCACGAATTTGCCGACTACCGCGAACTCGCCTACTTCATCGCCGCCCCTCTTCGCCCAAGAGTTTTCATCGCTGGCCGCGAAGTAGCCGTTTAATACAGCCGTGTCATTCCGACCGACCGCAGGGAACTTGCATTTGTTCTTCGGGTAAATGCGCCGCGACGGCGCGCTGCCCAGCACCCCTCACACAACCAGGTGCTCCCGCGCCCTTTTCCTCTCCGCCACAAAAATCCCCACACCCAACCCCAGCTGCACCAGCGTAGCTCCCACCACCTTCACCACCGCCATCACCTTGTCCGGTTGATCCGCCCCCGGAAACAGTGACAGCACGATCGTCGTTCCCGTCGCGACAAACCCCACCACTCCAAGCGCAATCGCCACCGGCTTTCCCCCCGGCACCCGCCGAACATTCGGTCCCGCCGGCTCCCATTGCAGCCGGATCATCGTCGCAAACAGCAGCAGGTACGGAATGAAATACGAGATCACCGCCATGCTCACCAGCACGTCGTAAGCCCCGCGTACGGTCGTTCCCGTCTGCCCCAGGATCGCCACCAGTACACTCGCGAGCCCATACACGCCGATCGCCACCCACGGCGTTCGATAGCGGCGATGGATCGATCCGAACACCGGCGGCAGATAATGATCGATCCCTGCCACAAACGGCAGCCTCGAAGTAGACGACAAATTCGCCGCTGTCGAGCCTACGCTGTTCACGCCCACCAGCAGCGCAATAGGCACCAGCATCCATCCCAGTCCCAGCTTTGCGCTCAGCATCTGCACGCCGCTCACAAATCCCTGCAGACCGCTCACCGCATCGCTCGGCAGCGCCACCAGCAGCGCCATCGTTCCGCCGATATACCCCAGCGTCACAATCGTGCCACCCACCAGGATCGCCCACGGCATCGTCTTCCGCGGATTCTGAATCTCGTCCCCCATCGCGCTCGCCGCCTCCACGCCGCCAAACGCGAAAAATACTCCCGACCAGAACACCGCATTATCCAGCGACCAGTGCGGCGTCATGCTCGCCACTGTGAATTGCGTCGCCGGCCCAAACCGCATCCACGACACCGCCGCCATCATCATCAGCAGGGCGAGCGGCACCAGGCTTCCGATCGAGCAAACATTATTCAGCCACTTGCCTGCATCCACGCCGCGAATATTCAGCACGATGATGATCGTCAGCCAGAATGTCGCGAATCCCATGAAATACAGCGGGCTGCTGTTCAAGTGTGCGGCGCGCGGCCCGAACGCGATCAGCACCGACGCAGCGCCAAAGTAGAGCACCCCCGCGAAGAACGGCAGGTTGCTCATCCAGTACATCCACGCCGCCACGAACCCAGTGAAGTCACCGAACGCTGTGCGCGTCCAAACGTAGATGCCGCCTTCTTCAGGATGCCGCGACGAAAGCTCCATCACGCTCGCCGCCAGCGGAATAAAAAAGCACGTCAGTGCCGCCACCCAGATGAGGAGAATGCTGGGCCCTGCAGCCGCAGCTGTCGAAGTCCAGCGCACATTCAGCGCCACCACGACGTAGAACAGCGCCAGGTCGCGAAACCGGATGCCGCGTTTCAGTGCTGTAGCCGAAGCCATGTGCGTCGCAGCATAGCAGAGCCGCGCGCGTCAAGAAATCTAAATCCGCTACCGCGTTGAACGGTGCGTCAGCGCGTAGGTCATCCACAGTCTTCAATCACTCCAATTTCAGCTGCTGCCGATCCTTACCGGACCCCTGGCATTTTGAGCGAAGCGCAGCAAAGTCGGAGGATCCGCGGTTATCTTTCTTCGTCACGCGCAACGACCTTCGGCAGAGACCCAGAACCTACTTCCCACCCAGATCCTTCAGCACTGCCATCGCCGCATTCCGCCCGTTGATCCCGATCACGCTGCCCCCCGGATGCGTGCACGCCCCGCACAAATAAATCCCCTTCATCGGCGTTCGCGCGCTCAGCCGGTTCGCCCACATGTATTGCGGCAGGCACTCCCCCTGGAAGATATGTCCGCCCGTCAGTCCCACCTTCTTCTCAATATCCGGCGGACCCAGCACCTGCGCATCGATCACCGCTGAATCTATCCCGCCATCGCCGATATTGCTGCAGAATCTTGCCAGCGACTTCATCGCGAGCCGTCGCACTTCGTCGCGCCGCTCGTCCCAGATTCCCTGCGCAAAGGTATACGGCACATACTGCGCAAACACGCTCATCGTGTGTGTGCCATGAGGAACCACCGACGAATCGTGCACGCTCTGAAAATACAGTTCGCACCACAAATGCTCCGGCAACTCCCCGCGCCTCGCCGCCGAGAATCCCGCTTTCCACTCTTCCTTCGTCAGCGGGGCGTTGATCTGTCCGTAATGGTGCGCTTCGTTTGTTCCTGGCCGCGCCTTGAAGTTCGGCAGCTCATTCAAGTGCACATTCAACTTCACCGTGCAGCCCTCGATCGGCACGTCCTCCACGCGCTTTCTCCAGCCCGCATCCGCCGCCCCACCCAGCAGCCCAAGCGTCCGCCGCGGGTCCGCATTCGAGACCACCACGCGTGCCTGAATTCGTTCGCCACCCTCAAGAATTACGCCTTCGCCGGGCAGAATCTCTGCCACCGGCGCACCCGACACCACCGTTGCCCCAGCCTCGCGCGCCGCATCGCAAAAGTAGAACGACACCATTCCCATGCCGCCCTTCACATAGCCCCACATCCCCGGCATGCCGCCCAGGCGCCCCGAAGAGTGGTGAAAGCGGATCGACGCTGTCCCCGGGTCGAACGGGCTCGCATTCGTCCCAATCACGCCCTGGCCGAGATAGGCCACCTGCAGCCGCTCGTCGCGAAGATAGTGCTCCACATACTCTGCCATCGACCACTCGAACAGCACCGCCCGCGCCTCAACGTCATCGCCCAGCAGCAATTCAATCTGTTCGCGCGTCGGTGCCTCGTCAATCCACAAATCGTCTTCGCCGGCTGGCCTCAGCGCATCACGCAGCCGCCGGATCACGTCGCTCATCGCGTTGAAACCGTTCACATCATCCGGAGCGAGCCTCCGCACCTCCGCTTCGCAGCGCGCATCGTCGTCCCAGAGCTGAATGCTCGACCCATCGAGAAAGGGAACAAACAGTCCATTCACCGCCGGAGTCCACTCAAACCCCCGTCGCGGCAGCTCCAACTCCTCCACCACCAGCGGATGCAGCAGTCCCGCCAGGTACGCGCACGGCGACATCTGTACTCCGGGAAATGGCTCCTCAATCGTGCAAGCCCCGCCCACACGCACGCGGCTCTCAATCACCAGAACGCGTTTACCCGCCTTCGCCAGATACGCAGCGCATGCCAGGCCGTTATGGCCGGCACCGACCACAATCACATCCCAGGTCTTCGCCGCCAGTTCGCGAATCGGTGCCGGCAGTCCGATCTCGCCCAGTACCGCCGCTGTAGGGGAGCTCATAGAAAATTACGTTAACATCCGGCGATGAAAACTCGAATTGAATCGCGGAGCCACTACTTTGTGAGACTCCGCAGCACCTTCACTTGACGCTGATATCTCCATCCACATCCACCACCAGCGTGTCGGCCACAATCTGCATTGAGTGCACCTTCAGCTTCTCCAGCGTCACCTTGTACCCCGACGACGCCGTTGAACCCTCCAGCGCCTTGCGCAGTAAATCTGCGGCATCTACCTTCATGCTCGATGGCACCTGCCGGCTCAGGAAGGGCGCGAGCAGAAAATTCAGCTCCCGCTGGTCGCTCACTTTGATCAGTTGCGCGTCGCGGAACCCGATGGATTCGCCCTCCCCGTATGGCGCTACGGAGACCTCGGCCGTCGGCGCAAGCGAGATCCCGATACAGGCGCCGCCCATCGATTTACCCATGCGCGCCCGCGTCTTTACCTTCACCAGGATCCGGTCCTGGACAAAGCTGACCTTCGCATCGTCTGCATACACCCAGCACCCCGTCCGTTCCGATCCCTTCAAGTAGAACCGACCGCCCGGCCCGCTAAATAGCTGCTGTTTCAACGTTCTTTCCAGGGCTTCCCGGCTTACCCGCAACTCCACGGCGCCACAGCGCATTGCTCCGGCCACCAGAAGCAGAAGCGCCCCGGCCAGCACCCACTGACATTTGTTCATAACGTTATGGTGCCATCAAAACGGGTCCGGCGGTCATTTTGGCATATCAAATCGAGATCAAACCCGCGCCGGCACCCAAAAAACAGTCTGTAAGCCTTTAGGAATGAGATAGGTGTAGTGATTAACTTCTGAATACTTTGCGACAAGAAAACGCTTAAAATGACCAGCTTTGCTATTGATTTTTGAAGAAAAAATCCCTAAAATAGAACCATCGAGTCGCCTTAGGGCCGTAAGGATCCCCAGCCCGTCGCCCGAGGCAAGTTGGGACCAAGAACTCCACTCCTTTCTAAGGAAAACAAAACCAAATGGCAAAACGTAGAGGAAATCCGAATTGGGGCAAGCCTGAGCCCATCGGCCCAGTTGTCCCCACCGTGACCTCCTTTGAACAGATCGTCAAGGAGTTCAAGCTCACCCCGGATCAGTACATCCGTTCCACCCGCCTTCGTGAGTGGGCCCGTCGGAACAAAAATTCGAAGTACATTCCTGAGGCGCTCCTTGAAGCCTGGGGCTTTGAGATTGAGTCTACTTTGTAGAATTCCGCATCTCTGGCTGTCAACAAGAACGCCGCCTTCGGGTGGCGTTTTTGTTGCCCTTAAGTAACGTTCTTTGCCTATAGCCTCCCAATCGGCGAGAATGAAAGCTGTTTCCGATGCCTGAAAGCGCGCGCACCTTCGAAGCTCCATTCACCGATGTCCCGGGTGCCATTGCCGACATTCGCGCCGGTCGCATGGTGGTCGTCGTCGATGACGAGGACCGCGAAAACGAAGGCGACCTGACCCTCGCTGCGGAACACGTCACGCCCGAGGCCATCAATTTCATGGCCCGCTACGGCCGCGGCCTTGTCTGCCTCACCCTCACTGAAGAGCGCGCCGACCACCTGCGCCTCTTTCCCATGACGCAGCAGAACTCTTCGCGCTTTGGCACAGCCTTCACGGAGACCATCGAAGCCCGCGAGGGTGTCACCACCGGCATCTCCGCGGCTGACCGCGCGCATACCATCCGCACCGCCATCGATCCCCGATCCACCTCGAGCGACCTGGTCCGCCCCGGCCACATCTTTCCTCTCCGCGCCCGCCAGGGCGGAGTCCTCGTTCGCGCCGGCCAGACCGAAGCTTCCGTCGACCTCGCCCGCCTCGCCGGCCTCAAGCCTGCCGGGGTCATCTGCGAAATCATGCGCGACGACGGCGAGATGGCTCGCATCCCAGACCTCATCCCGTTCTGCGGCGAGCACAATCTCCGCATCCTCACCGTCGCCGAACTCATCCGCTACCGCCTGCGCCACGAGCGCTACATTGTCCGCGCCGGCGAGACTCGCATCCAGACCAAATACGGCGAATTCCGCATGATCGCCTACGAGAGCGAGGTCAACGGCGGCGAAAGCCACATCGCCCTCGTGCGCGGCGATCTGTGCCCCAGTTGTCCCGCTTGCCATGACGGACCGGCCAACATCCCCGGCGATCCGCGCACCAGCCGCCCTCCGTGCTCCCACGCCGTTCTCGTCCGCGTACACACGCGCTGCACCGCCGGCGACGTCTTCGCCGCCGACTGCCACTGTCGCGAAGTCCTCGACAACTCCATGCGGATGATCGCCGAAGAAGGCTGCGGCGCAATCCTCTACCTCCACAACACCTCCCGCGGATTCGAGATCGACAAGATCCCTGCCACTGCACCGCCCTTCGATCAAACCGCCACCGCTGTTTCTGACGGTTCCGCCGCAACCGCCAACCATCTCGTCCTTCATCAGCAGCTTCGCACCCGCGAGGGCTCGCAGGCCCGCAGCGGCCGCATCCTCCGCGCCATCGGCCTCGGCGGCCAGATCCTCTCCGACCTCGGCATCCAGCGCATCCGCCTGCTCTCCAACACCCCCATGCACATTCCCGCGTTAGAAGGCTTCGGCCTGGAAATCGTCGAACAGGTCCCCATTCCCGTCGAAGACTGCACCCGCGTTGAGCGGTGAAGCTCTCGCGCGGAAGGAGCAGCGGCCTTCAGGCCTCTGAAGAGAGTTATCTCATTCAGCTGGCTTTAGGCCCGCGCCTTTGGATTGGCGATATCGGCAACTGATCCCTTTCCCTCAGCCAAATCTGCAGCCTTGTGCGCGGCCTTCCTCACTCGTACCGCAGCGCCACCATCGGATTCACCTTCGTCGCCCGCCGCGCCGGAATAAAAATCGCGAGCAGCGCCGCCATCATCAGCAGAGCCGCAGCGCCGCTGAGCGCCACCGGATCCCACGGCCGAACGGAAAACAGCAATTCGCTCATCAATCGTGTCAGAAAGAGCGCCAGGCCCAGGCCGAGACCCAATCCGATGGCGATGGTCGCCATGCCGCTTCGGATGAGCATGCCCAGCACGTCGCCGCGGTCAGCGCCAAGGGCCATGCGCAAGCCAATTTCCTTATGCCTCTGCGCAACTCCGTACGAAGTCACGCCATAAATTCCTACCGCAGCAAGCACCAGCGCCAGCCCTGCAAATCCCGCCAGCAGGATCAGCGCCAGGCGCCGCCGCTCAAGCGACTCGCCCATCACCTCCGTCATGGAACTCACCTTGTAAACGGGCAGATCCGGGTCGATCGCCGAGACTTCTCTCTGGATCGTCGGCACCAGGTTCATCGGATTCCCTGACGCCAGCACCGCCAGCGTCATCGCACCGGATGGTCGCTGGTTCTCCGGCCAATAAACCTCCACGCGCGAACGCGCTTCAAGCGTCCTGTTGTGCACGTGCCTTACCACCCCAACCACTGTCGCCCACGGAACTGTTGACCGCTGACCTCCGGGATGCAGGTGCTTTCCCACTGGATCCTGATTCGGCCAAAATTCCTGCGCCAAGCTCTCGTCCACGATGGCAACGGGAGCCGCCGTATCAGAATCGCGAGCCTCGAATGCACGGCCTCGAACCACCGAAATGCCCATTGCCTTGAAATAGTCGGGCGTCACCACGCGCTGATCGGCTTCCGGAGTCGTTTTCTCCAGAGGAACCGATTGCGTGTCAATCGTTGTGGTGCCCGACCCGCCCTGGCCGCTCAATGGCAGCGCGGAAACCGCACCCGCTGCCTGCACGCCCGGCAGTCCCTGCACCCGTCCTAGCAGATCCGCATAGAATCCGCGCACCTGTTCCGGTTTGCTGTAGACGGCATCCGGCAGCGCCACCCGCATCGTCAGCACTCCATCCGGGCGGAAGCCTGGATCCACCTTCAGAATCTCGGCAAAGCTTCGAATCAGCAGACCCGCCGCAGCAATCAGCAGCAGCGATAGTGCTGTTTCACAAATCACCAGCACGCTCCGCAGTCGCTTCGGCCGTTTGCCTTCCGTGCTTCTCCCGCCTTTCAGTCCTTCGAATCCGCGCTTGCGGCCCGCCTGCAATGCGGGCGCCAGTCCAAACAGAATTCCGGTCGCCAGCGAAATCGCCGCAGTCAAAAGCAGCGCCCTGCCGTCAATCGATGTGTGCACCGCGCGCGGCAACGACTTCGCCGCAATTCGAACCAGCTCATGCAATATCCATGGGGTGATAGCCACTCCCACAACACCTCCGGCAAACGCTAGCACAACACTTTCCGTCAGCAGTTGCCTCATTAAGCGCGAGCCACTCGCGCCCAATGCCATGCGGGTCTCCATCTCCTGCTGCCGCTCCGTCGACCGCACCAGCAGAAGATTGGCGATATTCGCGCATGCGATCAACAGCACCAGCCCCACGGCCGCCATCAGCACAATCAGCGAAGGCTTCACATCGCCCACCGTTTCCTCCAGCAGCGGATGCAGGATGATCCCAAAATTGAATTTCTGGTAGGGATAAGAACCGTGCTGTTCGATGATTGTCTTGCCCACGCGGTCCATATCCGATTGCACCTGCGCCAGCGAAAGTCCCGGCTTCATGCGGCCCAGCACTTCAAAGCCGTGGTTCCCGCGGCTTTTCTCGCTCAAATCGTCGGGCGAGAAGGCGAGCGGTCCCCATATCTCAGTCTCGTCCGGATAGGCGAATCCCTCTGGCATCACACCCACCACCGACATGGGAACCCCGTCGATGTCGATCGTGCTTCCAATCACGTTTCGATTCCCGCCAAAGACGCGCCGCCACAGCCCGTAACTGAGCACCACTTCGTGATCGCGTCCCGGTTGCGCCTCTTCAGGCAGAAACGTGCGCCCCAGCAGCGTCTGCACACCCAGCATGGGGAAGAGGCTGGGCGTAACCGAGGCGCCCACCACCCGCCGCGGACTTCCCTTGACCCCGAGATTGATCGAGCCGGATCCAATGGCCGCAAGATCGCTGAAACTGTTATTCAACTGCTGAAAGTCCCGAAACTCCGGAGCCGAGACCCAGTTCTGATCATTGGGCGCGCCAATCCCGGTAAACCGTGTCCAGACCTTGATGAGGCGATCTGGATTGCTGTACGGCAGCGGCCTCAGCAGCACCGCATCAAGCACGCTGAAGATCGCGGCGTTGGCACCGATGCCCAGCGCCATGGTTAAAACGACCACCGCCGCGAAGCCCGGCTTCTTTGCCATCTGTCGAACCGCGAATCGCAGGTCCTGCAAGAGAATGCCCATTGCCTTTGCCTCCGGGAAACTTGGGGTATGGGGAACTGCTAGTTGAATCGATGACCGGTTGCACCTGAATCTGGCGGATCCAACAAAAGGGAAGGCAATTCTCCAGCCAGAAAATCAGCGGCTAAACCACTGATGGTACGCGGAGGAGATATGTCCGGTTCCGTTCGACACGTCCGCTTTCGAAAACCGCGATCGAAAATGAACATTCGACAGAACAAACCAACTCTGGTTTTACCGTAGAACTTCGTCCCCGCCTGCGCTATGCTCCATTGAGTCTGGTTCAACACATCTCCCCGGAGCCCCGACATGCAGACACCGGCCATCCCAGCCAACGAGTCCAGCAGAATCGCAGCCCTCCACGCCCTCGACATCCTCGATACCGCGCCTGAAGAGCGCTACGACCGTCTCACGCGACTCGCCAAGCGGGTGTTCAACGTCCCGTATTCCACCATCAGCATGATCGACGACCAGCGGCAGTGGTTCAAATCGATCCAGGGCCTCAGCCTTTGTCAGACCTCGCGGGACATCTCGTTTTGCGCCCACGCCATCCTCTTCGACGAGATTCTGTATGTCGACAATGCGCTCAAGGACGAGCGATTTCACGACAATCCCGTAGTCGTCGGCGATCCGAAGATCCGCTTTTATGCCGGCTGCTCCTTGAACGTGAACGGCTTCAAAATGGGCACATTCTGCGTCTTCGATAAAAAGCCCAGGGCATTCACTGCCGAAGACCGGCAGTTGCTCAAAGACCTCGCCGGACTCGCGGAGCAGGAACTGGCTCTTCGGGAACCATCCAGGTCCAACTGAGGCGCCGCTGCGCTTGAGCAAATCGATGTCAAGTCTCGCTTTACATCGCTGCCGTCCAAATTCCTCAAAACAATCGCCAAAAAGTTTGCCCATTTTTGCAGGTTATTTCGCCGGTAAGCCTACGATGAAACTATTCAGGCGACCTCGACTCTTTTTCTTGTCGCCGTGCTCACCACAGTTTCACAGGCTGTTAAGCTCCTGCACTTGGCTTTCAGTTCGTCCTTCTCACTCAACAATCGGCATGTGAAACGGTGCATCGGTTCAAAAAGGCGCCCTAAGTCCAATGCTCAGGAGACTCTGTGTCTAAATCACTTTGTTTGCAGGACTTTGCAAAACTCGGTCTTCCGTTAGCCATTGGAAGTAGAGACTTTCTTAACTGAGATGGGGGAGGGGTACCACCCAGAATCACCCTTGTCTTCGGTCGCAAGGAGCAGTTTCTCCTCGATGCAAAACCAGAAAAGCCGCCCTCTCGGGCGGCTCGCTGATAACCGATAACCGAAAACTGCTTTTCTACCACCCCAGTACGTACGCGAACATCAAGGGCGCCACGATCGAAGCATCGCTTTCGACGATGAACTTCGGCGTCTTCTCGCCCAGCTTGCCCCAGGTGATCTTCTCGTTCGGCACGGCTCCTGAATATGACCCGTAGCTCGTCGTCGAGTCCGAAATCTGGCAGAAGTACGCCCACAGCGGCACATGCTCGCGCTGCAGATCCTGGTGCAGCATCGGCACCACGCAGATCGGGAAATCGCCGGCGATGCCGCCGCCAATCTGGAAGAATCCCAGCGGCGCCGTCTTCGTCGTTTCCGTGTACCACTCCGCCAGTTCCATCATGTATTCGATGCCCGTCCGCACCGTGTGCACCTTCTTCACATCCCCTGTGATGCAATGGCCGGCATACATATTCCCCAGCGTCGCGTCCTCCCACCCCGGCACAAACATGGGTAGATTTTTTTCTGCGGCCGCCAGCAGCCAGCTGTTCTTCGGGTCAATCTGGTACGAAACCTTCAGATCGCCGGAGAGCAGAATCTTGTACATGAACTGGTGGGGAAAGTAGCGCTCGCCCGCCTTGTCCGCGCGCACCCACTCCTTCAGCACCTCGTTCTCGATCCGCCGCATCGCCTCCATCTCTGGAATGCAGGTATCGGTCACGCGGTTCATGTGCCGGCTCAGCAGCGCAGCTTCATCTGCGGGGGTCAGATCGCGATAGTGAGGAACGCGCTCGTAGAAGTCATGCGCCACCAGGTTGAACACATCCTCTTCGAGATTCGCTCCCGTGCAGCAGATGCCATGCACCTTGTCCTGCCGGATCATCTCCGCCAATGACAACCCCAGTTCCGCGGTGCTCATGGCTCCGGCGATGGTCATAAACATCTTTCCAGCCGACGCCAGGTGTGCCTTGTAAGCCTCCGCAGCATCAACCAATGCCGCGGAATTGAAATGACGATAGTGATGCTTGATGAACGTCGAAATTGCTGACATTTTGCTTTTTGTTTCTCCCGTTTCCTACGCTAACACAGCAAAACCAGCGCTCGATGAACGCAAACCTGCACGGGGCACGCAGTGATTCCGGCGAGACGATCTATCGATTCGCAACGTTATTTCACACGATAGTCGCCTTCTTGAATCTCAAGCGCTGCTCTCTCGATATGCTCGAGGCGGCCCAAATCGCGCCAATAGTACTGGTCTGCTCGGTAGGCCAGCACAGCTTCATTTTGTTCAGCGAGTCGCAGATAAAGAGGGATTACGGAGAAGGCGCCATCTTCGTGCATGACCGAGAAAATGCGCGGAGAAAGGATGTGAATCCCGCAGAAGGCAAGCGCCTGCGTCGCCCTCGCTGGGCGGGCCATTTCGGGTTCGCCAGACAAGCCTGCGCGACGGCCACAAAGCTGGTCGTTCTCGTCGAAAAGGAGATAACGCGACGTCGAGCGGTTCTGAACCGCAAGAGTTGCAAGGGCATTGCGCTCCTGGTGGAACTGGAGCATCTGATTGAAGTCGATGGTGCTGAGAACGTCGACGTTGTGTACGAGAAATGGCTCGTCGGAATCGCGAAAGAAGGACGCAGCCCTTTTGATTCCGCCGCCAGTATCGAGAAGCGCGTCCTCGCGGGATATCTCGATATGCATGCCGAAGTCTTCGTGGCTTCGGAGGTAAGCGGCGATCATGTCCGCGAAGTGATGCGCATTGACGATGACGTCGCGAATGCCGAAGGCGCGAAGTCTCGCCAGTGTAAGTTCAAGAAGCGTGCGTCCGGCAACTTCAACGAGGGCCTTGGGACGGTCATTGGTCAACGGGCGCAGACGTGTGCCAAGGCCCGCAGCGAGCACCATTGCCTTCACGGCGTTACCTTATCCGGGAAGTTCTTCTCAAGTTCGATGTGGCGTACCACCACCTCGACCCCGCTGGTTGAACGAAGGTGTCGTGCGAGCTGTTCCGCAAGAAACACCGACCGGTGCTGTCCTCCCGTGCAGCCGAAGGAGACCATCAGGTTTGCAAAACCACGGTGTTGATATGCGGATACGCTCGCATCGACGAGCGTCTGCGCGTGCGTGAAGTATTGCTGCACGCTTTCCTGCTGGTTGAGGTAGTCGATGACAGCAGAATCCCTGCCGGTAAGTTGCTTGAAGCGTTCTTCCCGCCCTGGATTCGGGAGGCTGCGCGCATCAAAAACGAATCCACCGCCGTTTCCTGAATCATCGGTCGGCATCCGGTGATGGAACGAAAAACTGAAGATCCTGACTGTAAGGCTGGTTGCGCTGGGCGCGAGTTGTTGAAGCTTCTCAGACGAGAGCATGCCCTGAAACGCGTCCATAAGCGCAGGCAGCGCTATTGGCAACTTCACATTGTGAGCGAGCCAGCGGAGGTTCTTGAGGGCATAGGGAACGCTTTGCAGGAAGTGGGGTTTACGCTCGTAGAAGCCACGAAAGCCGTAAGCTCCCAGGGCCTGCATGATACGGACGTAAACGTAAGCATAGTAGTGCTCCATGAACGCGCCGCGATCGACCGGAATGAATCCCGACAAGCTGTCGAGGTAATGATCAAGGAGTTCCTGTCGCAATGCGGGAGGCAGGTCTGCCTTTCCATCGTAGAGAAGAGAAGCGATGTCATATTGGAGTGCGCCTTTGCGGCCTCCCTGGAAGTCGAGGAAGTACGGCTGTTGATCGCGGAGCATTACATTGCGCGATTGGAAATCGCGATAGAGGAAGTAGTCGTGCGGAGCAGCGAGCAGAAGCTTGGTGAGCCGGTTGAAGTCGTTCTCGAGGGCTTGCTCGTTGAAAGGGATTCCGGCTAGACGGAGAAAGTAGTACTTGAAGTAGTTCAGGTCCCAGGCAATCGACTGGCGATCGAAGCTGGAACGCGGGTAGCAGACCCTGTAGTTCAGATCGCGTCCAGCCTCCACTTGAAAGCGCGGCAAGGTAGCAACGACTTTTCGGTAGGCGTCGAACGCGGCAGTCGCAATGACCTCGCCGGTGCGATGTGTGCTGAGGAAATCAAACAACGTGATGTCCCCAAGATCTTCCTCGATGTAGGCGTTGCGAGGCAGATCCTCAGCATAGATTTCCGGCACCGGCAGCCCATGTTCGTGGAAGTGGCGGGAAAACTCAAGGAAGGCTACATTCTCTTCGCGAACCGGATAAACAATGCCGATGGCGCTCCCGGCCGTTCCGACGAGACGGACAATGGTCCGGCCCGAACCGCCGAGTTGTCCCTGCAGCGGCACAATGCGGTCGGCGGGTGACCGGAAATGCTGTTCGTAGAGTTGTTTAAGAACTTCCATCGTTGTGATTTCGCTCAGATCGCGGTTGCACTCTAAAGATAACGCACAGAGTCGGACCGGGAAGTATCGACCGCGCTTTTCTTTCTCCTTGACAGCTTAGGAGAAGCGAAGCTACTCTCCTAACCATATTAGGAGGGACAGTGAACGATCAGGCACAGCTATTACCCGGCACACTGGATCTGCTCATCTTGAAGGCTGTCTCGCTGGGGCCGCTGCACGGGTATGGAGTTTTATTGCGGATCGGACAGATCACGGGTCAGGCGCTGCTGGTAGAGCAGGGAGCGCTGTATCCTGCGCTGTTCCGATTACTGCGTCAGGGATTGCTGAAGGCGAACTGGGGAACGTCGGAAAACAATCGTCGCGCGAAGTTTTACGAGATCACCGCGACGGGGCGCAAACGGCTGCGCGAGGAGCAGGACGGTTGGAATCGGCTCGCCGTGGCGATGGCATCAGCGTTGGGAGCACGTCCGGAGGAAGTATGAGGTTTCTCCAGTGGTTTCGTTTTCAAATTGCGAATCTGTTTCAGCGTTCTGAAATGAATGCAGAGGTCGAAGAAGAACTCCGGTCGCACGTGGCACATCGCGCCGATGATCTGGAGCGGACCGGCATGAATCGTCCGGAGGCAGAGCGGTGCGCACGCATCGAGCTTGGCGGGCGTGAGAAATACAAGGAGGAGATTCACCACGCGCTGGGAGGGAACTTTGTTGGCGCCTTTCTGGCGGACGTGCGATTTGCTTTGCGCATCTTGCGCAAATCCCCAGGATTTACGTTTGCCGCCGTCGTGACGCTTGCGCTCGCAATTGGCGCGAACGCAGTTGTTTTTGGGGTTATGGATGGATTGATTCTGCGACCACTGAATGTGCCTCAGTCGGAAAGTCTGTACGGAACCCAATACGGAAATAATCCGACGTGGCAGTCATATCCAAACTATCTCGATCTACGGGATCGTAACCGCAGCTTCGAGGAACTGGCAGCATTTAACTTTGCGCTGGGCGTAGCTCTCGACACGGGCAAGGATGCAACAGTATCAAACGGCTTTGCGACGACGGGCAATTACTTCGACGTGCTGCGCGTTCGTCCGTATATTGGCCGATTCTTCCACGCCTCCGATCTGCACGGTACGAACAGCGCTCCGTATGTGGTGCTCACATGGGCGTATTGGCACAGCCGTTTTCACGACGATCGAGACGTGGCTGGCCGTGCAGTGCTGCTGAACAAGCATCCATACACCGTCATTGGTGTCGCAGAGCCTGGGTTCCGGGGATCTCTGATGTTTATCTCTCCCGATTTCTTTATACCGATCGTCAATCAGGAGCAGTTGGGAGGAGGAGGAGATCCAAACGAGCGCAGCAATACAGGCGGGCTTTTTGAGACATTTGGACACCTGAAGCCGGGAGTGACTCCGGCGCAAGCTATGGCCGATGTGGATGCTGTGAGCGCGTACCTGGAGAAAACCTATCCCAAACAGATTGCCCACAAAAGCACGGTAATCTCCAAGGTTGGCCTGACATCATTCAGCTCTGGAGTGCACGCATTCGTGGCTGGTTTGACGCTGTTGGCCGCCTTGATTCTGCTGGCTGCATGCGCGAACCTGGGCAGTCTGTTTGCCGCGCGCGCTGCCGACCGCTCCCGGGAAGTGGCGTTGCGCCTGGCGCTAGGTTCGAGCCGGAATCGGATCCTTCGGCAGCTTTTGACCGAAGCGATATTGATTTCACTCGCAGGCGGCAGCGCAGGGCTGCTGGGCGCCCAGGTGTTGTTACGCTGGCTGAGCGTGTGGGAACCGATTACCGGGGCTCCGATTCATCTGCCCGTTTCTCCAGACGCAAAGCTCTACTGGTTCGCCCTCGTTGTGGCCGTGGCGAGCGGACTCCTCTTCGGCATTGTTCCCGTACGCCAGGTAATGCAAGCCAATCCCTATGAAATCGTGAAGGCCGGATCGAGCGCGAAGATGGGGCGGCGCGTCACGGTGCGGGACGTGTTGCTGTCGGTCCAGATTGCAATTTGTGCGGTTCTCGTCACATCCTCACTGGTTGCGGTGCGTGGCCTGGTGCGCTCGTTGCACAGCAATCTGGGTTTTGAGCCGCGCAATACGATGCTGGCGGGCGTGAACCTGGCGACGGCCGGCTACAGCGGCGACATGGTTCCCCAGATGCAAAGACGCATGATCGATGCGATGCGGACCATTCCCGGTGTGCAAGCGGTGGGACTGGTAAACGGCTACCCTCCGCTGGTATATACCGCCGGTACCAGGGTGAGTGCGTTCAAGCAGGAGACCAGCGATCTGAAGCCGTCGAATGCAGCATGTATGCCTTACCGCTATGATGTATCGCCCGGATACTTCGAAGCGGCCGGCACAAGTTTGCTGGCGGGGAGGAGTCTCTCGTGGGCTGACGACAAGGACGCCCCGACGATCGCCGTCATCAATCGCAATTTTGCCGAAAGGATATTTGGATCGGTCAACAATGGAATCGGCAGAAATTACAAGTTGCAAGATGGGACCCGGGTGCAGGTGGTTGGGGTTGTCGAGGATGGTAAGTACCAGGTTCTCACGGAAGATCAGCAGCCGGCGATGTTTCTTCCGTTTCTGAAAGCGCCAATCAGTTCAGCCTATCTTGTCGTTCGCTCGGCCCGCGATCCGCAGCAACTGGCAACGGCCATGAGGAATAAGATCCGTGAATTGGATGCAGGGCTGCCCGCCGACATCCAGACGTGGCAAAGATTGTTGGAGACCGTTCTATTTCCTTCTCGGGTGGCGACGATGGCGCTTGGGGTTCTGGGTATGATGGGCGCGATGCTTTCCATCACCGGGATCTTCGGGATGGCCGCGTATTCGGTGAGCAAGCGGCTCAAGGAGTTGGGAATTCGTGTGGCGCTGGGGGCGCAGCGCAAAGAGCTGCTTTCGGCGGCGCTCGGTCGGGCAGTGAGACTACTGACGATAGGTTCCGCGATAGGGCTGGTGTTTGGATTGCTCGCTACAAAGGTGTTGTCGTTCATCGTGTACCAAGCTACCCCGCGCGATCCGGTCGTGTTGGCGGGGGTAGTGCTTGCAATGGCGTTCCTCGGCCTGGTGGCGACGTGGATTCCGGCGCAACGCGCATTATCCGTGAATCCCCTGGTGCTGTTGCGCGAGGAGTAATCCATGGCGAGTCCCGTCCGATAAACTTGATCTGTTCTGCCTCCAGCGTGAATATGCGGGGATGCATTGAAAGAGGCCAGGTTGAGGACAGGGAAATGGCTGGAGAGGCTAGTGGCAGTTGCTGTGCTCCTGAGCGTGGCGGCTACGAGCCGGGCGGATGCCAATGTCCATACCAATCCTGAGAACCTCGACCCGCAGGTGCGAGAGGCATACCACTACTTCTATTTGCTGGATTATCCGGCCGCGGTTGAGCGGTTTGAGCGCTTTCACGAGGCGCACCCCGGCGATCCTCAGGCGGCGGCTCTCTTGCTGAATGCCGTGGTGTTTCAGGAGCTTTATCGCGAAGATCTGCTGGATACAACGTTCTATGCCAACGATGGATTCCTGACTGGTAAACATGCCACCGATGAGGATCCGAAGACACGGGACCGCATTTTTGCGCTCGCCGATGAAGCCATTCGCGAAGCGGACTTGCGTGTACGCAAGAATCCCAACGATGTGGATGCGTTGTACGCGCGGGGATGGGCGCGGAGTTTGCGATGCACGTATGTCGCGATGGTGGAGCGTGGTTTTGGCGCCGCGTTTCGGCTGGCTTCAAAGGCTAAGGACGACTGTGCGCGTGTTCTCGAACTCGATCCGGACTACCTGGATGCCGAACTCGTGGTGGGCGTGTACCAATACGTTGTGGGCGCTTTGCCGCTGCCTTTCAAGTTCTTGATCGGCTTCATTGGAATTACCGGATCGAAGTCGAAGGGTATGGAGATGTTGCGGGATGACGCACATCGCGGTCTGACCAATAATGTCGAAGCGCGAACGGTGATCGCTCTGTTTCTCCGTCGTGAGGGGAAATACAAAGAAGCCATTGAAGTGGTGCGCAGCCTGAAGCAGCAGTATCCGCGGGACTATCTCTTCTGCCTGGAAGAAGCGAATCTGCGTAAGGATGCCGGCGAAGGGATGGCGGCAGTGCATGCTTACGAGGAGATCGTGGCGGACAGCGAAAAGCCCGGTTACTTTGCCGATGCGAAGCTGGAGCTAACTTACTTCGGACTGGGCGATGCTCTGCGCGGCCAGCGGCATTATGCTGAGGCGTCGCATGCTTACGAGCTGGCGGCATCCTCAAACGGAGTGGGTCCGGAGCTGAAGGTGCGGACCCTGCTCGGGGCGGGGGAATGCAATGATGTGCTCGGCGACAGGGCGGCAGCAGTAAAGGATTACCAGGCAGCCATTGCGGCGGGGCCGAATACGTCGAGGGCCGATACTGCGCGCAAGCGTCTTAAGTCGCCATATCATGGCAATTAGGTGGGGCTTAACCGGGCTGGGTCAGAGGGTTGACAGGGCCAGTTTGGAACCGACCAAGGTAAGTTTGCGTAATGTTATTGTGGAATCGAAGTGCGATTCCCCGGAGGTTGGTCATGCCCTTCTACTGTCAACGTTGTGGAACCTCGTTACCGCCGAGTGCAAGATTCTGCTCGAATTGCGGGAATGTGGTGACGGCTGCTCCTCCGCTGTCAGGCAGGTCGCTGGTGCGGCCGATCGTGGGGCGCCAGATTGCCGGAGTATGCATCGGCGTGGCACAGGCTAATGGATGGGATGTGATGCTGGTCCGCATTCTGACGGTAGTCGGCTTCCTGTTTACCAGCGGGCTGGTGGGAGTTGCGTACCTTGCGGGCTGGATCGGGATTCCCGAGGAGCCAATTGCGATGCCGGGGACCTATCCGCCGGGAGCTTATCCACCGGGAAGCTATCCGCCGAGTACGCCGGGCGGTTATCCTCCCAGCGTATGAGCAAGACGTACGATTCGCACGGGGCAAGACTGAACTATTGGGAAACGGGTGCCGGTCTGCCGGTCATCTTTCTCCATCCCACACCTCTGGACCATGTTTACTGGCGCCCGATGATTGCGGAACTGGGTGAGGTGCGCGCGATTGTGCCGGATTTCCGAGGCCATGGCGCCTCGGAACTGGGAGCGGATTTGCCGGTTGGGGGATTCGCACGCGTGCCGGATGCTCCCGTGCTGAGCATGGGACAGCTGGCGACGGATGTGCTGGCGCTGATGGATCATCTTGCCCTGTCTGAGGCGGTGTTTGTGGGCTGCTCGATCGGCGGATACGTGATGCTGGAACTTTGGCGCAGGGCTCCGTTGCGGATGCGAGGATTGGCGATGGTCTGCTCGAAGCCGCAGGCGGATGCGGAGGCGAACCTGGCAAAGCGGGTGGAGACGATTGCGAAGGTGCGGCGCGAGGGGACTGCTGGCGTATTCGACGGGAACCCGCAGACGCTGATCGGTGCGAGTGCGCGAAAGCGGCGGCCAGAGATTGTGCCGGAGCTGAGAGCGCGGATGACACTGACTCCGGAGGCGCTGATCGCGACACAGGCCGGTCTGGCGACACGACCGGATTCTGTGCCGGATGTCCGTGAAATCGACGCGCCTATTCTGGCGATCTGCGGTGGGGAAGATCCGGGAATCACCGATGCGGAGATGCGAGTGTTTGAGGTGGCTGAAGGTGGATGCGAATTTCACCTGCTGGCAGACGCTGGGCATTTTGCGGCCTACGAGCAGCCGGATAAAGTGGCAGCATTGCTTGCGCCGTGGCTTCAGCAGTTTGAGTTCTAGCGGTGTTGCCCCGAAAGAGAAGCGACGCAATTGCCGGATTGGAATTGCGAGAGTGTGCCAATGCAGATGCGATAGGCTCAAAGCATCTCGTTCGGACCATGGAAGCCTATCTTGAATCCTAATTTGCCAAATCTTCTTCGTCCTTTTCAGCGTAACGACGCGGGCACCGCATTGCATTGCGACGGGGTTTCGCTGAAGACGCTTGCGAGGAAATATGGAACTCCGCTGTACGTGTATTCGGCGAGGCAGATTCTGGAGCGGCTGGAGATGTTTCAGCGGGCGTTTGTGGGACGCGAGCACCTTGTGTGCTATGCGGTGAAGGCGAATTCGTCGCTGGCGATCTTGAAACTCTTGGCGGATCGCGGGGCCGGATTCGACATTGTTTCGGGCGGGGAGCTGGAACGGGTGATCGTGGCAGCGCCTGAGGCGGTTGGGCGCGTTGTGTTTTCCGGGGTTGGAAAGACGGCGCCGGAAATCGACCGCGCGCTGGAAGTGGACATTCTTGAGTTCAATGTGGAGAGCGAGGCAGAGCTGGAGTTGCTGGCGATGCGCGCGCGGAAGTTGAAGAACAGAGCGCGATTCGCGTTGCGGGTGAATCCCGATGTATTTGCGGAGACGCATCCGTACATTTCGACGGGCTTGCGGGAGCACAAGTTCGGGATCGACATTCGCAAGGCGGCGGAAATCTATCGTGCGGCGGCGCGCAACAAGTGGCTGGAGCCGCATGGGATCAGCGTGCATATTGGGTCGCAGATTCGGTCGGCAGAGCCGTTTGGCGCGGCTGTCGAGCGCGTGAGCAAGCTTGCGCAACAACTGAGACGTGAGGGAATTGTGCTGAAGGTTTTGGATGCGGGCGGTGGATTGGGCATCGATTATCACTCCACCCCAGCGACCGCCCAGGGGGCACCCGCCCGTCGCCGGGGACCCCGGTATCACGGTGGAACGGATGGAGCCGATCCGGCGGCGAAGGTGCAGGAGTACGGGTCGGTGATCGAGAAGGCGTTGGCAGGCTTTGACTGCAGGCTGCTGATTGAGCCGGGACGTTTTATCGTGGCGCAGGCTGGGGCGCTGGTGACGCGCGTGCTGAACGTGAAGAAGAATGGGAAGAAGACGTTTGTGATTACCGATGCGGCGATGAACGATCTGATTCGGCCGGCGCTGTACCTGGCGTATCACGAGATCGTTCCCGTCAAGCCACGTGCCGGCAAGGCGCGGGGTGTGGATGTTGTCGGGCCTGTTTGCGAGACGGGAGATTTTTTTGCGCGCGACCGGATGTTGAAGCCTGTCGAAGCGGGCGATCTGTTGGCGCTGCTCGATGCGGGAGCTTACGGCATGGCGCAGAGTTCGAATTACAATTCGCGCTTTCGGCCAGCGGAAGTGCTGGTAGAAGGGAAGAAGCATCGGCTCATTCGCAGGCGCGAGGAGATGAGAGATCTGCTGGCGACGGAAGTGCTTTCGTAAGCAAGGTTCGTTCATGCGATGCAACATGTGATGCCGAGCACGCGCTGAAACTACTGCAAGGTTTAGCCCGTCCTGATAAGGTATCTCGCGGAGGAATTTGCTATGTTTTTTCGTACGCAGGCGTTGTGTGCCTTGGCGGTGACGGGGCTGTTGATGGGACTGGCAGCGAATGGGAATGCTGATCCGTTGAAGGTGAAGACGGAGCTGGGCAAGGTTGCCGGGAAGACGGTCAACGACGGCAAGGTGCGCGCGTTTCTGGGGCTGCCGTATGCTGCGCCGCCGGTGGGTGATCTGCGCTGGAAGGCTCCGGAGCCGCCCGCGAAATGGAAGGGCGAGCGGGATGCGACCAAATTCGGTGCGCACTGCGCGCAGGGTCGCGTATTTGAGGACATGGTGTTTCAGGACGCGGGGCAGAGTGAAGACTGCCTTTTCCTGAATGTCTATACGTCTGCCGATGCGAAGAAGGGCGCGAAGCTGCCGGTGATGTTCTGGATTCATGGCGGCGGCTACTCGGGCGGCGCAAGTTCGGAGCCCCGGCACAACGGCAACTTTCTGCCGTTGAAGGGCGTGGTGCTGGTCACAATCAACTATCGGCTTGGCGTTTTCGGGTTCCTCGTCACAGATGAACTGGCGAAGGAGAATAACGGCGTCGCGGGCAACTACGGGCTGTTGGACATGGTGGCCGCGTTGCAGTGGGTGAAGAGTAACATCGGCGCATTTGGCGGCGACCCGAGTAATGTGACGATCTTCGGCGAGAGCGCGGGATCGTTTGCGGTGAGCACGCTGATGGCTTCGCCGATGGCGCAGGGACTGTTCGCCAAGGCGATCGGCGAAAGCGGCGCGGCGTTTCCGAGTGCATTGAATCTTGGCGGACAGAGCGTTACGGAGCGGGCTGCGATTGACGGCAAATGGGTGGCGACACTGGGTGTAACGAATCTTGCCGAACTGCGCGCGATGCCGACGGACAAGATACTCGATGCCGCGAAGACAAAGGGCGCGACGGGCTTTGCTCCGGTGGTGGATGGAAAGTTCCTGACCGAGCCTGTTCCCGACACTTATGCTGCGGGCAAGCAGGCGCATGTTCCTCTGCTCGCGGGCTGGAATGCGGATGAGGGCAGCTTCATGGCCATGCGGGGCATGACGACGGCGCAGTGGAAGGAGTTGGCGACCAAGCAGTTCGGCGATCGGGCAGAGGAGTTTTTGAAACTGTATCCCGGTGACACGGATGCGCAGGCGCTGCGGTCGGCGGTCGATTTCGGCAGCGATCAGTTCATCGCATTCGGGACCTGGAAGTGGGTGGAGGCGCAGCGCAAGACAGGCGACGCGCCGGTGTACCGGTATCACTTCGAACTGGCTGCGTTGCCGAGCAAGTATCATCCGGGAACGTTCGCTTTCCACTCCGACGATATCGAGTATGTGTTCGGGACGCTGGATACGCGTCCGGGCGAGACGGTGCGGCCGGAGGATCGGCAACTGAGCGAGGCGATGATGACCTACTGGACGAACTTTGCCAAAACGGGCGATCCCAATGGAACAGGCGTGCCGGTTTGGCCGAAGTACGATACGACGGACAATTCGCTCATCCATCTGAACAGTCCGATTACGTCCGGACCCGACACGACGCGCGACCGATATCTGTTCCTGCTGAAGGGCATTCCGTCGATGCGTTTCTAGAGCTACTCTCACGAAGCGGCTTTCGGTTGGGCAATCGGGACGGCTTTCCCAGGTCTCCTCGTCGAGACCTGGGGTTCCGCACCCATCGTTGTGTGTGCAGGTACCCCCTCCCCCACCCCATCTCTGGGAAGAAGTTCGATGTTTTCAGAGGGTTACGGCCGGAACATTGCACGATATATTTCTTTTCAAAAGGTTTAGCCGCAAATATTTCTTGTGAAAAGACTTATAGCGACGCTTGTCTGCTCGACTGGGCGAGTTGGAAAACAACTGGGTTGCTGATGAAGTTTGGACTCATCCTTCCGGCTCCGCGCATCGAAGTCAGACAATCTCATTGTGCAACATTCAGCGGAAATTACCTGCAAATCCAGCCAAAGAGTTTTGCCTTTGAAATCAAGCTCCTGCGGGCGATCCAAGAAAAAGAGACTTGACGAGATTCGGGTAGGTGCCGAGTCGTCCACGATACTCCCCCAACTGCACGATTGTTGCCCTTATCACAGTCAGCGTTCTTTTTTCCTCTTTCTCCTGGACGACAGCGGGGATATTTGCCCTCATTCGCTTTGTGATTTGGGCGATCCTGCTGAAGCATGTGCGCGGATGGGGGCTTCTCTGATTCGGCTTGATCCTTCTTGAGGTCCCAGTGGGCTTTGCCGGGGGATACTTACTTGCTGCCGACCGTCAGCGGAATTTCCAGGGAGCCTACGCGGACGCCAATCATGTCGTGCACGGCGATCCGGAGCGACTGCTCCCCGTTGGGAAGGTCGAGCGCCATCCTCACGGGAATTCCGGTCTTGAGAATTTGCGCATACTGATTTGGATTGAGCGCAAGTTTTATGGCGCGGTCGATAAAGTTCAAGCGCTTGCCGTCGGAGTCGTATGCGACCAGCGTAAATTCGATGGAACCCGTTCGCGTTGCGTCCGCGGATGAATCGAAGATCACCGTGTGCGGATCGACGGCCAGATCCACGATGTAGCGGTGTGGGGAACCCTTCAGCGCGGCGGACAAATCGCCAGCTGGACCTGCGGGGAAATGGGCTTCCTTGAATTCGGGATCTGTCGCCGGCAGTATGCGTGTCTGAAAGAGAACCTGTGTCGAAAGCGGCGCACCGTTCAGGGTTGCCTCGGTCATCAAGCTTGCCTGGTTGAACAAAAGCGAGCCCGGCTTGTCGGGAGGATCGGCATAGTACCCGGTGCGGTATTCAAGGTCGTACTTGCTGTTGTCGAGCTTCACCTTGATTTTGCGGAAGTCTCCATTGAACTTCTTCGACCGGGGAACATAACCGATCGTGTAGTAGCTCTCGCCGTTTTGAATCGCACTGGCAATCGCAGCTCGAAAGCCGTTTGTGTTGAAGAACGCCCTTCCGCCCGTGTCGTGTGCGATTTGTTCCATGGAGAAATGCGAATTTGCGTCGCCGCTCATGGCTGTAGCGTTCATCCTGGCGAATCCTGGTCCTCCGTTAGAAGTACTAAGGCCGTTGTTTGCGGCGTCGAAGCCGGGAAGAGACATGATGCCTCGAGCATCTACCGGGTAGACGGCAATGCGTGCTGCGGAGAGAAGATCGCTGGTTGCGCTGACTTGCTCCGCATAGCTCCGCACGTTCTGCAAGGATTGATTTCCCGGATCCGGGCCGAGTGCAATGGGGAACGAGCCGGAGAACCAGATCAGGTTCTTGCGACCCGGAACCGCGCTGAGATAGCGCGCAAGCAGTTGCATCGCTTGGAGCGTGAGCTGGATGCGCCGGTCGGTCTGCGCAGGACTGACTTCGGATTCAAATTGCTGAATGAGCGCGACGTCATCCGCCGGCGCATGCATGATACCCAGGTTTCCAATCGCGGAATCGAAGGCATTGCCGGCGCTTGTGTCGATTCCCACGGATTTGTTCGGAAGAGTACTGGTACTTTCAAGCGCCTTGGTCAGGTCGTCGATGCTGGATGTGAATCCCTGCACCATGCGCAACCGCGATGCCATCGTGAAGATCGCGAGAGTTGTTCCCGGTGCGATGATTTTGACGTAGGCAATCATCTGCTTGCGTACATACGCCTGATCCATCACCGGAGTATTGAGGCCGTCAAGCAGGAGCACATTGATCGCGCTGCCTGGGGCATGGTTCGGCACGTTGTTGTAGTAATGCGGCGGCAGCGTGTGTTTCGGAGCAGCTGGCTCGACGCCCGAATGCGGCTGATGCTCGTCGAAGAAGCTGATCTGTTGTTCGCGGCCGTTCTCGTAGATGTGGAATTGCCTGGGATCGATCCCATGGACCGCAACGCCCTCGTTGGTGACAACCACATCGACCAGCACCGAGAAACTGGTGGTCCTGAATATGGTCTCCTGCTGGAACTTGTCGGACGACTTCGGCCTGGAGCTTGCCGTCGGAGCGGCTGATTGTGCGTGGACTGCCATTGCCAAACCGCTGACAAACAAAGCGCCTGCCAATTGGGCAACGTGCATCGGAGGACCTCAGCGGGGAAGCTGCTTATCTATCCTGACGGGTTTTGGCGGGATTTGTTCTCAAAAAATCGCTTGAGGCGCAGGATTCTGGATTCAAAGCCGTACCAAAGCGCCGTCGCGACCAGGGTTGTAGCGACGAGGCGAAAAGCGACGACGGCCATGCTGCCCAGCAGACCGAGATGATCCATGCGGGCGTCGAACCAGCCGAAGTAGACAAAGACCATGATGTGGGTCATGTAGAGGCCATAGCTGATGCGTCCGTAGTAGGCGAGCGGGCCGCGGCGCAGGATTGCATTCAAGGGATTCCGGGCACCTGTGGAGGCGATCGACGACAGCACGGCGCCGCCGAAAAGCGTGGTGAGCGCGGTATCGAGAAACGCGGTGCCGCCGGCGATGGTGGCGGCAGCAATGAAGCCGACGGGCATGGCGATGAGGCCGATGGCGAGCCAGACGCGGCGACCGATCGGCAGCGTGTAGAGGCCCAGCGAAAGCAGGCTGCCCATCGCGATGCCGTCGATGTGCGTAAGCGTGTGCGTCGGTGTGATCCAGGAGAAGTGACTCATCCTGAAGAGCGGCGCGCCGATCAGAAAACTCGAGAGGACGCCGGCAAGCAGCCACGGTGCTCGCAGCAGGCGCACGACTGGCGCCCAGAGAAAGTAGTACTGCTCCTCGATCGCCAGCGACCAGGTGGGGCCGATGGCCGGTGGCAACGCGAGATGAAAAAGATTCTGCAGGAACAACAGGTACGCCCACCAGGGTGCTGTCCGGATCGCGACCCAGACAGTAGGGCCGATGAACCACGGGGCATTCAGATAGCAGACAAGCAGGACCAGCACGTATACAGGCCAGATGCGGAGGGCGCGCCGTCCGTAGAAGTTGCGGAAGTAGTGCGGCTTGAGGCGGGATTCAAGCAGGATGGAGGTGATGAGGAAGCCGGAGAGCACGAAGAAGAGGTTGACGCCTGTCCAGCCCCAAAGCGATGCGGGATAGAACCATGTGCCGGCGAAGCGCGGGTGGCAGTGGTAGAGAAGGACGGCGAGGACGGCGATGCCGCGCAGTCCCTGAAGTTCGGGGATGTAGGACGGCAGCCAGGATGGGCGTTGGGTGGGCAAGGTTGAAGGTTAAAAGTTCAGTCGATAGAGGAACTCCAATTCGCAGAGTCAGGACTTAGATCGCCGCCTCTATGTCGTTAGTTGAGTTTCACCTCTGAAACGGGTGTTGTCGGGTGATCACGCTCTTCATCTACTGCTTCCCAAACGTCATTTTCCAGAACCTTGAACGCTTTCGCTACATGGCGCACGAGAGCTGCAATGTGCACCGCGTATTCCTTGTAGGTCAATTCGCTCGGATAAAGGTGCGTCTGAATCTCGCCGTCATTCTCGAAAACAATAATCAGAGGCGAATCAATCTTCATGCTCATTCTTAATGCTCCCGCAGTAATTGTTATCCCGCAGCCAACTGCTTAGCTCTTTCCGTCGCGCGCATCACGGCTTTGATCAACGTGACCCGGAGACCGCCTTCTTCCAATTCCAGGATGCCGTCGACGGTACAGCCAGCGGGGGTGGTCACTTCGTCTTTGAGCAATGCCGGGTGATAGCCGGTTTCGAGCACCATTTTTCCCGCGCCGTAGACGGTCTGCGCAGCGAGTTGCGTTGCCGTGTCTCGGGGCAGGCCGACCTTTACGCCGGCTTCGGCGAGGGCCTCAATGACGATGTAGATGTAGGCAGGGCCGGAGGCGGAGAGGCCGGTGACGGCGTCCATATGTTTCTCGTCGACGATGACGGAGCGGCCTACGGTTTCGAAGATGCGCTGCGCCAGGTTCATCTGCTCAGCCTTGACGAAACGGCCGCGGCAGAGGCCGGCAATGCCGGCGCCGAGGGCGGAAGGCGTATTGGGCATGGCGCGGATGACGGGGATTTCGATGCCGGCGGCATCCTCAATGGCGCGCGTCTTCACTGAAGCAGCGAAGGAGACGATCGTCTTGGCAGTTGTGAGCGCGGGCTTGATTTCGGCAATCAGGTCAGGAACCTGGAAGGGCTTGACGCCGATCAGGATCAGGTCAGCCTGTTGCGCGGCTGCGAGGTTGTCCGTTGCGACATCGACACCCCACTGCGCGGCGCGCGCGACGGCCTTCTCGGCGTGGGCGACAGTAGCGTGGATCTGGTCCGCGGCAAAGAGATTCTGCTTGAGAAAGGCCTGGAGCAGAATACCGCCCATTTTGCCCGCACCAAGAACAGCGACGTGCAGATCGGGCAGTTGCGCGGGTACTGCGGTGGACTCAACGGCTATTTCCGCCATGATGTTCCTTTGAGGTAGAAATGATCTTCAGGTTCAAGGATAAACGTTGCGGGAAGCCTGCAGGGCAGGTGGCTCGAAAAGACTCGCGGCGGCAATTACGGCCTAGCGCGAGTAAGAAAACGTGCCGCAGACGTCGGTCGAGTTGGCGAGGGCCTCGGGCGTGAAGACCGGCATTTCCGATCCGGAGAAGAAGGCGACATGCAGGGCGCGACCTTGAACGTAGGTTGCGATCCATTGCGTGTCATCCGACCCACAGAGAGTGTTGTGGTGAAGGAATCGTTTCTGCGCCGGCACATTGAGCCGGTAGAGATTGCCGCTGCCGCCCGCGCCGGGGTCCGCGTCAAAGACGGCGCTGGATTCTGCCGGCTTGAGAGGGCGAATCTGCGCGATGGTGAAGGCGCTGAAGTTGATCGTGAGCTTGTCGTTCGTGATCGCCAGGTCGCCGGTGATGTCATTGGCGTTGGAACTGGCGGCGCGCCAGTAACCCTTGTCCTGCGCTGCACTTTTAAGAGAGCCGCACGCCAGCAGAGTAGCGAATAACCATAGCTGTATTTTTCTAACCATGATTTGAGGATGACACTGACTGCAACCGGGGAGCAAGCGGTGGGGTTCTTCGGCTCGAGAGGTTCGAGAGCAGGCAGGGATTCAGGCCGCTCTATGCAATCCGCTTCTTGGCGTGTTTCTCTTTGTACATTGCTTTATCCGCGCGGGAGACAATGCTTTTCAAAGTCTCTTCGGTGCTGTGGTCGCTGGTCGCGTAGCCCATGCTCAGGCTGAGGAAGAACCGGTTGCCGGCGAGTTGAGTCTTCGCTGCGGCGCCGGAACGCAGGCGCTCGATGGCTAGCGAGATTTCTTCAGGGTCGAATTGTCCGGCTACCACGAATTCGTCCCCGCCGAGTCGGCCGATCACATCGGTTTCGCGGAATGTGGCGAACAGAAGCTTCGCGGTTTCGACCAGCGATATGGAACCCGCGCTGTGCCCCAATTCATCGTTAATGATCTTAAGGTTATCCATGTCGATGAACAGGACACCGAAAGGCATTTTGGCGCGGCGCGCCAGGCGAAACGCCTGCTCGGCGAATAGATTGAACCCGCGGAAGTTGTAGAGGCCTGTCAGCTCGTCCCGCAGAGTCAGGCCATGAATTTGAGTCTGCATGGTGTTGATGAGGCGTACGAGAACAAGGAGCAACGCAAACGAGGCGATGGTCGCAATGGATGTGAGGATTGCTGTGGCGTAAGGCGTGGGAACGACGTGCGCACTCAATAGTCGAGCCCGGCCAAGTTCACGCAGGACAGGCAAGATGAGCAGAATAGGGGCCAGGATTCGTGCGATCCGACCTCCGATGCCGTCTCCGAAAAAAACTGAAAAGATTCCGTATTTCGCCCGGCGAAGAATGGAAACAAGGGTCAATAGCGTCAGGCAAACCAGAGTTGGAACGGTGGGAAGCCCCGCGATCGACGATTCCTGGATTCCCGCCGTTGCAAATACAAACTCAAGCAGCACGATCAACACCAACAGCAGGAGGAGGGTTGCTCCGGTGTCAGCGATGCTGCCGAAAAGCGGGTCGCGGGAACGCAGGAAAAGAATCAAGATGCCCAGAAGGATGAATCCGAAAGTCGAAGCGCGCAGGATGGCCGGGCCCTGGGGAATCTCACTTCCGTTGAGGAGGTGGTCGAACTGCGCGAGCACGCGGGCGGCCGGCGTCCAAAAAGATATGGCCCCCGTTAACGTCACAACGCCGGCAAGAATCTTTCCGGCGCGATAAAGCCTCTGGTTGTGTCTGCCTTCCGTGAAGAAGAGAGCCAAGGTCGTAAAAAGCACGGCGAGCGCGGAAAAAACCCGCATGTGCAGCAAACTCTCCGGCAACAAATTGTTCACGATCGGAAAGGCGCGCGAGAACAGGTTGATGAGCACGATTTGAATGGCCAGAACGAGGCAGATCTGTTCTGCTAAGTAGGCCTTGTGGAGAACGTTCTGGTTAGGCTCGTGTACCGGAAATGTTGTGTCTTCGATCTGCATCTGTCCGGCAATCATCAATTGCTCTTCTGTCAATTCAATATGGGTCAATCTCTGGATGTTGTGCCTAAGTTATAGCATTTTGGAGCATGCGGAGGAATGCAACTTCCGTTTGAGGGATGTGCCTCAGAATGAGCGGATAGCGGGCTGCGGCACGTTCCCCGAAAGGGGAACGGGTGCTCTCAAGTCGCTCTAGCCGAAAGCGATGTTACTGAGCTCTGGGAGGCTGGAGGCTGGATGCCTCCTCGACGGTGCCGGTGATGGTGAAGGTGGCGCCATGCCAGATCTGATCCTGCATGTTGGACATCCAGTCTTCCTCAATGGAGCCGGGACAACTTGTGTCGCGCATCCGGCGAACTGCCGAAAAAGGGGCCAGATAGCGTCTTAACGCGCGACGACACAGTATGCCCCCGGATTGTTACCGTTCGTGAGGAAAAAGGCAAGGCGAATCTTGCCGGGCTTCGACCGAAGAATTCAATTTGGAGTGACGCACGTTACTTACAAATCGACCTGTCCGTTGTGTAGAATCCAGGTAATTAATCAACAGCTAGAACGCGCCGGCTAATTCCGCGGCTCCACGTCCGGAGACCGCCTGTGGGCCTGGAGACTGCCGGGCGATTTCAGTTGCGTTCAATCCAAGCGCGGATACGCGGTTGGGGGGCTCTTGTTGCGTTCGTTGCCTTCGGGATTCGTGTGCCTGCGTGGCTGCTCAGCAATTTCCGCGGAGCAGCATCTGAATACATCGGCAAACATTCGACTGGCGGCGGGGTCCGCAAACGGCATTAAGAAGTCGTGGCGATCCCGGCTTTTTGCCATTCTTGGCGGTGTCGTGTGCCTCTCGGGCTTCGCTGCGGCGGCAAGGGCAGGCGGGACAGCCTACTACATCAACAATCAGGCCGGTTCAAACTGCAGCGATGGCGGCCCACACAGCCTCGCGCAGCCATGGTGCAGCTTTGCGCCGGCAAACAAGATCAGGACTTTCCTGCCGGGCGATCAGATTTTGCTGGCGCGGGGCGGCGCCTGGAACCAGGAACTGTCGCTCGGCGGGCGCGGGACGGCGACGGAACCGATTAGGTTGAGCGCTTACGGAGCCGGCGCGAACCCGAAGATTCTGCGCAACCAGCAAATCAGCGATATCTGCGTTCTGCTCACCGACGCCAGCTATTGGAAAGTCAGCGACCTCGAAGTGGGCCGGGCGAGCGTCGGGATTCTGCTGCATTTCACGCAGCTCTTCAATAACGGGATTTCAATCAGCAATATCGATGCGCACGACAACAAGGGAATCTGGGCCGGCTATTCGACCGAGTATCCAGTACGCCGGCACGTGCTGGATCCATTTGCTTCGAGCTTGAATATCAACCTTTCGTCGGGGATCTTGTTCAACGTCGCGTCCTATTTGACCTACACCAACGCGCAATATGTGCTTCGGGATGTGACCGTGAGCGACGTGCGAGGAACGAATAATCTGGACAGCGTAGCGTTTGATGCCGAGACCAATTCGATCGACAACCAGGACGGGCACAACGCCTTTCAGAATGTGACGCTGAAAGGACTGATTCTCTCAAGCGACAACGGCAATGCTTCGAGGGCGTATGAGGCCGCCGGACTGGGGTGCAGCGACTCACTGCGGTTACTGGGCATGACGGATGTGACGGTGATGAATTCGGTTTTGTTTGAGGAAGCCGGATGCCGCACGGGGTCAGGAACCGCGGCGGTGATCCTGGGCCGGGTGAGCCATGTGACGTTCGTGAACAATATCATCTTCGGCGTGCCCGCAACGGGCAGTCCCGATGAAACCGGGATCGACTTTGAGTGGTCGGAAGACCATGTGACACTCCAGGCAAATCTTTTTGCAGCGAATGCGGGACCGGGTGTGGAGATTTTGAACATTCATCCCGGCGACCATTCGAGTGAGCTCGACTTCGCCAGCAACACGTTTGCGCAGAACGCAAACGCATATCGGCCGGGAGCTGCCTCGGTGTGGGAAAACAACAAGGGACGCGGCTTCGGGACGCCTGTGGGAAAGATTCGCGATAACCTGTACTTCGAGCCGCACGGAAGATTCTTCGGAGGCAAGAGCATCGGCTCGATCGCAAACGTCGGCAATTTGCAGACGGCTTTTGTGGCTAACTATGCAGCCGAACAATTTTCAGCGACGCAGGGAAAGAACCAGTGGCGCTACCTGTACCAGACTCCCGATTCGAACTGGGAGGAGATGCCGCATTACTCCGCGACGGACAATGGCGCGTGGGAATCGAAGCCGGGACAGTATGTGAGCGCGTTCGGGATGGCGCCGGGAAGTTGCACGGCGGTCTGCGATGCGAGCGGAGTCGCCCGGGTTTGGGTCGCGGTTCATGCCGGAACGGTCAGCATCCGCGGACTCGTGGTGGCGGCAGGCGGAGAGAGTGGAACGAGCGTGACGGCGGCAATCAATCTAGTCTCGGGCAGAAACGTGATACCGATCTGGCCGCGCCAGGGCGGAAGGCCGTTAGTTGAGGCTGCGGAACAGTTGGGCACCGCGACGGATGTGGACAACATTCACGTAGCCGCCGGGGACTCAATTCGTTTCGAGGTCTATGGCAGCAGCAACGGCGGAGGCGATGCGGTGAGTTGGACGCCGTCGATCGGGTACGTGGTGAACAAGTTCTAAGTTCGCAGTTCAGAGTTCACTGATCCGAATTCCCAGCGCTGGAACTTCGGTCCTTCGTCTCATAACGAAGACCTGCTAAAGGCTCTTCAGGGAACTACGAACTCTGAACCGCGAACTCATTCGACTCTCAGTGCTTCGACGGGGTTAATGGATGCGGCGCGTCTCGCAGGTAGATAGCTAGCGATCGCTGCGGCTGCTGCCAGGACAATCGGGACCGTAAAGTAAGTAAGCGGATCGAGCGGGCCGATGCCAAACAGCAGCGACTTCATCGTTTGCGTAAGCGCAGCCGCAGCGGCGATGCCGATGGCGACTCCGATCACCGTGAGCGTGAGGGCGGAGCGCACAAACATCCATTTGAGTTCCTTTTTCTGTGCGCCAAGCGCCAGGCGGATGCCTATTTCGCGGGTACGTTGCGAGACGGCGTAGGAGATGACTCCGTAGATGCCGATGATGCCGAGCGCGAGCGCCATGGAGCCAGCGATGGCGAGCATCGCGAGCGTGAATGAGGTGCGGGCCATCGATTTCGCGTAGATCTCCAGCATGGTGTCGGGCTCCGCCACCGGAAGATTGGGGTTTACGGACCAGACCACCCGCTGCATGTCCGCGACCAGGGATTCTGTGCCTGCGCGACGGCTGCGAATGGTAAACGTGATCGCGCGGGTGGAAGAGACGGGGTGCTTATCTGTGTAGGGATCGTGCTGCATCGCCGGCCAGTAAATGATCTCGGGCGCTTTCTCGTCCACCCCGTTATGGCGAACGTCCTGCACAACTCCGATCACCTCCTGCCATGGCATGCTCGAGAACTGGCGCGCACGCTTGCCGATGGCTGCCGCCGCCGAGCCCCAGTTCTCGCGAGCAAAGCTCTCGGAGACAACGATGTAATTGCGCAGGCTGTAAAGATCGCTCCATGTGAATTCGCGTCCGGCGACCACATGCGTGCCCATGGTGCTGAAGTAGTTGGGCGAGATGTAGTTGAAGAGTCGGAGAGGCTCAACGCCGCCTTCATAGTGTTTGCCCTCGACACCGATCTCATCCCAGTTCGGGTCGACGCCTTCCATGGGCAAACCTGCCGCGAATCCTACCGATGTGACGCCGGGGATAGCAGCGATCTGGTCGCTTATCTCGTTCTCCGTACGCATCACCATGACCGGGTCGGAAATCAGCAGATCCGGCACCGAGGTACGCATTGTCTCAAGGTGCGCGGCATTGGTGAAGCCTGGTTCGACGTTGCGCAGAGCGGCGAAGGTGCGGATCATCAAGAGCGCGCTGATCAGCAGCACGAGCGCCATCGCAACCTGCGCCACCACGAGGATGCTGCGCGAACGATTGCGGGAGCGGCTGGTGCTGGCCGTCCGGGTGTTCGCTGACAGTGCGGCGGCGGCACGGGTGCTCGCGTACTTCAATGCGGGGATGGAGCCAAAGAGAAATCCGGAGAAGAGCGAGAGCGCGAACGTGAAGACAAGAGATCGAGCGTCGAGGCTGATCTCGCTCAGGCGCGGTAGATTTGCCGGTCCGGTGGCAACCAGCAGGCGCAACCCCGCATAGGCAACGCCCAGAGCAAAGACGCCGCCGATGAGCCCGAGCGTCACGCTCTCGAAAAGCAGTTCGCGGATGATGCGTCCGCGACCGGCACCGAGCGCGGCTCGGATGGCAAGTTCGTGCTGGCGTGATTCCGCGCGGACGAGGAGCAGGTTCGCGATGTTGACGCATGCAATCAGCATGACCAGGCCGACTGTGGCCATCACCACCCAGAGAACGCTGGAGACGTTCCCGATGACCTGTTGCTTCAGCGAGCGGAACTGTGGCGTGATTCTCCATACCCTGTAATAGAACGGGTTGGTCTTAGGGCCATTGGAGTAGGTGTGCATCCAGACTTCGAACAGACGGCTGACGTCGGCATCGGCCTGCGCAAGGGAAACACCGGGCTTGAGGCGGCCGATGCCGTTAAATCCGAAGGGCGCGAGCTTGAGTGCGCCGCGATCGAATTGCAGAGGAACAAGGATGTCGAAGTCGTTGTCGACCACGCGAAATCCGCGTGGCATCACACCGACAATCTCGCACGTTTCAGAATCAAGTTGGATGGTTCGACCGATTACGTTGCGTTCGCCCCCGAACCGGCGTTCCCAATAGCCGTAGCTGAGCATCACTCTTTTGGCAGCGTGTGGATCCTGGTCAGTTTCCGAGAGCCAGCGACCGAGCACTGGATGCGTCTGCAGCGTTTGCAGAACTCCATCGCTGATCAGCACTGTATGTACTTGCTCCGCCTGGGCGATTCCAGTGACGTTCGCGCCACTGGGTACCCACACCCCCAGCGACTGAAAGGACTGCGCGTGTTCGGCAAACGTGAAATACATCGACGGAGAGAGCCGCAGACCGTTCTCAAAATTGGTGAGGTCGGGAGCGCCCGGCGCATCGAGCCAGAGCGACGCCAGCCGATCGGAATCAGGGTAGGGAAGCGGCTTCAGCAGAACGCCATCGACAACGCTGAAGACCGCGGTATTGGCGCCGATGCCGATCGCCAGCGTCAGCAGGACCGTGATGGCGAATCCGGGAGATTTGCGCAGCCGCCGCAGGGTGAACTTGAGATCAGCCAGAAGCGACTCAAGCGCGCGCCACTGCCATTGTTCGCGGCTGCGCTGCTGGACGAGAGCGACGTTGCCGAATTCGCGGCGCGCAGCCTGCTCTGCCTGTTTGCGAGGCATGCCCTCCGCTTCGAGTTCGTCGGCGCGTTCCTGGATGTGCTCCTGAATCGAGACGTCGATGTCGTGATAGCGGCGGCTGCGGCCGAAGAGCCGGGGAAGAGGCAGCATCGGGTTTCTCCTTAAGCTTCGTCGAATGCCCTGTCTTATGCTTTGTCGAATGCCCTGTCTTATGCTTTGTCGAATGCGAGGACGCGCGTGATGCCCGCAAACATCTTCTCGAAGCTCTGTACTTCCTTGTCGAGGCGCCTGAGACCCGCTGCGGTGACGCTGTAGATGCGCGTTGGGCGCCCCTTGGCCGAAATGCCCTCTTTTGACTTGAGCAGCCCGTCGCGCAGCATCCGTTGCAGCGCCGGATAGAGCGAGCCCTCTTCCACCTGCAGCAGGTTATCGGAGACTTGCTGGATATGCTTCACCAGCGCATACCCATGCATCGGCTTCAGCCGAAGAGACTTGAGAATCATGATTTCGAGTGCGCCGGGGAAGAGGTCGCGGTCGTCGGGGTGCTTCGACATGAATGGATAGTAGCCTTCGGATACCTATTTTGTAAATAGGTATTCTGATCGAGGTTTTGCCCTTCTCGATCCTCTCCGACCCGCACGTGTCCAGAATTCGGCTTAGTTCCGAGTAAACGGTGATACAACCCCAACATTTTTCCAAGTCTCCAGTGCTATAGCTGGAGAGTTTCCACTGGAAAGCCTTTGGAACGACGCACGACTTTCCAGACGACATAGGCGGCGAAGGCAGTTGCTGTAACTCCGATCACATTCGTCCATGTCGACCCAATTCTTATCGCGCTCCCCATGAAGTCGTTGCCCGGCATGCGGCCAATCACGTAGCCATTGATGTAGTTGTCAACAATGTCAAACAGCGAACTCAAACCGAAAAATACGAGGACTAAACCGGCCAGAAGGGGATTCTGGATTCTCTTTCCCTTCAGCCATATCAGTGCGATCGACAAGAGGAGGATGTCTCGTATATATGGTCCGTAACCTGGCAACACATCTCGCCAACTGCGTTCGTGCAGAGCCTGAGATCGAACCCAGCCAACCGTGAATTCACCTTGCCAAAAGTGCGGCATCAAATGATGCTCGACAATCTTGTCCCCGATGAGCAGCACGCCCGCCAAATGACTCAATTCATGAAGTACGCTATATGTGCAAAACCATAGGAGAGGCAAGACAACCGCATAGGCAACCCAGAGTCTTCGAGGCCAGTTGCTGCGCGCATAAAACAGCATCAACGGGAGTAGCACAAGCCCACCAATTTCCAACGACGCAACAAAGTCTTTGGTGGGGATGGAGAAGACCTTGGCCAGCCACGAAATCGACGCAAAAAGGAAGACGATTAAGCCTGCAACTTTTGCTATCTTTTTCCGTTTCTCTGTTGCCGTTGCATGGCTCTCGGAACGTAGTTCTCTCTGCGCCCGCTTCGTGATTCCGTCATCGTTCATGACTGCACCTTCGCGGTGAGCAATCATAGTCCCTCCTGGCTGCGATAGCCGATCAGGCACGATTGGAATCCGCGTCAGATCTGAATATTCCGCTCTGGTCGGATGTGTCCTACTCGAAAATAAGCCCAAAGCAGCTTCACTTCCCGGCAGTTTTCTGGGTGGCGATCCAGGCCGTGATGCGTCCCTCCAGCACATCGAGAGGCAGCGCACCGGAGTCGATGACCTGGTCGTGAAAGGCGCGAATGTCGAACTTGTCCCCCAATTCTTTTTTCGCTCGGTCGCGGAGCGCGAGGATCTCGAGTTGGCCAATCTTGTAGGCGAGGGCCTGGCCGGGCCACGCGATGTAGCGGTCGATCTCGGACTGGATCGTCGGTTCATCCATCGCTGAGTACTGGTGGAAGTAGTCCACCATCTGCTGACGGGTCCAGTGCTCCGAATGAACGCCGGTATCGACCACAAGGCGGATGGCACGCCACATATCAGCGTCGAGGCGTCCGAAATCGGAATACGGATCCTGATAGAAGCCCACATCTTTTCCGAGGCGCTCCGAGTAAAGCGCCCAGCCTTCCACGAATGCCGTGTACTCCAGATGCTTGCGAAACTCAGGCACGCCCTGCTGCTCCTGCGCGATCGAGATCTGCAGATGGTGGCCGGGAAGGCCCTCGTGATAGGCGATGGCTTCAACATTGAGCAGAGAGCGATTGGGAACATTGTAGAAATTGACCCAGAGGTGGCCGGGGCGGCCTGTCTCAGGCGAGCCAGAGTCGTAGTAAGCCGGTGGGGAAGTCTTCTCGATGTACTCGGGCATGCGCACGACTTCGAGCTTGTTTTTGGGGAGGCGGCCGAAAAGCTGCGGGAGCTTGCCCTCCATATCGTCTACATGTCCCTGGTAGGCGGCGAGCAGGGCTTCGGGCGAGGCAGGGCGCAGCTTGGGATTGTTCTTGATGCTTTCGCGAAAAGACTTGAGATCGTCGAAGCCGAGTTTCTTCGCGATCGTGAGCATCGCGGCCTCGTCCTTCTGAACTTCTTCGAGTCCGATCTTGTGGATCTGGTCGGCGGTAAGGTTCGTTGTTGTCTCATGGTGAATCAGGAACTGGTAATACTTCGCGCCGTCCGGTAGCGATGAAATACCGGGCTCGGCGCGCCCAGCGGGGATGTAGCTGACTTCAAGAAAACGGGCGAAGCGCGTGTACGCCGGAAGGGCTTGCTTGGTGATGGCAGTGAGCATTTCGGTTTTGATCCGCGTTTGCTCGGCCGCGGAGATCGAAGCGGGGAGTTTTTTCAGAGGCAGAGCAAGGGGCGAGTCTTCGGCTTTCTGGCTGGCGAGTTGCTTCACTTGTTCGAGGGTCTTCTCGAGAAGATACTTCGGCAGGACGCGCTTGTCTTCGATGCCGATGGCCATGTTCGCCGTCACCTGGTCGAAAGCGCGCGGAATTAGACGGAGACGAGCGATCCAGTCGTCGTAGTCCTTCGCGGTGGTGAAGCTGAGATGTCCAGCGAGATCGGGGTAGGTGGAGTAGATGCCGCCCATCTGATTAATGGGCATCTCCCACTCTTTGAATTCGGCAACCTCCTGATCCTCTGCGAGTTTGCGGATCAGCAGTTCGCGGCTGGTCTGGTCCTGATCGGAGAGACCGGTGGGATCAATGACCGCCAGCTTCATCAGCAAATTCTGTTCGAAGGCCAGCCAGTCATTGACGGCCTTCACGGAGTAGTCGGAGATCTGGTCGTTGTAGCGCTTGTCGCCGAGGGTGGAGGCAAACTCAGGCTCCCGCTGAAGCGTCTCTTCCCAGTAGTCGTGGAAGAGCGCATGGAGGGCTTTGGCGCGATCTTCCCGCGTATCAGGAGCGGCTGCCGTCAGCTGAGCGACGAGAAGAGCAGGGAGGAGAAACAATACGGCGAGAGTGCAGGCGGAGAGTCGTTTCAAAGTGAAGAATCCTTGGGCTGGAGTCGGGAGTAGGGGCATCGGGTTGAGTGTAGAGCACGAGGGCGCGGGCGCGTCCAGCAGTAGTTCTGCTGCTATATGACTAGAGAGAACTGGGAGCGTCGGCCCCGAGCAGGCGATACAGGGTGGAGCGGCTGATGCCGAGCTGGCGCGCGGTTTTGAGTTTATTGTTGTGGTTCAGATCGAGAACCATGCGGATGTGGTTGAGAATCACAGCATCGAGGTTGAGGAACTCCGCCGATGGTTGAGCAGGGCGCGGCGAGGCCAGCGGAGTGGATACGATTGCGAGGTCTTCTGCGTGAATGATGCCATGCGGGGCGTTGAGAACGGCGGATTCAAGGACGCTGGAAAGCTCGCCTGCGTTGGCGGGCCAGTTGTGCTGCAGCAGGCAGGCGGTGGCGCCTGGCGCCAGACTGAGGCGCGGAAGATGATACCGCGCGCCGATGCTTTCCAGAAAGAATGTGGCGAGAGGCACGATGTCTTCCCGTCGCTCGCGCAGGGGCGGAATGACGAAGTGGATGGCGGTGAGGCGAAAGGCGAGGTCGGGCAGGAAGCGTCCTTCGCTGGCCAGGTCGCGGAGGGATCTTTCAGAGGAGGCGAGCAAGGCAAATGTGTCGGTGGGGCGATTCGGCAGCGATCGGAGCACGCGCAGGAGCAGAGCCTGTCCGGGCGCAGCGAGCAGGTCGACGCGATCGAGATAGATAAACCCGGAGAGAAACTGCGGGTCGACCTCGTCGAGCAGCCACTCGCGGGCGTCGCAGCGCTGGAAGGTGGAACGCGCATGAGCGGATTGGCTGTGCAGCAACTGTGCAATGGTTTGTTTGCCGACGCCGGTCTCTCCTTCGATGGTGGCTATCTGCAGGTGTGGGGCGACAACCTCGACCTGGTGGAAAAGCCTGCGTGCGGCAGTGCTGATGGCGATGAAGGGGTGTTGTGCTTCGGCGTTAGAGAGATCGAAGGCCTGCGGCCGAAGGTGCTGCGGTTGCAGAAGGTTTTGTGCCGACATACCTGCGCCTCGCCTCTGCGGCCGCGATGCGAGCGGCCCGCAGTAAATTTATCGGCGGAGACAATGGGAACGTGAGCGGCAGCGAAACAGGGAGCGAGGGTGCGAGGGAACGATAAATAGGGAATGAAGGAAAGACGCAGAACCTTCACACCCTTCACCGCGGAGGATTGTTCGCAGGGATTCAAGGCGCCTTGTTGAGAATGACCAAACTGGTTTTGATGCCCTTGCTATGTGCGAAAACGCTTGGAGGGTTCGTCGGAGTAGATCTGGCCGTCGCGAATGTGGACGACGCGATGCGCATAGTCGGCGATGTCGGGCTCGTGGGTGACGAGCACGATGGTGTTTCCTTTGGCATGCAGCGTGTCGAAGAGGGCCATGATCTCGATGCCGGTCTTGGAGTCGAGATTGCCGGTAGGCTCGTCAGCCAGGATGATGGACGGGCTGTTGACAAGTGCACGGGCGACGGCGACGCGCTGGCGCTGTCCTCCCGAGAGCTCGTTGGGTTTGTGGTTCATGCGCGATTCAAGGCCCACGCTGATCAGCGACTCCTTGGCGCGCTCGATGCGTTGGGCCGCGGGAGTGCCGTTGTAGATGAGCGGCAGTTCGACATTGTGCAGCGAAGTGGCGCGCGACAGCAGGTTGAAGGTCTGGAAAACGAATCCGATTTCCTTATTCCGGATGCGTGCCAGTTCGTCGTCGTCGAGTTCACTGACGAGCTGGCCGTTAAGCCAGTACTTGCCTTTGGACGGCGTGTCGAGGCAGCCGATCAGATTCATCAAGGTGGATTTGCCGGAGCCGGACGGGCCCATGATGGCGACGTACTCGTTGTGTTTGATGCGGAGATTGACGCCGCGCAGAGCCTGCACCTGCTGTTCGGAACCCATGTCATACGTACGCCACAGGTCCTCGACAACGATCATGTCGCCGTTCGGTCCAGCGGATTCCTGCATTTCCACCTCGGAGATGACGCTGTTCAGAGCCATGAGAACGGTATCCTTTTCTGCCTGTACTGACGCACCCTGCGGAAACTTCGTTTGACGTGCACCCCTGCCCGCTCCCTGGCGTCAGGTCGTCGACGCCGGGGTAGCCGGAACGGATGTATCGCGTTTCAAGAGCGCGCCGTTCTTCAGCACGCGCAGGGTCTTGTAGGGACCGATGACGACTTCGTCGTTTTCATGAAGGCCGCTGAGGATCTCGATATCGGTCGCACCGGTAATGCCCGTGGTTACGGGGACAAACTTGGCGCGCTGTTTTCCGTGTGCATCTTTTTCGACGACGTATACGCCCTGCACCGGAGGCGCCTTCGGGCTGGACGAAGTGGAGGCCGCTTCGACGTTTCCGTTGCTCGCCGGAGCCGGTGGCGTGTACATGGTGAGTGCCTGAATGGGCAGCGACAGTACATTCGATTTCGATGCAGTCGTGATCTTGGCCGTCGTGGATAGTCCGGGCCTGAGCTCGTCGCTGGGTTTATCAAGCGTCACAACGACCTTGAAGTCCTTCGCCTCTTCCGTGCCGGTCGTGGACTGCGATGTCGCCACGCCGGTGGAGCGGAGCAGCGCCTGATCGCCCACCAGCGTTACATGGCCTTTGAACGTTTTGCCGGGAATGGCATCGACGCTCACTTCGGCGGGCTGTCCGGTCTTGATGTTGACGATGTCGGTCTCGTCCACCTTCACTTCCGCGGTGACGATGCTCATGTCGGCAATGGTCATGAACGTGGAACCATTGGAGTTCTGGATGCCCGGCACGACCGTCTCGCCTTCGCGTACCGGCTCATCCGTCACCACGCCGTCGAAGGGCGCAGTAGCTTCGGTCAGGCTCAGGGCGTTCTGGTAGGAACGCAACGTCGCAACCTGCGTGCCGAGGTGGCCACGCGCCGAAGCGGTGTTGGCCTTGGCCTGGTTGACACCTGCCACAGCCTGCGCCAGCGAGGCCATATCGGTGTCATAGGCGGCCTTCTTGGCGTCGTAGTCCTGCTTGGCCATGATGCCGGCCTTGTAAAGACTCTGCGCGCGGTCCCAGTCGAGCTTCTTCTGTTCGAGATCGGCCTGGGCATGCTCGACGTTGGCTTCGGCGGTCTTCTCGGCCGCAATGTAGGAAGCAATGTCGGTTTTGGCCGCGTCGATGGCGGCTTGCTGGCCGCTAACCTGCGCTTCCTGCCCCACATTCTGGACTTCGGCGACGACCTCTCCCTTCTTTACGTGATCCCCTTCCTTCGCGTAGAGATGAGTGATACGTCCCTCAGCGGTGGAGCCGATGACGGCGTAGGTCTTGGGCTTGATCTGGCCGGTGCCGCTGACGATGGTTGCAAGATTCTCGCGATGGATCTTGGCGGTGAGAACCTTGGTGTAGCCCGACTGCTGCTTGACAACGAAGACGGCAACAAGAGCGATAGCCACAATAACGGCAGAAACGATCAAAAGAATCTTTTTCATGGGCGCTGTACGACTCCAGGAAGCTCCGATTCAATTCTACGCAAAACCTTCCCATCCGGTTCCCGAAGAGTGTCAAATTTACATCCGACACGATTCAAAAACGTACAGAGTGCGATCGTTCGGCGTTGGGCTTAAATAATCCCAGGCGTCAGAGGCGGCACCTTGCCAGCTTGAGTTCCGAACTCGGCCATGGTGGACAATCAGTCAGTTCCAGAGAAGATTGCGTTATTTCTATCTGACGGGCGAGGCGGGCTGTTTGTCTCGGAATTCGCGGTGCTTTCATGGGGAAAGCGGTCTTTTGGAGGTGACCTAATGGTTACCCGGTCGTCCAATCGGCAGCGACAGGCGCATCAAGCCTTGCTCCGACTCTTTCCGAACCGTAGAATAAGGCACTGTAGGGAGTTTCAGACGCAATGAATTTCAATGGCCGTTCGATCCTCTTTGTCGCACTCGGCTGCGGCCTAATCGTAGTTCCCACCCTCGGGGTTCAAGCACAGCAAGCGACGGACCCGTCCTTGCAGGCCCGACCCGCCTCCGACCAGGATCAGGGGCCAGACCCATTGAAGCGCGAGCGCTCGGATGAAGAGAAGTTCAAGGCGCAAAAAGAAGTCCGCCAGGAGTTGAAAGGCGCCTATAAGACCTGGCTCGATCAGGATGTGGCCTACATCATTACCGATGAAGAGCGGAAGGCGTTCAAGAACCTGGGCAACGACGAGGAGCGCGAAGCTTTCATCGAGCAGTTCTGGCTGCGGCGCAATCCCAATCCCGACTCTTCCGACAACGAATTCCGTGAAGAACACTACCGGCGCATTCAGTATGCGAATGACCACTTTGCCGCCGGAAAGCCGGGTTGGAAGACGGATCGTGGGCACATCTATATTGCGTTTGGCCCGCCGGATTCCACTGAATCTCATCCCTCGGGCGGATCGTACCAGCGGCCAATTGACGAAGGGGGCGGCGAAACTTCAACGTTTCCCTTCGAAGTCTGGCATTACCGGTATCTCGAAGGTATTGGCGACAACATCGATATTGAGTTTGTGGATACCTGCCAGTGCGGCGACTACCACTTCACCATCGATCGCAGCGAAAAGGACGCCCTGGCGAAGGTTCCCGGCGCCGGCCTGACGCAGTGGGAAGAGATGGGCATGGCCAAAAAGGCCGACAGGTTCAAGGGAGGCTTTGAGAACCTCGGTGCCGGACCGATGGCCAGCCAGAACCAGTCGAAGGAATTTGACCGGATCGAATTGGCTGCCAAGTTGTTCGCTCCTCCACCGATCAAATTCCACGACCTGGAAAGCGCGATGAGCGAGCACAAATTGCTCTCGGGGCCAGTCTTTCCCTTCGATGTGCGTACAGATTTCGTAAAGGTCACCTCAAGCACCGTGCTGGTGCCGGTGACGGTCCAGATCAGGAATCGCGATATCACGTTTGTGACAAAGGACGGCGTTGCGAAGGGTGTCGTCAACATCCTGGGCAAGGTGACGACCCTTACGCACAAAACGGTTCAGACGTTCGAAGACACTGTGGAAGTGGAACAGCCCGCCGAGTTGCTGCAGAAGTCGCTGGACCGCAAGTCCATATACTGGAAGGCGGTACCGCTTCTTCCAGGGCTGTACCGGCTCGATATCGCCATCAAGGATGTCAATAATCCAGATCACATCGGGGTCTACGGAAGAAGTCTCGAAGTGCCCTCGTATCATGACGAAAAGCTCGGCACTTCGTCTCTCATTCTGGCCGATCAAATCTATCCGGTCAGTTCGCACGACATCGGCCAGGGCAGTTGCGTCATTGGCAACATCCATGTCTGCCCGCGCGTGACGCAGAATCCGGCCACGCCGGTCAGCTACAAACGCGACCAGGACCTGAATTTCTGGATGCAGGTCTACAACCTGGGAATTAACGACCAGACCAAAAGCAATGAAGCGAAGGTAACCTACCAGATAATCGACACCAAAACGAACACGGTCGTCTTTGAGAAAGAGCAAGATTCCAAAGACTTTGGCGAACACAGTGACCAGTTAACGGTGGAAAAAACGCTGCCGATGGCTGGCCTGCAACCGGGCAGATATAAGGTGACGATCAAAATAAATGACGAAATCTCGAAACAAGAGATTGCGCAATCGGCACCTTTTGTCGTGGAATAGTACGAAGGCCCCGCAAATTCGGTTAACCGGCATCAGATCGGGAAACCTGCGGGCACTTGATTCCCAGGACTTAAGCCAGGACGCCGCCGGGTCACTAATACGAGTGATGATGCGCAGGCTCCATCTCGTTTCCATGATCGCGCTATTCGTTGTGGCGTCCGTGCCGCTCCGCGCCGCCTTGCCCGGTTCGGTTTCCGGCGTGGTGCGCGATTCCAGCGGTGTTCCCCAGATCGGCGTCGTGGTGCAGTTGTTGCGGCCCGATATGAGCGTGACTGCCGCGGTCTACACCGGCAGCAAAGGCGAATTTACTTTCAAAGACATCTTTCCCGGCAAATACGCCGTCAAGGCGATGGGCGCGTCGTTCCTGCCGTCGCTGCGCGAGAACGTGCGGGTTCGCGCCACTACCATTGTGAACCTGACCCTGAACACCCTGTACGAGGTGATGCAGTGGTTGCCGACAGAGCCGCGGTCGGCGAATGCCAGGAAAGACGATTGGGAGTGGACGCTGCGTTCCGCGGCCAATCGTCCTTTGCTGCGCTGGCTTGAGGATGGGCCGCTCGTCGTGGTATCGGATCGTCCGGGGGGGCGGCCGAAACTGAAAGCCCGGCTGATGGCGACGGGACAGAACGGTACGTTTGGCGAGAGCGGCGAGCGGTTTACCGCCAGCGTGGAAGATACGCCGTCAAACAGCCGGGAACTGCTGGCGCGGGTTGACTTCGCACCGAATACCGATGCCGGCATGGAATCAATGCTGGGCTTCCGCCAGGATCTTGGATTTGCGGGGTCCGTTGAGTCGATGGCGGCGATTTCGATCCATCCTGTGATCGAGGGATCAGGCGGCGAAGGTCTGGACGAAGCGGCGCTCCGCAGTTCCGAGACCATCAATCTTGGCGACGAATTTGAAATCGACGCGGGAGCGCAGCAAGTGATGGCCCGCTTCACCCAGGATTCGCCGAACACGATTCTCGCGGCGCTGCCATTCGCAACTGTGGCCTGGCGCGCGGGAAATTCGACGGTGAGCTACCGCATGGCCACCGCGGCGGTTTCTGCGAATGAGGATGAATCGCGTGCGGGATACTATCTGCCTCGCATTTCGATGCGTGACGGCCAGTTGGCACTGGAGCACGGACTGCACCAGGAGATCGGCTGGATGCGGCGGACCGATGCTTCGGGCGTGTCCTTCCTGGTGTATTCAGATCGGCTTGAAAATCCGGTGATCGAGGCGAGCGGGCGCGCGGTTGCAGGCGATGGGGTGTTGAGCGATCCCACCAGCGGCCTGATGCGCGGTGCAGGTCAGAGTTTTGCGAGCGCCGGATTCATGGCCGCAGTCGAGCATCGCATGGCGGGTGGCAGCCTCATCCGCATGAGCTACGCCGACGGCGATGCGCTGGTGATGCCGGCGATCGTCCATCCGACCTCGCTCAGCCAGGTATTCAGCGCGGCACGGCCGCATCACGCGCAGATGTATGCCATATCGCTTTCAGGCACGCTCGACGGAACGGGAACGCGGTGGCATGCCAGCTACCGCTGGCAACCGGCCGACACGGTGACGCCGATCGCGCCGTTTTCCGTCGGAGCAATCAAGCCGTATCTGAATCTGCATCTGGGCCAGCCGATCGCAACGCACCACGATCGCCTGAATATCGAGGCACTGCTGGATGTGAATAACCTGCTCGCCGAAGGATACCGGCCATATCTGCTCAATGGCGGAGTGGTGGTGTTCGCGCAGGATCAGCGCAGCATCGGGGCAGGCGTCGCCTTCACGTTCTAGGCGAACTCGCCGATTCGACTCCCCGAAAGTCGCTCAACAGTCTCCACTTCACTTCTCACTTGTTTCACTCATTCACTAATTCACTTTTTCACTTTTTCACTAAAGCGATAGTGGATTTATGTCGAAAAGTCCGCCTGCCCGAAATTGGGGTCCGATCGACTTTGCGCTTGTCATTCATGTGTCATGTTGTTAAAGAACTTTAACAGTCCTGTGAATGGCTATTCACAATTCCTCCCTAAATTCAAGTGCAGTAATCCTACCCAGATTCTCTTGTAACCCCGAACAAGCTTTGTACGCCCATTGATTTGGAGGCAGTTCAAGTGAACAGCAGAAGTGTGAAAAAGTGGCGCACAGCCACGACCGTATTTGTGTGCCTGGTGGTTCTCATCACCGGCATGAGCAGCTTGTACGCGCAAAGTGGTACAGGTTCGATTCAAGGAGTGGTTCTCGATCCGCGCGGGCAGGCAGTGCAGGGTGCCTCCGTTGCAGTGGCAAGTCCCTCGGCCGTGGTACGCACTGCGGTAAGTGGACCGGATGGCAAATATTTAGTGACCGGCCTGCCGGCTGGAACCTACGCGGTGGAGACCTCTTCATCCGGCTTTGGCACCAACCGCCGCGAAAACGTGGTGGTCGCTGCCGATCAGGCAACGAAGCTTTCCGTATCGCTGGTTGTCGCTTCCGTCTCGGAAGAGGTGACGGTGGAATCGGAAGCGGACACGTCGATTGCTGCACAGATGGCCCCGGTGAAGGCCCTGCTCGATATGGCATCTCCTCGCAGCGAGATCACCAGCCAGTACATTCGCGAGTACACATCGCCGGTGACCGATTTCGCGGACATCACGCAGGCGGCTCCGGGCACCGTGAGCTACGCCACTAATGGTGTCGGCAACGGTCAGTCGAAGACCTGGTTCCGTGGATTCTCCGACGGCGCTTTCACCATGACCTGGGATGGCGTGCCCTTCCAGGATTCGAACGATCCCACGCATCACTCGTGGGCGTATGTTCCAGCACCCGCGATCAGCTACGTGGACTTCGACCGCAGCCCCGGTACGGCATCTGATGTAGGTCCGACCAACTTTGCGGGTTCAATTCACATGTTCTCGCCTCAGATGGGGCCGGCAAGGACGTTCAAGGTCTCCGAGTCTTATGGATCTTTCAACACGAACCAGATCTTGGGCGAGTTCAACTCCGGGCTCTTCGGAGGCAAGAACCCCAAGGCGAACTTCTGGTTTGAGGGACACCACAACAGTTCTGACGGCTACCAGACATTCAACGACCAGCAGCGCACCGCCGGTACTGCGAAGTTCAACTACAAGTTCTCCGATAAAACCTATCTGACGCTCATCAGCACGATCGTGCTGGTAGATAGCAATACCCCTGATAGCGATCCCACGCGGCAGCAGATCGCCGACCATGGTTTGAACTACACCATGGACGGCAACCGGCTGAATGCGGATGGCACGTACAACTCGATGTACTACAGGAACTACACCTATCATGTTCCGACCGATTTCGACATCATCACGTTCGGAAAGGAATTCGGGCACGGGTGGAGGTTTGAGACAAAGCCTTACAGCTACTCCTACTCGAATCACCAGCACCTCCAGAAGGACCAAAGCCAGGATTCGCTGCACGAGGTCGCAGTCAGTGACCATAGCGCTGTGGACAAGCTGAACCAGTACAATCGCGGCGGCGAAATCACCACCTTGAGCCAGGCGTCTCACTTCGGAGTGTTCCGCATTGGTGCGTGGTACGAATACACCACTACCAACCGCTACCAGCAAAACAGCGATCCTCGCACCTGGGTGGATTCCCCTCTGCTGAAGAACCTGCGCTTCCACGAGTATTTCAAAACCAACTCCGCTCAGCCTTATATCGAGTATCAGTTGGTTACGATTCCCAGGTGGACGATTACCGCCGGTGTGAAGAGTGCGCTTTACACAATGGACCTGACTCAGCTCGCCGACGGCAAGGTTGTGGGAAACCTGGGATGCACTTCGACCACCATCGCGGGATGCGCTGGCGTCTCAACGAAGCACAGCGCTTACTACAACAACATTTTGCCGTCGTTTGAGGCCAACTACCGCATCGCCAGCAACTGGTCGGTGTATGGTCAGTACGGCCGGGGCAGTGAGATCCCTCCCAGCGCGATTTTCGACGTGACGGGCGCTTTGGTCGCGGTAACACCGAAGCCGACCGTTGCCACGACCTTCCAGGGCGGCACGGTGGTCAAGCTCAACCACCTCAGTTTTGACACCGACGTCTACCACATTCACTTCGAGAACGCCTACGGCAGCTACAAGGTCACAGATAACACAAAGCCCGACTTCGGCGACTCCTACTATTACGCCACCCCTGCATCAAACACGACGGGATTTGAGGCGGAAGGCAACCTGTTTGTGGCCCACGGGTTGAGTTTCAACTTCAACGGCACCGCGGGACAGGCCAAATATGAAGCCTTCGCAGGAGGGACGCTAGCCAATGGGACAGTGCTCGCGCCTACTCCTGAGCAATGGGTGGCGGCCGCGCCGAATTATACCGTCGGCGCTGGCGCGACCTACCAGGACAAGAATTGGGATCTCGGTTTCTTCAACAAGCAGATCGGTCCGCGCTGGATGGACAACGGATCGATCCACGAGGCGACGCAGCTCGATTCATTCTGGATGAATAATCTCTTCCTGAATTACACGATGCGCAGGAACTCGCTTCTCGATGGCTCCAAGATCAAGCTCAGCGTGAACAACCTGTTTGACTTCCACGATGTGGTTTCGCTTGCCCCCGGTGTGAGCGGAACCTCCACTGTGCCGTTTACTCCGAGCGGCAGCGATCAGCTGCAGCTCCTTCCCGGTCGCAGCGTGATGATCACGTTCCAGATGGGTTTGATTCGGCGCGAGAAGTAAGTTCACCGGCTCGTGCATGAGTTAATTTGCGATGTCCGTCAAGAGGGTCTCTCGACAGGCGCGTTTTCCTTAGGTGCGCTTGCCGGAGGATCTCTCGTTTTTGCAGGGGCACTTTGCAGAGACCCCGGCCGCAATATTGCGGCGAGCGCAGCAATCGCCGGGGGAAGGGGAGAACAACCCGAATGCGTGATGCAGGTTAGAGGCGAACACGCCGCTGCCAACCTGATTCTCCTCAAACTTGGCGGCTCGGAACGTGCAGAAACTCTCAGAAACCTGCAGACCGATAATCACCCACGAGAGTGGCGCTTTTGGAGACGACCTCTCGCTGTGTTATATTTTTGAAGGATCAGTTGAGGATTTCTTTGCCTGACCCGCGCTAACTGCACCCGCAGAGAGGCGTATTTCACTTCTGGACGCGTAGCTCAACTGGCAGAGCATTCGGCTCTTAACCGACAGGTTGAAGGTTCGATTCCTTCCGCGTCCACCAACCCATCGATATTCGACTCCCCTTAGGACGCGCCCTCGGCGTCAACGAAGTTAGCCGAGAGAGCCCTTGCAGCGATCGTATAGCTGCAGGCCCAGGACGCTGGGGGTGATATCCGCGGCGTAGTGGGTTGAAGTCGATGCGGTTGAAGCACGTCTTTCCAGCAGTCCAAGGCCATACAAATGATCGAGATCGCGTTCGATCCGAAGAAGTTCGCGCGATGCTGCAATCTCCATGATCTCTTCTCGTCCGCAGATCACGGGTTCCGTCACCGCCGCCCCGGATTCAGATCGAAGAGCGCCGACCCGTACGCACGCAAATTTCAAAATGCGGACATGAACAGTGGCGAGCTTTCCGAGAAGGTCCGCGAAGGCCTCATTCGAATCGTCCTTTTGGGGAACAGTGCAGGATGAAACGAGGAGTCCCGCCCAGAGTTGCTGAATCCAGCGCTCGTCTGCCCATGAGCCGAATTGAAGAACCTTCAAAACGAGGCCGGGCCGAGCGCCTATGCTTTCGGTGCTGAAATCGGGTGGCAGCATGCTTTCTGCTTTAAGCAGAATCTCCACGGCATTTGCCACTCTTGCCCTTGTCAGCCCGCCATAAACCAGTTGTGCTACGTGCTTTGCTCCTTGAGGCCAGAGGCGACTCAGGAGGGCGATAGCGTTGGCAAGGCGTGCGAGGTCCAGAACGCCATTCGGCTCCGATTGCTCTGCCGCGCTCTCCAGTAGAAACTTCCAAGGGCGTGCTTCGGAGTCATCAGGCAAAATAAACGAGAAACCTACGCCGTCGTCTCCCCAACGAACGACCTTGGCCTGCACGGTGATCCGGCGCTCAGAGATTTCTTCCAGGGGACTCTTCATCTGCAACGTGAGCGAAACCACGGTGCCCGGGAGCCAGCGTTCATCCGTGAGGAGATAGAGCCCGGTGGAGCTGATGTCCTTGATGTCGTCCCGGCGGGCGGCAGTGCCACTCCAATGGTGGGCGACGAATCCATGTGCCGGTCGCCGTTCCGCTCTTTTGGAATCCGCACGCGAGAGCTTTTCGAGTACATCTCTCAGGGATTTCATGCTGTCTCCGTTCCAGGATCGCGCATTAGCGACGAGAGGGCGCGTCCCTGACAGGCTCGTCCGCTCCGATGCACTTCACTGTGCGCCGTTGCGCGTATGCGGATTCTAACTGGACATCTTAACGCGCAAAACCTTGTTTTTCAGCAACCGCGGAACAGAGCTTGGGTACGTTCGTCACGGCTTGGCTCGGCCGACGCGGGCCATCAGGAGTCGGCGATCTGGGACGGCTCTCAAGAGGACACACCTTTTGTCCAATGCAGGTCTATGTGACTGATATAAAGCTTTTCGTTTTTGAGGTGCGATAAGATCGGTCTTATGCCAGATGGTCCTCTCACCCGATCCGCTTTGCTCAATCGCTCCAGGAAGATCAAGCTTTTTCTAATGGATATTGACGGCACGCTCACAGACGGTGGAGTCTGCCTTATATCGCTTCCTCAAAACGGCGGCGTGGCCGAGATGAAAGTCTTCAACTCGCGAGATGGTCTGGGATTGAAGCTCGCGCACACCATGGGAATCAAGACCGGCTTCATCACCGGGCGGCATTCTCCGGCGGTCTCCAAACGCGCCGAAGAATCGCACGTGGACTTCGTGTATCTCGGGCAGGCCGACAAGACGGCAGCTTTTGAGGAATGCACGCGCAAGGCTCAAGTAGAAGAGGACGAGGTAGCCTACATGGGAGACGATCTGCCTGACATTCCGGTGGCCAGGCGTGTCGGATTGGCGATTGCCGTGTCCAATGCAGCCCCCGAACTCAAGGCAATCAGCCACTATGTGACCAGGAGCCGAGGCGGTAGCGGGGCTGCCCGCGAGGTGGTCGAACTCATTCTGAAGGCACAGGGGCGATGGGAAGAGGCAATCCCTTTAGCCTTGGCTTGAGCGATTGACCGCGCCACCGCGTTAGCGCCGCCACCGCGTATATCCCCATCCCCCGCCTCCGAGAAGAAAAAGCACCAGCAGAACAATCAGAATTGTTTCCATGTTGTAACCTCACTCGCAAGAGGAAGCGGACTCGCCCTTGGAACGACTGTCCCACTTCTTCCCTGCACATGATCCTAAGAGCGACCAAGACGGTTGTCTGTTCACAATGGAGCACTGTGAGTCGAGTGCGCCAGACTCGCCTCTGAAACCTGCAATCCCTGCCTCCTGCGTGGTACCGTCATCCTGAAATTGGCAATTCTCGGTCTCGACACAGTACGTCTTTCGTCATGTTCACAGCCGTGTAGTACCGAAGTGCGATTCTGACCAACCTGACGGCCACGGCATATATAGCGTTGGGTCTACATTGGCCTTTGCAGTTTGACCGATTGGGAACCGCGCCGGAACGCCAAATGCAAATCGGGGGATTAAGGAGATATCGGCAACTCAGGGATTAGGCGAACTCTGGGAGTCTGAAGGGGCAGTAGTTGCGCCTGCCTGGTGCTGATACCGGGCTACATTGGCGCGGAGAGTGGTAGTGAGTTCGGCGTTCTGTTGCTTTTCGGCCAGGTCGAGGGCGTGCTGCGCTGTGGACACGGCCTGCGCGTAGTTGCCGGTTTCGGAATACATCGCGGCCAGCATCTGCAGGATGGCAGGCTCATGGTTGGCAGTGATCTTTGCTGCGGCCTCGAACTGCGGCAGGGCATCCGCAAACCGGCTGGCTGCCGCATAGGCGCGGCCGAGGTTGAACCGGCACTCGGCAGAGCCCGGTGCGAGCGCAACCGCCATCTGAAGTTCAGTGATGGCTTCGTCGAGTTTGCCCTCGCGCGCCAGGATGACACCGTAGATGTTGTGACCCTCGGGATTCTTGGGCGCAATCTGGGTGCCGAGCGTGAGCTGCTCGATGGCTTCAGATCGATGTCCTGTGACTTCCAGCAGATGGCCGAGATTGATGTGGGCCGCGCCGTTGTCGGGATCGAGTTCGATCGCCTTCCGGATGTGCATCATGGCGTCGTCGAAGCGGCCTGCTTCAGCCAGTGCGCTGCCAAGATTGTTGTGCGTTTGCGAGCTGTCGTTGTTCATCGCGAGCGATTTGCCATAGGCATCGATCGCGTCGCTGGTTTTGCCGCTGGCGGCAAGCGCAACCCCCATATTGTTCCAGGGGCGCGCGTCCGTGGGGTCCTTGTCGGCGGCTACTTTCCAGGCAGGCACGGCATCTGAGAATTTGTGCGCATCCTGGAGTTGCTGTGCAAGGTCGAATTCGCGATAGAAGTCGATTGCCGGCGTCTCGATGTGATCGAGATCGTCAGGACCGATATTCAGGAACTCGGGAATATTCACAGCGCGGTTGGCGGCGGTGGCGTTCTCGACAACCACCGGTGGGCTTGCGTGGCCCTGGTCATCGATGTGCGTGAGATAAAGATGCGTGTAAAGCGAAGGACTCTTCGATGAGAATGCGAGCCAGTGGCCGTTCGGATTGAACGTATGCCAGGAGTTCATCCGCGCCAGGTTTGACTCGAGGGGTCGCGCCTCGCCGCCTTCGAATGGAACGATGAACAGCTTGCTGTCGGGACGCATCAGCAAACCGTTCTTGCATTCGACAAAGACAATCCACTTGCCGTCGGGCGAGACCTTTGGAAAATTATTGCTCATTCCGTTTTCTGAGGCGCCGACGATGCGTTCGGGGTTTCCGCCCTTGCCGTTGTTGAACGGGATCTTGTAGAGGTCGTACTGGATCTGCGTCTCATTGGGATCGTTGGCGTAGGTTGAGCGCTTGTAGCCCTGCGGATAAGGATCACGGGCGCTGGCGCGGGAGTAAATGAGGTACTTCCCATCGGGACTCCAGAACGCCGAGGTCTGGACGAAGTTGGGGTCGTCGGCGCCGGGCAGCGGCTTCAGTGTGGCTGTCTCTTTGCTGTACCAGGCCAGAACGCCCCTCGTGGGATAGAAGACCTGGCCAAACCCATAGTTGTCGTAGAAACCGTTGTATAGGCGATCAAGCACGCGGGTGCCGTGAGCATGCGGCACGTCGATGGAGTTGACAACATATTTGCCGTCTGGCGAAACCTGACTCATAAAGCCGAAGCGCTTCTGGGAATGCTCTTCAGAAAACGCGCTCCAGTGGATGAGATAGTCGTTGGAGATAATGCTGGTCTTCCTGAGCGGCACAAGCGCATAAAGCCCCTTGTCGTTGGCGGGGCCGTCGACGTCGATCCCCATGGTCTTGCCGTCGCGCGAGAACGAGTGGCAGTTGCCGCAGGTGGGCAGATTGGTCATCATGACCTTGCTCTCGGTCCGATTGACGTAGCGGAGTTGCCACTTGATTTTGGGCAGGACGGAGTCAGGAAGCGGCTTGATGACGCCGCGCTGCTCGGTGTCGGGATTCGGCGGAATCAGCGGCACGTCGCGATAGAAAATAGGTGCGCCGACGGGCTCCTTCGCAGTTGAAATCGTTGCCTCCGCACGCGAAACCGGCTCGCCGGCATCTTTGCTCGCAAATCCAGTGATCACTACCTTCGCCGGCTGCGTCACGGAGTGCTTCTTGATCGCTTCCCAGGTCTTGGGATCGGGGCGCCAGGTGTGATCCGCGGCTTGTTCCGGCGTGAGCGTCGGCGGCACATAGCCGACAAGCGTATCGTCGACAGGGCCAATCTGCATCTTCTCGCCCGCCGCCCAGATCTGGATCGACCGCGTCTTTTCGCCGAAAACGATCTCGATCCGCCAAACCGTGGCTGCGGGGTTGCTGTCCCGCCATGCGAATTGGGGAGCGATAAGATCCGGAGGGTAAATGGTGCCGTTGACCGGAATATCGATCGCGATCGCCGCCTGTCCAGCCGCGTTTGGCTCGTCCATGGGGACGGGTTTGAGGCAAGCGGACACTGCGGCGGCCGCGGGCGAATTGGCTTTCTCTGCGCCTTTGGCTGCCACTCTGGCTCCAAAGCCTGAAAATGCAGCCAGCAGGATTGCGGCGGTCCCGATCAACTCCCGTTGCATGTGGTCTCCCAGTCGATTCTTAAGGACGCGAGCAGGAGTTTGCTGTGAGATAGCTCACATCTGTGCCGCAAACGTGGAGATCTCTCTCGGGGGGTAAAAGTGAGCTATTTTAACGCTGGCGCGTCCGAAGCGCCCTCAACCACCTTCAGTGTCTGGTCGGCGGGAACGTTCTTAAGCGTCTGCACAACACCACTAGGCCACGTGATTTCGACGCCCCGGGCAACGGAGTCCGCGCCCAGCCCGAAGTGTACCGGGCCCAGCGTCGACGACGCATAGCAAACGCTGGAAGTCTGGTGGTTGTACTGCGTCCCCGCCTCGGTCACGACCTTCACCCGCGCTCCAATGCCGTCCCTGTTGCTCTTGACGCCCTGGAGCGCGATGTCCAGCCAGTGATGATGGCCCGGGCTCCGGTTCATCCAGAGTTCGGCATTATCATCCATCGAACTGACAACAATATCCATCCGGCCGTCGCCATCGAAGTCTCCCAGGCCGCATCCCCGATGCCGCGCGGCCGTGGAGTCCACAAATCCGGCAGCCTCGGTAAGCGCCTGCCACTTTCCACTCGTGCCAAGGTTCCGAAAAACCGTGTTGGGCTGTTTCGGCTTAGCCCCCGGGGGGTGCGTCGCCGACACATGTCCCCGTGTTACAAACAGGTCTTTCCATCCATCATTGTCAAAGTCGTAGAGCGCCGGCCCGAAGCCCGCCATCCCCAGGCTCTCCGCACCCAGACCGCTGCTGTCGGTCACTTCGACAAACTCTCCCTTGCCGTTGTTTTGCAGTAGCGGAAACGTCTGCTTATTCAGCGCAACGTACGCAATGCCCGGATATCCCCGATTGTCAAAGTCGCGGAAGTCCAGACCCATGCCGGAGATGAAGGCACCCTCTTCGGGCAGCGCCACATTTGCCTGAAAGGCGACCTCTTCAAACTTGTTACCCAGGTTGTGAAAGAGAAAATTGTATTCCGAGTCGTTGGTGACAAAGAAATCCGGCTTGCCATCGAGGTCATAGTCGGCGACACCCACGCCCATGCCCTTTCCCACATGCTCGCGGATACCCCATTCGCTCGATACATCCTTGAACGTGCCATCACCCTGGTTCAGAAAGAGCCGGTCGGGCGTGCCCTTGTAGAAGCGCGGGTGGCAGTAGTCCGGAGTATTTTCGATGACGCAGAGCGGCTTGCCGGAGTACTCCCACTGCATGTAATCGACAACAAAAAGATCAAGCCGTCCGTCGTTGTTCACGTCAACCCAGGTCGCGGCCACTGACCACAGCGGTCCATATTGGGGGTCATGCCAGTCGTCGAGACCGGCCTTCTCCGTCACGTCCGTAAATGTTCCATTCCCGTTGTTGTGGTAAAGGGTGTTGCCGTGAACGCCGGCAATGTATATATCGGGATGGCCGTCGTTGTCGTAATCCCCGATCGCCACCCCGACGTCAAACCCCGTGCCCTTCACGCCGGCTTGTTCCGTCACGTCGGTAAACACCCCGTTGCCGTCGTTCCGGTAGAGGCGATCCCAGTACTTGGGGTCATTCTTTTTCACGGTCGACAGCGGCGCGCCGTTGGCGAAAAAGATGTCGGGCCGTCCATCCCCGTTGTAGTCAAACACAGCAACTCCGCCGGCCATCGTCTCTGGAGCGTTACGGGCCGGACTTTCGTCGCTGTTCAGCCGAAACGGCAGCCGCTTGAGCTCGAATGAAATTGGCGCGGGGGCCGATTGCTGGCCGGCCAGGGGCAATACGAAGGCGATGCCGCCGATGGCTGCGCAGGAGAGACGCAAAGCATTGAGCGAACTGCGCATACAGGAAGGGAGCTGAGAATCGAATGGATTGTACTATCACGAATTGACGTTGCGATAGAGATTTCTTGCCCCGGAAAATCCGCTTTCAGGATTGAACTTGAGGACACAAATAGCTCGAAATCTTTCGATGGCCGTCTTCTCGATTACTGCGCATCAGGCCTTCGCGCGAGTAGAATTGCTGGGTAAAAAAAACCGCACCTGCTCGTCGCTGAAACGCTCAACTAAATGGGTTTTTCAAGCTAAACCTCAGAAGAGTCACCGCAGACGCCGGCGTGGGGAAATCAGGCAGCTCTATATGGATTTAACGTATCGGTTTGATCGGACACCCAATGGTGTCCATGGCCGCTCTCAGCGCTGGTGCTCCCTCGCACTGCTCGTGCTTTCTGCAGCCGCGGTCTTGGGACAAACGCCGCCCGCGCAACCGGCCCCGACCGCAACGCCGTCCGCAACCGAACCCGCTGCCGATGCGTCGTCCGCAACCGAACCCGCTGCCGATGCGTCGGCGCAGATTCCCACCCTCAGTTCGAACGCGAATGAAGTCACGCTGGACATGGTAGTCAAGGACAAAAAGCATAGGCCCATTCTCGACATGAAAGCGGAAGATTTCGTGGTCACCGACAACGATACTCCGGTCAAACTCACCGGATTTCGCCTCGTGAAGGGCGTAGATACGGAATCAGACGAGCTTGTGACCCTTGTTTTCGATCACTTCACGGGACCAGCGGCCAAAATTGCGCAAGCGATTGGCCTCAAGATTCTCAAGACGCTGCCTTCCAAGGGTTTCTATTACACGGTTTTTGATGTTCCTGGCCGTTTGCGTCTGATCCAGGGATTCACTAATAACAAAACTGCAGCAGACGCCGTAAAGACTCTCACCGAAAAAGCAGCCGTCGATCGAACGCGCAAAATTGAACTGACCTACACCGGCCTCCTCGTACAAAGGAAGGATCCAGAAGATCCTTCGGTGACCCAGGCGGCAGCTGACGCTCAAAAGTATCTGCTTGCGGTGGCGCAAACCGGCGCCGATCCTTCCGGCAAGCACGTGGACCTGAAAACCCGCGCTGAGTATCAAACTCTGCTGGCCGCTCTTCAGGATGCGCAAAAGGAAATGCAGGATCACCACACGTTTCCCAACTTCGCAGGACTTCTGGCCTTGATCCGGTCGCAGCAAAGAATCTCCCAGCGAAAATCGATCATCTACTTCACGCAAAACATGCAGATAGACTCTGCCGGCAAGGAGATGGTGAAGGTCATCACCGGCGCAGCAGGCCAGGCAGGCGTCGGCATTTACATCGTGGATCTGGATGCGATGAACAGCCAGGGGCGTAATCAAATGGTGAACGCCCTCATGAACGGCCAGAAGCCATACAATCCGGCTCCAATTGTCATCGGCTCAGGACCGGGCGGAAGTCAGTCGGTTATACCGATAAGGCAGGAACAACCGGAGGGGATTCAAGGAGTTCAGAGCGCGCAAGGAGGGAATTGGGGACCCGCGCAGGACATCGCGCAGATGACGAGCTTTCAGAGAAATGGCTTCGACTTCAAAGACATGACCGTGCCGAAGAACCCTCTGGCCGACATGGCGACCGGCACGGGTGGCCTCTATATCGACGCTCAGGACAATGTGAAGAGACCGCTGGAACAAATGTTGCACGATATGACCACGTTCTACCAGGCCACATATATACCGCCGATCCAGGACTACGACGGATCTTTCCGAACGGTCGCCGTGAAACCGGTCAATGCCAAACTCGACGTCAAAACGAAGTCCGGCTATTTTGCCCTGGCGCCGGGAGCGGAAGCGGGAATCCGCCCTTTCGAAGTGCCGCTGCTGAAGCTCTTCAACCAGTCAAATCTTCCCCAGGACGTGAAGTTTCGCGCGAAGGTGCTGCAGTTTGGCAATTTGCCCGACGGCAACACCAGCACCGTTGCCGTTGAAGTGCCGATCTCGTCATTGCAGGTAAACAAGGACACGCGCACCAATCTCTTCGCAGCGCATGTTTCGATCGTGGCTGAGATCAAGGACAAGGACGGCACAGTGGTGGAGCACTTTGGCGAAAACATTGCCAAACGCGGTGCGGTCGAGTCGCTTGCCACGGATCCCACTGCGAGCATGATTCTGCAGCGGCATTTTCTTGCGATTCCTGGGCAATACATGCTCGAAGCGGCTGTTTACGATGAGCAGGGCCTTAAGTTCGGCGCGCAGCGCACAGTGTTTGAAATTCCGCAATCGCAGCCCTCGCCAACGCTGAGCCCCATTGTGCTGGTGAAGCGCGTCGACACGATCAACGATGACAACGACGATCCGCTCGAGCCAATGCGGTATGAAAAAGGAAAGATCACGCCGAACCTGGTGGACGTTGTTCCCGCGGGCTCGAAGAACGTGTCGCTGTTCTTCATCCTGCATCCGGATCCCAAATTGAGTGGGCCGACGACCCTGGAGATGGAAGCCAGCCATAACGGCCATCCTGGGCGAAGGGTACCCGTGCCGTTGAAACTGGATCCAGCCGCGGGAAGTGTGCCGTATCTGGCTAGCTTCAAAGGGGCAGCGCTGACACCTGGCGACTACAACGTGAAGGCAATCATGACGCAGGGTGGAAAGACCGCGGTGCAGGAGATATCGTTCAACATGGCGGGAAGCGCAGCCGCGGCGTCCGCATCCGGAGCGGAAGGTCATGGCGGCGGAGATGTCGGCGATTTGACGGTCGGCAGCGAATCGAGCGATACCTACGGCGGGGTCCTTGCCATTACGTCCGAGACCAATCCTGTGCCGCCGCCGGAACCTGAAGAGGTCGCAAAGCTCATTGAAGATGCGCGGTCGCGAGCGGTGAGCTACATGGATTCTCTGCCTAACTTCATGTGCGTGGAAGTCACGAACCGCTCGGTAGACACGAGCGGGGCCGGAAACTGGAAGCATCGCGACACGATCGCGGAACTGCTGCGGTATCGCGACAAGGCCGAGACGCATACTATGCTCGAGATTAACGGCCAGCCCAGCACTGCCGACCGCGACGCTTTGCTGAAGCAGAAGAACAGCACTCTTTCCGGCGGGGAACTGGGTGGAGTGTTGAAGGCGGTATTCGCGCCTTCGGCAAAGGCCGATTTCCACTGGAAGGAAACGGATGCCTTGGGCTCCGGCACCGTGCAGGTGTTCGATTACCAAGTAGCGAAGCAGAACTCGATGTTCTCCGTGGTTGGATCGAATGACCAGCAAATAATGGTCGGATTCCGCGGCCAGGTGTTCGTCGATGCCGCGACGCACAGCGTCCGGCGTATCAGCCTGCAGGCCGAGGATATTCCCAAGGGTTTTCCGACCGAGGCCACTGTCATGGGCGTGGATTACGACTATGTTTCCATCAACGGACAGGATTACCTGATGCCCGTCAGCGCCGAGTTGCGCGTCAGGCAGAGTCATCGCCGGGCGGTGCTGAACACCATCGAATTCCGGGACTACAAGAAGTATGGTTCGGCGATGAAGATCCTGGGCTATAAGGCGGTTGAGAATCAGAAGCATTAGAGCATTTTCATAATTACTGTACTCCGTAACCGCAGTGCCGGAAGAAAGCCTGCGCGTTTTGGGGAGTGATGGCGTCGATGGCCCGCGCGATGGCTGGTTCCAGCTGATCGAGCGCGCGGGC
>NZ_JBAUUO010000149.1:0-4854 GCF_049582745.1 Occallatibacter sp.
GAAGCATGGCTGATCCTTTCTTCTCTGAAGGTGGTCCTGACTGGGAACCCACTTCAGAGTAACTGGGGATCAGCCTCCTCAAACATTCCTCGGGTCAAACAGATATCCGCTATTTTGGACAGCAATGATGGACCACATAGGTACCGGGTGGTAATGAAGGTACGGCAAGAGTGATTGTTGCTGGATCGCCGGGGACGGGAGCCGAAGCTTCAGGATCCGCGGACTTACCGTCCATATTCGTTAATTTGATTGAACTGAACTTCGGCTCAACGGCCTCGGAGAAGGTGATCGAAATCTTACTCGGCGCGGGTCCAACCGAATCTGGAGCCGGCACTATTGTTTTGGGGTGAGCGTGCGCGAAGGCTGCGGGAACGGCTGCGAACGCCAATATGAGCGACGACGTAATTAAAAGGCACAACATTGAGAGTTGGTTCATAGTTCTCCTTCAGTTAGAGGTTCGGTGATGGCCTGACAACTCGTCGCAAAGGGGGAAGGCGCAGGCCGCACTATTGCCTAGCCCGCGGGGAAATGTCATTCGCCGGCGAACTTGTCTGGTGAGGCATCGAAGATTTGTTTGTGCTCTTTCACACAGAAATAGTAGGTCTTTACCTTGTAAGTCGACGAGAGAGAGCGATCAATTTCCATGTCGCAGATGGCGCAGATGGGATGATTCACCGTCTGCCTGATAGGCTCGGCATACTCGGCGTTGGAAGACGGGTTCAGCCACCCCTGGGCCTGATATTCAAGCAGGGCGGCAGTCTGGCTTGCCACGTCCCGGCCGAAGTAGCGCTCGACCACCCGCAAGGCGAGATCCATTCCAGAAGTGAGGCCGCCTGCGGTCGCTAAATTGCCCGCTTCAACAAAGCGGGCTCCGCGCTGGACATGAATGTCCGGATACTGCATCGCAAGGTCGACGTAAGCGCCGTGATGTGTGGTGGCAGCCTTGCCGGAAAGCAAACCGGTGCTCGCAAGCACAAAGGCACCGGTGCAAACGGACATCGTAACATCGGTGTTCTTGGTCGCATTGCGAATCCAGGCTTTGGTAGCCTCGCTGGCAGGGCTTTGTGCGGGGATAACGATAACCTTCGGTGTGGGGGCATTGGCGATGGTGTAGTTAGGCGTGATCTTCAATCCACCGCCCGCAGTAACGGGAGCCGCAGACTCGGCGACCGTGTAGAGACTGAATGCATCATACTTGCGGCCGGGAATGTTGACTCTTTCGAATACTTCCCATGGGCCGCAAAAATCAATAACCACGGCACCTTCGGAGATAAGGAAAGCGACTGGAATGGACGCGTTGGCCGGAGGGGCAAGCGGATTGAGCGCGGCACGTTCTGCGGCTGCGTCGAATGTTGCGGCGGCCGCGGCAGGTAGTGTCAACGAGCCGGCGGCGGTCAAGCCGAGGGCTGCGGAACGCTTAAGGAGTTCTCTGCGATTCATTGAGATGACCTCTGCAATGTTGCTACGAGCGGTTTGCGTGTCAAGATCAGAAGTGGAAGCGGTAACGAAGTTCGCCGGAGATCAACCTCGGATCGTTGTAGTGAAATCCACCGATGGTGACGGAGTTGTCGAGTAACACGCGGTGATTGGTGACGTTGACGACGTTGACAGCAACCTTCCAGCGCTCGCCGAGAGCGTGGCCCGCGGAAACGTCGAAGGTGGTGTGCACAGGCAGGTACGGTCCGGCATAAGGTCCATTGTTCACCGGGCAACTGCTGATCGGTGCGCAGGCGAGGCCGTTTGCAAAGCCTGATCCGTAGTAGACATTCGTAGAGAACCAGGTATGCAACGGCAGGGCCGCGGTGAAGCCGGTGTTCAGCGTGTTTCGCTGGTCGTGGTCGACGGGCGAATAGGAAAAGTCGCCGGCATTGCAGGCCTGATCGCTGGGATCGCTGCAGGTGAATCCGCCGATGATGTTGCCGCGTTGCTCCGCGATCTGATTGGCGTACGTGACGTGGAACTGCCCGAAGTGCGCAAGCTGTGGCGAACGCAATGTCATCTCCCAGGCGCGCACCAGCGCTCCATCAACGGCGATGGGGAAGTACATGTTCGACTCGCCAAGGTTGGAGTGATCGAGGAAGTTGTTCACCCTGTTCTTGACGGTATCGATATCCAAAAACCAGCCTTTGTATGGAATCTGAATACCGAACTGATGCTCTTCATCGCGCTCGGAAGGAATGGGCGTGAAGGTGTTCTCACCACCTCCAAGGCTGCCGGCATAGTTTAGTACCGAGCTGGAAACTGTGAGCAGTGGAGCAGGTTGGAAGAAGTGGCCGTAGAAGCCGCGTAGCACCCAGTGAAGACGTGGAATCTCGACAGTTGCGCCAATTCGGGGATAGATGGCGTTTTCACTCGCCGCGCCCTGGTAGCCCCCGCGATAAAAGGAGAAGCGCTCTCCGCCGAGAAGGGTTATGTAGCGGCCGAACCGCAGATGATCGGAAAGGTAGAACTCGCCGAGTGCGGCGCTGGCATTGCCGGGAGTGTTCGGCTGCGACTCAGCGGACCCGTCGTTCACCTGGACACCGAAGAGATCGTTCTCGGCTTGGTAGAACGAGTAGACCCCTGCGGAGAAGCTGTTGGGGCCCGCGTTGAGGTAGGCGTCTGCTTGGCCTCCGGCGTAGTTCGAACCCTGGTGCCAGGTGGTTGAAGCAGGCATGTCGGTAGAGAGCGAATCGTAATTGGCCTGATTGAAGTGGTAGAAGGGTGCGACGGAGAAGAGCGCCTTGGGCGAGATCGTGTGTACCCAATTGGCGATGATGAAGGAGTCGCGCTCAGTTTGCGCGTCGCGCAGGCCATAGGAGGCGTAGTAGCCGCTCATTGACTGCCAGTCAGTGAGGCTCGGATCGTACGGCACATCGAAGTGATCCTGACGATACTGCGCATTGAGGCGGAACTGGTCCTTGGGTGTCTGGTTGCGGATCAGCGACACGAAGGCGCTTTGCGAATTCGTTGCGTCGTGAAAAACCGAGGCGACCGGAGTGGCAAGGCCGTAATCAGACCGGCCGCCCGTGAGGCTCGCATACCAGGCGGTTGCTGCGGAGTGGTTTCCGAGAGAAATCTGTGCCTCACCGGTGCCGAAGTTGCCGCCCGTGAGGAGAAACTCGCCGTCTCGGTCGTACTCGAATCCGTTTCGAGGAAGCACGTTGAAGACGCCATAGGTGCGGTCACCCACGTCTGAGGCGTAGCTCCCGCGCTGCGTTTCAAGCGAATCGATGTCCTTGGGGTCGATCTGCGGTCCGACGTTCGAAGCGATCTTGGTGTTGGGAATCGCCACGCCGTCGATGAGCCAGCTGGTCTGGTGACCGCCGCGCATGTGGAGCATGTCGTGAGTCATATAGGCGCCGGGCACGTAGTCGGTAATCATCTCCATCCCGATGGTGCGGCTGGCGCCGGGTGTCTGGTCGATGTCCTGGCGGGAAATGAGCGTAGTCGGAGTCACGGTATCCGCGGCGGAGAGTGAGGTGTCAGTGCTTGTGACGACCACAGTTTGCGTGGCATTTGCGACGGCGAGCGGGATATGCACGACCGGGTTGGTACCTGAGGCGACGGTGAGCGACTGTTCGGCAGTAGCAAAGCCGGTGGCCGAGACCTTCAACGTGTAGAAGCCGAGTGGGGCTTGGCGGAGATCGAACTCACCGTCCGCGTTGGTCTTTGCGGTGAGCGTGAAGGAGGAGTTAGATGCGAGCAGCATCACGTCCGCGCCGACAATGGGCCGGTGAGCGGGGTCATGAACGACGCCATGCACGTCGGCGAAGACGGTAGCCCACGAGGGATTGGAGGCAGCTAGCAAGAATGCCGAAATCAGAAGGATGTATTTGCGCATGAGAACGGAGACCTCCAGGGAAAGCTATGCTGAGGCGACGGCCGAACTTTTGTGGCAGCTACGGTGCTCAACAAAGTGGGGCTGGCCCTTGAGAAACCTTGAGGCATGGTCCGCAAGGGAAAGGAACTCGTCCCCCATTCGGAATTGGGATTCTGCGGGTCCGGGGAAATGCAAAACTAGGCCGATTCAGAGAATCGGGCCATGCACTCAACGATGGATTTTCTTAGGCAATTAACGAGGCTGGAGGTCCACGGTTAGCACGGGTGCGTGCTTGGCTCGTACGCGCAGCGGCACGCGATGCAACTGGTGAGTGATTCTGCGCCAGCAGGGCCGGAAGACCTTTCGTCGACGGCGCGAGCGCGTGAACCGGAGTATTTAGTACACAGCTTCCGTTTGGATAGAGGGGACAGTGCGAGGGAGCCGTCAAAATCGATCTGCCCGATGCGGACTCAAGCATTCGGGCCGTCATGGAATCGGACATCGCGCAGTGGTGCGCGCCGTGACGGCGGCAACAGGCAGGTAGACGCGATTCTTCGTCGGCTTGAAAGGCAGCTGAAAGCGGCCCAAACCCGAAAAAGAAGATCATGCAGATTGAAAGTGCCCGCCGCATCTTCGGACAATCGTACATCAAGACGTACTCAAATGTGGAATTCCTTGGCTTGCTGGGGAGTTGCGCCGCTATCGCACCTATACATAACAGCAGATTGTCGCGCTGTACTGTCTAGTGAATCTTGTTCTGGTCAAGTCGAATTCACTCAGACTGTAACAGCAGTCAGGAGCGCACCTTTTTGTGATGGCCGTCATAACTCCAATCATCGAATGGTGATACCAATGTCATGGCGTATTACGAATAATGGAGTCGTGCTATTCTCCAGTTTTCCCGTGGAGAGGCTGTTTTTCAAGGAGAATGATTATCCCCTTGACGCATGACGTGTTTTGACACAAGATATGTGGCATGAGGTCAGCGATCAATCTGTATTCCCTGGCGCGCAAGTTTCCCACCGAGAAGCATGCCCTTGAGCATCTGATCC
>NZ_JBAUUO010000150.1:0-14371 GCF_049582745.1 Occallatibacter sp.
CCGAAACCTGAATGCAAATAGCCGCTGCCATCAAAGAGCGGCGACATCCCCGAGCGGAAGAAAGACCACGAGTTTCCCGAAATGCCGTAATTGAGGAGGCATGCAGACTTGAACTTTTCCAGTCGTAAGAGGTCGTGTTCGATGGCAGAGAAGGCCGAGGTCAACGGTGAGGCAAAGAAGAAAGCAGGGGTTGAATTCAATCGGTTGGCGCGAGTGAACGTTGCAATCAATCGGGCAATGAACCGGTTGTGGAGCGGGGCGGCGGTTCTAATTCTGCTGGCGGGAGTGAGCGCCGCAATTGCGCAGTCCGGAGCACCGGAAACGCAGGCATCCGGAATCGCTGGTTCGATGGATCGGTCGGCGTTGGGCAGAGACTGGCCGGCGGTGTCAGAGATCCCGGATGCACCGAAGCCGATTCCGCTGCAAGCAGGAGGCGATCCGACGAATAACGCGACGGGGGAGTTTGCACTTCCGCGCGCGGTGCCGATGGGGAAGATTGCCGGACTGCCGACGTTTGACTCTGCAGATTGGAGCACATCGGCGGAAGCAGGTTCCGATCCGATTGTGGAACCGGCGGCTCACTCGATGTATGTGCCGCTCAAGGATTGTCCGAGGGATGAGATGGGCGCGCGGGAGTGCCGGATGCACTGGGGGCCGATGGTGCTGGAATCGGTGCTCTTCAACGCGTTTGAAGATGGAGGCAACATCTACACGGGCTATTGGTATCGCCATGAAACGCTGACCGGGAAATGGTGGGACCGCTATGTGGCGTCGGTGCAGGAGTGGCGCTGGAGTCGCTGGTCAGACAATAACCCTTTGCTGGACGACTACGTGGGACATCCGATGATGGGCGCGATCACCAACAGCATCTGGATCCAGAACGACCCGAAGGGGATGACGCTGGAATTCGCGAACGACAGAGCGTATTGGCGCAGCAGAATGCGCGCGCTGGCGTGGTCGACGTTTTACAGCTTTGAATGGAAGCTCGGTCCGACTGGGGAAGCCGCCGTTGGACATAATGGCGATCACTTTTTCTTTGACCATGGCGTGCTGACCAACGAGACGGGATGGGTTGAGTTGGTGACAACGCCGGTTGGCGGTCTTGGCTGGACGATCGCGGAGGATTATCTCGACAAGCATGTGGTGAGGAAGCTGGAAGACAAGAGCCGCAATCCAGTCTTGTTGACGATGTATAACTTTCTGACACCGGCACGGGGATTTGCGAACATCCTGCGGTTCAGGCCGCCGTGGTATCGCGACTCGCGGATTGTGAAGGCGAACAGCTTCTGGAGCGATCCGGGGGAGGGTGTTTCGGCGTCGACCGCGGATGCGATGCGCTATGCATCGAGGCATCACGACAGCAAGGCGGAGGCGTACTTAGGATCGGTGGAGCGGGTGCCCGAGGCGGCGCCGTCGAACTGGCAGGGGCCGGGCGGCAAGCATGAGTTCGGCGCGTGGTGGGGAATGTCCGTGATGAGCGGCCACATCTGGGGATTTGCCGGGGACGTGAAGTACATGCCGATTGATTTGCGGTACTCGTATGAGTTGTACCGGCATCACGAGTCGTGGACGATGCGGTATTCGCCGGAGATGACCGCGCTGGCCATGCTGGACTGGCCGACGCCGAACCAAACTTCGACGGGAACGGAGTTTAACCAGCGCAAGCGCGTTTATGGCAGCGGCGTAAGCCCGGCGGGCTTTCAGATGGTTTTTCTTCCGCTGCATCGGCTGCAGCCGTTCTTCTCCACGGATGGGGGATTCATCTACTTCAGCGATCGGGTGCTGAGCCCGCAGGGGTCGCGGTTCATGTACACGATCGACTACGGAGCGGGGCTGAACATCTTCCACCACAAGAACCAGGCGATTACGATCGGCTATCGGTATCAACATTTGTCGAATGCGAACATCAGTCAGCACAATCCTGGCACGGATGCGAATACGTTTTATGTAGGAGTTTCGCGATTCAGGACAAAGGGGAATCAGCGGGCGGAGAGGGATCTGCGCTAGAGCAAGTTGATGTGGACGATCTCTGCGGAGGGATTGAGATCTTTTTCAACCGTCAACAATCCAACGGTGACGGGAAGGTCGAAGCGGCGGGGGCCGCAGGAGCCGAGGTTGAAATAGAGCACGCCCTTGCGATGAGCGATGTTTGGTTTGTGCGAGTGTCCATAGAGCACCGCCGCAAATTTGGCTGCCGCAGGGTCGAGGTGCAGCGTTTGCACGTCGTGGAGCATGTAGATGTAGTGCCCTTCGAGGAGCATAACTTCGGTTTCGGGCAGGCGGCCGCAGGGGCCGTCGCGATCGACGTTACCGCGGATGGCGGTGACGGGAGCAAGCTTTGCGAGAGATTTGAGAATGACCGGATCGCCGACGTCGCCGAGATGCAGGATGCGCTCGACGCCGGCGAGGGCGAGCAGGACTTCAGGGCGGAGGAGGCCGTGGGTGTCGCCGAGGACGCCGACCTTCATCGGCCGAAGCTGAACAGGAGCGACCACCGGCTTCTGGACTTTGCCATCTCCGGTTGCTGGACGGGGTCGACCATCTGGCGCGGGTAGCCGGGAGTTTCGGCATTATCCATCGCCATGCAATAGACGCCGTTCCAGTTCCTTTGCCATTGCCAACCTTTTCCTGCGCCCGTCGCCTGCGCCTCGATATGTGTGGCGGCGTGCGTGGGTGAGAGCCGTTCATGGCAGTGGGGACAGCGCGGCGAGGCACCCTTGCGAAAGCGTCCTGAACACACGCACGGCTGGAGAAAGGGCTCCCACGATGCGTCCATTTCAGCGAACTGAACGGACAGGTCAGGAAATCCGGCGACGTACGGGTTGGTGTAGTTGAGGAGGGCGAGCATGCCGCAATCGTCGCAGTATGCGTAGGAGTTGTCGCCAAAGCCGGAGTGCCAGAGTGAATAGCGGTAGAGGCGTCCGCAATGCTCGCAATCACCTTTCTTCACGATGACCATAGGTTCCTCATAACCCCATTTCCAGACGGGTGCGCGGATCAAGCCGATCGCGCAACGCGTCTCTCAGAAAGTTGAAGCCTAGAACTGCACCTGCAACAGCTACTGCCGGAAAGAAAACGAGATGCAATGGATCAACAAGCTGTAATCTCGCATAGCGAGGCTGGGAGCAGGTGAAGCCGTTCGTGTTACGTTGACTCTGTTGGCTCTTTCACTTGTGCCTGGCCCGTGCTGCTCTTACATTGCCTGTTGCGATCATTTATTAAGAAAGTAGTGCAAGAGGCTGGAGCGGGATACTTGAAAACTAATATGAAGGAATTGCCCGGAACCAACGAAGTACACGCTCCAACAAACTGGCGAAAGGCGATCGCTGCCTATACAGAACCACGTGTGCTGCAGGTGCTTGCCCTCGGGTTTTCGAGTGGCCTGCCCTTGCTGCTGACTTACTCCACTCTTCAAGCATGGCTTGCCTCGGTCGGCGTGCGGCGTTCAACCCTCGGCGCCATCGCCCTGGTTGGCACCGCTTACTCATTCAAGTTCGTATGGGCGCCGCTCATTGATCGAGTGCCTCCACCGCTGCCCCTGGGACGACGGCGCGGCTGGGGCATCACCATCCAGATACTTCTCATCGGTGCAATCCTCGCTCTGGGATCATGCGATCCGAAGCACAACCTGCCGCGCATGGCTGTCCTGGCGGTCGTGGTTGCGTTTCTGTCTGCGAGCCAGGACATCGTCATCGATGCCTGGCGCGTGGAGAGCCTGAGTAAAGATGAGCAGGCTCCCGGAGCGGCTATGATTCAGTCCGGATACCGGATCGGCATGCTGGCGTCCGGAGCCGGCTCCTTGTTCATCGCGGCATCAGCCGGGTGGTTCGCAGCCTATGCCACGATGGCTGCACTGCTTGGGGTGGGACTACTGGTGTTTTTGTTTGGTCCCGAACCGAAGCTGCCCGCGGAGAAGTCGTATGTTGCGCACTCGGTGTGGCAGACGATTCTTCACGCGCTTTTCAAAGCCGTGATCGAACCGTTTCGTGATTTCATGCAGCGGCGGCTCTGGCTCGTCATTCTGATGGCGATCTTTTTATACAAGATGGGCGAGGCGATGGCGGGAGTGATGTCGACTCCACTTTACATATCGCTTGGATTTACGTTGCCTGAGATCGCGACGGCCTCGAAGATATTTGGATTCTTCTCCATCGTGACAGGGGCCCTCATAGGCGGCATTGTGACGATCCGATTGGGAATCCGCCGCGCGCTGATTCTTTGCGGCATTTTGCAGTCGGTGGGGAACCTGTTCTTTGTTCTGCAGGCCGTTGGAGGGCATCGGATCGGCTACCTTGCTTTATGCGTCACTGCAGAAAATCTCACGGGTGCAATGGCCGGAACCGCATTGATAACCTGGCTATCCAGTCTTTGCTCGCCAGCCTTTACGGCGACTCAGTTCGCGCTGCTGTCGTCACTGGCTTCGCTCAGCCGCACCGTGGTGGCCTCCTCAGGAGGAGTCTTGTCAGAGAAGATCGGCTGGGCGCCTTTCTTCCTGCTTACCAGCGTCGTTGGATTGCCGGCCCTCCTTCTGGTCCTCTGGGTCGGACCGCGCGACGATTTCAGGATTGACCAACCCACACCAGCCCTCTAAAGCTCGGATGGCAGAATTCTTGGCTTGAGCACTTTTTTTTGTGATCGTCAAATGGCCCCGGTGATAGGAAAGTGGAGCATGACGCGAACAGAGTAGGAGTGACCAGTTGGGATCTAAAATCGCAAGCAACAGCGCTCGCCACCCTAAGGGTTAACGGCGAATGCGCTTTCCGATGGTCCGGAATTTGGAGGTTACGTTGGTAAGGATACCGCTGACGCAAAATGAGTTATGTGTAGTAGACGTGAACATTTCAGGTAAACAGCTTTCCGCTGCCGTTAGGGTACTGATGCTTTGCGCGTTGGCGCTGGCGGGGGCCGATGGGCAATCGCGCCAGGCGCCGGAGCCGGGCTCAATGCAGTTGATGGCGCTGGCGAACCAAGCACGTGCGGCAGCGGGTGCTCCGCCGCTTAGCTGGGACAACGCACTGGCCGAGGCTGCGCGCAAGCACACCCTGCGCATGGTAGCCGAGGGGCCGATCGCACATCGCTATCCGGGGGAACTCGAACTCTCGGAGCGGGCGGGACTGGCGGGCGTGCACTTTGACCTGGTGGAAGAGAATGTGGCGATCGGGCCAACGCCCGTGGTTATTCACGACGAGTGGATGCACTCAACGGGGCATCGCGAGAACATGCTCAATCCGGAAGTGGACCGGGTGGGGATTGCGGTGATTGCGAGCCGCGGCGTGTTGTATGCGACGGCGGATTATGCGCATGGCGTTCAGGCGTTTTCGCAGACGCAGATCGAGGAGCGCGTTGCGAAGCTGATTCGGCCGAGCGGAGTAGCGATTGGCGGGAGCGCTCCGCTGGCGCGTGCTGCCTGCGCGATGGAGAGCGGCATGCCGCGATCGACGGGATCGATGCAGCCACTCTTTGTGATGCGCTGGCAGGATTCGGACTTGAGCCATCTGCCGAAGAAACTCGCGGATCAACTTGCTTCGGGTCGGTATCGCGAGGCGAGCGTGGGAAGTTGCGATCCAAGCGGGGCCGTTGGCACGTTCACCGCATACAGAGTGGCGGTGCTGCTCTACTAATGAGTAGTTGGCGAGGGCTGGGATGGTTGCCGCGTGTAGACGAGGTCGTATTCGACGTGCCAGGTCTTGCCGCCGTCATTGGATCCCTGCGAGAACTGGCGCACTTTGTCTGGTCCTAGATTGAAGAACTGAAGATGGCGCAAGAGGGTTCCGCCCGCGGATTGGGGCACGTCATCGGTCCAGTAATCCATTATGCCGTCTTTGATGCCGCCGTGAAAGAAGATGACACCCGCTGCATTGTCGACCCAGTATTGTTCCCAGCGCTTGAGATTGACGTTCCACGTGTTGTAGCTCTTACCGAAATAGGGTCCACCGGCCGAAGTCCAGTTTTCCCAGATGACACACCCGCCCATTTCCTTTGCAACATGACTTGAGCCCTGGTGTACTCCGGTTGCGGACGATGCGACTTCCCAATCGCCAACCCAGAAGTCGAATGCTCGAAAGGTCGGGTCTTCGCATGGAGCAGCGTTGTGCTGTACCTGCTTTGACAACTCGATGAAGCGCGGGTTCTGACGCAACGAATTCCATTCGACGTCGCCGGTGAGACGGGCGGGCTGAGAGTAGCCACCATCGGCAGAGGCTTTCAACGACGCGAGCGCGCGGTCTGTGTCTCCCATCGCGGCATAGGTATTGGCGATCTCATAGTCCGCAATAAATGCGGGCAAGCCGTTCGCGGCACCAAGCCTCTTTGCCTTCTCCATTGCTTTGAGGGCAGCGTCGAAGTCTTTGTTATGTCGCGCGGAAACGCCGAGTCGATACCAGAAGCGCGCGTTCGTCGGACTCTGCTGGGTGAGCGCTGAGTATTGAGTCTCAGCGTCGGTCCAGTTCTGCGAAGTGTAAGCCTTATCGGCGGCGACCCCTGCTGCGTCGTTTGGCGCAGGCGACTGGGGCGATGCGACCAGGGACATCAGCACCGACAGCAGTACAGCATTGCGAAGGATAGACATCCGGAGTCCTCAGGTGCGATTGGAATTTCGGACAATTGTAGCAAAGATAAGATCATCCGGAACCTCGGCGCGAAGCAGAAGCAGAATGTGATCGATTGAGGCGCTGGCGCGACGATTGGTGTTCGAACGGAGATGCGGAACGAATCAAGGCTGGCTTGCGTTGGCGGCAGGTTCAAGGTGAATGCTCTTGAGAAACTCCCATGCCTTGGCATTCACCTGGTCGGAGATGACGTAGTAGTTGTGGTCGTGGTTGGGAATCAGGTTTACCTTGATGTCATATCCGTTCGCGGCGTACAGTCGCCGGGTCGACTCAACCGCATCTACGGGGAAGAACGGATCGCGATCGCCAACCCATATGGCGATGGGCATCTTACGGTCCGCCTGATCGAAGAGGCCTTCAGGATTGGCCTGCAGAGCGCCCGCATGAACGGCCGTTGCAGCGAAGAGATCGGAATCCATGATGGCCAGAAACAGCGCGTAGGCCGCGCCGGCAGAGTGGCCGAAGAGATAGATGCGGCTTTCATCGATGGGATGAATGGTCTTAACCTGGTCGACAACTGCCCGGAAGAATTCCGGCGGATCTACCAACGATCCCCATCCTGCGGAACCGTAAGCGTCCGGAGCGGCGATGATGAAACCTTCTCGTCCCGCGAGATCCTTCCATGCCTGGGCCATGACTTCGCCGTTGCGGCCAGAGCCGTCGAGCAGGACAACGACGGGCATGGGGCCGGGCTTGTCAGGGACAACCATGTATATGACTCTCGCGTGGCCGGAAAAATCGAAGGATTGCTTTGTGATTTTTTCTTTAGCGGAGACGGGAATCGCCGGCAGCAGTGCGCACAGCAACATCACGAAGCAGCGCAGCATTTTCATTGGTTGCTCCATCAATCGCGTGAAGGAAACCAGTATATGCCGGACGGCTTGTGCCGTTCTGTGTCCAGCAAACCTTAGCCGAAGCGTTCGTGATCTTTCCAGAAAACGGACCAAGGCTGGCGCGGGGGACCGCAGAGCAGAATGTCAGTGTGGTATTCGCTCTCTTCATTCTTCACGCCGGAGGAATAGGCGATGCGGGCGACGACGTGACAACCGGTGAAGTTGCGGTCGGCCCATTCGAGCGAAGACCCGATGACGATGAGCGTTGTGGGCTGCGGTGTTGGATAGCCGCGTAGCCACGCGGAGTTGGTCATACTGATGGGCGGCGGTAGATGATAGGCGGGGCCAAACAATTCAATTGCGCCCTGTTCGCCGTAGTTGCCGACGAGGATTCCGACATTCGCCTGCTGATCGGCGGGAATGGAATCGCGGACCCCGGCGATTGCTTTGACCGTTTCATTCCAGCCGATTTCTTCGCGAAGGTCTTCGCTGTGTTTGAGGGCGAAGTCGCGGAGCGGACCGCTGGACGCCAGGGGAACCCATCCGGCAAAGAAGTAGGCCCCGCAGATGAAGACGCCGGCGAAGAAAGCCGTTTCGATGGTGATCTGTGCCCACCGTGGAATGCGCAGCAGCCAGTTTTCGCAGGTGACGGCACCCATGGCGATGAGCATCGGATAGGATTCGGCGACGTAGTAGAAGCGGCCCTTGTTGATCCAGAACATCAGCAGCGGAACGAGGTACATGAAGGCAACCATGCGGTAGCGGCTGTTGCGCAGATAGGCATAGAGGCCGATAAGCCACACCGGAACAGCGAACAAGTTGGCGCAGACCAGAAACTGGTTGACGAGATATCCGTCTGCGCGACCCTCGCCGACATCGCGCGTGTGGATGTGCTGAAGGAAGGTGTAGGAGATGAAGTTGTGGCGGACGAGCCAGAGGATGTTCGGCGAAAAGATGACGAGAGCGATGGCGACGCCGGCCCAGAACCACTTCGACGCGAAATAGCGGCGAGCAGGCGAAGATGCCATGCCGACGAGAATTCCGGCGATGAAAAAGACGATGGCGTACTTGGTCATCAAGCCGAGGCCGATGGCTGCGCCAATGGCGAGCCACCAGGGGGGATTTTCCGTCTTGAGAAGGCGGATGGTGAACCACGCAATGAGTACCCACCATAGAAATGCGAACGAAGTGTATTGGAATTCAGTGGCTTCAAAGATAGGAAGCGGAGACAGGGCGACGGCAAATGCGGTGGCAACCTGCGCGAGTCGGCTGCCGCCGAGGTCGCGCGCCATAAGGCCGCTGACGACAATCGCGATGGCCTGGCCGATGACGGAGAACATGCGCAGGCCAATGAGCGAGAGGCCGAAAAGGCCGAGACTGATGCGCTCGATGAACGGCGTGAGCGGGGGATAGGCGACGAAGCCCCAATCGAGATGGCGGGCATCGCTCAGAAACTGGAGTTCGTCGCGGTGGAAGCCGTAGCGGCCGTTGGTGGCAATGTGCACGATTGCGGCGGCAACGGCGATGCAGAGCACGGGAAGAAGACTCGCGGTAGATGGCGGGTCGGGATTGCTCCGGGTGTAAGCGTTGGGGACTGCGGACACACGAAGTTCTGGCACGATCGCCCTCCTGAATTCAGCTTACGTTCCCGTATTCGTTTCAGTTCCCAAATTTTCGCGCACGGGCTGAGCGACGAGCACCGATTGCATGCCAGCGGCGGTGGCGGCCTGAATGCCGAGTTCGGTGTCTTCGAAGACGAGGCAGCGCTCGGGGGCGATTCCCAGCTTCGTTGCGGCCAGCAGAAATCCGTCAGGTGCGGGCTTGCCGTGTTTGTAGTCTTCGGCGCAGACGAGGACGTCGAACTTGTCGAGCAGGCCGAGAGCGGTGAGCGAACCGACGACGGAGGCGCGGCGGCTTCCGGAGACGACGGCGAAAGGAATGCGACCGTGTTGCGCATCGATGTGTTCGATGACATCAGGGATGCCCTTCAGTTCATGAAGTTGCGCGTGGTAGTAGCTTTCCTTGCGCGCCGCGAGCGTGTCGACAGGCATGCTCAGACCGTGCATCTCGTTCAGGTCGGCAATGATTTTGCGCACCGGTTTGCCTCCCCAGGCGTAGAAGAGATCTTCTTCGTAAGTGGCGCCGTAATCGGCGAGGGCTTTTGTCCATGCCTTGTAGTGCAGCGGCATGGAGTCAGCGATGGTGCCATCGCAGTCGAAGAGATAGGCGCGGAAGTCGCTGGCGGGCAGTTTGAGATTCATTAAGAAGAAGAACTCCTGATCGGGGATTTTTCTGAAACCAACGAGTGGATTGATTCGATCTGCAAAAACGGGTAGGTTATTGCGATGCTGCTGTTGAATGTTCGGCCGGCGCAACGCAGCCACCTTCACCCGGTTTGGTTGGCTCCATTTTGAGGGCGTTGTTGAAGCGGTTGAAATAGTTGAAGAGACCGATGGCACAGAGAAGCTCGACAATCTCGCCTTCAGAGTAATAGTTGCGGAGTTCGGCGAACTGCTCGTCGGTGACGGCGTGGGCGTCACGGGTGACGGTTTCAGCCAGGCGCAAGGCGGCCTTCTCCGCCGGCGTAAAGTCTTCGCGCTTCTTCCACTCGGCGAGATGCGCAAGCTGGTCGTCTGACCAGCCGAGCGATTTGGCGAGAATGGTGTGGCTGGCGAGGCAGTAGGGCGTCTCATTTACTTGGCTGGTGCGCACGATGATCAGCTCTTTTAGCTTGGTTGAGACGGTGCCGGTGTTGAGGACGGCGCCGAAATGCGCCTGCATGGTGGCGAAGATTTCAGGGCGATGCGCCATGACGCGGAACATGTTGGGCACGTTGCCGCGCTGCGCAAAAACCTTGTCGAACAGGGCTGCCAGATCGGGGTTGACTTCGCTGCGATCGAGGTGGGATATGCGGGACATTAGGGCCTCCTGGAGGGCTGTGTTTATGGTAGCGGATGGCTGCGTTTATCGCATGCTGACATGGTTGTTGAGAAAGGCTGGCATTTTGACGTGACTCCCTGAGTCTGTTAACTTTGTAGAGGACAATTCACCGCCAGACACTCCTCAGTAGCTCAATGGCAGAGCATTCGGCTGTTAACCGAAGGGTTGTAGGTTCGAGTCCTACCTGAGGAGCCAATAAAATCAACAACTTAGCAAGCTAAGAACGAGCAGAAAACCCCCAAAAAGTGCCAACTGTGAAGACTTTTGTGCACCTGCTCCTTCAAAATCGAGTGCTAACCCATAGCAATCGAGCTTAGTTGTTGCTCACCTCCTCAGCCGACTCCCAGCCTCCAATCTGAAGCCCCTCGACCAGGCTCTCCTCTGGTCTCCCGGCGACCTGAATTTGATCGAATTTCGTCCGCGCCTGAATCTTCAGTCGCGCTCCGGTGCACCGGCGCGCCAAACCGAGAGACAGGAGTGGAATATGTCGCTTTTCAAACGAGGAAATGTCTGGTGGTACAGTTTCTTTTTTGCCGGCCAACTGGTCCGGGAGTCGTCCAAGTCAACATCCAAAACCATCGCCAAGAGCGCAGAGCAGGAGCGCAGGCGGGAACTCGAAGCCGGGTACAACAACGTCAAGGAAGTCCGTCAGAATCGCATTCGGACTGTTGCCGAGATCATCGTCGAATATCTAGTCGGTTACAGGCTGCGGTATCGGTCGGCCAGCTTTGCCGAATATGCGCTCGGTCACGTCTCGCGCCTGCTTGGTTCAAAACTGGTCGTCGATATCAACGAAGCTGCGGTCCTCGGCTATCAGGAAGACCGATTGCGAGAGAAGGCCGCGCCCAAGTCGATCAACGAAGAAGTGCGCTTTCTCCTCAAGATGCTGGGCGACCCCGGAGACGTGGTTCGCGCCCATCTCAAAAAGAAGAAACAGCTCAAGCTGGCGGTGCATAAACAGATTGGCAAAGCCTTCGATGCCGCAGAGAGTCACTCTCTGGAAGCGACGGCGAGGAAGTCACACAGCCCCCACATGTATCCGGCATATATGCTGGCCCGCAACGGCGGCCTGCGGGATACGGAAATCAAGACGCTGACCTGGGGACAGATTGACTTCACGGCGAAGACCGTGCAGGTGGGAAGAGCAAAGAGCGAGGCGGGCGAAGGGCGTATCGTTCCGCTGAACTCCGAAGTGTATGGAGCGTTGCTCATCCATCGCGCCCGATACCAGAAAAAGTTCGGAGAGATCCAGGACGAGTGGTATGTCTTCCCCTGGGGCAAGCCACGTCCCTCCGACCCTACGCGGCACATCACCTCGTTCAAGAAAGCCTGGAACACCATGCGGACGAAGGCCAACGTGAAAGGCCGCTGGCACGACAACCGGCATACCCTCATCACCGAGCTCGCCGAAAGCGGGGCCGGCGACGAGACCATCATGGAGATCGCCGGGCACGTCGATCGTCAGATGCTTCGTCACTATAGCCACATCCGCATGAAGGCGAAGCGGGCCGCAGTGGAAGCGGTCGTCGCCGGACGCGCGATTCCTTCACAATCGGGCGATACCCAATCTCGATAGAACCAAACCTTGACAACTTGACCGAGACCTGGCCATTGGCTAGAGTCTCGGCCAGGTTTTTAAGTGATCACCTGAAACGAAAAGGAGGGTGCGATGGAATCACTTCTGAACGAAACCCAGGTCTCAGAGAAGATCCAGGTTAGCTTGGCATGCCTGCGACGGTGGCGAGTTCGCGGCGAGGGTCCGCCCTATGTCAAGGTTGGCCCGCTGGTGCGTTATCGCCCGGAGGCAATCACCGAATGGATTGAGGCGCTGCCAGCGGGCGGAAACGGCCGCAGACCCGTTGGGCGGGCAGACTCGCGCCGGCGAATGGCGCTCTCCGCATGAACCGTTGCAACCGCTTCTCGCTCTCTCGGTGAGCTACAAATTTGACCGAATTCCAGAGTCACCCCATGCTGTCTTGGCATTGGAGAAAGGCCAGATGAAGGGTTGCCCAGGGTATCTCGTGATCGCGGTGCTGTTGACGATTCTCGATGCGGTTGTGGCCGTGTACTACGGGATTGCGATCTGGAAGGCATCGCCAGGAGACTTTAGGGATCTCGGGCTCTTGGTCTTCCTTGCCTCACTAGGAACCACCTCGCTCGTGAATGTTTGGGTTCAGGCAATCCTCGGATCAGGCAATTCGCTTGGTGGTCGGGCGATGGAGTGCGGGCGGAGCACGACGCCAATTCCAGTAGAAGTGCGAGGGCATGGCGATGTTTGATTCGATCACCGATTTCGCCGGCAAACTGGCCGCAACGGGCTACTTCATCGACCAGGTAATGACCCAGGTGGTGTTTCTTGCGGCCAAGCTGCAGAAGCCGCTGTTGCTCGAAGGGCCTGCAGGCTCGGGCAAGACCCAGCTAGCCATCTCGGTAGCTGCGGCAGCGGGCACGCACGTGGAGCGGCTCCAGTGCTACCGCGGCGTCACAGAGGACAAGGCAATCGGCCGTTTCGACGAGGGCCTGCAGCGTCTCTACATGGAGTTCTCAAAGGGCCAGCACGAAGACTGGCAGAGCGTTCAGACGAATCTCAAGGGGCGGGACTTCTTCCGTCCCGGTCCCCTGATGCGGGCGCTCGAATGCGAGCGGCCCTGCGTGCTGCTCATTGACGAGTTAGACAAAGTCGACGATGGTTTTGAAGCCATGCTGCTGGAAATCCTTTCCGCATGGCAACTTTCGATTCCGGAATTCGGCACGGTTGCGGCAAAGAGCATACCGTTTGTCGTGCTCACCAGCAACGAGGAGCGCCGCTTGGGAGACCCGATACGCCGGCGCAGCCTCTATCTGCGTGTCGAGCACCCGACTCCGGAGCGCGAAGCGGAGATTATCGCTAGCCGCACTCCGAAAGCGGACGGGGAGTTTCACCGGGAGATGGCGGGGATCGCGCTCTCGTTCCGCAATTACTCGCTCGAAAAACCGCCATCCGTCTCCGAGATGATCGATTTCGCCAACGCTCTGCAGTTGCTCGGAACAGACCACGTCACCGCTGAGTTGCGCGATGTTCTTTTGCCCTTCCTTGCCAAGACCGAAAAAGACCGTAGGCACCTCCTGCTCCGCGAAGGATTCAAGAGTCTGCTCGACGACGGCGCACGATTCGCGCAAGGTCTTGCGCTTCACGGAGGGACAAGTTCATGAAGCAATGGCTGCTCCTGCTTTTGTTCGCGTTTCCCCGGTTCTGCTTTGGGCAGGCCGATCCGGCGCCCGCGGCGGCCTTGGTTCGCCAATATGCGGCGCACTATCGCGTCCCTCCCGAATTAATCGCCGCGTTGATCGACATCGAATCGCGATGGAATCCGCGGGCAGTTTCGAATAAAGGGGCGATGGGGTTAATGCAACTCATGCCGGCGACTGCCAAACGATTCGGCGCCTTCGACCCTTTCAATACCGAACAGAACATCGCGGCAGGCACGCGTTACGTGACGGCTCTGATGTGGGAGTTCCACGGCGATCTGCGTCTGGTGACCGCAGCCTACTATGCGGGCGACCGAGGCATCGCACGTGAGCAACTGGATTATCGCAATCCGGATGTTGTGGCCTATGTAGAGGCGGTCCGAAGGCAATACGTGCTTCGCAAGTATCCGGCCGTGAGGCCGTCGAGGAGGTCATCGCCATGAAGTTTCGCTGGATCATGCCTATTGCGTTCTTGATTCCTCTGCACTTGAACGCAAAGGACACGGTAGTAGGAGCGCGTGTAGTCACCATCACGATCAACCCAAGGGAGGTGACTGTTCTTCATTTGCGGCCAGAGTTTGAGTCGACGATCCGCATGCCGGAAGAGATCACCTCAGTCATTCTCGGCAGCCCTGGCGAGTTTAAGGCCGAGCACAGCGAGGGAGAACCGGAGTACGTCTACGTGAAGCCCATCACCAAAGAGCCCGCACAGTCGAATCTGCTCATTGCGACAAGATCGGGTCAGCACGTGACGCTGGAGCT
>NZ_JBAUUO010000151.1:0-19483 GCF_049582745.1 Occallatibacter sp.
GTTCTAAGTCCTTAGCTTGGAAATATTTGCGTCCAAGTCTATTCGCTGGAATTATCTACAGATATTTCCCTCTCGCAAAGCCATGATTCTAATAATGTTCATCGGAAAATATGGGTGGGGGGGGTGGGGGGGTGGCAACAGGCAAGGGGTACGGACCGGGAACATAGTTCACTTATCCCCGGAAGCTGTTGCAATTCAGATCGCCCGCACCAGTCGCACCGGCAGAAAGATGATCGCGCTCACCAGTTCCAGCACCCCGCCCACCGCGATTCCGACAATCCGGAACGGCAGCAGCAGCAGCCACACAAACGGATACGCGATCACTGCCAGCAACGCGAGCGGCCAGCACAGAACCAGGAGAATGCAGAACAAAAGAAACTTCGCCATGACATCTACCTCAAACTCAATCACCACAATGTACGCGCCGCGTACTGCCCCGGTTCCACAAACATCCGGTTGGCCATCGCCCGCGCTGACCGCCTTGAAGGGTCTCTCGTCAGAGACATGGGAAATCGAGACGCTAGCCCGCTGCCTTTTTGCTCTTCCGTATACCGCCTGAACTCCCGCTCACAGCCACCTTTGCTCGCCCCATAAGCTTCTTCTTCCGCTCGCGGATCACCTGCTTCCGCTCCTTTTCCGGCAGCGCCAGCACAGTTTTCACCCGCTTCGGCAGCTTTTCGAAGATCAACGCATGCGCCCTGCGAAGCTCTTCTTCAATCTCGCGAGGTCGCAGCGCATCCCACCGCTCCAGCGTCACCCAGTGCGCCTTCGCCAGGTACGGCGACGCAATAATGCCCTCGGTTTCAAGCAGTTCATGGAACCGCTCTGCACCGCAGTGAAACCACAGCACCCCGGTCCCAATGCCGTCCAAATTCGTCATCGCAAACATCTTGCCGCCAATATCCCGGTCGCCGGCCCAATAAACCAGGTGGTGGCCCCAGTTCAAGGTCTCCGCCACATGCGGCAGCGCCATGCAGATCGCGCGGATACGCTCGTTATCCATTCCCGAAATTCTAGCCCCGTATGACTGTGCAAAAAATCCTCAAAATCTACTTGACGTCATACACTAGTTGTCATATAGTATGTTAAGTACAGTGTACGGGGCACAGCATGACAGTCGCTGAAAACCAATTCGAAAGCCTTCGCCTCGAACTTCGCCGCGGCAGTCTCACGCTCGCTGTCCTGGCGCAGCTTCGCCAGGAGCATTACGGCTACACGCTCCGCAAAGACCTCGCCGAACGAGGCCTCGAGATCGACGAAAGCACGTTGTATCCGCTTCTTCGGCGGCTTGAAACGCAGGGCCTGCTCGTAAGCCAGTGGCGCGAAGAAGAGAAGCGCAACAAGCGCTTCTACCACCTCTCGCCGGAAGGCGAACAGATCCTCGCCAAGCTGCTGGAAGAATGGCAAGCCATCAACGCCTCCATCAACCGCATCTTCGAACACCCGGAATCTCAGAGCAGCAAGTAAGGAAACAGCCATGGAACTTCTCGACCGTTATCTCCAAGCCGTCAGAAAGTACCTCCCGGTTCGCCGGCAAGACGACATCATCGCCGAACTCCGCGCCAACATGGAGTCGCAGATTGAGGACAAGGAGTCGGAACTCAACCGTCCGCTCACCCAGGGCGAAATGGAAGACCTGCTCCGCGAGATGGGCCCGCCTCTGCTGGTTGCGTCGCGCTACCAGCCGCAGCAGTGCCTAATTGGACCGGCGTTGTTTCCTGCGTATCTATACGTGCTGCGGATCGCCACTGTGGTGGTATTGATTGTTTATTCGATTACGGTTGTGGCCATCATTCCGCTGATCGCCTCAAGCGCCACCGGCGTCGCGGAGTCGCTAATGCGAATACCCGGCGTTCTCATCATGACGGCAGCGTGGGTGACGCTGGCGTTTGCAGCTCTGGAGTTCTTTGCTGCGCGATACCCGGAAAAATTCCCGACAACGATTCAGTACGACTGGAGCCCGAGTTCTCTGCCCGCGCTGCAACAGACTCCATCGAACGCGGGCAAGCCTCGCACCTTTGTCCGCGCCGTAGCAGAAGTTGTTATGGGTTTTCTTCTTCTCGCATGGCTGCTGCTGCTTCCGCGATATCCGTTTCTTGTGATGGGTCCGGGCGCCGTAGTCCTGCAAGTGGTTCCCTTTGCATTGGCGCCTGTGTGGTGGACGTTCTACTGGTGGGTCGTCGGTATCAATGTGTTGCAACTCGGCTGGAAATGTCTTGATCTGGCGATGAGCAACTGGCAGTATCCAAACCGCACCCAACGCATGCTGGTTCAGGTTGTTGGTCTTATTCCCCTCGCCGTGGTTCTGAGCGTGTCCGATCATGCCTACGTGCTGCTGAAAAACCCGGCCGTCAACCTGGCGCGGTATGGCAAGACGCTCGATGCGACCAACTGGAGCATTCGGCTCGGCCTGTCGGTCGTCTGCGCAATTGCTGTCTTGAGCCTCATGCTCGAACTCGGACAACTGGCTTGGAAGAGATGGCAAAAACGCGCAGCCGCGGAATAGCCATCTTCTTTTTTTGACCTTGCGCACGGCCGTTGTTCGCGCTACCTTGCACATCGCTCAGCACTTGCGGACAGTCGCGTCCGCATGGGGAGGACAACATGCGCAGTCTCATCACTTGCTTCAACGCTCTATTTCTCGGCTTAATTCTGGGCATGATTTTTGTGGCCATCTTCGATGCGCCCCCGCCCGACCGCCAGGAAACGGTTCGCCACAGCGGATCGGTGCTGCAAAGCCTCGTCATCCATCGTTTCGATCGCGAGTGCGGTCAATGGAGCAGCGCGCACGTGCGGTTCGGGCCACTCAGGAAACGGGGATCGCGCCTTCTGTCCTGCCAATGACCGCGGCCGCCATGCAGTTGCCGACCACGTTCATCATAGTTCTGCCCATGTCCATCAGTGTGTCCACGCCAAGAATCAGCAGGATCGGCGCGGTAGGCAGATGAACAGCGCTCGCCGTAGCCAGCAGCACAACGAGTGACGCGCGAGGAACTCCCGCGATGCCTTTGCTCGCAGCCATCAGTACAAGAACCACCGCAAGCTCGCGGCCAAACGTAAGATGAATGCCCGCAGCCTGCGCCACGAACACCGCCGCCATCGACAAGTACACGCTGCCCCCGGTCATATTGAAACTGTAGCCCGTGGGAATCACAAACGAAACGATCCAGCGCGGAACTCCGAATTCCTCCATCCGTTCCATCGCCAGCGGAAGAGCGGCTTCCGATGTCGTCGTCGCAAATCCAATCGCCGCAGGCTCGCCGACAGCACTCAGAAATCCTCGCAGTGGAACTCGAAATAGGGCGAGCACCGGAACCATCACGAGCAGAACAAATGCCGCCAGCGCAATGTAATACGTCCCGACCAACTTCGCAAGTGGAAGCAGCGTCGCCAGTCCAGTGTTGCCCACGGTATACGCAATGGCTGCACCGGCCGCCAGCGGCGCAAGGTACATGATGAACCGCGTCAACTGGAACATCACGTCGGCCAGCGATTGCAAGACTCTCACGAGCGGCGCGCGCTTCTCGTCCGGCAGCATCGCCAGCGCCGCGCCAAAGAGAATCGAGAATATCGCCACCTGGAGAATCTGGTTTTGCGCCACGGCCTGAGCAATGTTGTCAGGAAACAGATTCAGAACGATCTGTTGCCACGTTTGCGGAGCCTGCGCCGCCGGAGCCGTCCCACCAAGCGCCTCAGGAATTGAGATGCCCCAGCCCGCTCCGGAGAGATTCATGGCCACAACGCCGATCATCAGGCCAAGCGTAGTAACGACCTCAAAGAGTATCAGCGCCTTGATGGCAACGCGCCCCACCGAGCGCAGTTCGTTATGGCCCGCGATGCCCGTTGTGATCGTGGCGAACAGCAGCGGCGCAACAATCATTCTCACCAGGCGCAGAAACAAGTCGCCGGGCAATCGCGCCTGCGCCGCGATGTGTGGGGCGTCAATCCCGAGTTCGACTCCCGCAACCATCGCAAAGAATGTCCATGTCATCAGCGATGGCTTGCGAATCGAAAAAATCAGAAGGCACGCAATGCCGATCCAGCGGAGCGTTTCACCCGCGGCAAGCAGGTGCCCCAGCGATAACGCGATACCCGCAGCCACAAGCAACGCGCCAGCCACAGCGAATGCCTGTGCGATCCGGTCCGTGCTGCGCGTGTGCGTTGTCGTCGAGGTTGTCATCGCGATCTATTGTGCCATCGGGCGTTTCAGCTTCATCGCTTCCGCCGTCACGTCTGTGTACTTGAGACCCGCGCCTGTATTGAACAGCACCACGCGATCGCTCGGCTTCAGATATCCGTTTGCAAGAAGTTTTTCGTATGCGGCCGTAACGCTTGCGCCTTCCGGGGAGAGAAAGATACCTTCATTCCGCGCCCAGTCGAGTATCGACGCCAGAATCTCATCATCACTCACTGCCATCGCAAGCCCATCCGACGCACGCACAATGTCGAGGATGATCGCATCTCCGTAAGGCTTGGGCACGCGAAGCCCCGACGCAAACGTCGCCGCATCTTTCCACATCACGCTCGCCTGCGCGCCTTCGTCATAAGCCCGCACAACCGGCGCACACCCCGACGACTGCACCGCAATCATCTTTGGCCGCCTTCCCTTGCGAACCCAACCAAGTTCTTCCATCTCCTCAAACGCCTTCCACATCCCGATCAGTCCAACGCCCCCGCCCGTCGGATAGAAGACCGCGTCCGGATATTCCCATCCCAGCTGCTCCACGAGTTCGTAGCCCATCGTCTTCTTGCCCTCGATGCGAAACGGCTCCTTCAGCGTCGAGATATCGAACCATCCTTCCGCCTGCTTCCGCTCTTGCACCATGCGAGCGCAGTCTGAGATCAGCCCATTCACCAGTTCCACGTGCGCGCCATACGCAATCGCCTCTACGTAGTTGGCAAAGGGCACGTCGATCGGCATGAAGATATGTGCCTCAATCCCCGCGGCTGCAGCATACGCAGCCAGCGCTCCCGCCGCGTTTCCAGCCGACGGCACAGCGAGCTTGCGCAATCCATAATGCTTCGCCATCGTCACCGCCATCGCCAGCCCGCGCGCCTTGAACGTACCCGTGGGATTCGCGCCTTCTTCCTTCAAGTACGCTCCCTCGTGCCTCTTGCTCTTCAGCATCGGCGTCCATCCCTCGCCCAGCGTGACCGGCACAGCCTCAGGAAGCACCGAGCGATACCGCCACATTCCCGCCCATGGCCCGGCAGCATCCTTCGCGATGACGTCGTTCGCCGTCGTCCCCTTCAGATGCGCAAAGTCGTAGCGGACAAAGAGCGATCCCGCCGGCTGTGTCGTGCACTGTTGGCAGACAGTCAATGGTGTTGCAGCCGAGGTGTGCGCATGGCAGCGCGAGCATTCAAGATAGGCAATAGATGGCATCGAGGTGAGAACTCCAGATACAGACTAGCGGGTGTAAATGCACAAAGCGGATTCTACTGGAACTTCGCTTCGAACTCGCGGAAGCGCCGCTCCAATTCCCACTGCGCCGCAGCCTTCTCATTGGCATCGAGAAATCTCCTGCACGCAGCCGAAGGTTTCGCTGCGCCGAGAAGCTGTCCCCTGCAGGTTGCAACCGGCACACTAAACACGTCCGGAGCCACCCAAAGACTCTCGCCCGGCAGGAAGTCGTGTTCCATGCCCGTGCGCGAAAGCTGCTTCAAGTCTTCATAGCTCAGGTGGTAGTCGTTGGCGGCGCGCACGTATTCGTGGGCAAGGTCGATGCGGCTCACGCCCTGGTCATCGGTCGAGAGCGCCACCGGCACATGTGCCGCGCGGTAGTACTGAAACGGATGCCTGTCGTCGCTGATGCCCAGAATTCCTTCATTCGAGCTCAGGTTGATCTCGACCATTACGTGCTTCTTCGCCATCTCTTGCAGCAGTCCCTTAGCATCATCCTCATACATCACGTCGACACCGTGCCCGATCCGTTCTGCGTGCCCGATCTCGATTGCCTGGCGGATGTGAAACTTCATCCCCTCCGGCGGCACCATGCCCGGCGCGAGTTCTCCCGCGTGCAGCGTGATATGCACCTTGGGATAGACGCTGTGCAGGTACTCCACCATCTTCATGTGCAGCGTGTAGTCGCGCATCGCCACCATGTAGTCTTCCGGCTGCACAAAATTAATGCCGACCCAGTCATCCGATCCCTGCTCGATCGCCTGCTCAACCGTCTCAAATCCAAGCAGCGTTTGCGCAAACACCTGCTCCGGCGCTGACGCACGCAGCACCTGGTAGATGAATCGCACCTGCACCCGGCACGCACGTGCACCTTGCGGGGTCCCGCAATGCTGAATCTGATTGCGCGAAGCGATCGCTTCCCTAACCTCTTTGCGATCCCCAGCAATCTCATCCCGCAATCCATGATCGAGCAGTGCTTGCCGCATCTGCGCAAGATCCGGATTGAATCCCAGTTCCTTAGCGATACTCCTGGCGTGATCAAACGTCGGCGTGTGCATCAACTCGAGATATTGATTGTTCTCCGCATCGGCGCGCCGTGTGATTTCGTCAATCCACTGACCCGTATGACTCTTGTCAAGCGACCCAAAGCGATCGAAGGTCGAGAAGAATTGATCGTGCCCGCTGTAGCTCGGCGTCGGCACAAAGTTTCGCATTGAGAAGGCATCGACGACACGGTCGTAGAGGTCCTGCTCCTTCTCCGTCAGATTGCTACCATTCAATTCGCTAGCCGGGACAAGAGGCGGTGCGCATGGCTCCTTCAACGCTTTGTGCTGATCGTCGCGCGCAAATTCGTCCCTGCCAGGATCAATGCATAGCTTGTCTTCCGCGGCCACGCGAATCAGCGTCTCCGCATAGACCCCCGCGCCCAGATGAAAATGCAGATCCGCGCCTTTCGGAAAATCTTCGAGAAATGCCTCAACCGCAAGCGGTCCTTCACGCATTGCGGCCTGGTAAGCCCGCGATGCGCGGCTGTCCGCCGCACTCGCTACGGGGACCGGCGGTGGCGCCGTGCCAACTCCAGGTTCAGCGGCCAAAAGACCGTCAGGGTGAGCCAACAAAACGATTGCGGCAAGCGTGGCAAAAACCAAATCAAACAGCCTAACGGGTGTCAAACGCATGGTTGCATTCCAGTGTAAGGGGTCGGTACGAGGTCCGCACTCCCATTCTTCCAGCAGCGTCCTTTGCTGCAAATCATCGCTTTCGGCGGTATTCACCACGCGGATTGAGAATCCCACGAATGGTGTAGGGCCGATCTCGCGGCTCGACACACACTCCTTCGAGAATCTTGCATCACAATAGAAGTGAGATCGTACGTGCGAGATGGGCAATCGGCTCGGAATAAGGCCATCTGGAGTTTAGCTTCTCCGCGCGTCGCTCAAAAAACCTATTAGGTCGGTTAAACATACATGGCATCATCCGTGGCTGGCTTGAATCAGCAAGTGGTTTCAAGGCGGTCTTTTCTCAAAGGAGCACTCTGCGGCGCGGGCGGCCTGGCCCTCTATGCAGGCGAGTTCGAGCGGCATTGGCTTGAAGTCGTCAAAAAAGACATCGGGCTCCGCGGGCTTTCGGCCGAATTTGACGGCTTGACCATTGCGCAACTCAGCGACATCCATCTGGATGAGTTCACCGAACCATTTTTGCTGCGGGAAGCCATCGATGCGATCAACCAAGCTCGTCCCGATCTCGTCTTGCTTACGGGCGACTACGTCAGCGCGCAAGTCTTGCCACCGAAGCTGACTGTCGACGCGGCCTGGCAATGCGGCAAGATGCTCGGCAGTCTTCAGTGCAGACAGCGTTACGCGATCTTCGGCAATCATGACGTCTGGGCCGGTGAGCAAGACGTAGGCGAAGCCCTCAAGTTCCATGGCACGACCGTGCTTCGCAACTCCTATGTGCCGATTGAGCGAGGTGGAAGCAGGCTCTGGCTTGCCGGACTCGATGACCCCTGCTGCGGACAGCCCGACCCCGACCATGCGATCCCTTCCCTAATTCGAAACGTCGCCAACGAATCCATCATCCTGATGTGTCACGCGCCGGATTATGTCGATCAATTACGTTTGCACCCGGCAGGTCAGGCTGCCTCCCTGGTTCTGAGCGGCCACACCCATGGCGGCCAGGTGCGGTTGCCAATCGTCGGCCCTTTGTGGCTGCCGCCCGGTGGATGCAAGGACGTTGAGGGACTATTCCAACTGGGAACGACGCAACTCTACGTGAATCGCGGCATCGGCACGGTGGGTGCTCCCTTTCGCTTCAATTGCCGCCCCGAGATCACCCTCTTCACGCTTCGCTCTATTTGAACCCGCACCAAGCCTCTCGACCTGCACCCTTCTGCCGTGGTTAAAGCCCTTGAGGTTGTTCCCTCTTTGAAACGAAAGCGATCCCGTTGGCCGAAACGAAGCTTAAACTATTCTTATGAAGTTCAATGCAGGCTGTGATAGACCGGAAGTGCGAGTCCCTGGGAATATGCGAGTTCCTCGCTTGAGTCGTGCAATCTCATGAAGACACTTTTGCTTGCGGATCCTGTCCGTTTTCCGCGCATGACAACCCGGGAGCTTCGGGACTCCTTCCTCATCGACGGTCTTTCGCATCCCGGAGAGATTCATTTGACGTATGTGGATCTTGACCGGGCGGTCGTGGGCTTTGCTGTCCCTGCGGATGGACCGATACTCCTGAACGCCGCTCCCGAGCTGCGCGCAAAATTCTTCACGGAGCGCCGCGAACTTGGCGCTCTGAACATCGGTGGCGAGGGCATGGTTCACGTCGGTAACTCAACCTATCCGCTCAACAATCTCGACCTCGTTTACATCGGCCGCGATCACCCTGAGATTCGCTTTGAATCAAAGTCGAAGGAATCCCCGGCTGCCTTCTACATCCTTAGCTATCCTGCGCACACAGCCCACCCGGTCACACTTGTCAAAAAAGAATGCGCCCAGCCTGCAGATATAGGAAGCGCAGCACAAAGCAACCGCCGCACGATTTACAAGTACGTTCACGCTGAGGGTGCAAAGAGTTGTCAGCTCGTAATGGGCGTGACGCATCTGTACGAGGGAAGCACCTGGAATACGATGCCTGCGCACCGGCACATGCGCCGCTCCGAAGTCTATTGCTACTTCGACGTGGCAGAGAACGCGCGCGTCTTCCATTTCATGGGACCGCCGGAGGAAACGCGCCACATCGTGATGTCTGATCGCGAGGTTGTGGTCTCACCGGGATGGTCCATTCACGCGGGTGTAGGCACCCAGGCATACAAGTTTTGCTGGGGCATGGGCGGCGAAAACCAGGATTACTCGGACATGGACCCCGTGAAAATTGAAGACATGCTCTAAGCCAACACCGGTCATCCGAAAACATCTGTGCTCGTCCTAAGCTGCGCGCAAGATACTTGAATTCGCTCGGCTGCACGTCTCTCGCCTGACTTGAAATCTCTCCGCTACCGCGCCGAGCCGTGATAGAAGGAATCATGGCCAAGCTTCCCATTCTTGCGCTGCTCATTTTTCCAGTTCTCGCTTCTTCACAAGGCGCCAAGCCCGCAACCCCAGCCGGGGAGCCGGCCGCACCGCCCACTGTTCAGGAAAAAACCGTCGCCATGAAGCATTTCGACGGACTCATCCCGCTCGACTGGGATGCCAGAACCGGCAAGCTCTATTTTGAGATCCGGCATCTCGGCCCCGATGGAAAGTCTCCCGAATTTCTTTATGTAAATTCCCTGCCATTCGGAACTGGTTCAAACGATCTCGGCCTCGACCGCGGTCAGACCTCCGAGGGGCGCCTCGTCGATTTTGAACGCAGCGGCCCGAAGGTCTTGCTCGTTCAACCCAACCTGGCCTTCCGTGTATCCAGCAGCGATCCGGCTGAACAAATATCGGTGAAGCAGTCTTTCGCCCAGTCGGTGCTGTGGGGATTCACGGTCGCCGCCGAATCGCCCGATGGGACCGTCCTTGTCGACGGAACTGATTTCTTTCTCCATGACGGACACGGGATTTCCGACAGGCTGACAAATTTGAAGCAGGGCGCGTACCACGTGGATGCCACGCGGTCCGCCGTCGCTCTCGATGACACAAAGGCTTTTCCAAAAAACACTGAGGTGGAAGCAGAGCTCACATTTACCACAGACGCACCGCCCAAGGGCGAGTATGTTCGCAACGTCACGCCCGACCCGCACGCCATGACAGTCCGGGAGCGAACTTCTTTCATCGAACTGCCTCCGCCGGGCTTTGTGCCACGCCGCTTCAATCCCCGCGCCGGCTATTTTCCAAGCGGCTATCGCGATTACACCGCTCCGCTCGGCGATCCGCTCGATCAACTCTTCATCATCCGCCACCGGCTGATCAAGCAGGACCCGAATTGCACTGCAGAATGCAAAGCAGTGACGCCGATTCAGTATTACGTGGATCGCGGCGCGCCTGAACCGGTTCGCACGGCATTGCTCGAAGGCGCGCGCTGGTGGGACCAGGCTTTTCAGGCAGCAGGATGGGCGAAGGGCACGTTTTGCGTCGACTTTCTCCCGGAGGGCGCCGACCCGATGGATGTGCGCTACAACATCATCCAATGGGTTCACCGTTATACCCGGGGCTGGAGTTATGGTGCAGCGGTCGTAGATCCGCGCACCGGTGAGATTATCAAGGGCAACGTCACCCTGGGTTCGTTGCGCGCGCGCCAGGACTACATGATCGCCGAAGCGCTCTTGTCGCCCTACGGTTCATCCATAAATAAGGGTTCCGCCGATCCGGCCGGCAATCCAATGCTGCAGATGGTGCTCGCGCGCATTCGCCAGCTCGCTGCGCACGAGACGGGACACACACTCGGCCTGGCGCACAACTTCGCCGCCTCGACGGTTTCGCAGGCCGACAGTGTCATGGACTATCCTCATCCGAACATCGCGCTCGACAGCAATGGCCATGTCGACGCTTCTCATGCATACGCAACCGGAATTGGCGACTGGGACAAGGTATCTATCAACTATGGCTACAGGGAATTCGCTCCGAACCTGACTGCAGACGATCAACAAGCCACGCTCAACAAGATTCTCGCCGATGCCGACCGTGCAGGACAGATCTTCATCACCGACGAAGATGCGCGTCCGTTCGGCTCTGCGCATCCCCGCGCTCACCTGTGGGACAACGGCGCCGACCCTGCCGCAGAGCTTGACCGGGTACTCGCCGTTCGTGCTGCTGCATTAAAGAACTTTGGCGATAACGCCATCAAGCCGGGCACGCCCATGGCTCAATTGGAACAGACACTCGTCCCGCTTTACTTGTTTCACCGTTATCAAACCGAGGCAGCTATCAAGGAGATCGGCGGACTCGATTATCGCTACAATTTGCGCGGCGACGGTCTCCCCGATCCTTCAATCTTCGATCCGGATCAGCAGCGCAAGGCGCTTGACGAAGTCCTGAAGACGCTCAAGCCGGAAACGCTGACGCTGCCTGAATCGATCCTCAAGATTTTGCCGCCTGTCCCTCCCGGCTATCCGCGAACGCAGGAGTCCTTCCCCTCACATACCTGGCTCACCTTCGATCCCATCGCCACGGCCGAATCCGCTGCCGACCTGACGCTCAGAGTGCTCCTCGATCCAGCACGTGCAAGCCGCCTGATCGAGTACCACATGCGAGTTCCCGCGTCGCCGTCACTCCGCAGCGTTCTTGAGGCGGTCTCCTCCACCGTCGCTGAACGCCCGGAAGCGGGACACAGCATGTCATCTGAAGTAGAGCGAGCCGTCGAGTTTCGCGCGGTTGAAGCCATGCTTTCCCTGGCGGTCAATCCCGCCGCATCGAGCCAGGCACGCGCCATCGCTCTCTGGCACATTCACGACGTTCTCAAGCAGTGGAATTCTACTCCCATACCGCAGGATACTGCCGAAGCAATTCACCGCGCCGCGCTGATCGACCGAGTCGAGCGCTTCATACACGATCCTGACAAGTTTGTCCCCGAGAAGTCCATCGACGCTCCTCCCGGTATGCCGATCGGCGATGACGATGGCGCTTTCCTATCCGACACCGATCTGCAGTAGCTGTTCCGTCTCAAAGCGTGATGCTAACCAGTGCGCTCAGTCTGGATTGGTTTCATGAAGAAGTCCACGACGAGCCGGTCTCGTCGCTGGTTTCGACACGATTATTCATGCGAAGGCCGCGCGTCGGAATCCAGCTCAGGTGATCCTTCCTTCAGAGCGATGCCGGTTCGCTGCACTGCGCGCAACTTCGAGACAACCACACCGTCGATCTGCGGCCTCACCTGCGAGAGTCCACCGCTGCGAATACTCGACAGGCAATTGCGGTCGGTGCCGGCGCACCGGAAACTCTTCAGCAGATTTCTAATTTGCTGCGCGAATTCGACGACCACAGATCGAGCTAGGATTCCCTCGGGCGTCCATAACGAATTCCGTCGATTGGCTTTTAGGCGGAGACCTTCGCGTTTTCCATGGGGAAGCGAACGGGCGCGGCGGGGTGACACGACACTGCAGCTTCGGCCTCGATAATCCGGCGAACGAGAATGCCGCGGAGTCTGCCGGCTGCTTCGTTGTCCAGGCCAAGGTGCGAGTTCTCTTCCATCACGTCAAGGGCGTATCGAAGCTCATTCACAAGGTCAGGATTCGTCGTGGCATACATGATGTCCTTATTGTACAGCGCAGCCCTCAGATCGCTTTATCGGTTTTCCAGAGCCATTTTTGCGTTGAGGGCGTTGGAGTTAAAGCGCGTGAAGCGCCGGCGATAGCGAGTCCGCCCTGAGATGCTCACAGATTTTGTGCAAAGCAGTGGATGGTTCCGCACATAGGATTTTTTTCGGAGCTTCTACGCCGGCCCGTGCCGGCCTTAGGAGGACCATTTCGCTTCACTCAAAGGTGGTGGCGCGTCTGGAAAACTTTTGAGGAAAAGAAAGAATGGTGGCCAGGGACGGGATTGAACCGCCGACGCCGGCCTTTTCAGGGCCGCGCTCTACCACTGAGCTACCTGGCCTCAGTGCAGACTTTCAGTTGCATTCCTGCCCGGAATCCGGCTCTGCCGGAGAGGGGTGGGTGGCTCCACGAACAGTGCGCTGCAATGACTTGGCTAGTATACCAATTGACATTCGGGCGCGCCAAACCCCATCCGGCAACGAATGCCGATCATCGCAAAACAGCTACTTACTACTTACTGGCGATGCTTTCCTTGACGGAACTCAGCGGAACCTCCATCGTTCCCACCTTGCGCGACCCTTCGTCGTAGACGCCCGTGCGCAGCCAGTATTGCCCCTTCGGAACCTGTAATTCGCCATGCATCTGCACACCCGTCTTCTGGAAGAACGCATAGACGTCGGGCTTAATGCTGAGGTTGACCAGGTGGTCTTCCCGGCTTGTAACCTGTCCGTATTTGTCATAGAGAATCATCGACAGGTTGAGCTTGCCCTTGCGGGAACCATCGGGATCCAGCTTTAGGTACAGGTCATCCAAATCGAGGGCGAAATCAACGGAATAACGATCCGTCGGCCCCTTCAGCGACGGCTTTGCATCGGCCCTCTGCCGCATCTGCTGAATCAGCGTCTTGTAGAGAATCTGCTCAGACTGCGGCATTCCAAAGACCATGAAAGGCTCGAGCGGATCGACCCTCGCAGGGTTTTGCGAAGCATGCTGCGCCGCTTGGTCCTGCCGGGTCTGAGCCGCTCCGGGCAAATCCTGGTCGCGGGCAAAGTATCCGCGGCGATATGACAGCGTGTAATGCTCACCGTCTCCAATCTTCACTTCGATCTTTCTGAAGCCGCCATCCATCTTCGTATTGGTCGGAGAGTACGAAATCGTGTAGAAATCCGAACTGTGATCCGAGACTTTTCCAATAATTCCAGAGATGTCATTCTGGTTATAGAAGGCCTTGCCGCCAGTCAGGCTGGCCAGCATATCCATCGTGGAATCACTCGAGTTCTTTGCCTTGCTCTCGTCTTGCAGGCCGCCTGCAAAGCCGCCCTGTCCGGCATTAGGAGCATCCGCCGTAACTCCGGGCGGCGGTCCCAGAAGTTGCGGAGCAGAGGTTATCGTCGGATCGAGCGAGTTCTCGGCGGTGTAGTAAGTCGAAACATTAGTGCCTCGCACATCGACCGGATAGATCGCCACTCGTGCCGCCGATAGTAGATTGACGGTCTGGTTAATGGAATCGTCGAAGCGCATCGAGGTCTGCCCGAACAGTTCCACCGGAAACGCTCCAGACATCCAGATCACATTCTTGCGGCCGGGAAACGATCCGAGAAATGCCGCAAGCTGATTCAGATTCTGCAGCGTCCGGTATTCGCGGTCACTGTCCTGCGCATACCGCGTCTCCTGCATGAATTGCTGAAAGGCCTCGATGGTCTGCGGTGGCACGGTAAACGCGATACTGCTCGCCCCAGCCTGTTCCATCGCAACCATCAACTCGACCACGGAATTCTGCGCGTCGGATTCACCCTTTGACTGCAGCAGAATTGCCGGTTCTGACTTGTCGTTCTTCCGGTAGCCCATCGCGGTCGCGAGGACGGCTGGGTCATCGGAGAAACCCTGGATGAAACTCAGTCTCATCGACATCGTGAAGATAGCCAGGCGCGTCCCGGGCTTCAAGGTCTTGAGATAATGCTGCGCCGCTTTCTTCAAGTACATCTGGTCGTTCATGGGTGTATTGAGCGCGTCGAGCAGAAGAATATTTACGGCCGGGGGCGTTGGCAGCGGAGAGAAATTTGTAAACACGTTAGGCGGTAACTGCGGGAACGCTCTGTCCTCTCCGCGTCGCGGCAGCAGGTCTGTGCTGTGCTCCTCAAAATAGCCGATACTCTGCGGCTTGCCCTGTTCCAGCACCTTGAAGTCATCCTGCTTCAACCCTTTGACCGGGTTGCCTTTGCTGTCGGTCACAACCACATCCACCAGCACTGCTCGGCTGTTCACCTTCAGTGTGGATTGAGGCGTGGCGCTTGCCGCATCGGTGCTCTGACCCATCGACGACGTTGCAAATGCGGCTGCCAATACAGCAATTCCCAAGTGGAAGTGCTTCATACGAGGGACCTCCAATGCACGGAAAGACTAGCACCTTCTTTATGCTGTCGTCCGATATATGTTCTAGTCCGGTCGCCGCTTTTGGCCGCTCGGCGCGGGACCAACCTGCAAGACCTTTTCTCCACCAGGTGCGGCCTTTCCCGACGTACCTTCGGGTGTGGCGCGCCCATTCTGCGCCTCATCGAAAATCATGGTCGCGCTCGAACCAAAGCGATGGTAGTTGGAAAAGATCGTCTGGTTGATCATCGTGAGCGGCTTCTGCAGCTTGTGGTTTCCATGGGAACATCCGTTCATTTCTTCAACCATGAATGTCAAACTGCGCAAGGGACAGATCGAGCGGCGATTCCCCAACACCACCGGCCCATATTCCACAACGCTCGCCACATGCGACACCGGATCATCGGATCTCGACTCTGCTTCGAGGCTCATGCGCATAATCGCTCCCGTCTTCGGATCCAGGGCTATCTCTCCGTGGTACCCAGGGGTGTCGCGAAACGAGACATGATCCTGGCACGCGTCAGCGACCTCGTAGTGAGAAGATTCCCGCGGAACCGAATATCGATAGGCCGCGACCGGGCCCACCATCGATTGCTCCCAATGATCGAACGCTACGGTGCCGTGCTCCAGATCCATCAACACCACTGCCGCTTCGGTACCGAATTCGCCTCGGCTCTCCAGGCCAGCGTCCTTTCTCTTTGCTCCGGGTACGCGTGCGCCGTCCGTAATTTCTTTTCCATCTTCAAACGAGATCCGTCGCTGCACCATTCCCACACGATGAAAGCCGGCCTGATCCGTCATGGCTTGAAAGTACTTCAACATCACGGGGGAATTATCGAATCGCGTTGTGGTCTGGCTCGCCACGAAGTTCGGCAGGTGCGACAACTCTCCGAGCACGTAAGCGCGCGACTTCTTCAGCATTGTCTGCTGCGCCTCAGCATCAGGAGAGGGTCGGTTCAGCAGTTCGCTCGCAGCCAGATTCTTGAGCGCCGCACGGTCGGCCAACTGCTCCAGAGCCTGTTGCATGTGTACGCCCAGGTTGTATTTCCCAACGAGCTGATACATTTTGAGGGTGCTCAGCCGCTCGGTCAGCTCAATGCCCGCAAGTCGCGGAAGCAACTCGTCGTCCTGATTAAGTTGCTGCAGCAAGTCCCCGTTGGAGATATCCGGAATCTCGTCGGGGGCAGCACCGTTGTCCTTCTTTGCCGGTTCGTGTGGCTGCGCCGCGTGCTGAGCAATAATTTGTTCAAGTTCACTTACCGTCGTCTTCTCGGTTGCATACGACGGCAAAACTAGCACTGCCGAAACCACGGCTAGAACCAGCAATCTCGTCGAGCCAAGTCTTCTTCGCATACTGGAGCGCGCCGCTGCCCTCCAACCTGAGGGCTTGCGCATTTCCTCACGCGTGCCGAGCTGCACTCGGGAGCGAGCGTTTCGGCACTTCCAGGAGGGATGAGCCATCTCTGGTTCCTTCAGGGCCGCTTTTCCCGGCAACTCGCGCTGCTCGCATGCCATCTTCACAGCGTTTGCAATCCGGGATCCGCTTTAGCCCTCGATTCTAGCGCAAATATGGTTGCGAATTGTCTCTGTAACGTTGCGAAGCCTGCGGCTTTGCCCCGGCCGGTGTTACCCTTTCAACAGCTTTAGCTCCAGAGCTTTATGTCCGTGAAAAAGCCAACTCGCCGCGAATTCCTCGTTGCGGGTTCCACCGCGGCCTTGGCCGCCGCGGTACCTGCTACTACCTGCGATGCCGCTTCTGTGGCAAACGCAGCCCCTGCCGCCGAAGCTTTCGATCGCGAATCGTTTCCGTTTTCTGCGGCAGAGCTCTTCCAGCCAGGCCCACAGCATACATTCAGCGGAGATCGCGCTACCCAGGTCGCCATGCCCATCGGCGGCCTCGGCGCCGGTTGCATCTGCATCAATGGTTCCGGCGGATTGCAGGACTTTTCCATCCGTACGCGGCCCGAGACAACGGCTCTTCCCGCAGGCTTTACCTCCAACTCGCCAGAAGCTGGATTTGCCGTCTTGCACATCAAAGAAGCGACTCCGGTCACCAAGCTCATTGAAGGCCCCTTTCCCCCGTTCAAAATATTCGACCAGGGTTTGCAGGGGCAGGGTTTGCGCCGCGGAGGTTCCGAAGGGTTCCCACGCTTCGAGAAATGCAATTTCCGTGGCGAATTCCCCTTCGCCGAGCTTCGCTTTGCCGACGCCTCCATTCCGCTCGATGTATCTCTTGTCGCGTGGAATCCATTCATTCCGCTCGACGACAAGAACTCGGGGATTCCCTGCGCGATTCTTGAATACACGTTGCACAACACCTCCTCGCGTCCGGTCGACTACGAATTCTCTTACCATCTTTCGCACCTTGCCCCTGGTTGCCGTCCGGATCAGGCTGCGAGCGCCAATGCCGTTATCGCTGGTAAAGGTGCATTTCTTTTCAATCGCGAGGCCCCCAACGCCGAGGCGTACGGAAGTGCCGCGCTCACAGCCATCGGCGGCGCCAAACCGCGGATCAAAGCGATGTGGCTACGTAGCCCAGGCTGGGAATTCGACTCGCTTTCGGCGCTCTGGCGCGAAGTCTCTACCGGCACCTTCACCGCAAACGATGGATCCAACACAGTCGACAATGCCGGCCGCAACGGCGCTTCCATCCTGCTCGATGGGCATCTTGCACCCGGCGACTCGCATACCTACCCGATCCTGCTCACCTGGCACTTCCCCAACTGCTATCTCCGCGAAGGAGGAATCGCCTCTGCGCAGAACGCAGCCGTGATTGAGGGACCCGCAGGCTGCCGGACCGTACCGGCCGACGCTCCACCGCCCTGGCATCCGTATTATTCCATCCAGTGGAAAGACGCCCGCGACGTGGCTGCCTTCGTCGAGCAGAACTACACAACACTCCGGACAAGGACGATCCAGTTCAAGAACGCGGTCTTTGGTTCCACGTTTCCGCCGTACGTGCTCGATGCTGTCTCGGCCAATCTCGCGATCCTCAAGGCGCCCACCGTTCTCCGCGAAGCCAACGGCAACGTGTGGGGATGGGAAGGCTGCTTTCCCGATGCTGGTTGCTGCCACGGATCATGCACGCATGTCTGGAACTACGCGCAGTCCCTGCCACATCTCTTCCCCCAGCTTGAACGCACCCTGCGCGATCTGGAACTCGTACGTTCCATGGACGATCGCGGGCATGTGAATTTTCGCGGCGCGATTCCCGACGGCCCAATCGATCACACCGGCCCCGCAGCCGCCGATGGCCAACTCGGCGGCATCATGAAGGTCTATCGCGATTGGCAGATCTCCGGCGATGCAACATGGCTGAAGCGCATGTACCCGCTGGCCAAGCGCAGCATCGACTACTGCATTGCTACGTGGGATCCGGACCATCGCGGCGCTTTGTTCGAGCCCCACCACAACACCTACGACATCGAGTTCTGGGGACCCGATGGCATGTGCACCAGCATCTATCTTGGAGCCCTTTCCGCGATGGCGTTGATGGCGACGTCCATTGGTGAATCTGCTGACGCGACGCTCTATGGCGATCTCGCCACGCGTTCCGCGAAGTTCATGAACGAGACGCTCTTCAACGGCGACTACTTCCAGCAGAAGGTTGAGTTTCAGGACCTTCACGATCAATCGTTTGCGCAGTCGATCGCTCACGTGGATGACAAGAGCAGCGAGATGCAGCAACTGCTGAAGCGCGAGGGACCGAAGTATCAATATGGCTCAGGGTGCTTGTCCGATGGCATCATCGGAGCATGGATGGCAAGCCTTTACGGCATCGACACTCCGCTCGCCGAGAAGAATATCCGCTCCAACCTGCAGTCCATCTTCCGCAACAACTTCAAAACCGACATGAGCCAGCACGCCAACGCACAGCGTCCCGGCTATGCGATGGGCCACGAGCCAGGCCTGCTTCTCTGCAGTTGGCCGCGAGGCAATAAGCCCACACTCCCCTTCGTGTACTCCGACGAAGTGTGGACGGGAATCGAATACCAGGTCGCATCGCATCTGATCCATGAGGGTTTCGCCGACGAAGGCCTCACCATCGTCAAAGCCTTGCGCAGCCGTTACGACGGGCGAACGCGCAATCCGTGGAACGAATACGAGTGTGGCAACTGGTACGCACGTGCCATGTCGAGCTTCGCATTGGTTGGCGCGCTCTCCGGCTTCCGCTACTCCGCTGTCGACAAGACGCTGCATTTTGGACCGAAGCTCAAGGTGCATCCGTTTATCAGCTTTTTCTGCACCGCATCCGGCTATGGCACCATTGCCCTCGAGGGCCACACTGTTACGGTCAACATGATCGAAGGCGAACTGGCGATCGAGAATCTTCGCTTCACCGACCCGGACGGAACACGTTCGTCGGCCTGGAAGACAACCGCCAAACCCGGCACACCTGCCTCAACAAACGTCTAGAGCATTTTCATAATTACTGTACTCCGTAACCGCAGTGCCGGAAGAAAGCCTGCGCGTTTTGGGGAGTGATGGCGTCGATGGCCCGCGCGATGGCTGGTTCCAGCTGATCGAGCGCGCGG
>NZ_JBAUUO010000152.1:0-46826 GCF_049582745.1 Occallatibacter sp.
CTTCATCTGGACCGCAAAGGCAAACGACATCCTGGAAAAGGTCACCCGTGCTCAGACCACGCTCAATAAAAGACGATCTGCATGAGACGCTACACTAGATGGTCTAAAATACTAGACTTATGTATAGATTGTCAAATAACATTGACTAGATGGCTCGATCGCCTAAAAATCATGAGTTTCTGGCTGAAATCTCAAACCAATTGCGCGAGGGATTGCGCAAGCGTGATGCTAAGGCTAGAGAAAAAGGGCAGAGATACACGCGCGTCGATGCATCGCGCGACCTAAATGTTTCCCGGGCGTCGCTACAGTTCTATCTGGCCGGAACCCATATGCCCTCAAGTGATGTGCTTCGTCGGGCGATGGAACTGTGGGATATCGAGCTAGCCTATCGCGACCGGAAAATTACAGTCCTTGATCTCCAATCGCCTCGACCAATTCAACAGACATCTAGCCCGCAACCTATTCAATTGTCGCTATGGGATTCGATCAAGTGCCTGGACAACAATGCGTTCACAGTGAAAGTTAAAAAAAAGGGCCCTCAGTCAATAACACTCCAAGTTCAGATTGAGTTCCAAGCTCGGTAGTCTCGCTGTTGTTGGTCTATTGTTTCTTCAGTCTTTGCTGCTGTTCAGATACGCATAGGCATCAGCACATAGCGCGACCGGTACTCGGCGTCGGGATCTTCGGGGCGCATCTGGCCGGCGCTTTGCGAGTCCTTGAACTCGAGCCGCACTTCGCCCTCATTACCCAGTGCCTTCAGGAAATCGATGATGTAGGTCGAGTTGAAGCCGACCACAATCGGGTCGCCCGAATACGGCGTATCGATGGTGTCTTCGCTCTCGCCGCTCTCGGTGGATTGCGAACTGATCTTGAGTTCGTTGCCCTCGAGCCGCAGACGGATCGCACCGGAACGCTCGTCGGCAAACTGGGCCACGCGCTGGATGGCGCTGGATAGCTCGCTCGACCGAACGACAGCGAACTTGGTATTGTCGCGCGGCATAACCGCTTCGTAGTTGGGGAACTGACCTGACAGCCGCCGCGTGCTGAGCGTACGATGGCCGACCTTGAAGAAGAGGGTGTGCTCGTCGTCGGCGAACTCCACCTTCTCGACGTCGGTGCTCGACAGCAGTCCCTGCAGCTCCTGCAGCGCCTTGCGTGGAATGAGCACGCGCTTTTCGCCGCTGATGCCTTCCATGGCTTCGCCCGGCTTTTCGACAAAGGAAAGCCGATGGCCATCGGTCGCCACCATGGCAATCGACTCGGCCTTCAGCACCAGCAGGGCGCCGTTGAGGGTGTAACGCGACTCTTCGTTCGAGATCGCGAAGATGGTGCGAGCAATCAAAGTCTTCAACGCCACCGCTGGAATGCTCGTCACCGAGACAGCAGGAAACTCGGGCACCTGCGGATAGTTTGCACGCGCCATGCCCACCATCTTGGTGTTGGAGCGGCCCGAGCGAATCTGTACCCAGTGATTTTCAAGCAGCTTGATGGAGATGTCGCCATCGGGAAGCAGCTTGATGTAGTCGTAAAGCTTGCGAGCGGGAATGGTGCAGGAACCCGGCTTCTTGACCTTGACGGCAGCGCTGGTGCGGATCGCCTGGTCAAGATCGGTTGCCGTAATATTCAGCCGGTCGCCCTCGGCCTCGATCAGAAAGTTGGACAGGATGGGAATCGTTGTTTTGCGCTCGACCACGCTTTGCGTCGCGGTAAGCTCCTTCACCAGTTCCTGGCGGCTTACGGTAATCTCCATCGCTGCCCCCTGTGCTGCCGGCTTCTCCACTTCAGTTTCTACAATCGGCATAGTCCCACCCCATATCGCTCGCCGTTGCACCACCGACGCGGCAAACGTGTCCCCAATTTACGTCCACCCCAAGCGATCCAGGCCGCAGCCCGCTTGGCCCAAGCCTACACTAGACACGCTATGGCGAGAAACCGCTGCAGTTTCTTGCCTTTGATTGTATGCATCTTCACAAAAACCGGTGCGTGGAAAACCGGTCAACATTTCTGGAAACCAGGGCGTTTCAGGTCTTGAGGGGAATGAAACACAGTTATTCCTCAATCGCAGAAGCCTGAATCCGCGCCAGGGTCAGGACGGTGATGTCGTCGTCCTGGCCGAACCTGCGGGCGGCTGCAGCGATCTCCGCCGCGGTCTGCCCACTGATGGCACGCATGCGATCGAAGCCAAACAACTTCCCCTTTGCATCCCTCGCCTCGAGCACGCCGTCGGAAAGCAGCGTCAACTGATCACCGGGCGCCAGGGTGAATGTACGTTCTTCATACGTTTCGTCGCGCGAGATCCCCAGCGGCAGCCCCGAGGCGACCGATACCTCTTCCCCATTGCGATAGGGGGACAAATGACCGGCGTTTGCCACAGTTACGTCGCCCTGCTCTGTCACCCGCGCGCAAATACAGGTGATGAATCCGCCATCCTGGGTCTCAGTTTGTTGACGATTGAGCCGCGTGAGCACAACGGCTGGTCCCCACCCCTCCGCTGCCAAAGCGCGCAAGCCACCGAGTGCGAGCGTCCCCGTCATGGCAGCGCGCAGTCCTTTGCCGCTTACGTCGCCCACCACCACCAGTTGCGCGCCGTCGCTCTGCTTGAAGACCTGGTAGAAATCGCCACCCACCTCCTGGGCCGGAAAATAGGCTGCCTCAATCGTGTAGCCTTTCACCTCAGGTAACTGCGCCGGCACCAGCCGCTGCTGAATTTCCCGCGCGGCATCCAGTTCCGCCGCAACCCGTGTTTGCTCCCGGCTGACGCGCGTGAAGCGGAAGAACATGACGACGCCAATCGCCAGCACAAACAAAGAGTCGCTTAGATCGGAGATTTGAAGCGGAATTGAACCGACCTGAATTGGGTTCGCCAGGAAGTCCGCGCGCCCCCAGCCGGAGTCGATCGAAGCGGTGCCAATATCAAAGAGCGCAGTAGCCGCTGCCGGAAACAGGCTGGGTAGAATCAGCCATCCTGCTTCGCGATTCCCTCGGCGGAACCAGACCAGCAGCAGGACCGGCAGCAGCAGCGCCGCCGGGAGGATCATCACCGCCTCGAGCGAGACATAGAGCTGATTTGAAAGTAGGCTCGTTACCTGCAGAAAAGCGAGGATCGGCATCGGCAGCAGAGCGATCTCATAGGCTCGCCAGATTCGTCCGATCCGCTGGCCCGCAAAACTGAACGTAAATTCAATCTGCATGATCGTGAAGAAGTAGATCAACGGATCAGCAAGCAGAGTATTGATTGAAATTGGTACCAGTCCGGCTACCGCGCAAAACAATAGGCCGTTCGACATTCCAAGGAGGAAGAGATAACAACCGAGCCATAGGTATTCTTTGCGATCGCGCTGGCTTCGGTGCAAAGCAAATGCTGCAATGCTCGCCAGCACCAGCATGAGATTAATTGCAATCGAAGGAATTGCCGAGTAAAGACGCTGACTTTCTAATGCCTGCCGCTCATTGTCGATAGCTCCGGGCGTTCCGATGGCCACGGTGAGAAACAGCGGCAAATGCCATAGTGAATACATGGTTGGCGCATGAGTCCGCAATGCGATGGTGACGTCGTTGTCCTCATCGCGCGGCATGAAGATTTGTTCAGTCGGCCGGGTCACGCCCCACAGCGACTTCAGATCGGCTCCATCGGCTCTCGCCCCGTTTAGATAGAGTTCGTAGGTGCCCAAACCACCGGCAATCAGCAAATGCAAATGCTCATGCCCCGGCTCGAGCTTGATGTGGATTCGGTACCAACGCCATCCCGGTTCGGCACCGCCCAGATCATCCAAGTCGACCGTCTGCCATCCGCTGTCGTCGAAACTGACACGGGCCCACGCCGGGGTATCGCCGTCGTGCTCGCGCCAGCCTTCGCTCAGCGTCACCGTGCCCGAGTGCCATTGGCTCGCGTCAATCGACTGTCCCAGCCCGGACGTCGCAACAAGGCACATCCATGCGCAGACCCATCCGATGCGCTGTTTACAGCACCGTCGCGCAATCATCTGCACTGTCTCGCCAGACCTCCGGTTCCCGCGCGATTCCATATTCGACTCGAATGGGGAGCCTCAGTCTATCGGACCATTCCCGCGAGCAGCAATACGCCGTGGCTACCCAGAGGAATGATCAGCGACTTGCGCGATGCGACGGTTAGAGGGATTTTTATGTATTTAGTAATCAAATATCCCGTAGTAACCGTCGTTGTCGCTGGAAAAGTGGAAAGCAGGCCTATCTTGTTTCCCGTCACCGAGTTTACCTTGGTGCTAGATTTCTAAATCCCGCCTGTGCATCTCCGGATAATTGGAAAACGCGGCAACTTCCCTTCATTCGCGACCCAGATTTCCCACCACTCCCACAGGCCGCGCTAAACCCGCTGTGAATCCTTTGCTATTTATGTGCAATGCGCGTTTCCACCCGCGCCAATCCAGTGCTTTCAAGCACCCCGTCATCCACATCGGACACAACTTCCACACTATCCACATCGATCAAAATCGACGAGGAAAACTCCGCACAAAACTGCCTCTTGCAGAGACCTGAAGTGCCGGCGCGTTTGCGCCGCCGTGCTCGGTCCACATCAAGCTCACATTAGATCGCCCATGTAGCATCAATGCGAGGCGCAATGGATTTTCAACGGCATACATTCCATCACGATGGCCTGACGCTTTCGTATCTTGATACCGGATCAACGTCATCATCCGGCATGCGGCCTCCATTGCTCGCTCTGCATGCGCACCTGATGCAGGGCGCCACCTTTACCGCGCTTGCGGCAAGCCTTGCCCCGGACTACCGCGTCATCGCGCTCGATCAACGAGGACACGGCGAGTCGAGCCATGCCGCAACATACACCCGCGAAGATTATCTCGGCGACATCGAAGCGCTGCTTACCTTGCTTGACCTCCCGCAGGCCGTGCTTCTCGGCAATTCGCTTGGCGGAGTCAACGCCTACCAGTTCGCCGCCCGCCATCCCGATCGCGTCAGGGCGCTCATTATTGAAGACATCGGTGCGGTGGTCACCGACGACATCAGCTTCATCCTTTCCTGGAAGGGTGTTTTTTCTACCCACGAAGAACTTGAGCTGAAGATCGGCGCCCGCTTTGTTCCCTATTTGAGCGACTCGTTTCGTCACTCCGACGCCGGTTGGCATCTGGCCTTCAATCCGCAAGATATGATTCGGTCACAGCAGAACCTGGTCGGCGACCACTGGGCTGACTGGCTCGCTTCGACGTGTCCGGCGCTCGTGGTGCGAGGCCGCGAGAGTCGCGTCACGTCAAAGGAGCATGCGGAGCAGATGGTGGAGCGCCGTCCCAACTCCAATCTTCTCGTGCTCGATGGCGGCCATGCCCTGCACGCCGACAACCCCGGTGCCTTCAACGCTGTTGTACGCAGCTTCCTCAACAGCCTCTGATTCCTCTTTGTTTCCGGTAAGATAGATTTCTCTGGCCCTTTTGCGGATATCGCCCATGAAAACCCTTGTCGCCGTCGCAATGTTTCTGCTCACCGCATCGATGCTGGCTGCCCAGACCGCGGCGCCTCCCAGCCCCGCATTTGAAGTCGCGACCATCAAACCAGTCGAGTCGAGCCCAAAATCTGCACGGTACATCGTGATGCAGGGGCCGCACCGTTTTGTTGAAAAGGACTACACCCTCAAACTACTTATCGCCGCAGCCTACAACCTGAATCCCAAGGCAGTCGCCGGCGGCCCTCCCTGGATCGAGTCGGATCACTTCGACATCCTTGCCCTCACGCCCGGCGAAGCGCAGCCCTCACACGATCAGCAGATGGCCATGCTGCGCATTCTCCTGGCCGACAGGTTCAAACTCGCCTTCCATCGCGAACCGAAAGTCTTCCCCATCTACGCGCTCGAAATCGCCAAAGGCGGCTCAAAACTGAAGCCCAGCAAAGCTGCCGCGACCGAGCAGCCGGCCCTCATTAGCACCGTCTACCCGCAGCGCATCCTGCTGCCCGCGCGCAATGCCTCCATGGCCGACTTTGTATCCGTGATGCAGCGTGCGATTCTCGACCGTCCTGTTGTCGATAAAACCGGGCTCACCTGACGTTACGATTTCAATCTCGAGTGGGCTCCCGACGAATCGCAATTCGGCGGAGATATCCCCCCGGCTGCTTCCGATGCGCCGATCGCACCCTTCTTCACCGCCATTCAGCAGCAGCTTGGCCTCCGTCTCGAAGCCACCCGCGCACCCATCGAGACCATCGTGGTCGATCGCGCCGAGCACCCTTCGGCCAACTGAATTGTTCCTCTTCGCTGCTTGCAGTTGCCCTGTGTCCGTCCCTGATTCCTCTCGGATCACTGTTGTACCGTGCGCTGTCGACGGCTCTTCTATACTGAAGCTTCCATGTCTTACCAGTCCGCGATCGATCATCTAGCCGCGATGGCGCCCGAACTCGCCACGCAGACCGGCCAGACACGCCGCAAATTCTCACTTGGCGAGGTCGCCGTCCTTCTTGCCGCGCTGGGCAATCCGCAGCGCACTTTTCCTTCTGTTCTGATCGCCGGGACCAACGGGAAAGGTTCCACGGCGGCCACGCTGGCCTCCATTCTTTCGGCATCCGGGCTACGCACAGGCCTGTATACGTCCCCGCACCTGGCGCGGCCCAATGAGCGCGTCCGCATTGACGGCGCTGAGATTTCCGATGCTGACTTTGCTGAGAATTTCTTCCGCGTTCGAGCCACCGCGCAAAAACTAGTGGAGGAGAAGAAGCTGGCGCAGGCGCCGAGTTTTTTCGAGACCCTCACGGCGATGGCGTTTCTGCACTTTGCCGAACCGGCGATTGAAGTCGCGGTTCTCGAAGTGGGCCTGGGCGGACGCCTCGACGCCACCAATATTGTCGATCCGCTGCTCTCGATCGTTACCGACATCTCACTCGACCACATGGAGTGGCTCGGCTCGACGATCAGCGAAATTGCGCGTGAGAAAGCCGGCATCCTCCGCCAAGGCGGCACGCTCGTCACTCTTCCGCAACATCCTGAAGCCAACCAGGTGCTTGGCGAAGTCGCCACATCTCTCTCGGTCCTTGGCGTCAGCGCCGTGCCATTTATGCCCGCCGCAGACAGCCACCATTCGGACGGTTCGTTTGCCGATTCAGCACAAACCGCGATGCCGTCCGCGCGGGACACCGATCAGCAACATGTTTATAAGGTCGAGGTTCTCGGCCAGGTCATTGAGGTGGATTCGCCGCTGCGCGGGGCTCATCAGCATCGCAACGTAGCTCTCGCCATTGCAGCTGCTGTGGAACTCGCCATCAGCCACGGGTTCTGCGTGACTCCAAAGTCCGTCGCCGAAGGCATTCGGAACACTCGGTGGCCGGCTCGTCTCGAGCGCATCCGCGTCGAGGACCCGCAGGATCACACTGCGACCGAGTTCATCCTCGACGTGGCGCACAACCCCGCCGGCGCATGGGCTTTACGAGCCGGGCTCCGCGACCTGCTCCCCGAGCAGCATCTCGGCACACTCGTCTTCAGTTGCCTGCGCGATAAGCCGGTTATCGAGATGGCGCACATTCTTTTCCCCATCTTCGACAAGGTGATCTTTGCCCCGATTCACAGCACCCGCGCCACGCCGATAAAGGAACTGCTCGCCGCCGCCGCCTCGACGGGTACGCAGGCCTTTGCCGCATCCTCAGTGAGCCAGGCTGTCGAGCTGGCTCTCGAAAGCGCGAGGACGAACCCTTCCGGTCCAGTCGTCGTCTCAGGCTCCGTTTATCTTGTTGGCGATGTTCGCACCCTCCTGCTGGACCAATCCGTTTCGCCTTCAAGCCCCGGCGAGACGATTGAACGCGTAGGCCAGCTTCCGTGACCCGTCGCCGTCCCCCCGATCCGCTGCCCCGTTTCTATCGCTGGCGCACCAATATTCTTCAAGCTCCGCTCGTCTTCTGCTACACGGCAATCTGCGGGAGCATCTCGCTGCTCATTTCTCTGTGGGATAAGAGCGGGCGCATCCAGCACCGCATTGCCCAGATCTGGGCCCGTGGCTGCGTGAAGATCTCCGGCGCACGCCTTAGCGTCCACGGGGCCGACAATCTTTGCAAACACCCTGTCGCCGTATACGCCGCCAACCACACGTCGTATATGGATACGCCCGTCATCTTTTCCACGCTCCCTTTCCAGTTCCGTATCCTCGCCAAAAAAGAGCTGTGGACCATGCCCTTCATCGGCTGGCATCTTAACCGCTCCGGCCAGATCCCGGTGGACAGCGTCAGCTCGAACTCCACCGTCTCCAGCCTTGGAACCGCGGTTCGCGCGCTACGCGCCGGCATGCCGCTGTTTGTATTCCCCGAGGGAGCCCGGACGCCCGACGGCACCATGCAACCCTTCCTCGCGGGAGCGGCGTTTCTTGCGATTCGCGCGCAGGTCCCGCTGGTGCCGATTGCCTTGAGCGGTGTCTACGACCTCCTGCCCATGCACACCCGCCACTTTTATCCCGGCGATATCACGCTCACGGTTGGCGAACCGATCTCCACGGCGGGCATGACACTGCGCCAGGTGGAAGAGCTGAACACCCTCCTGCGTACAACGATTGAACAGATGCGCGCTTCCTCCGCAACAGTCCCTTCCTGTTGAGGAAACTTTCGATTGACTCGTCGCGCAGAGTCACCGAATTGAGATGGAAGATGACAAGAGCCATCCTTGAGCGAAAACGAGGAACTTCTCTAATCTGGCTCTCTTCGCGCTCCCATTCGGTGTTTTCTGAATCCTGAACCAAAGCATCGGCAACTCGTAAAGAGCAACCATTCTGGTTGCAGAAACTAAATCGCCCGGTCGTCTTGGGTATTGTTTTGAGCCGATGCAGCATCCATCGGGAGCGTGGAGGGTTCGCCTTCCGGCGAACCCGCTCGTGAGGCACTTGGGATGGGCATAAATTGCAGGAAAGGTACCAGGGAAGAAACCGAAATTCGAAGGGTTTTGGTTACGACGCGGAATAGATTGAGGATGCCTCTTTGCTTGAAGACTAATGAAGCTGTCGCCGTCGCGCTGTTCAATTCAGCTCACTTTTCTGTTTTTCTTGGCGCCTCGCGTCATGAATTTCCTGCGTATCCAGTGCAGAAGCCGCTTGCTCGCCACAGATATCGTTTCATGAAGAGAAAACGCACGCGCCTCTTCATTCTGGCGGCGGGCGATTGGGTCAATTAGCGTGAACCGAGCAATTCTGAACAGCTTGTTATCCCACTTCTGCCGCACAATCCTTTGAGGCTGGAAGCTGCCATCGCGACGACCTCTCGTCGTACGTTTTCCATGAAAAGGGATCTCGAGGGAGAATGATGTTTTTCACGTGTCGTTTCTTCGCTGCCTCTGGTCAACTCAGAATCGCCCCCGGGCGCTCCACCGCTACGCTCCGCAGACCTTTCTTCAACAGGTGCAAAGCGAGCAATACAGCACAGACGCCCTGCATGGCAAAGAGGAAAGTTTAAGAGCGGATTAGCGGACTTTGGGAATCGCCAATCGCGTCAGCAGAAATCACATGCGCCTGCATGCGGGAACCAGGGATAGTCCGGCGCCATAGCGACGCCGGGTTTAAGGTGTTTCATTCAACTGCGCAATCTGCTCCTTCAGAGCAAAGCAGGTCCAGGCAGTAAGTTCGCGGCCTCTTTGGATGATCTCAAATCCGCGATGGAGGATTTATGGTAGCCTCGGCCCTTCCCCTTTCGTCACTCCGATCAAGACACACCTTGACTTCTAAGCGCAAGAACCGCGCGACACAGGCACCATCAATGCAGGATGTTCTGACGCGAGCCCGGGCTGGCGACGAAGACGCATTCGCGGAACTTTATCAGCGGCACAAAAAGCGCGTCCTCTGTATTTGCATGAACATGGTGCATAACTTCTCGCAAGCCGAGGACCTCATGCAGGAAACTTTCCTCCAGGTCCATCGCAAGCTCGCAACTTTTCGTGCTGAATCCGCTTTCACCACGTGGCTGCACCGGATTACGGTGAATATCGTGCTGATGCATTTGCGCAAGCGCACGCTGCCTGTTGTCTCACTCGATGAAATGATGACAAATGTCCCTGGGGAAAACGTCGGACGCGTGGTCGGCACGCGTGACCTTGCACAAGCCGGGGTCACTGACCGCGTGGCGATCGACCGCGCCGCGCTGAACCTGGCGCCCGGTTATCGGAGCATCTTCCTCCTCCACGACGTCGAGGGTTTTCAACACGAGGAAATTGCCGCCATGCTCGACTGCAGCCTGGGCTGCTCAAAATCCCAATTGCACAAGGCGCGGCGTGTATTGCGCTTCGCTCTTTCTAAGCACGGGGAAGCGGCCCGCCGCGACTCAAATGCAATTTCGAATCTCGCGGCGATCTAAGTCATCTCATTCCGATCGCCGATAAGCGAGGCCCTGCTCCGCCTGAATGCTCGACGTGAGTGACGCCAAACCAACCGAAAGATCGCTGCCCGGCACGTTCCCAATGCGCTTGCCCGGACAGCCGGACCGGAAGTTCTACCGAGATTGGACCGGTTTGAAGAAATAAGGAGATTGACGTCGCGGCCTGTCGCGGGTTCCGTTGGCCGCTGCACCCGTGTTGTACTAAGCTTGCGGTGATTACAACGCTGGGTGCCCCAGAGCCTGCCCTGAGCAGCGTCGAAGGATCCCGTTTTTTAGACCCGGACGGACTCACTCTTATGCGATGGTCTTCCGTGCGCTCACCTCATTCAGCTTTTCAATGGATGCCGCATCCAGCTTCAACTTCGCCGCCTCTGCCAGATCGTTCAACTGGTTGCCATTCGTCACGCTCGCAATCGGAGCCGTGATTCCCGGCTGTGCAATCACCCACGCCAGGGCCACCCGCGCCGGCGTCGAGCCCGTTGCATGGGCAACCTCTTCGAGCGCAGCCACCACGCCGAATCCCCAGTCATTCAGATATTTCTGCACCATCTTGCCGCGCGCTGCCTTTTCCGCGTCTTGCGCGCTGCGGTATTTACCGCTGAGAAAACCCGCCGCCAATGAGAAGTAGGGAATGACACCAAGCCGGTACTTCTGCACCACCGGCAGCAGCTCTGTTTCGAACTTCTCACGCTCCACCAGGTTGTAGTGCGGCTGCAGCGACACATAGCTTGCGAGCCCGTTTTTCCGGCTCGACTCCAGTGCCTCCGCCAGCCGCGCACCGCTGTAATTCGATGCGCCGATATACCGGACCTTCCCCGCTTTTACAAGGTCGTCGAACGCGCCAAGGGTTTCTGCGAGCGGCGTCTCCTCGTCGTCCTTGTGGGCCTGGTAGAGGTCGATGTGATCGGTCTGCAGTCTCTTGAGCGAGTCCTCCACCGCCCGCCGAATATATGCGGGGCTCAGCCCCTTGCGCCCTTCGCCCATGTCCATGCCGACTTTGGTTGCGAGAATCAGGTCTTTGCGCCGGCCACTCTTCGCAAGCCAGTTGCCGATGATGGTCTCGGACTCGCCGCCCGTGTGCCCCGAAGCCCAGCGGGAGTACACGTCAGCCGTGTCGATAAAGTTCAATCCAAGATCGAGCGCCTCATCAAACTGCCTGAAAGCGTCAGCCTCCGCCAGCGTCCACCCATACACGTTGCCGCCCAGGCAGATCACCGGAACCTCCGGCCCGCCCGCTCCAAGTCTCCGCTTGTCCATTCGCAATTCACCTCACGTTCTCTGATGCGGCCGCACGTTCTGCGGGCGCATAAACTGCGCGCCTCGAGTTGCTTCAACGCTCCGGCAATCCTGCGCCGCATTTCGCGGCATCCAACCTCTCATGAGGATTACCGCGGCATTGCTGACCCTGTCCTTCATTGCTATTGCCGGCTGCACGCCCCACCAGCGCAGCCCCGACGAAATTCGCGAGCAGACAGCCCGTGCCACTTCGACCGCAGCACGCGACGCCAAGGCGGTTGCCCAGGGAATCGTCCAGGGCATCAAGGACCAGCGGACGATCAACATCAACCGCGCCTCGGCCCACGATCTGGAGAAGCTGCCAGGCATCGACGACGCTGCCGCCCGTCGCATCATCGATCACCGCCCGTATTCCGACTCAGAGGATCTTGTGAAGCGCCACGTCATCTCCCGCGCCGCATATGATCGCATCGCAGGCAAAATCGAAGCCCGGTAGATCCTGCCGCGAGGTTCCGTAGCAGTGGCGAGTTATGATTCCGGCATGCGCTCTGTTGCGTTTGTCCTATTCCTGGCGGCCGGAATTGCTCTTGCACAGTCAGCCAGCCCGCACACCTTCGTTGTCGCCAACGGCCAGTTTCAACTTGACGGCCACCCCTACCAGATCCTCTCCGGCGAGATGCACTATCCGCGTGTGCCCCGCGCTTACTGGCGCGACCGTTTCCGCAAAGCCCGCGCCATGGGACTGAACACCATCACTACGTATGTGTTCTGGAACCTGCACGAGCCGCGCCCCGGCATCTACGACTTCAGCGGCCAGAACGACGTGGCGGAATATATCCGGGAGGCGCAGCAGGAGGGACTGAACGTAATCCTCCGCCCCGGCCCCTACGTTTGCGCGGAATGGGATCTCGGCGGCTATCCCTCGTGGCTGCTCAAGGACCGCTCGCTCACACTCCGCTCCACCGACCCTAAATACATCGCTGCGATGAACACGTGGTTCGCCCGGCTTGCGAAAGAAGTGTCGCCGCTGCTGATCCAGCACGGCGGCCCCATCATCGCCATCCAGGTCGAAAACGAATACGGCTCCTTCGGTACCGACCATGCCTATATGGAAGCCGTCAAATCTGCGCTTCTCAAATCCGGGCTTGCCGCTCCCGATACGTTGCTTTACACCGCCGACGGCGCAGAGCAGGTTCCCAACGGCTCGCTGCCCGAACTTCCCGCTGTCATCAACTTCGGTTCCGGCGACGCGAAAAAGGCTTTCGCCACATTCAAAAAGCTCCGCCCCGAGGGTCCGTTCATGTCCGGCGAATACTGGGCCGGCTGGTTCGATCACTGGGGCGAGCACCATCACACCACCGACGCCGCTTCCAACGCGGCAGAATACGAATGGATGCTGCGCCAGGGCTACTCCGTCAGCATGTACATGTTTCACGGAGGCACCAGCTTCGGCTGGATGAACGGCGCCAACAGCAACGGCAGCAACTACGAGCCGGACACCACCAGCTACGACTATGACGCGCCGCTGAACGAAAGCGGCCAGCCCACGGCAAAGTTCATGGCGTTTCGCGATGCCATTGCCCGCGTTACCGGAAAAACCCCGCCTGCGATCCCGCCGTCAATGCCGGCCGGCACATATCCAATCTCCAAGCGCTCCGAATCAGTTTCGCTGTGGCAGAGCCTGCCCAAGCCCGTTGAATCCGACAAGCTTCTCACCATGGAAGATCTCGACCAGTCGTACGGGTACATCCTGTATCGGACCAAGTTGCCCGCAAGCCCCGGCGGCGAACTCACAATCGACGGCCTCCACGACTACGCGCAGGTTTACGTTGACCACAAACTCATCGGCACGCTGGACCGGCGCCTCGACCAGTCCCATCTCGCTCTGCCCGCAATTCCCGCATCTGCAACCCTCGACATTCTTGTCGAGAATTCCGGCCGCGTGAATTTCACCAAGGTGATCCGGACCGAGCGCAAAGGCATCACGGGCTCGGTTACGGTCGCAGGCACGCAGCCGCAGCACTGGCAGATCTATTCGCTTCCAATGACCGACCTCGCGGCGCTGCACTTCACGTCAGCCTCCTGCGAAGGCCCATGCTTCTATCGCTTCGGTATGAATGTTCCCAATACCCAGAACTCCGGTGACTCAGAGAGAGGAGACACATTCCTGAATACGCACGGCATCTCGAAAGGAATGGCCTTCCTGAACGACCGCCCCCTCGGGCGCTTTTGGGACGTCGGGCCTGAATTCGCGCTGTACACGCCGGGGCCATGGATCCATCCCGGCCTCAATGAAATCATCCTCTTCGACCTCAAGGGAAATGCGGGCGAATCCCTCACCACCGCCGATCATGCGGACTATGGGCCGACCCCCTCTCGATAGGGCGGGTCCTGGATCAGGCTGTCCTTCGCCGGCAACGCGCATGCTTTGAGCTGGCTGGTTACGTACCCGATCAGCGCCAGGGCGACAAGATCTTCGATCACCGCCGCCGGCAGGTCTCGATCGAACAAAGACGCCAACCACGACCGGAATGCCGCGCCGCCCTCTGTACCGACAATGGCGCCGGCCATCCCCAGCAGCATTCCAGGCGCCGCGCGCCGCGAAGCCGCACCCACCGCAGCTCCCGCAAGTGCGCCGCTGATCACGCGCGCCGTAAACGCCGCGGTCTGCTTCCGGCTTGGCGTCATCGGCAGCTTGTCTGCCACAATCTCGGCCAGCGCCAGCCCAACGAGGAGGCGATTCAAATCTCGCCCTTCGAGGAAAGCTAACGGAGTGCCTTTCGTGCGCACCGATCCCACGCGGACAGCCCGGCTGACCGCGGCCGCCGGGAGCATGGTGCGCGCACCGCCCGCCACGCCTAACAAAAACGCACACGTTAAAGGCACTCGCATCCGATCCCTCACACCCGTTCGATGACGCCCGGGCACGGTCTGTTGCAGTCCACTCGAGGTTTCCATCGGATATGCCGGTCTCTCCGACGACGAAAGTCAGCCGCAGTTAATTGCTCTCGCTCTTTTTTACGGATTCATCGATGCCGTTTGCGTTTCCTGTTTCAGAGGCAGTGTCACTTCGAGGGCGCCGGAGCGATCGTCATGAGGGTCGCGCACGACCACGCGAATGTAAGCAGCACGCATCGTTGTGCGACAACCAGCGGATCCGCTCTGCCGAGGCGAGCACGCGGGGCGTATTCATGAGGGAGAGTCTTCGAGTGATTGCAATCACCGGACGAGAAGCAGCGTTAACCGGACGATGCCTGCCGCTCGATTTCCCTTAGTTCCCGCCCTGGGCGACGACGGGCTTCACCGCAGCAAGCGGGATCTCCAATGTACCGACCTTTGCGCCGTCCTCGTCATAGACGCCCGTGCGCAGCCAGTACTGTCCTGCGGGAGCCTCGAATTTTGCCGTCATCCCCAGCCCTGCCGTCTTCACCGCTGCGTAAACGTCCGGCTTCAGCGTCAATGCCGCACGCCGCGCCTGCTGGTTCACCACTTGCCCATAGCGGTCGTACACCGTCAACCCAACGACGAGCGTTCCCGTGCGCGTACCATCGGCGTTTTCTTTCAGGCTCAGGTCGTCCACCGTCAATGTGAATACTGCATCGTAGCTGATGGTCTTCGCGTCTGCGGCGGCTTCCCCCGCAGGCTTGATTGCAACCCGGTACCCGATCTGCTCGCTCTCTGGCATGCCAAGAGCCATAAACGGCGCCAGCGGATTCACCGGCTTTCCGCCTTGCGCTGCAGGAGCTGCGGCCTCCGCTGCTCCGGGACGATCCGCATCGCTGGCATAATACCCGCGTCGATAACTCAGGTTGTATTTCTGCCCTTCGATTTCGACGGAGATGTTGCGGAATCCACCATCCATGTTTGCGTTCGCCGGAACATAGGACAGCGTGTAGAAGTCCGCGCCCGCCTTTCCGATCTCCGCGATCACGTGGGCCAGTCCGTTGGTGTTGTAGAACGCCCGGCCGCCGGAGTCGTGCGCCAGTATGTCCATGGTGGAATGCCTGCTGTTCGTTTCCCTATCCTCGACTGCAAGCGGATGCTCATTTGCCGAATTGCCGGTATCGGGTCCACCCAGCGCACTGGCAGTCATTGGGGTGTTGGCTGCCTGCCCAGGACCGTTTGCGCTTACGTTGCCGGGTCCTGCCGCCAGATCGCTCGCTCCGCTCATCTCCCTCGGCAAATTCGCACCTGTTGCTTGCGCGTTTCCAGCTGTGTAGACGGCGTGCTCGCTCGCGCCGCTCGCATCCACGGGATACAACGCCACCCGCGCGGCAGTCAGCAGGTTCACAGTCTTCTTTACGTCTCCTTCGAATCGCGGCTCCGTCATCCCGAAGACTCCGGCGGGAAACGACGTTGAGAACCAGATCAGATTTTTGCGCCCTGGAAACGCTCCGAGAAATGTCGCGAGTTGCTGCAGATTGGCGAGCGTTCGATACTCCCGATCGCTCAACTCCGTATCGCCCATCTCATGCAGAAAGCCTTCAAGACCAGCGATCATGGCGGGTGAAGCCGTTGTCGCGGTCGGTGAGCCGCCATGCGTCGCCTGTGTCGGCGTGTTGACTGACATCATGTTCACGAGTCCCTGGCCGGCGTTCGTCTCCGCCGGGGTCGTCAGATTCGACGACTGCTCCACGCCGTTGCCCTTCTTCGCATTTAATGCGGCCACTAACAACACTGGATCGTCCGTGAATCCCTGCACAAAATGCAGTCCTGAGGACATCGTAAAGATCGCCATCCGCGATCCGGGCTTTGCGGTCTTCAAGAATCGCAGCGCCTGCTGATGCACAAATGCCTGATCTTCGACCGACGCATTCAGCGCATCCAGGAGCAGCACCGTGACCGCCGCGGGCTGTGCCTCTCCAGGATGATTGCTGAAGACATTCGGAGGCAGTGAAAGACTCTCCATGCCGGTCGATTCAGCGCTTTGATGCTCTTCAAAAAATGTGACGATCTGCGGCTTTCCCTGCTCTTTTACCGTGAACGCGTTCTGCGCCAGTCCGCGCACCGGCTCGCCTTTCTTGTCGGTCACCAGCACATCCACCAGCACGGCGCGGCTGTTGACCCGCAGCGTGGTCTCCTGACCGGCGTTGGTGGTGTTTCCCCCTGTCTGGCCCATCAAACCGATGGTCCCGCTGATCAGGATCAACATGATCGGAATGCAGATAATCCGCTTCATCCAGCTTCTCCCCGAAAACCGCAAGCATACACCAATCCGCCATACGCCGCCGTCAGGACAATCAACTCAAAGCGGCCCGTCTCTTCGGGATATCCTGCGACCTGAGGCGTCCGATGAGTGGCACTAAGTTATAGATAACAAATAAGTTAACTAAGATATGACACGCATTAAACTGTAACATGCTTGTTATCTTAAACTTAAGGTCCCGTTCGATTACTTACTCAGACACAACATGCTTAACCGGCGAATCTCGCATACACTGAAAAACGTCTATGTCGATCCGCATTGCGATTCCCGAGCCCACTTCGAACGACGCAGCGTACAACGCGCGTTCCCTTCCGCCGTATCTCGCCGCGCTTCAATCGGTTGGTGCGGTACCGATCGTCGTGCCGCTGCATGAGCGGCAGGACCGCGTCGCCCGCCTGCTTGCCGGTACCCAGGGTGTGCTCCTTCCCGGGAGCGGCTTCGATGTCGACCCCGAGCGCTATGGCGAAGCGCGCATCCCCGCGTGTGGCCCTTCCGATGCCGGGCGCACGGCGGTCGATGAACTCCTTCTCCAGGACGCGTTCAATCTCCATAAGCCGATTCTCGCCATATGCCATGGCGTACAGACGCTGAATGTCTGGCGGAATGGATCGCTGATCCAGGATCTAGAAACCGTGCTCGCGACAAAGGTCAACCATCGCCCGGGCCGGGACGTAACCAACGCCCATCCGATTCAGATTGCGACCGGAACCCGCCTGGCCAATGCCGCCGGAAACATTTTGGGCGCCGAATGCAATTCCAGCCATCACCAGGCCATAGGCCGCGTGGGAGACAACCTGCAAGTGACCGCCATCAGCCCGAAAGATGGCGTGATAGAAGCGGTGGAGCTGGACTCGCCCGATCATTTCGTCATGGGTGTTCAGTGGCATCCGGAACGTACTTTCACGGTTAGCCCATTGTCGCGCGCCCTCTTTGCGGCATTTGTGGTTGCGGCCGAAGCTTGGCGCCCGCGTCCGGCGGAAGCCTCGGTCGCCACCATATGAATCCGGGCGAAGATTCCGAGGCGAACGTCTGCAGTCTGAACAATCAGCTCGAGGCGGCCGGTCTGAAGCCTCTCAATGCGGAAACCTCAGCGAAATTTGAGATATACCTCTCCCTGATCCTTCGCTGGAATGCGCGTATGAACCTGACGGCGATTCGGGATCCAAAGGAGATTCTCAGCCGTCACTTTGTGGAATCGATTGCCTGCGCACAGGCATTGCCTTCCGGGATCACAACACTTCTCGACTTTGGCAGCGGAGCGGGTTTCCCTGGGATTCCCATCGCACTTTGCCGGCCTGAGATTAGCGTCACTCTCGCAGAATCGCAAAGCAGGAAGGCAGCTTTTCTCCAGGAGGTTGTGCGCAGTTTGAAATTGAGCTCAAGAGTATTTGCCGGGCGCGCAGAGACCCTGGAGGAACAGTTCGATTACGTAGCTCTACGCGCGGTAGATCGAATGGAGCAGGCAGTCGCGGCGGCATCGGAACTGGTGCGTGCCGGAGGCTGGCTGGCGGTATTCACGACCCGGAGAGATCTGGCCGTGCTGGAAAGTGCCGGGGCAAACTTGCAACGATCGAAGCTGATTCCGATTGCGGGTTCAGATCAACGAGTACTGGTGCTCGCTTCGAAGACCGGAGCCTGAAGTCGAAGGTGGTTCGCCGGGTGGCAGAACGAATAGAGATGTTCCACGTGGAACATCGTCTGCATTTTGACCGCTCGGCAACCATGTTCCACGTGGAACATATCTCTTTCGGTTGGCGGAATTGTGAATTCTCGGCAAGCCCGGGGCCACAGTTTTCCACCGGGTTGCCTCCGTGGGCGCGCAATTTACTTCAAGAGTGCACCGTCACGTAAATCACTGAGAAAAAATACCTTGATGGCCAGGTGTCTCACTGGCCCCGAGAGCTTTCCACAACTCGTACGCGTTCTCCACAGATTCAATTTCGCACGCCGCTGCCCGCTTCCTTTAACCTGAAACGCTATGGGAAAGATTCTCGGTGTAGTCAATCAAAAAGGGGGTGTGGGCAAAACAACCACCGCCATCAATCTTTCCGCATGTCTCGCTCTGGAAGGCCTGAAAATCCTCCTGGTCGATTGCGACCCGCAGGCAAACGCCTCCTCCGGCCTCGGCGTGGCCCGCGATGACAATCGCCACTCGATCTACGACGTCCTGGTTGGAGATTCGGAGGCAGAACAGGTCATCCTTCCCAGTGCGGTCGAAAACCTCTGGATTCTCCCCGGCTCGAAGAATCTGACCGGCGCAAATATCGAACTGACGAGCGTTGAAGATCGCGCGGTTCGCCTTCGCCACGCGCTTTCTCCGGTCAAAGATAAGTACGACCTCGTTATTCTTGACTGTCCGCCGGCGCTCGACCTCCTTACGCTCAACGTCCTGGTCGCGTCCGACTCGCTCATCGTGCCCATGCAGGCCGAGTATTTCGCTTTGGAAGGCATTACCGAGCTCATGTCCACGCTTGAGCGTGTTCGCGCTGCCTTTAACCACAACGTCGAGATCGAAGGCGTGCTCCTGACCATGTATGACGACCGCACAAATCTTGCACAGCAGGTCCGCGACACGCTTCGCGAACATTTCCACGATCGACTCTTCATTACCGTGATTCCGCGCAATATCCGCCTCGCTGAGGCTCCCAGTCACGGCAAGCCCGTCGCGGTTTACGATTCGCGTTCGCGCGGCACCGAGGCTTACTTTGAGCTCGCCGGCGAGTACCTGGCCAGGAATCGCATCGAAAGTCCAAAAAGCCGCGAGCGGAAGGTGGCCGCAAATTCAAGACCGAAGGCCGAGGTACGCTTCTGGCCATATTCCTGAGCATGTCCCTGACAGGACAGCGCCAATCAGCTGATTCATAGAAGAATGCCCGGCAATCCCGCCGGTTTTGAGGATTCAGATATGAGCACCGCAACCACTGACACCAAGCGCCGCGCCCTCGGCAAGGGCCTTGATTCCTTACTGCCGCGAATCCATGGAAACGCCGCTCCCGCTCCCGTCAATGTCTCCACACCGGTAGAGGCCGAAGCGGGAAAACCGCGCGAGATTCCGATTGAAGAGATTGATCGCAATCCGTTCCAGACGCGCACCCATGTGGACGAGGGAGAGCTGGCGGAACTCGCAGCCTCAATTACGGCAAATGGAGTGGTGCAACCGGTTCTGGTTCGGCCCCTGGCAAGCGGCCGTTTCCAGTTGATTGCCGGCGAGCGGCGCTGGCGGGCATCCCAGCTTGCGGGCAAGAAGACCATCCCGGCAATCCTGCGCCAGGTTTCGGACGAACAGGCTCTCGAGATCACCATCGTCGAAAATCTGCAGCGCGCCGACCTGAACCCGATGGAGCAGGCGCGAGCCTTCGAGAGACTCTCCCGCGAATTCCACATGACACAGGAGCAGATTGCGACGCGCACCGGCAAAGACCGCGTTTCGGTTTCGAATTACATGCGCTTGCTGAGCATGCCGGAGACGGTCCAAAAGCTGGTCGAGTCTGGGTCTTTGACTTTTGGGCACGCTAAAGTGTTGTTAGGATTGAAGTTGCATCCTGATTTCGAGAAGACGGCGCAACGAGTCTCCAATCTTTCGCTTTCTGTTCGCCAAACGGAGACGCTGGTGCAGGCCATCCTCTTTCCCGAGAAAGGGAAAAAAGAACCAAAGCCTGAGGTTCCGGTCGATCCGAATGTGAAGGAAGTGGAAGAGAATCTTCAGCGCGCTCTCGGCCTCAAGGTCCATATCGAAGACAAGAACGGCCGTGGCCGCGTGATCATCGAGTATGCCGATCTGGCCGACTTCGACGGATTGCTGGAGCAACTGGCCGGCGAACAGGCATAGGTTCGCAAAACCCAACCCGTGCCCAGATTTTTTCTCGAATCAAATTCGGGAAATATGCAACCGTTAGGTTGCGTATCATAAAATCGCTTCGCTCAGGGATTTGTTTCAACGGGCGTGACGTCGGTGCCGCTCCGCTTGAACGCGAAACGCAGCAGCCATGAGCTGGCAACCTCGTGCCCGTTCTGCTGTGGCGGTTTGAACTTCCAGTCGCGTGCCGACTGCATCGCGAGGCGCGCGAAGTAGGCGCTGGAGCCGTGGGATACAAATTCCGCATTGGTGACGGCGCCGGTTGGATCGACGGAGACGCGGACGGCAACGCCCACTCTGCCCTGAATTGTGTCTCTCGCGCTTTGTGGAACATCGGGGACAACGCGATGGAGGACGTCGCCTTTTTGGGGTCCCGCCATCACAGGCGGGGTCGCAGGTGGCTGTGCAACGGGCTCGGCGGGCGGCGCTTGCCGGGTTGTCGCTGTCTCAGGCGGCGCAGGGTCGGTCTTGTAGCTGCGAACAATGAGCGCGACGATGATGGCCACCAGTAGAAGGAATCCGACGATCAGCGGGATCACCGGAAAGCGCGCCGGGGATGATTCCGGGGGGGTCTGGGTCGGAGACTGCTGTTCCGGCAAATCCTGCGGCTGCGAAACCAGCGTTGATTTCCCTCCGAGCATGCGGCGGATATCGCTCAGCGTGCATCGCCGCGAGGGATCGACACGCAGGCACTCTCGGGCAATCGCATCAAATGGCTTAGGCAACTCAGGCAGCACCGGATCGTCGTCACTGGCGGAGTCCCACACGGGCAGCTGCTGGGTGAGAGCTTCCACCACGGTTACCCCCAACGACCATATATCGGCCGGAGGCGCAACAGGATTTGTCGCCGTCTCGGGTGCGTTGTGCAGATCGCTGCTCTCAAGTTCCAGCGCCAGACTGTCCTGCGCCAGAATGCTGTCTGCCGACAACTTCACCTCGTTTTCGACAACCAGGATGTTCGAAGGTCTGAGGTGAGCGTGGACATAGTTTTTCGAGTGGAGATAGGAAAGTGCGTCAAGAACCGGCACGAGCATTTCTCGTGCCTCATCGGGCTCCAGCGGACGCTCCGGAATGATCTGCGACAGCACTTCTTCGGCAAGCTCGGTTACCACGTAGACAAGAGGCGCTCTATCGATTTCAGCGCGGCCAAAGTGCAGGATGCGCACGAGATTCACGTGCGAAAGCGGGGTCGCTTCAGTCCAGGTGGAGAGCCGGTCTTCAGCCTCGGCCGGCGTGGAGAAGAGCTTGATGGCAGCTCTCTGAGAACCGGGGCCGGGAAGCTCTGTGAGGAAGGTACCGCTGGTGTCAGTTCCGCCAAGCCACACGAGGAGCGAGAATCTCCCGTCGATGATCTGGCCAACCAAACTGCCGCGAATCGGAACCGCATTCATGGCGTAATCAGTGTAGTCGAGGATGCGTTCATTCCCGTGATCAAAGGACTGGGGCAGGTCTCAAGATAGAAAAGGCGAACCGAATCGGTAAAGTTGCCTGGCGCGGTGGGAAGGCAAGGGAATGTTGATCGCGGTCACGTCTCCCCTTCATTCTCAGGCAACTCCCATTGCCAGGATGTCAGCTTCCTGGACAGACCAACCTGCTTTCGTTTCACGACACACCCAATCTTTGCTTACGCTTGCGTGCGCGGGCTGTAGCCCATTCCGGCGAGCACGCCGCGCATGTAAGTGAAGCTCTCGGTCACGCCGGGCATGGGGTCATCGCCGTGCACCTCATATTCCAGATCGACCCAGCCGGGGTAGTCGATCTGCGTCAGTGCTTCGAAAATCTGGCGGATGGGCATCTCGCCTTCTCCGACTGCCACCTGGCTCTCTTTCGAAGTGAAGCCGGTCAGATCTTTCATGTGCACGTTGAAGAGGCGCGGACCGGCTGCCTTGATGGCCTCGATAACGTCGGTACCGGCGCGGACGCAGTGTCCCACATCGATACAGCAGCCCATGCGCGGGTCCATGCTCTTCACAAATTTCAGCACGTCGAGCGGCGACGGAAAGATCTTGTCCTCAGGCCCGTGGTTATGGATCGCGATCTTGATGTCGTACTCCTTCACGAACTTCTCCACGCGAGGCAGCGTGGCGGGCGCGGGATCACCGGCGACGATGACCTTCACGCCGGCGCGTTTGCAGTACTCGAACTTGGCGCGGATGTCGTCGTCATCGTCCTTCTGGAAGTAGATGGCGCCGGCAGCGTGCAGATGGATACCGTTGGCTTCGTAGTCAGAAACAGCCTGGGCCTCTGCCGTCGGGTCCATCGGCAAATGGTCTTTCGCATCCTTGGCATTGAGGCCGGTGATATTGAGCTGCTTCATCCACGCGATCATCTGGGCCCGCGAGAAGTTGCGGAAAGTATAGCTGGCGAGGCCCAGCTTGATGGGGGAGGGCTTACCGTCAGATTCGGTGAGCTGGCCGTACGCATTGCGTCCGACTGGCAGCGTTGAGGCAGCAGCAAGCAGAGCTGAAGATCGGACAAAATTGCGGCGGGAGAGATTCATATGTGCGGCTCCCATCCTTTCTCGTATTCGCGGTTCCAGTACTTCATGGCCTCGGGATCGTCTTTGATTTTGCCGTTGGACGCGTCGAGGTCGAGTTCGCGATTCACGAACCACGCGATGTTGGAGAGCTGCAGCATGGTCACGGCCACGTTGCCCACCGCGACTGGCGCGTTCAGTTTCTCGCCCTTGCGGATGCCGGCGATGAAATTGGCGAAGTGCGCGTCGGTCATGGAGTCGGCGCCGATCAGGTCCGCGGTCGATGTCTGCTTGCCCACCTTGAACTCGTCGGTCTTCTTGCCCTTCAGGTCATAGACTTCGTAGCCGTCGCGGTCGACGAGCACGCTGCCTGTGGTTCCCTCGATCACCGATCCGCGGCCGCGATTATAGGTGTGCATGCCGTTACAACTCACGCTCGTCCACGAAATCATCTTGTCGTCGTATTCGAAGCTGGTGACGAGCGTGTCGTAGAACTGCCAATCGTCCCTGAAGGCGTAACGGCCTCCCGACGCGGTGATGCGGTTGGGAAAGTCGACTCCGAGCGCCCAGCGGCAGACATCCACTTCATGTGTGCCGTTGTTCAGCGTCTCGCCGGTGCCCCAAATGCGGAACCAATGCCAGTTGTACGGCTGGACGTTGTCTTTGTAGGTTTGACGCGGCGCCGGGCCCTGCCACAAATCCCAGTCCAGCGTCGCCGGTACGGGAACAACCTTGCCGCGGCCGATGGATTTCCGCGTGTTGTCGTACCAGCACTTGGCGAGGTAGGGTCGGCCGATCAGGCCCGCGTGAATCTTGCCGACAATTTCGATGGTGTGCGGGGACGACCTCTGCTGGGTGCCCATCTGCACCAGCTTGCCGTATTTCTTCTGCGCTTCGACCAGCAGCGCACCCTCGCCGGGATTGTGGCTGCACGGCTTTTCAACGTAGACGTGCTTGCCGGCCTGCAGTCCCAGGATCGCCATCGGCGTATGCCAGTGGTCAGGCGTGGCGATGGTGATGGCGTCGATATCCTTGCGCTCGAGAATCTTGCGGAAATCCTTTTCGGTGGCGGCATCGTAGCCCATCATTTGCCGTGTGGCGGCGGCAAACTTGGCCAGGATGTTGCTTTCGACATCGCAGACATACGCGATGTGGGCTGCATCCTGGTTGGCCTTGAGCGAAGAAAGATGCGCATAGGCGCGGCCGTTCAGTCCGATTACGGCGAAGTTGAGCCGTTCGTTGGAGCCGAGGATCTGGCCGTAGCTTTTCGCCGTTGAGCTAATTGCAAGCCCTGCCGCTCCCACGGCAAGAGTGTCAAGGAATTCACGTCTGGTGACCATCTAGTCTCCTCCGGGGCACAATCTTCATGGTTCTTCGTTCACGCTCGAAGCGCGCGGGGGATGTCCCGTTCGCGCATGGAACATCCTAAATCGTGCGGTTCAGGCAGTGCGTTGTCATGTCCCGCCTAAAGGCACAGACGGTTTGGACCGCTTATAAGATTTGCCCGATTTCAGGTGAGTAGAATCGTGGGATGCGTACGCCGCAACATGTCGGGATTGTGGGCTGCTCTGCCGAAGGCGCGGCGCTCTGCTATCGCACTATCTGCGCCAAGGGCGCGCAATTGCTGGGCCCGCATGCGCATCCTGAGATTACGATGCACACCCACTCACTCGCGACCTATGTGGAGTGCATCGAGCGCAACGACTGGGAAGGCGTTGCCGACCTCATGCTGGATTCAGCGGGCAAATTAAAAAGCGCTGGTGCGGATTTCGTGATCTGTCCTGACAACACGATTCACCAGGCTATGCACCTGGTTGAGCCGCGATCGCCGCTGCCCTGGCTGCATATCGCCGAAGTGGTTGCAGATGAGGCCGTGGAACACAATTATCGGCGACTCGGATTGCTGGGCACGCGCTGGCTGGTGGAGAGCGACGTCTATCCCTTGAAGCTGGCGTTGCGTGGCATTGACTTCCTGCGCCCGACGGAAGAGGAAAGCAAAGAAATCAACCGCATCATCATGGACGAGCTGGTGTACGGCGTCTTCCGTCCGGAATCGTTGACCTATCTGCAGCTGGTGATTCGCCGCATGAAAGACGAAGACTGCGATGCCGTCGTGCTTGGCTGTACGGAGATCCCGCTCGTCATCGGCAACAAGAACTCCCCGCTACCGGCGCTTGACTCAACGCGGCTGCTGGCGTGGGCCGCGCTCAAGCGCTCGGTTGCCGATCCAGTCAAAGTCATTTGATTTCAGTTTGCCCGGCCGCAAATGCAGAAAGGGACGCATGCGCGTCCCTTTCTGGCTGGAGAACAAGGAATCGAGCAAGCTACTTCTTCTTTGCTGGCTGCTTGGCAATGATCAGGCTGGAGATCTTGTCATACGTAGCCGCGGGGACAATTCCCTTGCTCTTCAGCTGCGTCTTGTTGGCGTAAGGGCGGCCGGCAATAATCTTCTGCGAATACACGTCGCCGACGCCGGGGAGTGCCTTGAGCTGATCGGCTGTCGCCGAGTTGATGTCGACCAGGTCGCCGGCCGGCGCAGCCTTCGCCGACTTGCTGGTGGCGGCGGCGGTTGCGGGTTTGGCTTTGCTCGGGGTCTGGGCAATGATTGCGGCGGGGAGACAGAGCAGCGAGCAAACGGCCAATCCCAACATTGTGGAAGTAAATCGACGGAATCGCATGGAATTCTCCTTGATTGGTGATTTCTCAGGTGCGGCAAGACCGGCGATGAATCCTGGAGACGAGCTTTACCGCGCACTCATGCTAGCCGTTAGAGGGGGTTTTCTGGAAGGGCAAAGAGGCAGAAGAATCAACTAAAACGGAGAGGAGGAGCGGCACGAACGGTGATGCGCTGTGTCGCCCCTGAGAGTTGCGGTTGTCGCGATGTTACTCGGCAGCGCGGCGGGAACCCTTGCGGCGTTCAGCCTTCTCCGCACGCCAGTCGGGGGCACCGGTGCGGCGTTCGCGGGCATTTGCGCGGCGTTCGGGAATTTTCGTCATATCGGGCAAGACGACCATGGGTGGGCTTGCAGACTCTAGGGTGAGGATGTCTTCGTCCAGATCGACATTGCACGCCCTGTTGCCGGTGGTCAGCAACTTGTTGAGAACAGGAATCTTCACACGCTGGGTTTCAATGAAATCCACGCCCTCTGCGGTCAGCGAGAAGTCGGAGTTGTCGGCCCGGGTAATATAGCCCTTCTTGCTGAGATACCAGGTCGTGAAGTCGAGGTAATCGCGCGGGAATCCCATGCGCTTTTCGATCTCGGCGAGGCTCACTTTGGGTTCGAACGGATTGCTGCGACGCCGGTAGTAGAGCACGGCCAGCACGGCGAGACGGCGGTTCAGCTCACCCTGCACCTGGTCCATGAAGTCGACAGACTCAGATAGCGGAGTGCGTTCAGGCACATCCCGATCATAGTCGCGGTCATACTCCGAGCGGCGATCCTGGTCAGAGAGAACGTCGTATGCCGATTTCAGCAGAAAGAATTTTTCCGGATCGCCTGTCTCCGGATTGTCGGGATGGAAGCGGGCAGCCAGGTAGCGGTAAACACGGTGGATCGTCTCCGCATCTGCATGGGGACTGATTTGGAGAAACTCGTAGTAGTCCAGCGTCTTGGTCGCTTCAATCATGTGGGGAGAACCTCTCCTGTCGTTCGTTTTTTAGAGGCTTGTAATAGGCGAAGCGTAGCACTGGTGTTAGGGGGGAGAGCAATCACCCGATCTGGGCAGCCGCCGGCGAATGTAACCACGGACTACGTAACCAATGGGTCATTGAGCTGCTGATTTAGCCACGTGTAAATGCAATACATTGATCGGTTTATGGGATGTCATCTCTCCCCGTCCAGCAACGCCGCGAACAAGCGATCGGCGCGGGAGATGCTCGGTGTTATTTTGGGAATCGCACTTCATCGCTTTGACCTTGAAACTTCCTGTGGAGGGATCACATGTGCGACGCACTCGTCGCGGTCGATATACTCACCACTTAGGGCGCAATTGCATGGTTGGAGCCGGCGCGCTCAAACGGAGAACGCTGTTTTGTCTTTTACCCGTCGCGGATTTTTGAAGTCGCTCTCCAGAACCGCCCTGGTTTTATCGCTCGAAGACGTTTTGAAGCTGGCACGACCAGTCTTCGGCCAGCAATCTCCCCAAACGCCGAAACCATCCGGCAGCGCACGTCAGGCCTATCAAGCCGCCGCGCGGCCTGCACCCAAGGGCGCACCCTCCCCGGTGACGGGAACCCCGCTGGGCGTGCAATTCGTCGACGTCGCGAAAGAAGCGGGCCTCAATGTCGAGATGATCTTCGGCGGCGAGCACCGCAACAAGTATCTGCTCGAAACCACGGGCTGTGGCGCAGCTTTCTTTGACTACGACCAGGACGACTGGGTCGATATCTTTCTTGTGAATGGGTGGCGGCTCGAAGGCTTCCCCAAAGGACATGAACCGGTCTGCCATCTCTTCAAGAACAATCGCGACGGCACGTTTACCGACGTCACCATCAAGTCCGGCCTGGCGCGCTCCGGTTGGGGACAGGCGTGCTGTGTTGGCGACTACAACAACGACGGCTGGAACGACCTGTTCGTCAGTTACTACGGCCAGAATGCGCTGTTCCGCAACAACGGAAACGGCACGTTTACCGAGGTGACCAGAGAGGCCGGCCTGATGCAGGACCGCCTGCGCTGGAATTCGGGCTGCTCGTTCCTCGACTACGACAAGGACGGCCATCTCGATCTGTTCGTAGGCAACTACATCGATCTAGATCTGAAGACCACGCCCCTGCCCGAAGACGCGAACTGCACCTACAAGGGCATCGTGGTCGCGTGCGGGCCGCCGGGGCTCGAGGGCGGCAAGAATCTCCTGTATCACAACAAGGGCGACGGCACCTTTGAAGACGTAAGCGAGCGAGCCGGCATGAATGGCACGCTTGGCACTTATGCATTGAGTTGTGGCGTAGCGGATCTGGACAACACCGGCTGGCCCAATATCTACGTCGCGAACGATTCGACATCGGCCACCTATTACGTGAATCAGAAAGACGGCACGTTTAAAGACCAGGCGATTGAAGCGGGCGTCGCGTATTCACCGGACGGCAAACCGCAGGCCGGCATGGGCGTTTCCATCGGCGACTACAACCGCGACGGAATGCTCGACATTGTGAAGACAAACTTCGCCGGGGATACCGATTCCCTCTTCATGAATCTTGGCGATGGATCGTTCGACGATCGCACCTATCAGGCGGGTCTCGGCATCAACACGCGGCTGCTGGGCTGGGGGGTCAGCTTCATCGATTTCGATAACGACGGTTGGCTCGACATCCTCGTCGCCAACGGCCACGTGTACCCCGAGGTCGATGGCACCCAGGTGGATGCGGCCTACGCCGAACGAAAATACCTCTATCGCAATTTGCGCAACGGCCAGTACGAGGACGTAAGCCTGATTGGCGGCAGCGGCATCACAACTGACGCCAAAGCGCGCGGCTTCGCCGTCGGCGATTACGACAACGACGGCGATCTCGATGCGGTGGTGAACTGCGTCAACGCGATTCCGCAACTGCTGCGTTGCGATTCGACACTGAATCGAAGCTGGATCAAAATTCGCGTGGTCGGAACAAAGTCGAACAAGACGGGGATCGGCGCGCGGATCAAAGTTGTGGCCCAGACGGGTTCGCCGGTTCTCAATGCCAAGCCCGGCACGCCTCTCATTCTCATTGAGGACGTGAAATCGTGCAACGGATACTACTCGTCCAGCGATCTGCGCATTCACTTCGGGCTGAATGACGCGAAGAAAGTGGACTTGGTTCAGATCAACTGGCCGTCGGGCGCCGTAGACACGCTCAAAGACCTCGATGTGAATCGGCTCTACGTGATCGAAGAAGGCGGCAAGCTTTTGAAGAATGAAGCCCTCACTCCCGCAAAGAGAAAAGCGTGAGTCAAATCTGACGTCGCGAGTTTTCGTCCATCCTCCACGCAGTTGGTCCCACAAGGGCCTGACGCCTGCCGGGATGAACTCTCTCGCAGGACTTCTTCCTCACTCCGCGTGAGAAATTACGGCTAAGCAGCCTTTCGGTTTCGCAATTCGCTATTTGCTGGATTGGTCTGTTGCGGGGCGTGTTTTGTTGGGGTCAATTCCGGTCTCAATGAAGTGAACTGCCGTTTCAAGCACTTCGTCGCGGCCCGCAGCAACTCCTTGAACTGTGGGTCGCACTGTCACGTCGGGAATAATGCCCGCACGCTGGGTCGGCCAGTGATTTGGATAGAAAACGCCGAGACCGCTGATCATCGTCTTCAGGCCACCGGGAAGTGGAATGAGCGAAACGTTGCCATCCGCACCTGCTGTCGTGCTTCCCACGACGAGGGCATGCGGCATGGCGCGGAGGGCCATCGCCGTATACTCAGCCTGACTCTGGGTTGTTTCATCAACGAGAATGACGACTTTCCCTCCATAGTGAACGGGGCCTGGCTCAATCAACGGGCCCGCTATGAAGTGGAATGCTCCCGGGTTGGAGAGATCACACTCAGTGAAAACAACAAAAGAGGTTGGTCTTACAGCGAAATAGGCGCCGAGCGCGAAGGGCATGAACTCAGATGGATAATTGCGAATGTCGACAACGAGGCCCTTTGTAGCTTTGGCCTTCTCAAAATAGGCTGGAAGGTCGCCGGTCTTGATGCTCGAGAGTTTGATGTAAGCAATGTCAGGCGAAAGCAGGCGGAAGGTATCACCGGGCTGGTCGTGTGTGAGGACGGGGTCGTATTGAATGCGTGCAGTTAGCACGCGCTGCGAGTGGCCGTTGCGCCTGACATCGAGCGAAATCGAGCCACATATACCTCGGGTTAGAATGATGGCGAAGTCACGTTCGAGGGCGGCGCCATTCGAGACCGCATAGAACCTGCTCCAGTCAGCAACGAGCGACGGAATGGGTACGCCGTCGAGTTTTTCGAGCACATCGCCAGGCTGCAAACCGGTGTTGTCCCCGGAAGTGCGATACACAACGGGCTTTCCGTCGATGAACCGCAGGCTTACAGGGACCGCGCAGTTTCCAACCGGAGGACGCTTTGCCAATGCTCCCTCCAGGCCCGCGTGCGTGTCATTCGTCGCCGGTATCATTTCGAAGATGGCTAACTGATACGCTTGCTTATCGCGAGCGAGGGCTACTTTGGGGATCAGGCTCTTCAGTACTGCGGGCCAATCCTGGTCGGCGACATTTCGGTCAGGCGCCCAGTACTGCAGAATGTTCCACCAGCGGAACAGCGCCAGCAACTGATACCGAAAGTCCGGATAAACAATCTCTGGATATGCGGGTTCATGATCGAACTGTGGATTGCCGGTTTGCCAGGCCTGAGAGACATAGAACTGGTGGCCGGTTCGATGCGCGTAGATCTGCTCCAGCCTTTCGCTCAATAAAGCGCCGAGCGCCGACTGATCGTGGATCCATTCGAGCGGCGGCTTCAGGTCGAGATCGCCCGTGGGTGCCGGAACACACGGACTGCACGCGGGAACGGACCCCAGCTCGTCGATCCAATTCAAGATTGCGTCGTTTGTGTGAGCTCGATCGGGTGCGGCGAGAACGCTGGGTAGAACACGGAACAGATCGTAGTCCCAGTTGCGCTTGCCAGCAGTGACAGCGGGATGGTGGTATTTCAAAAATCCCCAAACGCGTGCAAGAGTCACGAGATTACCCACTTGGATGTCTGTGAGCGCACTGATCTGGATACGAGAGCCGGAGTCAAACTCCTGGTCGGAAGCAAGGGTCCTTTGTGCGATTGGCGTGGGCTGTGCAAAGACTGATGTCGAAGCGGTCACGAACATCAAGGCAACGAGGCACAGATTCACAATGAAGGGACCTCTGCTTATTTTGCCATCACCGGACTAATCACGGGCTCTTCTCGTGGTTCAACAGCCAGCGTTTGCGTTCGATGCCGCCGCCGTAGCCGGACAGTGATCCGTTCGATCGGTGTTTTGAGCCGATCGATCACGAGATGGAGTTTCTCGATCACGAATGGTGTGTGCCTCGCGCGCGGATCCAGCGAAGTCTCTCATCTGATGCTCGGCAAGATCTCCGGGTGTCAACTTAGCTCATCGAATTCCGTCTGAAAAGACATAGGCACGATCGAGAACGGCAGCGAAAGCTGGTGGGGTGCTCAGCCTGTCCCGAGCTCTGTCGGTTTCCCTGGCAGGAATCTGTTTTTTCGCAATGTTGGTGTTGTGCTGGTTTCCGCGCCGCGTGCAAGCTCGCCCGGAAAGCGACGTGCGCGACCCAAACGCTGCTTGTGCGCCCTGCCATCGCGAAATCTATGAGCGCTACCGCACTACCCCGATGGCCAATGCGAGCGGTTTCGCGGTCGAGGGATTCCTTCCCGCTGATTTTGTTCATGCAGCTTCGGGTGTTCATTACCGCGTGACCGAAGAGGCAGGGAACGTCTGGCTCAACTATGAGCGCGAAAGCGCGTCGCCCGACAAAGCGCTCAAGGGCCAACAGGAATTGCGTTATTTCATTGGGTCAGGCAAACGTGGAAGGACCTACCTCTTCGAGCAATCGGGATACTGGTTCGAGGCCCCGATCAACTGGTACGCCAAAAAACAGATCTGGGACATGGCGCCGAATCATACCGCGGACAAAGAAATGCCGTTGACCATGCCCGTGGATCCCGGTTGCCTCCACTGCCATGCCTCGGATGTGGCGCGGTCGCTGCCCGAAGCGCGCAATCTGTACGCAGCCGCACCATTTGCCCACGGAGGCATCACCTGCGCCGCTTGCCACGGCAATGCCGATGCGCATCTAGCTTCGAAGGGCAAAGTGCACATGCTCGACATCGACGCGATGTATCCCGTGCGGCGGGATTCGGTGTGCCTCAACTGTCACCTCGAAGGCCAGGCCGCCGTGATCCGCAACGGCAGAGAGATGGAGAACTTCACCCCGGGAGACGACCTGTTCGACTATGCCTTGTATTTCGTTTACCGCGGCGAGAATGGATCCGGCGGCCGCGCAACAAGCCAGTGGGAAGCTCTTCTGCGCAGCGAATGCAAGATGAAGTCTGGTGATCGGCTGACCTGCACAACCTGCCACGATCCGCATGGCTCGCCCGCGCCCGAAAACAAGGTCGCTTTCTATCGCCAAAAGTGCCTGCAGTGTCATAACACCGCTGGCTTTGCCGAAAAGCATCACCCGGAAAATGCGGACTGCACAGCCTGCCACATGGCTCGGCCGCCTTCAAATGACATCGCCCACGAACAGGTGACGGACCACTGGATCAAGAAGCGCATCAGCAATGAACGCGTTCCGCTGGCAGTGAGCGGAGAACTGGAAGCCGTGGGCGGCATCATCGCCGACGATCGCGATCTTGGCCTCGCCTATGCGCAGATGGCGGAGCGGGGGAACCAGCAAGCAAGCGTGCGCGCACTCTCGCTGCTCGAACGCGCGGAGCACGCTGAGAGCGGAGCCCGGCACGACCACGAGCTCCACGCCGAACTCGGCTTTCTGAAGCAGTTGAACGGTCAGCCGGCGGCTGCGGCCGAGGAATACCAGGTGGCGCTCGAGGCCGATCCTTGCAGCTCGCTGGCCGCCGGAGATCTGGCTTTGCTCAGGGCAGGGCAGCTTCAGTATACGGAGGCTTCGCGTTTGTGGAAGCAAGTCTTCGATCACGATCCTTCGCAACTGGGAGCGGGAAGGAACCTGGCCATTGTGGAATGCGGCCTGGGGGAAAAGGGCGGTGCTTTGGCAACGCTGGATCGGATGCTGGAGTTCTCACCGGATGACGAGGAAACGAAAGCCATGGCCGGGCAGATTCGCGCCGGAAGCCGGAAATGCGGCGGTCGCTGAGGATCGTCGCGGCGGAGGCATCCGCGAGTCAACATGCGAGCGACGTTTGCGGTTTCCTCCCCGGATGCGAATGTTATGCCTAAATCAATTTCGCAGACCGAAACGTCTTTAGACTCAGCCGAACGGTGAAGAGAGCGGCATCATCGATGGCCGTGATCTGCCTTGAGAGCTTGTTCAATTTCCGGTCCAGCACTCTTTGGCGGCGGGTCCTGAAAATCACCTTAAGAATCAACCATTTGATGGAGGAAAACTCCATCCCCTCTGAGGAGAACCCCTAAGGATTCTGTGGCAGTGCATCGAAGTCCGGGATCAAATCAGGCCATGAAACTGGCATCTAGTTTGTATTATCGTTTTCGAGGTGATTGCAGGACTTTGTCTGTTTACAAAATGAGGAACACGCGATCAGCCTCTGATCTGCCGGCTGTGCTTTCCAGAGACGGCGCCGTGCCTGGTATCCCAGTAAATCGCTTTATATACTTCATTTAGTTCGCTGTGTTATGTGCGCGACTGAGGGCAAAATCCGCATCTCTTCCCCCGGTAAAGCTTTTCCGGCAATGACATGTCGATTTCGCAGGCATTCACAACCGAGTTTGCGCTTTTGACGTTGACAGCAGGGTGACACATTCAGTAAGGTTTCGATTTGCTCCGGAGTCTCTAAATTTATCGCTCTCTATCTGTGTTCGGGAGTAGCGGCGCCGGGATTTGAGCGATCCTGCCATCGCGGCAGGTGAGCCCTGTAAGCCGTCTGGTCGACGTAGAAGAACCAGCCGGCGGAACCACCACAAGTTAATAGATCAGAAAAACGGCATACTTTTCAGGAGACCGCATGAACAAGCTTTTTCGCACAGCACTTGTGCTGGCATTTCTTGCCTGCGCAGGTTCGCTCCTCATTGTGACGGCCAGTGCACAATCGGTTTATGGATCGATCTTTGGCACTGTGTCGGACGCGAGTGGGGCTGTCATCCCGGGCGCAGTGATCACCGTGACCGATGTGGCTAAAGGCACCGTCGTTACGGTTACATCGAATGCCTCTGGTGACTACAGCGTCCCGCATCTTATCCCAGATGTCTACAACCTGAAGGTTGTCGCCAAAGGCTTCAAGCCTTTCGAGACCCAGGGCGTGACGGTCCAAGCCGACACGGCTCCTCGCATCGACCCCACGTTGACCATTGGTTCAGATACCGGTACCACCATTACTGTCAATGCCGATTCGGTGCCCCTGTTGAAGACGGAAAAGGCCGACGTGTCCACCGTATTCGACCAGCAGCAGGTTTCCAGTCTCCCGGTGGGCGACCAGAACTTCACCAACCTCCAGCTTCTGCTTCCGGGCGCACAGCTTCTCGGCTGGTCGCACGCTGCCGATGAAAACCCGCAGGGTTCACGCCAGATTCAGGTGGACGGACAGGCCTTCGGCGGAACCGCATTCGAGCTGGACGGCACCGATAACCAGGATCCAATTCTGGGGATCATCGTCATCAATCCGCCCATGGATACGGTGACGGAAACCAAGATCACCACGCAAAACTATGACGCCGAGCTTGGCAAGGCTGTTTCAGCCGTCGTGACTGCTCAAACCCGTTCAGGCACCAACAAGTTCCATGGCAGCGCGTATGACTTCCGCACGGGCAACGCCAATCTGGCGCGTGACCCATACAGCCAGGCGGCAGGTCCGAATGCAATTCCTCCGGGCTTGAAGAACCGCTTCGGCGGATCGATCGGCGGCCCGGTTATTCGCGATAAGGCCTTCTTCTTCTTTAACTGGGAATCCCAGCGTCAGAAGGTCGGAACTTCACAGACCGATTCGGTCCCGACAGCTCAGCTCGTGGCAACCTGCCTTGGAACGCAGACTTCCGCCAGCGGGATTCCGGGATGCGACTTCAGCGAATATGCTGCCATTCTCGCGGGAGGTGGGCAGCTCATTTACGACAATACCGCGGATCAGTCGGCGGCGACCAAGACGGCATTCGCCAACAACGTTGTGCCGACGTCTCTGCTTTCTCCTGCTGCCCTGAACCTGCTGGGCTACATGAAGGCCTATGCCCCGAACAACACAGGTGGAGCATTCAGCCCCAGCAACAGCCAGTGGATCGGAAACAACTACTCCGCAGGCGGCACCGGTTTGTTCAACAGCGATTCATGGACAACCCGCGAAGATTACACCTTTAACGACAAGATGCACGCTTTCGCCCGCTTCTCTCGGTTCTGGGACATTCTGTCTGGCAAAGTGATGTTCGGCGACGCCGGCGGTCTTGGATTCGGCATCGGCGGCTACGGCGGCAACTCCAAGGGCGCGAACGACAGTCTTGCAACCGGCATGGACATCGCCATCAGCCCCAAGCTGCTGACCGACTTCCGCCTCGGCTACTACCGTTACAACGTCATCGACTCGAAGTACGACCAGAATGTCCAATTTGGCAACACATTGGGGATTCCGGGCGTGAACACCGGGAGCTACTTCACCTCCGGCGCACCCGGATTCGAAATCAGCGGCGGCAGCCAGACTTCGTACATCGGTGCGGGCCTGGGCATCAATCGTTGCAACTGCCCACTTACCGAACGCGAGGACCAGGGCCAGATCGTCAATAACTGGACCATGATCCACGGCAATCACACCATCAAACTTGGCGTCGATCTGCGCTACGGCCGTAACCTTCGCGTTCCGTCCGATACGGATCGTACCGGCCAGTTCAATTTCTATGGCGGCCCCACCTCCGACAACGGAACCCTGGGTAATGGCTGGGCAACCTTCGTTCTGGGCGAGAGCAACTACTACGCCCGGTACGTGTCGACTTCAACCAATGCCAAGGAGTTCCAAAAGAGGACCTTCTTCTACGGACAGGACACCTGGCGCGTAACCAAGAACCTGACCCTCAACCTTGGCCTTCGCTGGGAACTCTACTTCCCCGAGGCGGTCAACGGCAAAGGCAATGGTTCGCTCATGAATCTTGCGGATGGCTACATGCACGTTGCCGGCATCGGACAGGTTCCGACCGACATGGGCTGGAGCATCAAGAAGGTCAAGGGCTTCGATCCTCGCATCGGCTTGATGTATCAACTGGATGACAAGACCGTCATTCGCGCGGGCTACGGACGCAGCTTTGACACCGGCGTCTTCGGCTCGATCTTCGGACACGTTGTCACGCAAAACCTGCCGGTACTCGCCAGCCAGACGTTCAACTCATCCGGGAATACGGGTGCGTTGCCCTTTACGCTTGACCAGGGACCAACCGCATTCGTCTTTCCGACAGTTCCCTCCAGTGGCTTGCTTCCGGCGCAGGGTTATGCTGTCAGCCCGAAGGCACGTCCAAACCCGCTTCATTTCCCGACAATCGACGCGTGGAATTTGAGCGTACAGCGCGCCCTCACACCTACGATGTCCTTGACGATTGCCTATGTCGGCAATAAGGGAACCCATACCCTCGGTGACGGCGACAACAACAACACCAACCCGAACGAGGGCGGTCTGTTCCTTCCAGCTCAATACAGCGTTACTGGTCAGACTTTGCACTGGGATCCGAATGGTCTGAGCGGAACACTGCCGGCTGGGTACAGCGGCGGAGTCTCCGACGGTCGGTTCCTGCAACGCTACTATGGCGGGACTCTTGCTGCCTGCCGCGACTCCAATTACGCGACACCCAACTCGCCGAACATCCTTCCGGGTATGTGCGGATGGAACAACGGCATCAGCTACTATGGCGACGATCAGAATACCGAATTCGACGCTCTGCAGATCAACCTGGCAAAGACCTTTACCAAGGGTCTTTCGATCAATGCGAATTACGAATGGGCTGCTGCGTGGGATGACAACGGCCAATATTGGACCTGGAGCCACACGGTTCCTCACCAGCGCGACGGCAACGTTCGCGATCAACAGCTCGTTTCGTATGGCAGCTACGATCTGCCATTCGGCAAGGGCAAGCAACTCGCGCAGAACGTCAACACCCTCACGGATGAGATCATCGGCGGTTTCCAACTGGCGTATGTGCTCAACTGGTCGAGCGGTCTGCCGTTCGGAATCGGTTACGACCAGTTCAACATTTCCGGCGTAGGCGATCCTCAAAGCTGCAACACGAACGTCGGTGGCACGAATGCACCTTGCCGTCCCAACGTCTCAGGACACATGAAGACGCACCTTACCAGTTTCAAGACGAACTCGGGCGGTACTGGCAATCGGAGCTTCTTCGCGGCGCAGCCGAGAGCCGGCGGTCTCTTCTCGTTCCCGGGACTCGACAACATCGGCAACGGTGGGGCCAATACGTACTTTGGACCCTCGTTCTTCAATACCGACATGGCCATCACCAAGGCGTTTACCATTCATGAGAGCATCGTTACGAAGTTCCGCATGGATGCATTCAACGCGTTCAACCACATCAATGCCGGCAACCCTAACAACACAGACGTCTTTGGCAGCGTAGGAACAGCAACTGGTGCACAGCTGAACAACATCGGCGGCGAAGCACCGGGACCTGGTCCTCGACAGCTTGAATTCTCTCTTCACGTGCAGTTCTAAGGCGCGGAGGAGTCGCAACAACCCTGGAGGGGAGCTTCGGCTCCCCTCTTTCTTTGTTCTCACGGGTACAATCCGCCTTCGTCCAACCAGCAGATGTTTGCGCAGAGTTAAACTGAACTCATCAGGACAATCATGCTTCGCGCCTTCGCCATTGCAGTTCTTCTGTCTACTTCGAACGCCGCACTCCCGGGACAACTCCAACAGGGCGCAGTTCCCTCCCCGGATTCCCCAGCTCCCGCAGTGACCATTGAAACTGCGAAAGAACTTGCCGCGAAAGGCCGTCTCGACGCGGCCATGGCGCAGTTGGATCAATTGTCCAGGCAAAGCCCGGAGCCTGCGGGCGTCGAGCGGCTGCGCGGTCTGATTTATTACGAGCGGGAGCAGTTTCCGCCTGCGATCGACGCCTTCACAAAGGCCGCCGATCAGGACCCCAGCGACCACGAGTCGCTTGAAATGCACGGGGTGAGCCTGTTCCGCCTGGGCCGCATTCAGGAGGCGATTCCATTTCTCGAGAAAGCGCGCATCGGGGTGCAGGGCGAGAACGTCGATCCTGATTACGTCCTCGCCCTCTGCTACGCCGACGTCCAACGCTACGACGACGCGCGGCACGCATTTGCATCCCAGTATGGGTTTGCACCCGATTCCGCTGAAGCCCATCTACTCGCCGGGCGTCTCTTCCTGCGTCGCGAACTGCGCGATGAAGCCGGGGTGGAAGCAAGCAAGGCCCTCGAGATCAATCCGTCTCTGCCCCTCGCGCACGAGTTGCTGGGCGAGGTTGCTCTTTCCAGAGCCGACACGGCAGGCGCGATCCGCGAGTTTGAAGCTGAACGCAAAATCAACCCGCTCAATCCCGATCTCTACGATCGGCTCGGAGACGCCTACCTGCGCAACGGCCAGTTCACTGATGCCCAACAGGCGTTGAATCGAGCCGTCCTCCTTGAACCGCAGGCGACCGGCCCCTACATCCTTCTGGGTGAAACATTCCTCAAGTTGAAGCAGCCCATCGAGGCACTGCATTATCTCGATCACGCGGAGAAGATGGATCCCTCCAACTACATTACGCATAACCTTCTGGGGCAGGCATACAAGGCGACGGGGCAGCTCGACGCAGCGAATCGCGAATTCAAACTCGTGGTTGCCATTCAGCACCAGAGCGATCCCAAGCCTGCGGGGAAGTAGACGATGCCCCGCAGCGCGACGCGATCCATTCTGGCTCTTGCCGTCCTCCTTGGCCTCACCCTCGGCGCATTCGCGCAAGCCGGAGAGAAGAATGCCGCAGACGCTGTCAAGCGTGCCGACGCGGCCTTCCACGAGGGGTACGCGGCACGCCAGGCCGGAGACCTGGAACTGGCGCGGTCGAAATTCGCTGAAGTCGTACATCTGCAGCCAAAAATCGCCGAAGGACACGAAGCCCTCGGCGCGGTGCTGGTGGAGCTCGGCAAACCCCTGGAAGGCGCGAAGGAATTCGAAGCGGCAAAAAAAATCAAGCCCAACGACAACGGAATTGAGACCAATCTTGCCCTCGCGTATTCCCAGGCAAACCAACCGGCAATCGCTATTCCGCACTTCGAATCAGCGCTGATTCTGTCCCGGCAACCAGGTCACACAGCGCCGGAGGCATCGTTCTACGATGCGTATGGCCACGCTCTTGCCGCAGTCGGCAAGCCGGATCAGGCGGCGCTCCAGTTCATTGCGGAGGAATCGCTCACTGGTCCCCGCGCCGATCTTGAAGACGCGATCGGCACGCTCGAAGCGCAGCAGGAAAAATGGCACGATGCGCAGGACAGATTCGAGCATGCCATCGCCCTGGATGGCTCGTTTGTTCGCGCGCGCATTCATCTCGGCCTGCTCTTCAGGGTTCAGAGGAATTTTGCCGATGCATTGAATACGCTTTCCTCCGCGGCCGCCATGACCCCGCCGAGCGGCGAAGCCCTGATGGAATATGGCCGCACGCTCGCCGCAGTCGGCAAGGATGAAGACGCGGTGCAGCAGTTCAATGGCGCCGCGCAGCTCGACCCCAATACACCCGGTGTCCAACTCGAACTGGGCATGGCGCTGCAGCGGCTCGGGCGCCAGCAGGAGGCGATTCCGTGGTTTCAGAAGGCAGTCGAGCGCGAACCGCACAATCCTTCGGCACTTACCAATCTTGGCTTGGCGCTGACGCTCACCGGCAAAGGCAAAGAAGCGCTCGACGATTTCAAGCGCGCCCTCGCCGAGAATGTGAAGGATCCCACCATCTACAAGGATCTGGGCGTCTGCCACATTCAGCTTTCAGCCTTTGATGAGGCCATCGACGACTTCCAGAAGGCCCTGGCGCTCGATCCCAACGATCCGCAGCTTCACTACGATCTCGGCCTCGCCTACAAGTTCAAAGACCGCCCGCAGGATGCCATTGCGGAACTGAGCCGCGCGGGGCAGATGGACCCCAAACTGCAGGATCCGCCCTACACGCTGGGCATCCTCTACATGCAACTTGGCAGGCTCGACGATGCCGTAACGGAGCTGAGGAAGGCTGTTGCGCTGCGCCCGGAAAATGGCGATGCCTGGGCGATTCTGGGCAGCACGCTCAAACAGGATTCGCGCCTGCCCGAAGCAGCCGAGGTCTTGAGGAAGGCTATTCCGCTCCAGCCCGGTCAGCCCGGCCCACGCGTCACGCTCGCCGGAGTTCTCGCCGAGCAGGCCGGCAATCTCAGCACGCAGGCCGACGCCGCCGATGCGGCCGGCGATCCAAAGAAAGCCGAAGAATTACGCGGCGAGATGAAGCAGCTTCGCACCGAGGCTGCGGATTATCGCAAGGAAGCAGCCGTGCTCGCGCGCGGCGCCGTCAGCCGGCAACGCGCCAATTTCGCATTGAATGCCGGCAACCAGTTGATGCTGCGCGGACAGATCGCCGACGCCATCGCGCGCTATCAGGAGTCGGTCGCCGCCGATCCCACCTTCGCCGCGGCGCATACCCAGCTCGCTATCGCCTATGACCGCCAGGGCCGCACCGAAGAAGCCGCCGCCGAGCGCGCCAAGGCCGCAGACCTCGTGAACGCGCAGTAGGGCATTGGCCGTCCTTCGGACCTCAATCGGGCAACAATTCCATTTTGTTGTTGTCTGCCGTGGCTCGCACGCCCTACATTGCTCGGTATGAATTCCAATGGCCGCCGCTCCTTCCTCAAGCAGGCAGCAACACTTGCCGGCGCGTTCTCCGTCAACAGCCTTTTCCACCAGGCGCACGCCGCCGAGTTTGCCGGCGCCGGGGCACACATCGCGCACCTCGACCCCGAGATTGCCGCGCAGGATGAAGACTACTGGAGCGTGATCCAGCGCGCCTACTCGGTCAATCCGAATCTCATCAACCTCAACAACGGTGGAGTCTCGCCCGCACCCATCGTTGTGCAGGAAGCGGTGGAGCGCTACAACCAGCTCTCGAATGAGGGCCCGTCCTATTACATGTGGCGCATTCTCGATCAGGGCCGCGAGCCCCTGCGCGAAAAGCTGGCCCAGCTCGCCGGAGCCAAGCCGCACGAAATCGCAATCGACCGCAACTCCACCGAGGCGCTCAACACCATCATCTATGGGCTAGACCTGAAGGCCGGCGACGAGGTCATTGGGACAAAACAGGATTATCCCAACATGATCCAGGCCTATCGCCAGCGCGCCATGCGCGAAGGCATCATCTACAAGCAGATCAGTTTCGACTTCCCGATTGAAGATGACGACCAGATTGTGAAGGCGTATGAGCAGGCCATCACCCCGCGTACCAAGCTGATCCACGTCACGCACATGATCAACTGGGTCGGCCAGATCATGCCCGTAGCAAAGATTGCCGACATGGCGCACGCGCACGGCATCGAAGTGCTGGCCGACGGCGCGCACTCCTTCGGCCTGATGGACTTCAAGGTTCCCGACCTGCACTGCGATTATTTCGGCACCAGCCTGCACAAGTTTCTCTCCGCCCCCATCGGTACCGGCATGATGTGGGTCCGTCAGGACAAGATCGAAAAGCTCTGGCCGCTGACTTGCAACTCCACTCCGCATAGCCCCGACATTCGCAAGTTCGAAACGCTGGGCACGCGCAGCTTTCCTCTGGAACAAGGCATCGGCGAAGCCATCAACTTCCACGAGGGCATCGGCGCCAGGCGCAAGGAGGAACGCATTCGCTATTTGAAGAACTACTGGGCCTCGCGCGTGCAGCAGACGAAGAAGGTCAAGCTGCATACCTCGCTTAACGCGAAATACTCCTGCGCCATCTGCGGCGTAAGCATCGACGGCATGACGCCTGCGGAGCTAGAGAACGCGCTCTTCAACCAGTACAAGATCCACACCGTCGGCATCGTGTGGGAGAACATCAGCTGCGTCCGGGTGACACCGCATGTCTATACGTCGATCGCAGACCTCGACAAGATGGTGCGCGCCATCAATACGCTGGCAGCCTGAAAGGGACTACGGTTCGCTTCAGCAGTCTTCGGCTCTCGTCGAGTCAGGCGCTAGATCCGGGTGGCGAGGTGTTGATCCGGTGCGTTCTTGAGGACTTGCTGAATAGAGCACCGAACAGCGGCGAAGATTCCTGTGAGCATCATGGGCAGGATCCAAACAAGAAAGAGAGCACGCAGAGAAAAGGTCCGCAGAAGAACACTGCATACCAGGAAGAGAAGCGCGTACTCAGAGCAAATGAGTTTCCGCTGAGTTGCGGAGCCGAACCTGAGGGCCGACACAGGTATCAGGATCGGGTTCAGCAACAAAACCCGCACGAGCCGAACGAAGTGCGCGGGCCATTTTGTGTGCCGACTGCGTGAGTCGACGCGGTATTTGTCTGCATCGCGAGGATCACCGGGAAATCGAAAACGGCGCAGGTGCATAACCTGGAACGCGGAAAACGACATCAGAAAGATGAATCCCAACAAGGCTGTGATGATCCAGTTCCAGCGGCGATTGGGAATCAACTGCCTGTGCATCCCCTCGTGCAGCAAGAGCAGAAGAGAGTTGAGAGAGACCATGGATATGACGACTCCGACCGCAAACGTCATGACACTTGAATGAGCGATTGCCCAAATGCTGATTGACGAGCCCATCGCAGCCAGGGTCACAAAAATCGCGAACTCTCTGAGGCATCTTCTGGAATCGAATCGTCCGAGGGCCTCAGTATCTCTTCCCGGCTTTCCTGCCGGATGATCTCGGATTTTCAGGTCATCGACGATAGCCGCCCTTTCAGCGGCCCCCTGATGCATCGGCGCGAAGATCAGGCGGTACACAATCCAGCCGAATACAACTCCTGCAGCGATGTCGACCGCTGCATGACGCTTTGTAAGGAGCGTCGACGCGATCACCAGCACCGTCCAGATCCAAAGCCCATATCGGGCAATGGGCGATTGGAGGTTCCTCCACGTGCACAGCGCACAGAAAAGCGAAAGAGAGGCATGGAGGGATGGGCAGGCGTTCCGTGGTCGATCGACGGCGAGCAGGCCGCGGATCAGAGGATCTGTGTACGAAGTTGAGATTGCTGTCGGCCAAAAGAAGAACGCAACACAGGATGTGAAGACGATCAGTGCGTATCCGAACGCCGCATCGCGAAGTTCCTGTGACTCGTGAATGACAAGGAGCGGCGTCAGCAACAGAAGATAGTAGGAGAAATACGGCACAACGAAGACCGGAAGAAACGGGATCGCGCGATCGACGGCTGTGTCGGGAATCGGAAAGGCGTTGAAGAATGAAGAGTGCAGCGTGCTGAAGTACAGAATCAGGATTCCGAGCGTCAATGGCGCCGCCAGAGCCGCTTTCTCGCGAATGGAACACATACCCGGCGATTGTAGCAACCGGCGTAGTCTTCTTTCCTGATACTCATGCTTGCACTCATTTGCGCCCGACTCCCCTTCTGCTCAAACTCACTGCAATTGACGTAGAAATCAGCTATGATTTCATCCACTTTTTGAATGAAAGACGGGGTGCGGTGAATTCAAGACGCGCTCGTCGAACGTTGTCGTGTCCGGTCGGAACGAACTGAGGAAAAGAGCATGCCGCTGTTCCACAGGTGCGATGGCGATCTCGTGCCAAACCTCGATCCAATACGCTGCATGATGCCTCTCGTCATGCCGGGCCGAAACGACTCGATTGTTTATCACACGACCCGGTGGGACATCGGACGCACACGCATATGGCTGCAAAACTACAACGGGAGCCGCGGCGAGCGGCCTCGCGCCACATTCTTCCATCTTGTTCTTTACGCAAGCGCCCGGATGCTCCATGCACGGCGAGGTCTCAACCGGTTTGTCGCTGGCGGCCACATTTACCAGCGTCGCGGTGTTTTCCTCTCCTTCGCGGTCAAAACCCGATTTGAAGAAGACGCGCCGATAACAACTGCAAAGCTCGGATTTCCCGCAGAGCATTCGTTTGAGAAATGTGTGGATATTATCTCGGATGCCATTATGCAAGGACGTTCGGGCCGGCCAAGCCCCATCGAGCGGGAAGTCCGGTTTCTTACGCGGCTGCCCATGCCTGCACTCCGCGTCGTAGTTGCAGCAGGAAACGTCCTTGATCGCTTCAACCTTCTTCCAGCATCGTTGATCGATCCTGATCCCATGTATTCGAGCATGTTTCTCGCCAACCTTGGCTCTATTCATATCGATAACGCCTTCCATCATCTCTATGAGCATGGAACCTGCAGCCTGTTTGGTGTGGTCGGCAAACCGCAAAGACGTCTTCAGGCAGACCGATCTGGCAGGGCCGCCGTCCGGGAAGTCTTACCAATACAGTGGAGCTTCGACGAGCGCATAAACGACGGCTTCTACTGCTTGGAATCCCTGCAAACCCTGCGGCGCATCGTGGAGGATCCGCAGCGATATGTCGTTCGCCAGTCGGTGTGCGTGCCTGGCTCAGAGGGAGGCTCCAACCATGCTCACCCTTTGTCGTAACTCGGCTTAGTTCCTGCGCATAGGTGGCATGCCGCGCAGAAAGCCGGCGTGGACTACATCGCCAGCGTCGCTTTCCACGCCGTCGGCACCATGTGGGAGAACATCAGCTGCGTCCGCGTACCGCCACGTCCATCTATCGATCGCCGATCTTGACAAGATGGAATTGCGCTTTTGTGTCAACGATGAATACGCATCAGGGATTAGGTGGACTTTTCGGAGCGAGGCATCGCCCTCGCGAGCATAAGAACAGTGCCACAATACATCAGCGTATCGAAGAGATAATTCAGACCCTCCAGGCTGGCGCGCTCTGCCACTGCGATCGGCACGTACACAACCAGGATCACAAAGAGCACGGTCAAGCCGATCGACGCCCCTGCCGCGCGGGTCTTCTTTCCCGCAAGCAGCAGGATTCCCGCGATCAGGTACATCACTGCCGTCAGGTAGGTCCAGATCGAATGTCCGAAGAGCCACGCAGGAGTCACCATTTCCAGGGGAATGCCGGGGACATGATCCGCGTGCAGGAATTGCTGAATCGCGTAAAACAATACGGGAATGGCAATGAAGTAGCGCGCGATCGTCGCAGCGGCCCGGGCGGCACGCGGGCTCTGCTGCTGGCTGAGGCTCGCGGCCAGCGCCAGCGGCCCGGCGCAGAATGACAACTCTCTCAACGCGAGAATGATCGCAAAGCGATTGTGCGGATTCCGCATGCAGCCCGGCACGTCCATCAGCACCACGAAGAGAAAGAACATCAGGGCCAGCAAACTTGATGAAAAACGTACGCAGATTCCCGTGACGAGGCTGAATGCCGCTGCAATCAGGCTGGCGCCAACCAGGTACACCCAGAAGACATGCCACGGAATCCACGCTGGCACGATCGAGGCGATACCCCTGGTGAGGGTAAAGTGTTCGGTGCCGAAGGCCGCAATGGGCACCGCGTAGAAGAGCGGACCGAACAGAATCAGCTTGTCCAGTCTTGGCTCGGTCCGCCATTCACCGCGCAGAAAAATCACCACGAGCCCAGTCGCAAAAACCAGTGCGGCGACCCCATACGACCAGGTCACCTCCATGGGAATTGCGACCAGGGCCACGGCCGCCCGCGAAACCACGAGGCTGTCTCCCAAGGGCAACCCTCCTCCCTCGATACGTCCTGCTCTCCCGTTGATCCAAGACGTAATTAGCTGATCCAAGGTAGTCGAAAGCGTTTGCTGCGTATATACGCAAGATTCAACTCACCGGATTCTTGTTGTCAGCCGGTCTCGCAGTCGCGGGAGTTGGCTGTCCATGATGAGTCTCAGGCTAGCTAGGCCGTCGAAGGGCTTTGTACGGTGCGTATAATCGCGTGGAACGCCGTGGACGAAAGCTGATATGAACCGAGCGACGTTTGTCTCCCTAGCCTTTCTCTGTGTATTGCCGAGCGCCAGTCCTGCCAGCGACTATGCCGCGCGCAGAACTGCGGCGAAACAGCAATGTGAGGCGATCGATCCGAGTGCGTATCAAAGCGGCCTGTTCTTCAATCCAGATGGGTACCGCTCCTACTACGTTCAGTCCGAATGCTTCCAGAAGGCGGCAGTGCAGTTTCGCGATGCACGGTTATGCGACCGGGTGCGCCGGCGCTGGTCGATGCTTTCGTCCAGTTGGGGAGTCTCATCGACGCAGTGCCAGAAGCTCGTCTCCAACGGAGTTGCAGCGGATCGCACGGAACTCGAAAAAGAGAAGCAGCTTTATGCCGCCCGGCCGGTACGGCTGCTGCGCTTCCGTGTCGAACGGAATGGGAACGGAAGGGATTTCGATTTCATACCGGAATTCTCTCCAGGGTATGCACACGGATACAGGGTGGTCTTGGAGATTGTCGATGTTCGCGAGCAACCGATCCTGCTCCATTCTGACGGATATTACGTCGATCCAAATTCAAGGCTGAACATCTTCATACGCCAGGCCGACATCCGCTCGCGTTTTCCCGAATTCCAGCTGAACCACACCTACAAAGCCCGGGCAACCATCCTCCTGAGTGTCGGGATGGGAGGGGACTCCGGATATTGGAGCGACGAGTTCATCGAGAACACGTTCCCTCTCCGCGAGCGGTCGCAGTCGTTGACGATCGAGAGCAAATTTTAGAAATCGAAGCTCCGATGACCGCGGCACCGGCGCGATCGATGCGGAGCTCTTCAATGTGACCCGGATCGGAAGTTTATCTGCTGACTCGATGGCGATCGCGATACTCTGGGCACCCGAGAGAGGACAGGGGTTTCATCTTCCTCCAGGACTCAACGTGGCACGTCCCATCAGAGAATTGTCGATCGATCTCTAGGAATTGTCCCATTTCGCGGCCTGATCTGGACGCTCAAATCGGCTCCGAGAGGTTTGTGGTCAATCCGGCAGTTACCACTAAGAATGATTATCCCCTTGACGCATGACGTGTTTTGACACAAGATATGTGGCATGAGGTCAGCGATCAATCTGTATTCCCTGGCGCGCAAGTTTCCCACCGAGAAGCATGCCCTTGAGCATCTGATCC
>NZ_JBAUUO010000153.1:0-90016 GCF_049582745.1 Occallatibacter sp.
CCGGCACTTAGAAATCCATCCAGCGCGAGTCCTCGACCAAACCCGCCACTATCGGCGAGGGAATATCCCCATGTCCTCTGAAATCAGCCCTGTGGATTTACAGAATCGCTGTTTTGGACAAGAGTGGCTGGACCCCCAGATTCGCATCGAGAATCAGAGCGGCAACCTGCTCGGTCGTGGCGGATAGCAAAGCAGCCCGGTCGGGCCGCATTGCAATGTCGAAGAGAAAGCCAACCGCGTACAGGCGCTCATGGGCATCACCACCGGGACGCGTATGCATCAGCACGGCTGGGAGTATTCTTTCCACTTCCGCGGGCGAAACGGTGCTTAGAGAATCGCAAATCGCCAAGTACCGATCCTGTTCCACTTGGCGGTCGAATGGATGAGCGGACACACTGTTCAGAAAGCTATCGGCAGAGAGACTCTGGGCCAGCAGACAGTTTGCACTGCCGAGGAATAGTGAGGACACAACCATCATGTAAGTTGTAGTTCGTCTCAAAGTGGCTCTCTTCGATCGCGTCGCCTGTGCGGGCATCTTTCAATCAACATAGGACTGCGGACGACGGGAAGCTCAGCCTTCTTCCGCCTCTCGCAACTTCGCAATCACCGTGAAGTCTTCCAGCGTAGTCGTGTCGCCCTTGATTTCGCCGTGGGTGGCCAGCTCGCGCAACAGCCGTCGCATGATCTTGCCGCTGCGCGTTTTCGGCAGCGCTTCGGTAAAGCGAATGTCGTCAGGGCGTGCGAGCGCGCCGATTTCTTTTGCCACCCACTTGCGCAGCTCGTCCTTCAACGCTTCGCTGGGCTGGTTGCCGCTCTCGAGAGATACAAATGCCGAGATGGCCTGGCCCTTGAGCTCGTCGGGACGGCCCACCACCGCTGCCTCCGCGACCTTCGGGTGTGCAACAAGGGCCGACTCCACTTCCATGGTGCCGAGGCGGTGTCCGCTCACGTTGATGACGTCGTCGACGCGGCCCATCAGCCAGAAGTAGCCATCGGCGTCCATGCGCGCGCCATCTCCGGTGAAGTAGCAGCCGGGAACGTCGGACCAGTAGGTCCTCTGATATCGCTCGGGATCGCCGTAGACGGTACGCGCCATCGAAGGCCATGGCTTGCGAATAATCAACAATCCGCCCGAGCCCGCCGGAACAGCGTGAAACTTCCCTTCCGCATCGGGTTTCGTAATCACTTCAGGCTGGATGCCGAAAAATGGCCGCGTGGCCGAGCCGGGTTTCGTCGGAACAGCACCGGGAATGGGCGCGATCATGATGGAGCCGGTTTCAGTCTGCCACCACGTATCCACAATGGGGCAGCGGTTGCGGCCGATCTTCTCGCGATACCACATCCAGGCTTCAGGATTGATCGGTTCACCAACCGTCCCGAGCAGGCGAAGCGAGTCGAGCTTGAATTTTTCGACGAACTGGTCGCCCCACTTCATGAAGGCGCGAATCGCCGTGGGTGCGGTGTAAAAGATCGTCACGCGGTGGTCGTCGATGATCTTCCAGAAGCGCGAAAAGTCGGGCCAGTTGGGGGCGCCCTCGTACATCAGCACCGTCGCGCCATTCTGGAGCGGCCCGTACACCACATACGAGTGCCCGGTCACCCAGCCAACGTCGGCCGAGCACCAGTAGATGTCGTCATCGTGCAGATCGAAAACGTACTTCGTCGTGATATACGTCTGCACCGCGTAGCCGCCCGTGGTGTGGACCAGGCCTTTCGGCTTCCCGGTCGTGCCCGAGGTGTAGAGAATGTACAGCGGATCCTCGGAGTCCATCGGCTCTGCAGGGCATTCTGTCGGCGCATTGGCAACGATGTCGTGCCACCACCAGTCGCGGCCCGTAATCATGTGTACCGGCGACCCAGTCCGCTTGTAGACAATGACGTGGTTGACGGTGTGGCAAGCAGGCATAGCCTCGTCCACAGTGCGCTTGAGCTGAACTTCGTTGCCGCGGCGATAGCTCGTGTCCTGCGTGATGATTGCCACGCATCCACAGTCGTTCACGCGATCGGCAATCGCATTGGCGGCGAATCCGCCGAAGATCACGGAATGGACGGCGCCGATGCGCGCACAGGCCAGCACGGCGATGGCCAGCTCCGGCGTCATGCCCATGTACACGGCAACGCGATCGCCCTTCTTGATGCCGAGGGTCTTGAGGCCATTGGCGAAGCGCTGCACTTCGGCGTGCAACTCCGCATAGGTCAGGCGGCGAACCTCACCCGGCTCACCCTCCCACAGGATCGCCGTCTTGCCGGCACGTTCGCTGTGCACGTGGCGATCGAGACAGTTATAGCTCAGGTTGAGCTTTCCGCCCACAAACCACTTGGCCGACGGCAGATTCCACTCCAGCACCTTGTCCCACGGCTTGAACCAATGCAGTTCCTTCGCAATACCGGCCCAGAATTTTTCGGGGTCTTGGATGGACTCCTGGTACAGCTTTTCGTATTGCTCGAGGCTCTGGATGTAGGCGTGCTTCGAGAACTTCTCCGGTGGAGGAAAGACGCGGTTTTCGCGGAGAGTCGACTCGAGATCCTGACTGGAGAGGGATGAAACTGACTTGGGATCTGCAGGAACGTGCGCGGAAGACATGAATGAGTCCCTTCAGGGATTGAGCCGCCGCTCTAAAAGGCGCCGACAACACTGGGCACGCTGGCGGGCAAACGTATCGGAGCAACTTTATCGGGGGAGGGCCATAGAGAGCAAGTCAAGCGGATGGCGCAACGCACGGAATCGGAGGCATTTGTCCGCTATTCCGCCGAAGCTGAAGCTGTCAGAGGCGCGGGAACAGGCCATGTCGCCGGCTTTGTCGTCGCAAGCTCTTCCCAGATCAGCGTCCCGCGGCTTTCTTTCAGGAAAATCATGCCCACCACGAAACTGAGCGAAGCGACCGCAACCGGGTAGATCAACCCCGCGTAGATGCTTCCCGTTGAGGCGCAGAGGCTTACGCCGATCATCGGCAGCAAACCTCCGAAAACGCCGTTGCCGATGTGATACGGCAGAGAAACCGACGTGTAGCGTACCTTCGCCGGAAATGCCTCTACCAGATACGCGGCGATCGGAGCGTACGTCAGGATCGAAAACACCGTCTGCAGCCAGATGAGAAAGATAAGCGCGGACTGATTGGGATGGGGCGCCTCAGGTGCTGTATCGAGTTGGCCGCCGGAGGCGTCGCGCGTGAGGGGCGTAAGGTGAATGTCGCCTGTGACCCTGTCTTTGGTTGAGCCCACCGTCACAACATTGTTGCCCGCAGCCTGCTGCATGGCCTTGTATATGGGAAACGCACAGACAACAAACAACAGCAATCCCGCCATCATGATCTTCTTGCGGCCGATTCGGTCAGAAAGCGCTCCAACGATTGGATAGAGCGGTTGGGCTGCAATGATTGCCACGGCAACAATGATGTTTGACGTTTCTGCCTTCACGCGCACGATGTTCTGCAGGTAAAAGAGCGCGAAAAACATTCCCGTATACGAAACAACCGACTGGCCGGCGGCGGCACCGAACAGCGAGATGAGCACCTGTTTGAGATTCACCCACTTCCCGAATGCGTCTCTGATCGGCGCGTTGGAACCGCCTCCCGACGCCTTCATGTGCGAGAAGATCGGCGACTCTTTCATGCGAAAGCGGATATAGAGCGAGATGCCTACCAGCAGAATGGACAGCAGGAACGGCAGGCGCCATCCCCAACGCTGGAAGCTCTCGCCCGGCATCGACTTTTGAGTGGCGAGAATAACGCCCAGCGAGAGAACGAGACCAATGCCTGCTGTCATCTGCAGAAAGCTGGTGTAAAAGCCACGCCTCGTGTCCGGCACGTGTTCGGCGACGTACACCGCCGCGCCCCCGTATTCGCCGCCGATGGCCAGCCCCTGCAGCAGGCGGATAAGAATCAGCGCGATGGGCGAAAACCACCCGGCAGTATGGTATGTCGGTAGCAGCCCGATCGACGCGGTGGCCGTTCCCATGATGCCGAGCGTAGCGATAAACGCGATCCTGCGGCCCACCAGATCGCCGACGCTCCCAAAAAACAACGCGCCGAATGGCCGAACCAGAAATCCCACGGCGAACGTTGCAAGATAGGCGATCAGGGCGAACGTGTCGTTACCGGGCGGATAAAACTTGACGGCCAGAACCGAAGTCAACGAGCCGAAGATGTAGAAGTCGTACCACTCGATCAGGGTGCCGGTAGACGCACCGAGGATGATCTTGGCAAGCCCGCGCGGTGGGGCAGAGACAGTGCTGCCTACGGCCAGAGAAGACATTCGCTGATCGACCTCGCGAAGTGTCCGGCTTATCAGCGGGGGCGCGCACCGGGACTTCAACGCCAACTCTGCTGGCGCCACAGGACCGAAGTCAAGCAAATTCATCGCACAATCGTCTGCTCAAAAAGTAAGGCGCCACGGGAGAGCGACCTGCTGGCGCCTTCAGAAAACATCATTTCGTGCGAAAGGTTGAGATGCGCGTGCCGGTTAGGGAAGATCGATCTGTACGATCTGGCCTGTCCCCGGAGGCGCTGCGCCAAAATTCGAGACATAGAGCTTGCCGTTACGACCGAACGCCATGCCCGTCGGCACAACAAGCCCTGTGGCGACGTCCTCAATGCTCCCGTTGTGATTGACGCGGACCACTTTACCGGCGCCTGGGGTTGGAAATCCTGCAGCGTCGGAAAGTTCGAGCACGTAAAGCAGGCCGTCAGGACCGAATGCAACTCCAGTCACCGACGTAAAACCAGCTTTGGAATTCAGGATGTGCAGGTCGCGCGAGTAACCGCGATCCTCGAGACCCGGAGCAGGGACCTGGCTGCATTCTGCGCGGCCAAGCGTAAGAATGCGCGCTGCCGTGGGCACAATGGGAAACAGGTAGAGGTTGCCCAGGTAAAGCTGGCCGTCATGCGACGTGATCGACGTGGGAACAATGTGTCCCTCCGATGCCGAAACATCGAGCACTGAGTCCATCGAGCCATCTGTACCAATGGAAATAATCTGGCCGTGATTGGGCTCGACCGCATACAGCTTGTGCTCAAACTCAGTCATGCTGAAGAAAGTGCCATCCGGTTCGAAGTCCGGCAGGTTCGGATACTTCACCGGGTGCGTCTGGATGAACTTGCTGAGGTCGGCCACCAGGCTCCACGAGCCGTTTGACAGGTTCACTTTGTAGAGTCCATTGGGGCGGGTTCCGCCGTGGGAACATCCTCCGCCAGCTACAAGGGCATAGAGTGTTCCATCGACAAAAGCGACGCCGGCCACGCTGGATAAATCGCCTGTAGCCGCCACGGTTGACGGAAATCCGCTGGCAACAATTGTGCGCTTGCCGCTCGGGGTGATCTTGGAGATCTGTCCGGTATTGCCGCCAAGGTAAGGCCCGATGGGAGGAATGACCTGCGTGCAGGTTGTGGAAGTGGTCCCCCCCGTCCCGGCCTCGGCGACGTAGAGATTCCCATCAGGACCAAACGTGAGCCCGCGGGGACCGTTGAGGCCTGTAACCCAAACGTGCACATTGGAGGAGGGTTGCGCGGTAAGTGAATTGGGGAATAGGCTTGCGGCCAGTGCCGCAGCTGTCAGCAAAGCGACCTTGGGAATCTTCATATTGGAGTGACCTCGAGTGATTTGGCAGCATTCCGGATGGGCTGCTCAGAACCCAGACTCTAGGCATAAAGCAGAATTGTGATAAGTTCCGGCATGTAACTTACGGCCTTTTCCAGCACGTAACGAACGTCAATTTCTTGACATATTTAGAGGACGCAATGGAGTCGACGCAAACGCCTTCGGCGGAGGATATCCGGGCCGAACTGAATCGCGTGATTGCGTCCGTGCCCTTTGCCAACTCCCATCGCAGCCAGCGGTTTCTCCGTTTCGTTGTCGAGGCCTCCCTCAGCAATGCCGATGAGTCCCTGAAAGAATTTGCCATCGCGGTCGACGTCTTCGAGCGGAACGTCTCGTACGACCCATCCATCGACGCGACCGTGCGTGTGGAGGCGGGGCGCATGCGGGCCCGGCTCCGCGAGTACTATGCCGAAGCGGGCCGAAACGATCCGATCATCATCGACGTCCCAAAGGGCGGATACCACGCCAACTTCATCCGGAATCCTACAACGTTCGAAACGCCTGCACCTGCCGCACAGACACCTTCAACTGCCGTCGAGGCACCGCATTCCTGGAATCGCCGTCCCGTCGTCCTGGGAGCGCTCGCCGTTCTCCTTCTGATTGCCGTCGTTGGGACGATGCTGCTCAGAAGGCGGAACCCCGCTCAGGCCGCCTCCCGCGCGAACGGGCAAATTGTCCTGGCCGTCCTTCCCTTCTCAAACGAGACAGGCTCAGACTCGAACACTTACCTGACCGAGGGAATTACACAAACCCTGATCCGCCAGTTTTCGCAATTGCCTCGCGTGCGAGTTCTTTCGCGCGCGGCTGTAGAACGGATGACCCGCCAGAATGCCGCCACCCAATTCAGTGTCGGGTACCTGCTCACCGGCGCTCTGGTGCGCAACTCCGACGGCGATATGGTGCTCAACGCTGAACTGAGCAATGCCAAAGACGGCTCGGTTCTCATCAGCCGTCAATACATTCCAGACGAAGCGGATCTCAGGCCCATCCAGGCCGACATTGTGCAGGACGTGGTGAACGGGCTGGGCATCCAGCTCAATGCAAAGGATTCCGCTGGCGCACAACAGCCGCTCACCTCGAGTCCCGTGGCCTTCGCATATTTTCTCCGCGGCGAAATGCTGGTCCGGAAACGCGATGATCCCGGCAACCTCCATCGCTCCATCGAAGAGTTTCAAGCAGCCGTCAAACTCGACCCCTCTTTCGCTCTCGCATATTCGTCCCTTGCCGAGGCGCATCTGGAGTTAGGCGTGTACTACGAGTTGCCTCTCGATCACATGCCGCTCGCGCGCCAGTACGCCCAACACGCGCTCTCGCTCGATCCCTCCATCCGGCAGGCGCATGGAATTCTCGGCTTAATCGATCTTTTATATGACTGGAACCTGCCTGCCGCGCAGACCGAGCTCGCACAGGCCGATACCCGGGAAAACGCCATCTGGTCGCTGGGATGTACGGCGCATCTGCTGGCCACCAACGGCCGATATCGGCACGCAGAGGAAGACCTGCAGCGCATGCTCGAATTCGATCCCGACTCCTCCATGCTGATTTCCGAGCTGGGCTGCGTGAAATATTATGCCGGCCAGTATGACGACTCGATTCGCTATTACCGCCAGGCGATGGCCGTCGACTTCCAATCTGTACTTGGCTACTGGGGCCTGGGCCGTGCGCTCACCAAAACCGGCCGCTACAAAGAAGCCCTGGAGACACTTCGAGCATTCAAGCCCGCCAACGGCATCGAGCCGCCCATCATTACTGCGGAGATCGGATACACCGAGGGCGTCTCAGAAGATAAACAATCGGCGGAGGAGACCCTGCGCCAGCTCAAGGAGCAGGCAAAAAAGATTTACGTCGATCCGTACCTGATCGCCGTCGTCTATTTGTCGCTTGGTGACCATGGGCGCACCTATGTTTGGCTCAACAAAGCTTATGACGTACGATCCCCATTCCTGATTTCGCTTGCCAGCGACCCTAAGTGGTCCGATGAGATCCGCGATCCGCGCCTCCGTGCGCTGTGGGACCGCATGACCCATCAACAGGCAGTCGATGCCGTGCACGAAGTTTCTGCCAACGCACTCTGAAGTCTGACCAGTCTGCGCAATCCCACCGGCTCAGGATCGATACCGCTTCTGGTGCCACGCCCAGGCTGTGCGAACAATATTGTCGAGCTGCGTGTAGCGCGGTTTCCATCCCAGTTCGCATATCGCCTTTTCAGAGCTGGCAACCAGCACCGCCGGGTCGCCTGCCCGGCGCGGGTGCAGTTCCGCGGGAATGGGGTGGCCGGTGACGCGGCGGGCCGACTCGATGACCTCGCGCACGCTGAATCCCTTGCCGTTACCGAGGTTGAAGATCAGGCGCGCCTTCACCGCGGCATCGCTCTCGAGCGCCTTTAGCGCCAGCAGGTGTGCATCCGCCAGGTCTGCAACGTGGATGTAGTCGCGAATGCACGTACCGTCCGGTGTGGCGTAATCATCGCCGTAGATGCGGATCGATTTGCGGCGCCCCAGCGCAACATCGAGGATCAGCGGGATCAGGTGCGATTCCGGCTCATGATCTTCGCCGCGAGTAATGCCATCGGGGCCTTCCGGCGCGCCCGCCACGTTGAAGTAGCGCAGCGAAACGGAGAGCAGTCCGTGAATGGCATGGAACCAGTTGAGCATGGTTTCGACGAGCAGCTTTGATTCTCCATAAACGTTGGTCGGCTTGAGCCGCGCGCCTTCCAGGATGGGCACGGATTCCGGCTCTCCATAGACGGCGGCCGTAGATGAAAACACCACGCGATGCGGGCCGTCGGAGATCACAGCTTCAAGCAGCGCCAGCGTGGATGCCGTGTTATTACGAAAGTAGAGCTCGGGATGCACCATCGATTCGCCGGCTTCGATCAGCGCGGCAAAGTGGAGTACAGCCTCAAAAGGCTTTCCCTCTTCCTTGGCGGCCTTGAAGATATTTGCAAGTAGAGCCCGGTCTGCGAGGTCACCCTGGATGAAATCGACCCCTGCGGGAACCATCTCGCGGCGAGCATGACAAAGATTGTCAAAAACCGTGGGCTTGTGACCCATGGAGACGAGCAAGGATGCAACTGTTCCGCCGACATAACCAGCACCGCCGGTAACCAAAGTTCTCACAAAAAGACTGTCCTTCCAGAGCGGATTGGGTTACCGTGAGTCTATTACAGCAGGCAAGCAGGAACGGTTTGCGCCGTTCAACCTAAAGACCGCCTTTAAAGCGGCTTGCCCGAACTACGCAAAATATGAGCACAACAGGTGATCATATTTGGGGTTTGAGGATGGGTACATTCTGCTGGTGGAAGTTCCTTTGTGCCCCGCTCTCCGAAATGAGAATCTGCACCTTGGGTTTTGATGCATTTGGTTTTACCGGGGAGTGGTCCGATGGGTTCGGGTCGTGTTTGTAAAATTGGGTTTGCGGTCTGTTGCCGCAGTTTGGAGCCGAAAACCAATCGGGCTGGCGCTTGCGCCTCCAATTCCGATAGCATAGGGGGAGACATTCGCGTTCCTCCTGTCCCGAACGGGGAGGGTCAGCGTCAAAGACAGCACGCGGGTTTGAGAGGCGCTTCCACCCTCTGCCTTCAAACACCGTATAGCACGCAATGCTTTTCTTTTTGGAATCAGCCAGTTGCCAGAATCAGCGAGGAGTGCTTGCGGCAATTGAAAATGGGTTCTGCATGCCCTGAAGAGGTTGGGGGCAAAATGGCGAGATGGAGTCATTTTCAGGCGTCCCTCCTCAACGGTGTTTTGCCTGGTTCTCTTCAGACTGAAAACGCCCTCTCCGAGGCGAACCCCGAGGTATGAAGATGCAGATGAGTGGCTATCCAGATCGTATGACGTTTGGCTTGCTTCCGGAGCCTGAAGGCCGGTCCGCCTCGTTCTTCACGAGCGTGACCGTTAATATGATCATCCTGGGCCTGGTGATCTATGTCGGCATGACGGCCAAGCGCGTCATTCAGGAACACAAATTCGAGCAGACGGAGCTGATCTTCCCTACCACGCCGCCCCCGCAGCCGAAGTTCAAGACTCCTCCTCCGCCCAAGCTTCCCGATCTGCCCAAGCCCAAGCTTGAGATGCGGATGGAGCAGCCCAAGATCAACATGCCCAAGATCGAGCCGAAGCCGGCTCTGAAGCCGCTGGAGATGGAGAGCAAGCTGAATGCGCCGCAGATCAAGGCGGCCAGGCCGGCGATCATCCTCGCACCTCAGCCCAAAGCGGCGCTGACCGCAGCGATGCCTGCACAGAACAAAACGGTGAAGGCTTCAACCAAGCCTGTGCACCTGGGCGAAACCTTCGGCGTCACGCCGAATCCGAACGCGAGCCGGCCGGCGACCGTGGCCGCGATCGGCAATCCCTACGGTGGAATGGAAGGTCCGGCGGTCGCTCCTCACGGAGTGGTGGGCTCGGCCGGAATCGGCAATGGATTGAAGTCCGGTTCCAACGCCGGCGTCGTCGGCAAGGTTGCGCAGGCTGGAATCCCCGGCGGAACGGGAACCGCAACGACGGGTTATGCGACGGGCGGCAAAGTTGCAGCCGCGGGAATCCAGACACAATTGGCGACCGTTCCCGCGATGCAGCATTCGCCCGGTGAGGTGGCGCCCACCAACCTCGAAGTACTGTCAAAACCTGCAGTGCAATACACTCCGGAGGCACGTCAATTGCGGGTTCAGGGCGACGTGATTCTGCGCGTAACGTTCACCGCCGCGGGACAAGTCATCATCAAGAGCGTCGTTCACGGGTTGGGTCACGGACTGGATGAAGAAGCCCGCCGCGTGGCTGCGCAAATTCGTTTTCGTCCCGCCACACGCAACGGACAGGCAGTGGATTTAACGACCAACATCACCATCACGTTTCAGTTGGCATAGCGTCCAATTTGCACCAATGATCACGACAGTGCGCGAGCAGAAGCAACAGACTCTGACACTGTCTTAGAAATGCAAGATCGAATCATCCTAGGAGATGACATGAAGTACAGAAAGATCGCCCTAACCCTCCTGACCATGGCGCTTGGGACATCCGGGGCGTATGCGAAAAAAACTCCGGTCTACGAGCAGGCCCACCAGTTGACCCCGGATCAGGCCGCGCTTGTGCAGAAAGCCATCGGGCAGGAAAAGATCCTGATCAAGGCGATCCAGCAGCGCACTCCGCTTGTAGAGACCTACATCCAGAACACGCGCCCCGATGTGAAGCTCTACCAGGTGCCCACAAGCGATCAGTACACGCTCAGCCGCGTTGACTTCGGCAAAGGCTTCTTCGACAAGACCTACGAAGCGAAGGATGTCAGCGGCAAGAAGGGCTGGTTCAAGGGATCGTTTGGCGCCATCACCGGGCTCACGAAGGCCCTGGGTCTCGATAAGCACTTTACCTATAACCCGACCGGCTTCATGCAGATGATGTTCCTCGATCCCACGGGGTTCGATCAGCAGCACTACGTGTTCAGCTTTGTGCGCCGCGAATTCCTCGGCTCCGTGCGCACCTGGGTCTTCGACGTGCATCCGAAGGTTAGCGGCATGGGCCGCTTCTACGGCCGCATCTGGATTGAGGACCAGGACGGCAACGTTGTCCGCTTCAACGGAACTTACACCGGGCCGCGCTCCGAGGATGATTCCCGCTACTACTTCCACTTCGACAGCTGGCGCATGAACGTCCAGCCGGGCATTTGGCTGCCGGTTGCCATCTACGTTGAAGAATCGAACCGCGCCGGCGAAAAGGATGAAGGCCTCAAGGCGCAGACCCACTTCTGGGGTTACAGCCTTAAGCTGCCCACGCGTGACAGCGAGAGCGTGAGCATGAAAGTGGAAGACGCCGAGGACAAGAGCGACGACTCGCAGGACGTGAGCCCGCTGCAAGCCTCGCGTCAATGGGTTCTGCAGGCCGAAGACAACGTGATCGACCGCCTCGAACAGGCCGGCCTGGTTGCGCCTCTCAGTCCCAATGGCTTTGAGCAGACGGTGCTCGATCAGATCGTCACCAACCTCGTGGTGCCGAACAACATTCCCCTCAGCATGCCCGTGCACTGCCGCATCCTGCTTACCGACACCATCGAGACCACCACCGTCGGCAACACCATCCTCATCAGCAAGGGCCTCATCGATACCATGCCCCGCAATGAGGCAACCATCGCCTCGGTCATCTCTATGGAACTGGCGCACATCGCGCTCGGCCACCACATCGACACCCGCTACGCCTTCAACGACCGGCTCATGTTCCCCGATGAGGCTTCGTTCCGCCGCGTCAACATGAACCACACCGATCACGACAATCAGGAAGCGGCCGCCAGGGCCCAGCAGTACCTCGACGCGTCGATGTACAAAGATCAGTTGTCGACCGCCGGCCTCTTCTGGGAGCAGCTAGCCGATCGCGGCCAGGTTCTCAAGGCGCTCAACACGCCGAAGCTTGGCGACTCGTTGCTGAAACTCGACGGCACACCGTGGATGACGACGCTGGCCCACAGCGCCCCCAAAATCAACTGGGACGACCTGGCGCAGATTCCGGCTCTTCCCCTGGGAAGCTGGCTGAAGACCGATCCGTGGGATGACCACGTGCACCAGTTGAACGCCAAGATGTATGCTCCGCTCAACCCGCGCGACAAGATGCCGCTCGAAGTGACGCCGGTTTACTTCAGGCTGCAGCGGTACGACGAAGCACAATCGCAGGCGGCAAATGCGGCGGCTGCGGCCAAGCCAAAAGCGGGCGCAGCAGTACAGCCCGCGGCCGGCGATCCGCCTCCCGCCGCTCCGCCGGCCGGACAAACCACCGGTGGAACGCCGCCTCCCGTCGCTTCAGACCAGCCGGCGCCTTCACAGGCTGAGGGCCCCCAGCCACAACAGACACCCAGTACGCCGAACCCGCAACAGCCAAACCCGCAGCAGTAAGTTCAATTTCATCGGGCTCAGGGTCGAATAGCAGAATCCCGCTATCCGCCCTGGGCCTTTATACTGAGTGCCGATTTCGAGTTGTATGGTCAACCGATTCACTGCGAGGAGTGAACCATTTCCCTTCCCATGAGAAGAATTGCAGTTTCTGTTTTCATCTTTTTGATTTGCGCTGCTGCTTCTTTGCATGCGCAAGTGGCGCCCTCGGCATTTCGCGGCCAGTTATCGCTGACCGCGGGCGGAATGGGCTCCGTTTTCCAGCCGGACTATGCGGGCGGCGGCCTGCCCCAGTCCAGTCCGCAACGCCTGTTCGGATTCGGCGCTTACGCAGACCTGAAGATGACGCGCTGGATCCAGATCGAAGCAGAAGCGCGCTGGCTGCGTCAGAATACCTACGTCGACATCAACGAAGACAACTACCTCATCGGGCCTCGCGTGCCCATTCATGAATTCAGGCGGCTCGGCATTACGCCCTACGGCAAAGCGCTCGTCGGACTGGGCAGGATGAACTTCGAGTACAACCAGGCCTACGGCCGCTTCACCGATATCGCTCTCGGTGGCGGTGTCGACCTGAAGCTGAGCAAGCACTTCGTCGTCCGCCCCTTCGACTTCGAGTACCAGTTCTGGCCCAACTGGGTCAACAACGACGTGCTGAAGCCCTATGGCGCCAGTGCCGGCATCGCCTACAAGATCTTCTGAGTGCAGAGTTCAGATTTCGTAGTTCAGGGTTTCGAGTTCCGAGGTCTTGGCTATTTGTGATTTAGTGAGATTGTCATCAAACGTAGTCGCTTCGGGCCCGCGAACGAGAATCATCGGGGGTAAGCGGAGTGAAGGACCTGCTTTTCGTGTGGTGGCACTCGGCCTTGGTAGCTCGGAGATCTTTTATTTCTCGCTGCTACAGTCCTTATCGCTGACGCAGCACTTCCGGCAGCCCGATCAATACAGGATTTGAGAGCCGAGTTGGCGAAGAAGATTGCCTGGTTCATCGGCTCTGATCCGCCGAATTCTGTGTACGCTTCGGTTCGAGGGGAGCTATAGTTTTTGGGCAAGCAGTTTTGTCCCTGAAACTCGTCTCCACAATCCGATCCCAACAACCGCCAGGATGCCAAGTGTCATACCATCAGTTCCTGAAAGGCCTCAGGAGGAGTCAATGTCCGATCCCACGAAATCACCGCGCTCTTCACCGGAAACTCAAGATGAAAATCACGGCATCAGCCGCCGCGGCTTTCTGAAGGGCGCCGGGTTGACTGCCGCCGGAACAGCTTTGCTCGACGGAGTTCAGGCATTCAGCCGTGAGACAGCGGCGACAACGAACCCGGGTGTCACAGAACTGGGACCCGGTCCAGTTCCCGTTCGCCTCAAGATTAACGGCAAAGAGCACGGCTTGGAGATCGAGCCCCGCACCACGTTGGCCGATGCGTTGCGGATCCATCTCGGCATGACGGGAACCAAGGTCATCTGCGATCGCGGAGCCTGTTCGGGGTGTACGGTCTGGCTCGACAAGATGCCGGTGAACAGCTGCATGACACTGGCGGTGGATGCGATCGGTCACGAGGTGACGACGATCGAAGGAATTTCCGCCGACGGCGAGCCACATCCCCTACAGGCCGCGTTTGTGAAACACGATGCCATGCAGTGCGGCTTCTGCACGCCGGGCATGGTGATGAGTTGTGCGGCGCTTCTCGAAAAGAATCCCCGTCCTACGGAGTCAGATGTGCGTCACGCGATTTCAGGCAATCTGTGCCGATGCGGAACCTACCCCAAAATATTTGCCGCTACTCTTGAAGCAGCCGGAAACACGCGAAAGGCCTAACGGAGGTGATCATGCCGACTCATCGGAATGAGGAATCGATGCTCCAGCAACCCGATGCCGCAGCGGGTGGAAAATCCGACAAGAAAACCGTAAATGTGCCGGTGGGCGTGCCCGATTACACGCTGCACGATGAGCCGCGCGAAGTGCCGGTCACTGAGCCTCCGGTCTGGCCGATCAATAAGGATTTGAAGTATGTCGGAAAATCTCCCGAGCGATGGGATGGTCTTGCCAAAGCCACGGGGCGTGCGCGTTACACGTCTGATATACAACTGCCGGGAATGCTCTACGCGAAATTCGTGAATGCCAACGTGCCTCATGCAAAGGTTGTCTCCATCGACACCTCTGCAGCGGAAAGTCATCCGGGTGTCCGCGCCGTTCACGTAATTGAGCATGTGCTGGGCAGTGCCTCTTTACGCGATCCGTCGCTTGAGCACTCGAATTTTCCAGTGGTGCGCTATGCAGGGCAACCGATCGCGGCCGTTGCGGCCACCAGCCCCAATGCAGCAGAGGAAGCGGCCGCTCTCGTGAAAGTGAAATACGAGTCGCTTCCCTTTGTCGTGGACCTCGACAAGGCGCGCGCTGCGGACGCTCCGCTTGTTTTTCCGGGCGCTGCAGACCAGGGAGGTACTGCGGGAGGTGGTGGTGGCCCACATGGTGTGCCTCAAACCGGCAATGTGCATGGGCCCGCCATCCGCAAGGTTGCGGATGTCGAGCAGGGCTTGCGGGACGCCGATGTAGTTGTCGAAGGGCATTATGTTACGCAGGTGCAGACACATTCGGCCCTCGAGACGCATGGCGTAGTAGCCGATTGGAAGCCGGAGTTGTTGACCGTTTGGGCCTCGACCCAGGGGGTCTCCGGTGTGCGCGAGGAACTTGCAGGGTTCTTCAAAATCCCGATGACTCAAGTTCGCGTCCTCACTGAGTTCATGGGCGGAGGATTCGGGGCGAAGTTCGGAGCCGGCAATCATGGCGTGGTCGCAGCGACTCTTTCAAAGAAGGCTGGAGCTCCGGTCCGCCTGATGCTTGACCGTGCGGAGGAGCACCTCTCGGTTGGGAATCGTCCGAGTTCCGACCAGATGCTGCGCATCGGCGCGAAGAAGGACGGTACGCTTACCGCAGTTCACCTGGTCAGCTACGGCACCGCAGGTTGTGGGACTGGAGCGGGATGCGCAGGTCCGGCCTCGAATCTCTACAAGTACGCCTCGCTCCACACTGAGGAGAATGACGTATTCACCAACGCGGGTCCGGGGGCGGCCATGCGGGCCCCGGGACATCCGCCGGGTGCTTTCGCGCTGGAGCAGACAATCGACGAACTTGCAATGAAGCTGAATCTTGACCCGCTCGATCTCCGCGAACGAATCGACCTGCATCCGGTGCGCAAAGTTGAGCGCCAGGTCGTCCGCGAAAGCGCGCTTTGGAAATCACGAAACCCAGTGGCCAATGCGGATCGCGGTCCCATAAAACGCGGCGTGGGATTTGCGCAGTCGGTGTGGTATCGCTTCGTGAACATGGATTCAGCGGCGGAGGTACGCGTCCACAAAGATGGATCGATCGAAGTGCTCTCCGCGGTGCAGGACATCGGTTCCGGCATCAAGACTGTAATGGCGCAGATGATGGCGGAACAGTTTGGAGTGCCACTCGATAAAATTGCGGTCAAAGTCGGCGACACGAATTATCCCGTAGGACCGAGTTCCGGCGGCAGCATGACCACACTCTCGCTCACGCCTGCCGTTCGCGATGCGGCATGGCAGGCTTCGCAGAAATTTCTGGAGGAGATTGCTCCTGCATTCGGAACGACAGGCAGCGAGCTGGAACTGGTGGACGGAGAGGTTCGCAGCAAGTCCGGGAAGATGCAGCCTGTCAGCTTCAAACGTGCAGCGGCCAAAATGAAGACCGATCAGATCGCGGTCCAATCCAAACGCGTTCCCGACTACGATCGCAGCAAATATCTGACCTACGGCGGTGTCGACGTTGCGGAGGTCGAGGTTGACGCAGAAATCGGGCGCATTCACGTCAAGCGGATTCTTTCCGTGCACGACTGCGGGCGCCCGATGAATCCAGCGCAAGTAATCAGCCAGATCAATGGTGGAGTTCTTCAAGGAATCTCGTACACCTTGTTTGAGAACCGCCTGCTCGATCCGGATTACGGTCTAATGGTGAATCCGAATCTGGAGCAGTACAAGATCACCGGCTCGCGCGAAACACCTGAGATCGATGTGCGGCTGGTGGAGGCGTATATCGGGCAGAGTTCCACCGATGCATCGGGAATCGGCGAGGCGGCCGGCATCGTCTCCGTTGGAGCCGCAATCGGCAACGCGGTTTATAACGCACTCGGCGTGCGGATTCGCCAGACGCCAATGACGCCCGCGGTGGTTTTGGCCGCGTTGAATCAGCCTGTATCGGGGAGGAGTTTGGCATGAACAGTTTTGCTGTAGCAGATTGCACAACCGTTGACGCGGCCTTGTCGCAGTTGAAGGATGGAGCGGTCATCAAGGCCGGCGGTGTCGATCTTCTCGCACGGATGAAAAACGGTACGATTCAGCCGTCGAAGCTCGTGAATATCCGCAACGTTTCGTCGCTGCGCGGAATCCACGAGACAGAGAACGGCCTCAGCGTCGGCGCGCTTGCCACGCTGGGTGAGATCAGCGACCACCCTCTCATTCGCGAGAAATATCAGATTCTTTCCGATGCCTGCGGGCACGCAGCAACACCCCATATCCGGAACATGGCGACGGTGGGCGGGAACTTGCTGCAACCCGTTCAGTGCTGGTATTACCGATCGGCAGACTTCCAATGCATCAGGAAAGGCAAGGAGTTCTGTTTCGCAATCACCGGGCTCAACCAGTACCACGCCATCATGGATTACGGCACTTGCCCTGCGGTAGCGCCGTCCTCGGCTGCCGTGGCGCTGCTCGGACTCAATGCCAGCATCGAGCTTACCTCCGCGAAGAATGGCAAGCGGACCCTGGCGATCAAAGACTTCTATGTTCAGCCCGATGCAAACCCGACGAAGTTCAGCGTCATCCAGCCCGATGAACTGCTGACAGCCGTGACCATCCCGAAGCTCGCTCCTGGCACGCGCTCGGCCTACCAGAAATACGGAGAAAAAGAGAGCTTCGACTGGGCAATTGCCGATGCGGGAGTGGTGCTGGAGATGGACGGAAACGTCTGTCGCAAAGCCGTGATCACGATGGGCGCAGCATCCCCGGTCGTTCGCCGTTCAAGTGAGGCGGAAGCCGTGCTTACGGGCAAACCGATTAACGAAGAAACGGCGCGTGCGGCGGGCAAAGCCGCTATGACAAACGTGCAGCCGCTCTCGATGAACGCGTACAAGGTCGAGCTTTTCCCTGTCGCCATCTATCGCACCATTCTGCTGGCTGCCGGACAAATGGACCGCGACCCGAGCGCGGCAGGCTAGGAGATACCTTATGAACACAGTCGATACAAAACCGCTTCCCTGCCAGTGCCTGCGAACCAAAAACCCCTACGGCTCCACTCCGTCAGACGCGGAGTCCTGGCTTCCCGGCGTTCACTCGGCCTCAAGCTACTGGTGCCTGCGCACCATGGGCCCGGCAGGTCCCGATGAAAACTACGTGCATCTCGCCCGCTGTGTACCGGGGCGCAAATGCTATGAAGTGGCGGACGAATAGAACCGGCCACTTTCAGACATAAATGGTTACCGGGATGCCGGCGGAATTTGGAGCGTGAGACATCCCGTCGCCCTACAATCGCTGCGCCTCGTCTTGCCCCAGTTCGACGAGGCGCAACTTACAAGCGATAGCGGGTTTGGTTATCGCTTGACGATTCTGGCCAGGCGCGGATCGGGCCATAGCGCTGCAAACTCCTGATCTTTGTAAACTCTGGCGAGTTCGGGGAAATGGCCGTTCTTGGCCCGCGTCAAATACTCAAGAGCTCCGTCGAGATTGCCGCGCTTGGCATAGGCTCTCGCGATCAGGTAGGAAACACGGGCACGTTGCTCCGGCGTGGTGATCTGCGCCGAAATTCCATCCTGACTCTCGGCCAGAATGTCCGCGTCCAATTCAAGTGCTCGGCCGTACTCGGTCATTGCATAATCGACCTCGCCCATCGCCATCCAGGCCTCCGCGAGGTTGAGATGGGCAGGAGCACTGGTTTCATCGAGTTCCAGCGCCTGCTTGAAGTACTTAACAGCCGGCTTGTATTTTTTGTTGAGAAACGAGACGGCTCCAAGATTGTTGAATGCCGATACGTTTCTTGGATCGTATTTCACTGCCTGGCTGAAGTGCTTGCGGGCCGGACCCCTATCGCCCAATTTCAATTCGGAGATACCAAGCTTGTTGAGAAGCGTTGCATTGTGCGGATCCGCGTGCACAGCCTTCTGATAGTAGCCGACCGCCAACACATAGTTATTGTGAGCGCGCGCCAGATCCCCTTTTAATTCTGCGGTCTTGGCTACCTCTTGCGGCGCGGTTTTGGATAAGTCAAGAAAGGAATCTGCCTGCACATACGGAACTGCACAAATCACCAAACTTGTTGCTGCGAGAATCATCCTGAGTCGCTGCATGGTAGTTACCTCCTCCACGACGGAGCGTCTCCCGAAGCAGCATTTGCGTATTCGGATCTGCTCACGTCAAAACCTAGTAGAGGCCTCGCTGCTTGAGCAGACAACGCTATACCGGCTACTTAGCTGTTATGACGGGGTTACATTTTCAGAGAATGTTGACGTATTCCTCATTGATTGCGGGACTTGCGAGGCTGGCAGATCCGAGTTGGCGACGCTTCAAGAAGGCGAGGTGGAGGGTTTACATGCCGTTACATGCGCTCTGGTTCCACTATCTACACCGTTAAATCCACCCGGCAACAATAAAGTGGAACTAAGATTAGGCGTACTTCGAATATGAGAGTGGGCCTCGGAGCAGAAAGCGTCGCAAGGTGACGATAGAAGCTATAGATTCGACCGAACTTGAAGCGCGGCGGGCAGAGTTGCAGGCGCTGCTTCAGTCGACGCACTTCACCCGCGCACCCAAGCTCGCATCTCTATTGAGTTACTTATGCGAAAAGGTCTTTGCTGACGAAGCCAATCAGATCAAGGAATATTCCATCGGGCTGGAAGTCTTTCACCGGGGAGCCTCGTTCGACCAGGATTCCGATTCCATCGTGCGGGTTGAGGCTAATCGGCTCCGCCGGAGACTGGCCGAGTACTATGCTGGAGAAGGCTCATCGCACCCCCTCCGGATCACCATTCCGCTGGGACAGTATGTCCCCCGATTCGAGCCGCGCGCTGAGCAGTCAGCGGGGAAAAAGCCCATCTCCGCAGGTTCTGATCCTTCGCCATCTCAAATTGCCCCCATATTCCGTAGCATGTGGTGGCTCATCGCAACGCTTGCGCTTCTGGTCGTGGCTCTCAGTGGTATATGGATTCATTTCCGTCCGTTGGGGCACCCCACGGGGTTGGTCCGGGAGAACGAACCTGCCCTTATGCCCGCGGAATCGCAGTTCGGACCGCCCGTGGGCCAAGAGATCAGGATTCTGGCAGGCGCACAGCGTAGTTTTGTCGATCATGCGGGCAAACTATGGAACGCCGATAGCGGCTATTCCGGAGGCACAGCGGTCAAAAGCAATGTACAGAACATATGGCGAACGCAGGATCCATGGTTTTACCGAACCAGTCGTCAAGGCCAGTTTCGCTACGACATACCGCTGAATAAAGGAATCTATGAACTCCGCCTCCACTTTGCAGAGATGACGTTTGGACCGGAATCCACGGGAGCTGGCGGCGAAGGAAGCCGCATCATGACAGTGCGCGCAAACGGAACGACACTCCTGGCCAACTTCGATGTTGTCGCGGACGCAGGCGCCAGCCGAACCGCCGACGTCAAGGTCTTCCCTGATCTTGCGCCCGCAGCAGATGGCATGCTGCACCTTGAGTTCTCCGGCGACGACGGGAAGCAAGCCACGCTGTCAGCCATAGAGATCTTGCCTGGTGCTCGCCATCACATGCGTCCGGTGCGCATCCTGACGCGACAATCGCCGTACTATTCCAACGAAAGCCAGTGGTGGAGTCCAGATAACTATTTTCAAGGTGGACAGCTTGCCACGTACGCGCCCCCTGTGGGAGGAACCGACGATCCTGAACTCTACGAAACTGAGCGATGGGGTAATTTCTCCTACGCGATTCCTGTCTCGCCGGGAAAATACTCTGTAACACTCCGCTTCGCTGCGCGCCACGGAGATTGGGATCGTCCTTCATCGGGCGGTCACGAAGAAAATGTGGTCGCCCATACATTCAACGTCTTCTGCAACGGTAAAGTCCTGCTCCAGAATTTCAATCTCGTGAAGGAAGCACGCCAGTCCGACGTTGTGACACGCAAATTCATCGGCCTCGAACCAAATGCGCAAGGGAAATTGCTTCTGGAGTTTGTTCCGGTGGATGGCTATGCAACCGTAACCGGAATTGAGGTCGTAAGCCTGTAGCTCGCCGTCGTCCAGGCACTCGGGGAGCGAACTGCACCGTCCTCCAGACTTCTCCTCGTTTTCACAGCGTTCTCCCCGAAGTCCAACTCGCTGCACGCCCTCCCGGCTAAATCGATTCGGCAGCCCGCGGGGTGTGCGACTACCATGGTGTCGAGCCAAAACCTGCCAGTCCAGCGGCTTCAAAGCAATTGCATGGACCGACTCAGGAGACAGCTAATCGGGTCTGCCGAATCAGAGAGCAAAATCCTCGATTCTTCAAGGCAGATGCGGTTTGCCCGGCGCGCACTTTTGCCCGAGCGCGACTCACGGAGAATAGATGACGACATCAAGAAGAGATTTTCTGAAGACAACGGCGATTGCGGGTGCGACCGTCGCCGTGGATGGATTATCGGCTTTCGGCGAACCCGGAGGAACGATGGAGGCGGCAACATCCTCTTTGACAGTGCCTGCCGGGGCAACTGCGAAACCAATGGAATACACGCGCGGCGTCGGCGTTTATCCCGGAGAGCCCGCGGCCCACTTCGGCCCCACCCTCATATCCGACACAACCAATTACCGCAATCTCGCCCTGCTGCGCCCCGCCTATCACTCCAGCAGTTACGACTACAACCTTACGGCCCAGCTTGTCACCGACGGCATCAAGGCGAGCAATCTGCCCCAATGGATCGTCGTCTCCGACACGCTCCAAGGCCCGATCTCCAAAGAAAATCGCGAAGTCATCGTCGACCACGCGCCCATGAACACCATAGAACTCCGCGGATCTCCTGCCCATGTCGACATCCAGCTTGCCGGCGGCGATGCCGCACCGGAAATCGACCGGATCCAGCTCTTCGTCGTTTCGCCATTTCAGGCGTCGCCCGCTACGCTCACCTTCACCGTATCGGTCTCTGAAGATGGTCGCTCCTGGCAAGTTGCGGGCACCATTTCGGCCCCCAAGCCATCTTCAACAGCCGGTTATCCGCCGGAATTCGCTTCTCCCAATCACTTCTTCACGCCCTCTATTCCTCTCAATGCCGTTAGCCGCAGTCGCTTCTATCGAATCGAATGCGCAATGGGCGACGGCAGGACCGCGTCAGCCTTTGAAACAACGTGGCGGCTGGGCCAGGTGGCCTTCTTCAAGGGCGACCAGCGCGTTGAGGTCGGCGGTCCATACAGTTTCACCAGCGCCTGGATGAGCGCCGGTTCAGGCATGGAATGGGTCTATGTCGACCTGGGCTCGCTCTGCCAATTCGACCACGTCGAGCTTACATGGATCGCCCGCGCCGCCGAAGGCTCCGTGCAGGTTTCCGACGACGCGGAAACATGGCGGGATCTCGTATCTCTCTCCGGCAGATCGGGTGCCGTCGATGTCTTGAAACTGCCGCAACCGGCAACCGGCCGCTACGTCCGCGTTCTCATGACCCGCCCGTCCACGCCTTACGGCTACATTCTCAGTGAGATCGAGGTCTTTGGCCACGGCGGATATACGGCCAAACCCGCGCCAGCTCCTGCAGTCGGTTCGGATCACAGGCAGCTTCTCGCCGGTGGATCGTGGCGGATTCAAAGGGCAAACTTCGTTCAGGACGCGGGAGAGGCCCTTTCCAAGCCGGGCTTCCACGATGCGGACTGGCTGGTCGCCACCGTGCCCGGAACCGTGTTGACCTCCTATGCAAATGTCGGCGCAATTCCCGACCCCAATTTCGGCCAGAATCAGCTCCACATCTCGGACTCCTACTTCTACTCCGACTTCTGGTATCGCACGGAATTCAAGGCTCCGGCGAAAACTTCCGAGCAGTTCGCGTGGCTCAATTTCGACGGCATTAACTGGAAAGCCGAAGTCTATCTGAACGGCGTGAAGCTGGGCCGGATTGAAGGCGGCTTCATGCGCGGCCAGTTCGATGTATCGCAAAAGATTCTGCCGGGCCAAATGAATGCGCTCGCAGTGCGAATCGAGAAAAATGCAACCCCCGGCAGTTGCAAGCAGAAGACATACGAGGTCTGTGCCAAAAATGGCGGCGGCCTCGGATCGGACAATCCCACCTATCACGCCTCCATTGGATGGGACTGGATCCCGACCATGCGCGGGCGCGACATTGGCATCTGGGGCGATGTCTCTCTTTCCGTGACAGAAGCAGTCACGATCGAAAATACCTTCGTTTCCAGCAAGCTCCCGCTTCCGGATACGTCCTCCGCGGACCTCACAGTTCAGACCGACCTCATCAATCGGCAGAACCATCCTTTCGACGGCACACTGCAATTCCAGCTAGGCGATATCAAGGTGCAGCAGCGCGTCCAACTCGCAGCAGGCGAGCGCAAGACCATCACGCTTGATCCGACCACGAATTCCGCGCTCCACCTGAAGGACCCGAAACTGTGGTGGCCCGTCGGCTACGGCGATCCGCACCTCTACGACGCGCAGATCTCCGTCGAGGCTGGCGGAAAGCAGATCGACAAGAAGGCATTCAAGGCCGGCATTCGCTACATGACCTACAGCGAAGACGGTGGCGCTTTGCGCATCTGGATCAACGGCCGCCGCTTCATTGCACGTGGCGGAAACTGGGGTTTCGGCGAATCGATGCTCCGCTATCGTGCGCGCGAATTCGATGCCGCTGTTCGCTACCACCGCGAAATGAACTTCACCATGATCCGCAATTGGGTCGGCCAGATCGGCGACGAAGCATTCTACGAAGCCTGCGATCGCCACGGAATCGTTGTCTGGCAGGACTTCTGGCTCGCCAATCCATGGGACGGCCCCGAACCGGATGACAACGAACTGTTCCTCTCGAATGTGAAGGACCTCGTCCTGCGCATCCGCAACCATCCGTCCGTCGGTCTCTATTGCGGTCGCAACGAGGGCTTCCCTCCTCCTCCACTCGAGCAGGGCATCCGCAAGATTCTCGGCGACCTGCATCCGGGGTTGCACTACATCCCGAGTTCTGCCGACGAGGTGGTCAGCGGTCACGGGCCGTACTGGGCAAATCCCGCAGGCTTCTACTTCGCAGTCGCCGACAAAAAACTTCACAGCGAAATCGGCGCGCCGAATATTCCACCCCTCGACAGCGTGCGTATGATGATGCCCAAAGATGCGCTCTGGCCGCAGGCACTCGATTGGGGCCTGCACGACTTCTGCCTGCAGGGCGCGATGGGTGGCGCCGGATTTCGCACCATTGTTGAAAACAGCTACGGCGGTGCGACGAATGCCGAAGAGTGGATCCGCCTCGCTCAGTTCATCAACTACGACACCTACCGTGCCATGTTTGAAGCGCAAAGCCGCTACCGCATGGGCGTCTTGCTGTGGATGAGCCACTCCTGCTGGCCGTCGTTTGTCTGGCAAACCTACGACTATTTTTTCGAGCCGACAGCCGCCTACTACGGGTGCAAGAAGGGTTCAGAGCCGCTGCACATCCAGTGGAACTGCGCCGCGGAAACCATCGAAGTGGTGAACTACAGCGCAGGCAAGACCGCAGGCCTCACCGCAAGCGTTGAAATCCTGAACATGGATGGAAAGCAAGTGGACGTGAAGACCGCCGCTCTGGACAGCACTGAGGACTCGACAACTACCTGCATCGATATGAAGTACCCAGCCGGGCTGTCTTCGGTTCACTTCCTCCGCCTGGCGCTCAAGCGGGGGACCGAAACGCTCTCAACGAACTTCTACATGCGCGGATTGCAGCAGAATGATTTTCGCGCCATCCGCCAGTTACCGGCGCCCAAGTTGGCTGCCACAACCAGCGTGCAGCAGAAGGGAGATCGTTGGGAGATGTCCACCAACGTTCACAACACCGGAACGTCGCCCGCCTTGATGGTGCGTGTGAAGGCCGTGCGGCAAAAGACAGGTGATCGCATCCTGCCCGCAATCTACTCCGACAACTACATCGCTCTGATGCCCGGCGAATCCCGCACCATCGTCACCGAGGTCAATGAAACCGACACCCGAGGAGAAAAACCTACAATCGTGCTGGCTTAAGTCACCGAATCCACAAAGAAGGCCAGTTGCATTGCTGCGACTGGCCTTCAATTCTTGATTCAATCCATCGTAAAGCGTCGCGTTCAGAACGTAAACCGCGATCCAAACTGGAACTGGCGCGGACTATTCACAGTGTTCGTGATCTGACCGAAGACCGCCGCAACGTCGGGCTGCGTCTTTACATCGAAGGCGCTCGGCACGCCCGGCATTCCAAGTTGCGCCCGGTTCGCGATGTTGTATGAAGATATCTCGAAGCGAAGATTCCTCTCGCCGCCCAGCGAAAAGCTCTTATACAACGAGATATCGAAGTCATTTGCGCCCATGGTGCGAACGTGATCGAGATATGCAGGTGCAGTCCCAGGTACAAACGGGTTCGCCGGAACGGCGAAGCAGTCGGGCTTGAACCACGTGTCGGCCGTATGCGGCGCCCCTTTGCCGGGGTCGCAAACCATGTCGGCGCGTTGGTTGAAGTAGGACGGCGATAGTCCTGAACCAGGCGAGGTCACTGGAATGCCGGTGCTCAGATAAGCGATGACGTTCGCCGTCCAGCCGCCGAGAACGGCATCTCCAACGCCATTGAGGTTCACGGTTCTTCCACTGCCGATCGGCAGGTCGTAGGATGCCTGTCCGGTGAACTGATATTTCACGTCCTGCGGGCTGACGGAGTGCTCGAATCGCAGATCTCTCCAATCCTGCGCCGCGCCTCCGTGCGAACCTACGAAGCTCAACGGCGGATTGCCATCATCGGTCATCAACTTGGCCCATGTAAAGCTCGCCAGCGCGGTGAAATGGTGCGTCAGTCTCTTCTGCACCTTTGTTTGAAGAGAGCTGTAGTCCGAATCGCCGCCGGGATAGCCGCTCACATTCACTCCATTTCCGCCACCATAGCTGCCATTGCCGAACTGGGGATATTCCTGGAGCGAGACCCACAGCGGGACCATATCGGCGCCATAGTTTGAGTTGGTGGCCGGTAGGATTCCAGCCCAGGTGTTCGGAACCATCTCGCACGCCGGATCGGAGGGATCGACGCAAAGAGTTGCGCCGTATTTCGCAATCGTTTCGAGGCTCAGCTGATTCAGATCAACCCCGCCGAGCGGCAGGAAAAGTCCGCGGCTACCCACGTATCCCGCGCTCACAATCACCTGGTGCGGAAGCTGGTACTCCAGGCCAAAGTTGAAGTTGTACGTGGTGGGGGTGCGCTGAGAGTGAAGCATCGTTGCCAGGGAATTGCCAAGATTGTTTCCCAGCCCTGATGGAGAGCTGATGAGAGGAACTACACCTTGCGGAAATGGGTTGCTCAAGGAATAGATACCCGTATCGCTGGGCGCCGGGTCACCAGGAGATGCTCCCGCGCAGGCCGATGTGCCGTTATATATGGTGTTGCCGTCAGCGTTATAGCAGGTTGCGTCCCAGTTTGTGACCGACGCAAAACCATCGCTGTTGAGCGATGCGCTGCCAACCATTTGCGGACTGGGACCGTAGTAGAAGCCGGCCCCTCCGCGCACCACCAGCCTGTCAACTGGCTGCCACGAGAATCCCAGTCGAGGTCCGAAATTCTTCAGGTCTGTGGTGAAAGGTGAACGATTCCCGCCGTTAACATAGACTTCCGCGCCCTTGTACGAGACGCCATTGACCGTGTCTGTCGCATTCGGATCGAAGTATTCAAGCCGATTGTGCCGCTCCGTGCGTCCTCCGAAAATGTCCCAGCGCAAACCGGCCGTGATCGTGAACGATTTGGATGGGTGAAACGTGTCTTCCACGAACGACGCATAATACGGACTGGCTTCCGCCACGAAAAGGTCTTTCGTGAAGTCATATCCTTCGCTTCCAGGCGTCGATCCCATTCCGATCAGGAAGGACGCAAAATCGCTGCCTCCTCCTCCGTCAGATACACTCTGATCCGTTGCCGTGACGTCGAAAGCGTAGGCTCCGGAAGGCGCCGGCGGCTGGCCCACGTTCAACAAGCGCTTCATAAATTCAAACCCGGCGCTGATCTCGTGCTTGCCCAAAACCTTCGTGATGCTTGCGCTCGCGTCATTGTTCTCGCTGGCATATTTGAATGTGTTCCAGTTGGCCGTACCGCCAATACCGCCGCCCACATCCCAGAAATTGACGTACGGCAGGGTTTTGTAGACCTCCTCTGCCGCCAGGGACGATGGAAAACCGAGCGATGTGAGGTCGTATCCGATCTGCCGCGGGTCGCCGCCCTGGTTCTCGTTGTGGCGCACGAACGAGTAGCGCAGTTGCAGAACCGTCGAAGCATTCAACGTCAGGTCGTCCGCCAGAAGGACGTTGCGACCGTTCGTCGTGTTCTGTGCATAGTTGAGATCCCACTCATTGCCGAATGCGTTCACCAGTGAGAAGAAGAGCCGGTCAAACGAGAATCGGCCGAAGATGCGCTGTCTCTCGCTCTTCGCCCAGTCCATGCGAATGTCAAATTTCTGCGCGGTCAGCGGGTCCAGCCCGGGCACGCGCAGGTTGTTCGAGGCTCCGGTCGTATCTGAATCGCAGTTCGCCGGATAGTTGCACTTCGGAAACTCGGAAAGAAACTTCAACGCAATGGGATTCGGATCCGAGATCACATTATTCGGGAAAGGCTGGCGCGTGCCATCCGGATTGTCCGGCAACCGTGGATCGTAGATTGTAAAGTCGTCGGCCGAGAAATCCCCGGTGCGTTCCGCCGTGGTGGGCACCGTGAAAACGTTGGATCCATCAAATTGCTTCTGCTGGGTGGCCTCGTAGTCGGCAAAGAAAAACAGTTTTTCCTTCTTGATGGGTCCGCCGATTGCCCCGCCCTCCTGGTACCGGTGGAATGCCGGAATTTGGTTCGGCGCTCCGCTTGCCAATTGTGTCTGCTTGTTAAAGTATTCGTTTGCCGCCATCACGTCGGGGCGGAATACACCGAATACGTCTCCATGGAACTGGTCGGTGCCTGACTTTGTGACCAGGCTGATTACACCCGCGCCACCGCTTTGATAAGAAGCCGGAGTGTTCTGTGTCTCGACGCGTGTTTCCTGCACGCCATCTTCAGGAATCTCGAGCGCGGGAATAATGGCGCCCGCATTGTTTTCCGCGATGCCCAGCGGACTTCCATCCACCATGTAATAGACCGAACCGATAATGGCGCCGTTGATCGTGTACGAAGAGACGTCAACGCCAGGGCGACCGCTGGTAATGCTGGAGATCTGCTGCGAACTGGAGGAATTTGGTGTGCCATTTGCAGGCGTAACGCCGGCGCTGAGTTGCACCAGGTCAAAGACGTTGCGCGTCAGCAACGGAACACGGTCGATGGTATCGGCCGAGATGAGTTGTCCTACCGTGGAATTGGTGGCTTCAACCAGCGCCGTGGCCTCATTGACGGTCACCACCTCGCTCACTGAGCCGATCTTGAGCGCCAGGTTCACTGTCGAACCCTGGTCCACCGAAACCGCAATGTTCTTCTCCACCAGCGTATCGAAACCCCGGGCAGTGCCGGTGACCTGGTACATTCCCGGAGCCAGCGACACAAAGGAATACAACCCGGAAGCCGACGACACCGTGGATAGCTTCACACCCGTCGCCTGGCTCTGGGCCACCACCTTCGCTCCGGGAATAATCGCACCTGTCGGGTCCGTGACAAGTCCACTGATTGAGCCTCTTCCGGCCTGGGCCAAGGCTGCGGAAATAAACCCGATAATCATGCAAATGACAAAAATGGACCGCATATACGCAGTCCGCGCACAGAGGACGTTCATAGCCACCCCCGGGTCAAACGCCTTATTCAAACGTTTGAATCTTCTGACGAATGAATGTAAGATTGTTCCTTCTGCTATGTCAAGCAGAAAGTATTCTGCCGGCCTGGTGGCAACCGCCGGCGTCATTTCACCAAAACAAGCCGACTGGCCTCTGTGACAAAATGGCGCTGGATTCCCTGGCGGCAATCCGCGCGAAAGGAGACGAAACAGTGCAACGCAAATCCGGTCACGTGACGCTCCTCGATATCGCAAAGGCCTGCGGATACTCCGTTTCCACCGTCTCCATCGTGCTGAGTGAAGCGCCGTTGTCGCAAAACGTCGCCGCCTCCACGCGTGACCGAATCCGGAAGATGGCGCAGCAACTCGGTTATCATCCCGATGCGTATGCCCGGTCTTTGCGCAGGCGCCGCAGCCAGACAATCGCGGTGCTTGCCTACGATCTTTCCGATCCGTTTTGTATCCCGATCGTCCATGGCATTCAGGAAGGCCTGCACCCGGCCGACTATCTGCCTCTCCTGGTCGATGCGCAGACGCAGCGCAAGCTCTTCGACAGCTATTTGAAGATGATCCTCGAACGAAGAGCCGAGGGCGTCATCGTCATCGCAAGCTGGATCTTCCAGGAAACAAATCTGCTCGAAGACATCGAAAAGAACCGTGTACCCATTGTGATCGTCGGCCGCGACCTGACCAACAGAAAAGTCAGTTCCCTGCTCGTGGACAACGAGGCCGGAGGAGCGCTTGCCCTGTGCCATCTCATCGAACTCGGTCATCGGCGCATCGCAATCGTCCGCGGTCCCGAAGAACTCTTCGACACCGAACCGCGCTGGGCCGGAGTACGGCGGGCCGCGGCCGAGAGCGGGATCCAGATCGATCGCAAACTGGTGTTTCAACTGCCCAACCTCATGGATTCAACATCGGGCTTTGAAGGAGGGCTGCGCTTTTCGAAAGAAATGCTGGCATCGGGACGCCCGTTTACCGCGGTGCTTGCGTTCGACGATCTCACCGCCCTTGGAGTTCTGCGCGGGTTGACCGAGGCTGGTCTGAAGGTTCCCGATGATTGTTCCGTGGTCGGTTTTGATGACGTACTGCCGGCGGCCGTTTCCACACCGGGCATCACGACCATCCGTCAGCCATTGAAAGAAATGGGCCTGCTCGCCGCCGAGTGGACCCTGCGGGCGATCAACTCCCGCGACCAAAACGCAGACAAGCCGGTGAACCTATACAAGGCCCCGCCCGAACTCGTTGTGCGCATGTCCACTTCGCGGCATGTTCCGGCCATGCGCCGCGCCGGCCCTGCAAAATCGCGCTTGACAACCTAGTCCGCGCAAGCGATATTCCTTGATTCAAACGATTGAATTAATCCAAACAACCGCAAACACCTCGAACAAGATCGCGCTCCAGCAAAGAAACGCCAGGTGCCTATGAACCCGAAAGCCATTCTTCTCCCTCTTGCCTTCCTCGCTGCAACCGCTTCGATGACCGCGGAAAACACGACGCCTCTTCGCGATAACTGGCAATTGATGTCCGCCTGCAAGGCCACGGACTCCGGCGAAGTGATCTCGACCCCGACGTTCAAAGCTGATAGCTGGCTGAAGACGTCGGTTCCGAACACAGTGCTAGCTGCGCAGGTCAAAGCGGGCGTCTTCCCCGATCCCTACTTCGGCGACAACCTCCGTCGCATTCCCGGCGCCAGCTACCCCATCGGCCACAACTTCGCCAATCTGCCCATGCCTGCCGATAGTCCCTATGCCTGTGGCTGGTGGTACCGCAACGAATTCACGGCGCCCGCTCTCTCCACAAAAGATCATCGCCTCTGGCTGCACTTTGGCGGTATCAACTATCGCGGCGAAATCTGGATGAACGGCCACAAGATCGCGGATTCAACCACAGTAGCCGGTGCCTATCGCACCTACAACTTCGATATTACCGACGTCGCTCTTCCAGGCAAGCTGAACATCCTTGCCGTTAAAACCACTGCGCCATCAGAAAAAGATCTCGGCATCAACTGGGTCGACTGGAATCCCTGCCCGCCCGATAAGGACATGGGCCTGTGGGGCGAGGTAAATCTCGTGCAATCGGGCCCTGTCACCGTCCGTTCGCCTTTGGTCGTTACTCACTTCCCTGATGCATCATTGAGCCGCGCCGATCTCACCGTCTACGCAGAGCTGCACAACGCAACCGGCAGCCCAATCAAGGGAATCGTCTCGGGAACCGCCGTCGGCGTGAAGTTCGAGAAGCCCATTGAACTCGCAGCAAATGAGGATCAGACCGTCGTCTTCAGTCCCGAACAGTTCCCTGCCCTACGCGTGCAGAATCCAAAGCCTTGGTGGCCCCGCCAGATGGGCGAGCCGCACCTCGAGCACCTCACCGTCAGCTTCACCACGGACGGACACATCACCGACGAACAAAGCGCGAACTTCGGAATTCGCGAAATTACATCCGAACTCACATCCAACGGCAGCCGCCTGTTTCGCGTAAACGGCAAACCGATTCTGATTCGTGGTGCGGGTTGGTCGCAGGACATGCTTCTCCGCACCGACGACAATCGCCTGCGCAACCAGTTCGATCTCGTCCAGGACATGAACCTCAACACCATCCGCCTGGAGGGCAAGCTCGAAACCGACGAGTTTTTCCGTCTCGCCGACGAGCGCGGCATTCTCGTCATGCTTGGCTGGTGCTGCTGCGATCACTGGGAACACTGGAAAGAATGGACTCCGCAAGATCTGACGATTGCTACGGCATCGCTGCGCTCGCAGATGCTCCGCCTGCGCCACCACGCCAGCCTGCTGGTATGGCTCAACGGCAGCGATAATCCTCCGCCTCCCGACGTAGAGAAGGACTATCTGCAGGTCGAATCAGAGACGCACTGGCCAAATCCGATCCTCTCCTCCGCAACCCAAGCGCCGACAACCGTGACCGGTGAAAGCGGAGTGAAAATGACTGGCCCCTACGACTACGTCGCACCCAGTTACTGGTACTTTGGAACTCACTACGGCGGCGCCATTGGCTACAACACCGAGACCAGTCCCGGCCCGGCCATTCCCTCTCTCGCAAGCCGCAAGCTCTTTCTACCGGACCCCGAAGCGTGGCCGCCTTCTGCCGACTGGAGCTTTCATTTCGGTAGCGGAGAATTCGCAAACCTGAAGGTCTTCGACTCCGCCATGGAAGCGGTCTACGCCAAGCCCAACTCCGCCGCTGACTACGAGCGCATGGCACAGACCATGGAGTACGACTCGGAACGCGCGATGTTTGAGGCCTACAGCAGAAACAAATACACCTCCACCGGCGTCATCCAGTGGATGCTCAATAACGCATGGCCGTCGATGATCTGGCACCTCTACGACTACTACCTCGACACCGGTGGCGGCTATTTCGGCACCAAGAAAGCCTGCGAGCCGCTGCACATCCAGTACTCCTACGATGACCGCGCCATCGATGTGGTCAACAGCACCTACGCAGACGCAACGAATCTTCGCGCCACCGTTCATGTGTACGGCTTGGCCTGGAACGAACTCTACACCGCGCAATCAGCCGTCGAGGCCGGCGCCGACAGCGTACAGCGCGTATTCACGATTCCTGAGAAACTCTACTCCAGCCCAGAAAGAATCTTCTTTATCGATCTGTCGCTCGCAGACTCCAGCGGCCGCGTCGTGAGCCATAACTTCTACTGGGTTCCCGGAACCCTCACCACGTTCGATTGGGAAGCCACCGATTACACCCACACGCCCGCAGCACGCCATGAAGACCTCACCGCGCTCACGCATCTCCGTCCCGCAAAGGTCGACGCGCACGCCGAAATCGAAAACACTGCTCACGGCCGCGAACTTCGCGTCCATCTTTCCAACCGCTCCAACGCCCTCGCATTTCAACTTCGCGCTGCGGTACGTACGTCGTCCGGTGGACTGATCGCCCCCGTATTCTGGTCAGATAACTGGATCGAACTCACTCCAGGCGAGAGCACAGTGCTCACGGCAAAATTACCTGAAGGCGACAACAACTCCATCCCCACCATAAAAATCGATGGCTGGAATGTCGCACCCATTTCGCTCACGCCCACCACCACTTTCGCAGCACGTTAAGGATTGGAATGGCCGCCACCTCCGGCTCCGGCACACAATCCGAAACGATCGGACTCAAGCGCACTCTGCGCTTCCGCGATCTGATCCTCTACGGAATCATCCTGATCCAGCCGACCGCGCCCATGCCCGTCTTCGGCGTGCTCTATCAGGAGTCGCACGGTCACGTCGTCGCCGTTATCCTGCTGGCCATGGTCGCCATGCTGTTCACCTCGGTCAGCTATGGCCGCATGGCGCGCGTCTATCCGCACGGCGGCTCTGCCTTCCTCTATGTCGGCAAGGAAATTCATCCCAGCCTCGGCTACATCACCGGCTGGTGCCTCGTTCTCGACTACGTCATCAACCCGCTCATCTGCGTCATCTGGTGCAGTCGCGCCGCCATCAATTTCGCGCCGGAGATTCCCTACGTCGCATGGGCCATCTTCTTCGCCGCACTATTCACGATCCTCAACTGCAACGGCGTCGAAACCTCCGCACGCATAAACGCCGGCATGGCCGCAGCGCTCGGTGTTGTCATCGTTCTCGTGCTCATCGCTTCAGTTCGCTGGATCATTCACCTCTCGCATCCCACCGCCGGCCTCTTTCTCGATCCTCTGTACAATCGCGCCAGCTTCAACTCCAGCGCAGTTCTCCACGGCACATCCATCGCGGTGCTCACCTACATCGGCTTCGACGGAATCTCCACTCTCACCGACGAAGCCAAAGACCCAGCGCGCAGCGTTCCGCGCGCCATTGTGCTCACCTGCCTGATCACCGGAATTCTGGCCAGCATCGAAGTATATTTCGCGCAGCTCGTCTGGCCTCGCGGAGCAGCTTTTCCGGATGTGACCACGGCATATGTTCATGTGTCAGGGCGCATGGGCGGCCCGATCCTGCTGGCCATCGTGAACGCCTCGCTGCTTCTGGCTAACATGGGCTCGGGGATGGCGTCGCAACTCGGCGCCGCCCGGCTGCTGTATGCCATGGGGCAGGATGGCGCTATTCCCCGTCGCTTTTTCGGCGCAGTCAGCTTGAAGAATCGCATTCCCAGAAACAACGTACTTCTCATTGGATCCGTCTGCCTCTTCGGAGCCCTGATCCTGAATTACGACCTTGGCGCGGAACTGTTGAATTACGGTGCGCTTTTGGCCTTTATCGGAGTCAACCTCGCGTCCCTCTTGCGCGGATGGCGTCACGGCCGCTGGTCGCAGACACTGCCCATGCTCATTTCGCTGGCCGGCATGGCTACCTGCGCCGTGCTGTGGTGGAACCTCAGCCCAAAAGCAAAGCTCGTCGGCACGTGCTGGGCCATCGCCGGCATTCTCCTCTGGCTCGCACGCCGCCGCTATACGGTGCTTCCGGATGCAGCCGCATAAGCGTTCCCCGACGCATATTATGATTGCCCCATGCCGGCTCATCATTCATGTGTTTCTCCGCTCGCTGCGATGTGTCTCTTGCTTCCCCTCGTCACAACGAGCCATGCGCAGCGCGCAACCGCACATCCCGACCCCGACAAATTCCGCCCTCAATTCGAATCGATCTTGAACCAACACGGCGTTATCGGCGGCGGGTTCGCGCTGGTGCGCGGTCAGGGGCCAGCACAAACCATCGTGCTCGGCGAAGCCCGCGCCGAAACCCATCGGCGCATCGACGACGCGACGGCCTACAACTGGGCCTCCATCACCAAGACCATGACGGCCATCGCCATCCTGCAACTCCGCGACCGTGGCAAACTCTCGCTCGACGATCCGGCCGTTCGCTATGTCCCCGAGTTGCGCGAAGTACACGACACCTTCGGCAGCATTGACGCCATCACCATCCGCCAGTTGCTCACGCACAGTGCGGGCTTTCGCAACCCAACATGGCCGTGGGATTGCGACGACCCCTCCAACTGCGACTGGCAGCCGTTCGAACCGACCCGGTGGTCGCAAGTTGCCGCAATGCTCCCCTACACCCATATCGCCTTCGCCCCCGGCTCACGCTGGAGCTACTCGAATCTCGGCTACGTCTTCCTCGGCCAGATCATCGAGCGCCTCAGTGGCGACGATTTCGAAGTCTACATCGACAAGAACATCCTCAAGCCTCTCGGCATGACCGACAGCTACTTCGACGTTGCGCCATATTTCCTCGAAGACCACGTCTCCGCTAGCTATCTGCGCGCCGGGCCGAAGCTCACCCCGCAGCCTTTCAATTTCGACACCGGCATCACCACGTCCAACAGCGGACTCAAAGCCCCCATCGCCGACATGGCGAAATACCTCCGCTTCCTCATCGGAGATCCCGCCAACCCACTCTACGAAATTGTCCTCAAGCGCACTTCGCTTGAAGAGGCATGGACGGGCGTGTTGCCGGCCATCGAACCCGGCCAGCCTGCAACTGCATACACCGCCGGACCGCATGGCAGCCAGCCGAAGATGGGCCTTGGTTTCTTTATCGTTGAAGTCAGTGGACACCGCTACATCTATCACGATGGCGACCAGGGCGGATTTTCATCCGAATTGCTGATCGATCCGGCGAACCACTGCGCGAGCATTCTCGCCGTAAACACAACGGATACGGGTGCGCCGCCACCAACGCCCGAGTTGCACCCGCAGTCCAACACCGAGCCCGATGCCAAAACCGACCTGCGCCAGACATTGCGCACCATTCTGATCGAGCAGATATTTCCGCCAGCGAATTGAGCCACACTATCGAGTCAGTCAGACCCCTTGCCGATATCCATCGAAGGCGAGATGGGATTTCGCTCGTCGATATACTCCTCGATGCACTTGTGCAGAATGCCCTTGGCCTCGAGAATGAATTCAACCGCATCGCGACCCGCGCCATATCCGCCCGCGTTCGGCGTCACATAATGCGCCTCGGCCTTCACCTGCTGACGCGCGTTCGCTACCGCAACCGCAAAGCCGCATTCACGCATCACCGGAAGATCGATGACGTCATCCCCGACATAAGCAATCTCCTCAAGCGTCACGCATTCCTTCGCCATGATCTCGCGGACCGCCTGCATCTTGAACGCCTGCCCCATGTAGACAAATTCAAGCTTTAGATCGCGGGCACGCGTCGTCACGGTCTCGCTCACGCGCTTGGTGATCACACCGCATTTCATCCCGCCCAGCCGTGCCAGCGAAATCGCCGTACCATCGTGTGCGCTGTAGCCCTTGGCCTCCATCATCGTTGCCGAGTGAACTCCGAAACCAACCTGCCCTTCGTGCTTCGAGAGATGCGACTGCGTATCAGTGCTGCCCGGGCCCGGGTTCGGAGCAGGTACCAGCCAGATGGTGCCATCGGTCAACACACCATCCACATCAAAAAGAATAATCTTGATGCGGCGGGCGCGATCTTGCGCGGTCAATGTCATGATTCGATTCTAAATGTGGGCCGCTGCGCTGGGCGAAGGCTGCAACGTATCAACGAATGCCGGTCTGAGAGAATGCAGGAATGGATGGCGATGCTCCCCCGAAGCCGACAGTCCCGGCCCAGCAACTTGACCCCGAGGACTTCTACTTCGACGGCCCGTACATGGTCTTTACCGCCGCGTACCTGCTGAAGCGCGGAACATGCTGCGGATCGGGCTGCCGCCATTGCCCCTATCGCGGCACGGAAAAGGATAGAAACCCGCCCGCCTGATTGCCTTCATATCTCGTCCTGGACAATCCCCTCTTCAGCAGCATCGGAAGTTTCTTCCTCCGCGGATTCCGAATCGCGATGCTCTTCCACTTCTGCTTCCGCCTCGTTCGAATCCCGGCCAACAGCCAGTTCTTCGCTCGCAGAAATCTCGGCGCCGGCTGATTCTTCTTCTTTATGTCTCAATCCCGGCTGTTCCAGGATGAAGAGCACCATTCGCGCAAAATCCTCCGGCTCCAGAGGATATCCGGTTCCTTGAGCTCCCTCCCGCGCGATCTCCCAGCGATGATGCAAACCGGTTTTCACTAGCCCGGGCTGAATACAGGAAACCAGAACTTCGCTGTCGACCAGCTCCGCCGCCAGCGCATCTGAGAGCGCCTCAATTGCCCGCTGCGTCGCCGCATACGGAGTTGGCCGCACGCTGCTGCCAAGGACGCTCGACACGTTCACCAGGTGACCCGCTCCTTCGGAAACAAAATGCTTCACAAACACATAAGCAACCCGAAACGAACCCTCCACATTCACGCGCACCATGCTGCTGAGCCGTTCGATATCGACGGTCTCAATAATTCCCGCCTCGAACAGTGCCCCGTTGTTGAAACAGATATCGCATCGCCCAAACCGGTCCAGCGCAGCATAGAGCAGCGTCTCCGGCAGCGACTCATCGCTCAGATTGCCCTCGACCACCGTGCAAGGCCCCTTGAGCTGCGCAGCCAGGGCGCTCAGCTTGTCCATGGAGGGCGCAGTCAGGACAAGCGAGTAGCCGGCCCGGGAAAGAGTACGCGCGACCGCCGCGCCCACGCCTCCCGTAGCTCCCGTAATCACTGCCACCCGCCCTGTTGTGTCGCCGTTCATTTCGCCCCTCCGCTCCAGAATACGCGGAACGGCCAATCCGAACTGTTGCAGGATTTGAGTCTACTTCGTCCCCACCGCGCCGGAGCCCGATGCGGCGGAGGCGGGCACCGTGGGAGTCGCATTTGCGGCGGGTTCGCGCACCAGCACAGCAAAACGCGGGAACGCAAAACTCCCGCCCGCGTCGTCAATCACATTCAGCTGGCACACGTACGATCCCGGTTTCAGCCCTTTCAGCGGCACATCCAATTCGACGGCCACCGCGTCCCGGCCTTCCACATTCACCGCTTTCGCCTGCACCAGCGGCGTCTCGTAGACCTTCGTCGAGCCCTGGATCAATTCGAGGCTGCTCAGCACATCGATCCCAGCTTTGGTTCCCTTAGGCTGACCCTGCGCGAGTTTTTCCTTCGTAGGACCATACACTTCGTAGAGCAAATAAAGATGCTGATTCTGGCGGAAAACGTGGCTGATGTTGGGGATGTATTCTTCGCCCGCGCGCACCAGCGGCGACGTCTTTTTGCTCGCCTGCCGCGTCGAAGCCAGCACAATCGAGCTCATCTTGAGCGGCTGCTTCTTCATATCCGGCAACGTGATATCCGCTTCGAAGGAACCCATGCGGCCTGTCTGGTTCTCGCGCACCACAAACTTCAGATGATATTTTCCCGGCGGCAGGTTGAAGCTCGTGGTGTACTCGATATTCTTTTGCCGCGCCTGCAAAGCCGGGTCGAGATTGAGCTTCACCGTCTCCCGCGCGCTTCCGATGGGCCGCTTCACCTCGTCAATCACTTCGCCAATAATGTCGAGCGTGGCCTTGTCCTTGTCTCCACCCTTGACAAAAGGAATCTGCGATCCCGGCACGATCAGCGAAACCGGCACGAAGAATCGATTCTCGTCCAGCCGGAAGTACATCGCGTCGAGATAGACGGCTACGTCAGTAGCGGGCAGATCGCTCGCCAGTTCTTCCTCCAGTTCGCGCTCGCGGTCTTCGCGGCCTGCATGCTTGAAGTCCGCAGGCGCATAGTAACCAGGCCGGTATTCGAGCTTCATGCCGGGCCGATTGATCTTGATGGTTAGCTTGCGATACTTGCCATCGCGCGCCGGATTCGATGAGTGGAACCCGATCGCGTAGTAGGCCGAAGTGTCCCGCTGCACCTGCGCAAATGCCGGCGCAAAATCGTTCGAGTCAAAAAACGCCTTGCCGCCCGTATCGGAACTCAGCGTCGCCATCACTTCCTGCGTGGCGAAATTGGCGCTCATGTTGTTCGCAAGCGCGGCACCGTTGAATGCTCCGGAACCCCGGGTGCTACCCGTCGATGCATCCCCAAGCGGCGAAATCGCCTGCAAACCGCGCGTATCCACGCTGTAGATCGAAAGATTGGCGCGCACCGCAGAATTAATAGCCGCCCGCAGCGACGCCTGGTTCTCGATGCCGTCCCGCGAAACGCCGCCCGAAAAATACAGCAGCGACTTCTTCTCCGTAATCCGTTCGAGCGATTTTGAAATTGCCCGCAGCGCAAACAATTCGCGGTCTGTATTTAAATCGTTGTACTCGCTCTCGTCCGGCGTGTAACCTGTCGTGTCCTCCACTTGGTTCGAATTCGCCGTTGCCCCTTCCGCGAAGCCCTGCCCCTCCGTGCCGTTATAGATCCCGACCTCATTGGCGAGCGCTGTCTTGTCCGAAGTAAAATCCTGGTCCACCTTGAGCGTTTGATCCAGTGAAACCAGCGCAACCAAGTCTGCCGGCTGCATCTTGTTCGTCAGAAAATCGCGCGCCGCCTTGACGCAGCGGTCCACGTCCTCAGGTTGCATTGAGGTCAAATCGAAAAACATCACAATCAACCGATGGTTGAGCAGATCTTCGGGCTTAGCGACAACGGCGGCCTTCGTTCCCGGTCCGTTCACACCCGCCGCCAGCCCCATGACTGTCGCTTCCTTGAGCGGCGTCGCCATATCCACCGACTGAAAATCGAATGTCGATATCTGCTGCGGTTTTCCGTTTTCGAGAACTTTGAAGTCGCTCTGCTTCAGGCCGCGCACAAACTCGCCTGTCTTCGCATCGCGCACCACTACATTCGTCAGAACCAACTCCGCATTGGCCTTGAAAACATAATTGTCCTGCCCCGCTCCTTTCGCCTCCTGTGCCGGCGCAATCTGCCCGCCCGGGAGTGCAAGCGCGCATATCGCCGCCAAGGCCGCCATCTTCCGCTTCCAATGCGCCATCAGAACCTGAACCTCGAAGTGAATTGGAACGACCGCATGGAGCCCGCGGATGTCACTTGTCCAAATGTAGGTGAAGCAACATTGGCATCAACGCCCGAATACTGAACAGTATTGAATGCGTTGTTCATCGTGGCGCGAATCTCCAGGCTCCGCGTCTCGCCCAGTTGCATTGTCTTCGAGAGAGCCATGTTGTTCTGCACCGTCCCTGGCCCGGTGATGAAGTTTCGAGGCGCATTCCCGAACACGCCGCACGGGAACTGCTGGTTCGACGCCGGTTCGCTGAATGCTGCAGGGTTGAACCATTGCCGGCCTGAACTCAAATTCAATGGTGTTCCCGTAAGATTCGGCCGAAACGTTCCGCCGGTACCGCAAGCCACGCTGCTCTCAGCCGCATCGAAAACAGGCGTGAGCGGTGTCCCGCTCGCAAACGTAAAGCTGCCCGAAGCCGAGAATCCCTCCAGAATGTGCGAACCCGAACCGGTCGTCATCCAACGCTTATCCTTGCCGAAAGGCAATTCATACAGGTATGTTCCGCTCACCTTGTGGCGTTGATCAATCGTCGAGTCGCCCTCTTCAGCGGCTAGATCTGTCCAGTTCTGCGCCCCCACGCCGCCAACGCTGCCCAAAGCGCCCGCATCATCGATCGAATGCGAATATTGATAGTTAGCTCCCAGCGCGATTCCGTTCGACATCCGTTTGTTCAAGCGCAGAGTGCCTGCATTAAATTTCGAGAACGCTGCCGCCTGTTCGTATCGAAAAATCAGATTCGTCGGATCGGTATTCGGGCTGAACGCAAGTGCGCGCGGCGCCGTAACAATATCCAGATGGTTCCCCTTCGAACCGTTATAACCGACATTCAGCATGATGCCCCACGGCAGCGTCTTCTGGATGTCGAGATTCCAAACCTGCACGTAAGGCAATCGGAAGTGCGGATCGAGCGCATAATTCCCAACCGTTGCCGGAGCCGGAAATCCCTGCGCCAGGGTAAGACATGTGTCGCTTTGCGCGCATGTCGAAGTCGGCGCTCCGTTCGCATCGGTCTCCTGGTTCGTCTGCTCATTTGCAAAGGGCGGTTGATGCGCCATCGTCGTCGCAAATGATGAATACGAGCCAACTGTGTAGTTCATCCCGAAGCCCGCTCGAATCACGGTCTGTTTCAGCTTCGGCACTCTCCACGCAATCCCGATCCGCGGAGCAAGTGCCTTGCCGTACGGATCGACCAGCGACGCCGGCAGCCCATTCTGTCCGGACTGCACTTCTGTCTGCGAAGTAAACCCCTCCATGGGATTGGTGGCAACCTCGGCAAGCCGCCCAAACTTCTCCGTATAGGGCGCGAAAAATTCATACCGCAGACCGTAATTCAACGTGAGGCTCGGCTTCCAGCGCCAGTCATCTTGCCCAAAACCGTCCAGCACGTTATCCCGCAGATAGCTCTTGTCGCGCGCCGCATTGAGAGCAGTCTGCTGCGGAAGCCCCAGAAGAAAATCTGCGAACGAGGAGCCCGTGTTTGTATCGGTTGGGGTGTCCTGCGTGAACAGCCCTGTAAATGTAAAACTCCCCGTCGCATTCGAGCTGGAAAGAAAATCGTTGTGCACCCGCCGATAATCCCCGCCAAAGCGCATATTGTGTTTGCCGTGGATCCAGCTCACCGTCTCTGAAACCAAAATCGTCTGCGCAACGGCCACTCGGGGCTGCTGCTCATTCAATCCCGAAATATCGCTCAGCACCACGCTCGGCAATCCGTAATTCAGCGGCGTCGAATTCAGCGGATCCCCATCCGGCCCAAGAATGCCAAGTTGCGTCTCGATGTCCGGCCCATTGGTGAAGAAATTGATCACATTGCTGTCCGAACGATTCCAGTTCACGTTGAAAATATTCGTGAACTTCTTGTAACCCAGCGTGTACCCGGCTTGCAGCGAGTAAGAGTTGGACGCAGTCTTTCCACCCAGTTGCGGAAATAGGTTCACGTTGTCCGACGCCGAGTGGCTCCAGTTGTAGTTGGCGTTCACGCTCTGCCGCAAGCCCTGGCTCTGCTGCGCACGCCGCCCGCCGCCACCACCTCGGCCGCCCATGCCGAATGGCGAAGCATTTGCCCCGATGCTCCGCATGTAGCGAATTCCCGCCTGCGTCGAATTCGACTGCTCCGTCGAAAGCAGGTGATAGTTCTGAATCGAATTCGGAATATTCGGTTCGGGAAAATACTTAAGCAGCGCTTTCGCCTGTTGTGAAATGCGCTCGGCGGGAATAGCATTCCCCACGCCGTTCGAGGTGAACTGCTGAAGCGTGGTCGGATCGAAAATCGCCGGCAGCCCGGCAGCCGAAAAATCTCCCGCACGTTCAGCATCCGTCGGCACCGTCGCATATTCATCCAGCGGGTTCGAACTCCGCGACCCTGACAGCGTCAGAAACACCGTATCTTTCCCGCTCGGTTTCGTCAGTCCCGGAATATAAGGCGCGCTGATGAATGTGAGCCCGAATCGATTCGTTCCCGAAGCCGGTTGCTCCTGCGCCTGGCCACGCAGGCTGAACGGCTCGGCATTCAGCGCTGAGTTGCTCCCCATCCAGAAGATTGCGCCGTGGGGCTGGCCCGGATTGAAACCGCGGAAATTCCCGCGTCCACCAAAGCCCCCGCGACCGCCCCCAAAGCCTCCGCCCCCAAACCCTCCCGGCCCAAATCCACCGCCAAATCCTCCACCGCCAAACAACCCGCCGCCCGGCCCTCCACCATTGAAGCCACCTTGCGCGCGCATCGTCTCCATCGCATCGCGCAAGCGATCCATGTCCACGCCTGCCAGCGGACTCACCGATCCCGCCTGGCCGCTGATGGCAACCGATTCATCGCTGAAGTCGGAGTTTTCCGCAATCGATGGCAGCGCCGCACCACTCGTGCCTGCGGCTCCGCCCTGCGTCTCTGTATCCCCAGCCAGTGCGCTCACAAGGTTCAGCGCCTGCGCACCGCTTCCCGCCAACTGGCGAATCGCCTGCGACACCTGTCCTGACTGCGCTACTTCGCGCTGTTGCTGCTGGGCCGCCCGCGAAGCCAGCATCAGTTGAAAATCGACGGCCTGATCATGATTGGCCGCATTCAGCAAAGCTTCCTGATCGCCCTGCGCAAATGCCGCAAACTGGGTGCGGATCACGTACCGCCCATTCTGCGGAATCGTCAGCGACCACGCGCCGGTCACGTCCGTCGTCGTCGAATAGCGCTTTCCTGTGAGCGTGTTCTGCGCCGTGATCGTCACACCCGGCAGCGGAATCGCCGCGCTCTTCACAGTTCCGTGAAGCCTGCCGCCCGTTACCGGCATTGGAGCATCAGGAGTGCGCGCGGAAGTCGAGCCTGTCAAATTCACCGCGGCACGGGCAGCCGGTGCCGGAGGCGTCGATTGTGCTCGCGCGCCAACACCTGCGACCACACACATTGCCGCGGCGACAGCCCGGCATATTGCCCCTCGCCTCATCCATGCTCCCAGACTCGAACCTGTACTCAGACAGACGAGCAGCGCACCATGAAGGTTTACGCCGACAGCAATCTAAGTGCTTTGTCGACTTCGGGAGTTCCGCACCTGCCTCAGAACCAGCAGAAATCGAAAAAGTAACCCGATCGCAACCGAAGCACTGTTTCCTTCTTGGTTTACATCATGGTTACTCCGGTTATTTCATCTTCAGATTTCCGCTTGCGCTCTCTGTGATGCCATGTTTACTCTTACGCCAATAACTCAGTGGTAGCTACCGTGAGCTCTTCCTACGCACGGAAGCGGGAAAGGCAATGGCGTGATGAAGATCGGCACCACCATCCGTGCGCATCGGCTGCAAAAGGGGCTCTCCCAGGGGGACATCGAAAAGAAAACCGGCCTGTTGCGCTGCTATCTGTCGCGGGTTGAAAACGGACACACCGTTCCTTCCCTCGACACGCTTTCTAAAATCGCGCTTGCGCTCGACCTGCCCATTGCCCAGTTTTTTGCCGAGGATTCGCTCAACGGCGGCGTAAACACGCAACACCTCAGCGACGAGGAACTCCGATTTCTTACCCAGATTCGCCGCTACTCCACAAATCTCAATGACAGCGATCGCAAGTTGCTGCTCGCTATGGTGAAAAAGTTCGCCTCAACCGCAGTTCGATAGTTCTTGTTTCAGGCCGCGCGGGGCTTTGGGCATCATGGCCAGTGACGCACCAAGCCCCGGTGCTAGACATCATTCCCCAGGTGAAAGATAGGCTCGGCGCCATGCGCGCCTGCCAATAGCGCCTGTTCTTCATGCGGCTCCAGCGGCTTGTAGTTCTGCGCCACATCCATCGCCAGCCTGAAGTAGCGTTCATCTCCCGGCGGAATCGCCGCCGCGATCGGGTGTCCCAACGTCCAGCGCAATCCCATTGAAGCCTCATCCGGAAAACTCGCCGGCTTGTACCAGCACTTCGGCTCCGGATGGTCCTTCTTCTGATCATCCGGCCACACCGTCTTTGCCATGCTCTTCAGCGCCAGGATTCCCATCTGCTTTTCCTGCGCCTTCTTTAAAATCTGCGGCCCGAACCCCGCCTGCGTGTAGAGCACGAAGTTCAGTGGAAAGAGAATCGTGTCGAAGTTATACCGATCCATCGCCGCCACCGCGGTCTCCGCCGAGTGCACGCTGAATCCGATATAGCGGATCTTCCCTTCCTTCTTCGCCGCCTCCATCGTCTCCATCGCTCCGCCCGGACCAAGCACCTTGTCGAGTTCCGCCATCTTCGTCAGCGCATGGAATTGATACAAATCCACGTGATCCGTTCTCAGCAGCCGCAGCGACTCTTCCAGTTGCTTGCGCGAGTCGTCCTTTGTGCGGCCTTCCGTCTTGCACGCCAGAAAACAGTTTTTGCGATACGGGGCCAGCGCCGGGCCGAGCCGCTCCTGGGCGTTCCCATAGCTTGGAGCAACATCGAAGTAATTGATTCCGCGATCCACGGCTTCTGCCACAATATTCGACGATTCACCGGTGCTTTCATTCATCACCACGATGCCAGCGAAGGCAATGATCGAAAGCTGCTCACCCGTTCGCCCCAGCGTGCGCCGGACAATTGGATTTGCGGGAGTTTTCGCTTTAAGTTGGCTTGAGGCAGCAATGGCGGCAGCAGTTACGGCAGCCTGTTTCAGGAATTCTCGACGCCTCACGGTCTTCCTCCAAGGATGGGATTAGACGAGCAGCGGTCCAACTAATTTTCGCACGATCCACGCCAGGAATTCACGAACGGACTGAAACGGTCTCTACGCCGTCACGATCGTGATAAAGAACCCAAATAACACCAGGATGCCGACGATCATACCGACGGCAATCTGCAGGCGCGTCTGGAAAACATTTCGGGGATTCCCGATGCGGGGCACCATCGGCGCGGCAAACAGCAGTCCGCACAGCACGCCGCCAAGATGCGCCGAGTTATCGATGCTTATTCCAGTGCGCGACGAAACAACATCCCAGCTGATAGCAAGACCGATCACCAAGTTAATCGCGGCGAAGTAGATGACCGACTTCCGCAGCCTTTTCAACTCCATCGGTGGCACCGGAAGACGATCGGACTTCAACAGCACGATGAGTGCGCCCGCAATGCCGAACACAGCGCCCGATGCTCCAGCGCCCGGTGAGAAATAGTTCAGTGGATAGAATGCCTGATGCTGCAACTGTTGGTCGAACAGACTCACGCTCAAATGCCGGGCGTTCCAGAACACAGAGAGCAGGTTGCCGGCAGCGCCCGTCAGGATGTACACAGCCGTGACTCCGAATGACCCCATGAGCGGTTCGGCCAGCAGACCCAGGTTCCACAAACACCACATGTTGGTGGCCAGGTGCAGGATGCCCACGTGAACGAACATCGCGGTGATAATCCGCCACCACTGGTCGCTAATCAGCACTGAGCCAGCATTATTCGCTCCCCAGAACATCAACTGGTCGGCAGTCGGACCGAGCGCGCTCACCCCATGCATCACCATTGCCAGAAACACGGCGCAGTTAATCCCTACCAGCACGTAGGTCGCCGGAGCCGTGGCCCAGAATGACCGCCGCCTTCGCACCATCGGTTGCGGAGTCGGAATGTATCCCTCGGCCGGTCGAAGAATCTCCGGCTCAACATTGGACTGACTGCTGAGGGACCCAGCCCCCGGGGGCGATGGGGGAACACTGCTCATATCATCACTCTACTTCATTACATGCATCGGGTTACGCACCGCAGAAGCCCTCCCTGCGGTGCAAATCACCGCACAAATCCCGCCCGGCCTCTCGTTGTAGTCTGTTCTTTGGTCTTCGCACCCTGCGCCCTTTCGGCGCGCTAATCCATCAACCGAAGATCGCCAGGAGCGCTACCGTGAGTTCTTCCACAAGTACGGTCAAAACAATTCGCCGGGCACTGCTCAGCGTTACAGATAAAACCGGGCTCGTTGAGCTTGCCAAAGCACTCGCCGGCTTCGGCGTCGAGCTGATCTCCACCGGCGGCTCGGCCCGTGCCCTGCGTGATTCCGGACTGACCGTGAAGGACATCAGCGACCTTACCGGCTTCCCCGAGATGCTCGATGGCCGCGTCAAGACCCTCCACCCGCGCGTGCACGGCGGCCTGCTCTACATCCGCGGCAATGCCGAACATGAAGCCGCCGTGGCTGCTCACCAAATCCAGCCCATCGACATGGTGGTTGTGAACCTCTATGCCTTCGAGAAAACCGCCGCGCAGCCCGGCGTCTCCTTCGGCCACCTCATTGAGAACATCGACATCGGCGGTCCATCGATGGTCCGCTCCGCCGCCAAAAACTTTGAAGACGTCGCCATCGTCACCCGCGTTTCCGATTATCCCGCTCTCATCCAGGAACTCGTCAGCAATCACGGTGCCATCACACGCGAAACACGTTGGCGCTTGGCAAAGCAGGCCTTCGCCACCACCGCCGCCTATGACTCCGCCATTGCCAACACCCTCGACTCGATCGCCACCGCGCCCGCTCCGGCAAATGCCGCTTCTCCAGACACAAATGCCTTCCCATCGACGCTACGTATCAACATGCCTCTCGCTCAATCGCTGCGCTACGGCGAAAATCCTCATCAGCGCGCGGCGCTCTACAGCGACGGTTCCGGACTCGGTGTAGCCGGCGCCACCCAACTTCAAGGCAAGGAACTCAGCTTCAACAACCTCGTCGATCTCGATGCCTGCTGGGAACTCGTGCAGGAATTCGACGATCCCGCCGTCATCATCGTGAAACACACCAACCCATGCGGTGCCGCAACCGGCCACTCTATCCTCGAGGCCTACCTGAAAGCCCTCGCCTGCGATCCGGTCTCGGCATTCGGGAGCGTCGTCGGCATCAATCGCGCGGTAGATGCTGAAGCCGCCGCCGAAATCGCAAGACTCTTCGTCGAAGCGATCGCCGCGCCGGCCTTCACCCCGGAAGCCCGCGAGCGTTTCGCCGCCAAGAAGAACCTTCGCCTCGTCGAAGTCCGCAACGCCCCAACCCGTCCCGTCGTTAAGCACGTATCCGGAGGCTTACTCCTGCAGGACGCCGATACCGGCCGCGTCACCGAAGATGAGCTCAAAGTCGTCACCTGGCGTCCGCCCACGGCCGAAGAACTCCGCAGCCTCATCTTCGCCTGGCGCGTCTGCAAGCACGTCAAATCCAACGCCATCGTCTACGCGCGAGACGGCCAGACCGTCGGCATCGGCGCCGGCCAGATGAGCCGTGTTGACGCCGCCCGATTCGGCGCCCAGAAAGCCGTCCTCCCGCTTAAGGGAACCGTTGCCGCCTCCGACGCATTCTTCCCGTTCCCCGACGGACTTGAGACCGTAGCAGCCGCCGGAGCCACCGCCGTCATTCAACCCGGCGGATCCGTGAAGGATGACGACGTGATCGCCGCCGCCGACCGCCTCGGGATCGCCATGGTCTTTACCGGAATCAGGCATTTCCGCCACTGATCCCGAGCCTATTTCACGACGTAAGCCCTATGCGCGCAGGCTCAAGCCGGGTTCGATGGATACAATCTCACGGCGGATCGGCTTTTCCGCCCGAAATATATCCGTTACCAGGCTGGCGAAATCCCGCGAATCGGTTAGTTCCCTGCGACTATTCACGGGTAAAATCGTCTTTAACAGCAGGCGGGCTGGCCGGTACGCCGTCGGCATCAAAGCTCTTGACTGGCCAGACAGGTGGGGTATCTACCTAGCCTGAAACTGACACACTGGATCCCCGAGGATCATGAAAATAAAAACATTATCGCCATTCCTATGGCTGCCGCTTGTCGCTTCTCTGGTTGCAGCGACCGCCGTGTCGGCACAATCCGATGCCACTCCGCCCCACAGCACTCCGCCACAGCCGGCTTCGCCGCCAACGGCCAGCGCTACCAGCGGCAACGCCGACCAGAAGCCGGCATCTGCTTCACCTTCCACGGCCGTCCCTGACCGCGCCCAGTCGTATTACCACTCTGCCCTCGCGCACATTTACGAGGAGCAAGCCATCGCCTCCGGCCGGCCCGAATACATGCGCCACGCCGTTGAGGAATACAAGACCGCGCTGAGCGCCGATCCCAATTCGCCCGAATTGAATGACGAACTGGCAGATTTGTATCTCCGCACCGGGCAGGTGCGCGATGCCGAGTCGACCGCCCGCGGCCTGCTCAAGAGTTCCCCGAACGACATTGATGCGCATCGTCTACTCGGCCGCATCTATTTGCGTCAATTGAGCGAAGCGCAGAACGCGGTATCCTCTTCGTCCCCCAACGGCAACACCCTGGACAAGGCCATCGGCGAATTTGAAACGATCGTTTCGCTGGATCCCAGGAGTGTGGAAGATCGCATGGTGCTCGGCAAGCTCTACACGGTCAAACACCAGAACGAAAAAGCCGAAGCGCAGTTCAAGGCTGCCCGGGACATCGATCCCGATTCGGAAGATGTGGTTCTGAATCTCTCCCGCCTGTTTGCCGAGAACGGCGACCTTGCCCACTCCGCGAAGGTCATCGAGTCGGTCGCTGTGTCCGAACGCACTCCCAAAATGGAGTTCGCGCTGGGAGCGGTCTATGACCAGTTAAAGCGTCCCAAAGACGCGATTGAGGCATACAAGCGCGCCACCGATCTGGACCCCGATGACGTGCATACCATGGGGGCACTGGCGCAGGCGCTGCTCAACGACAATCAGCTCGACGCCGCTCTCAAGGAATTTCAGCAAATCGCAGCGGCAGACCCCGAAGACGCAGGCGCCACGATTCACATCGGCGAAATCCTCCGCCGCCAGGGCAAGTACGAAGAAGCGCTGACGACCGTGAAGAAAGCCGTGAAGAAGGACCCTGATTCGCCCGAGGCCGGTTACAACGAGGGACTGCTCCTCGACGTTCTTGGCCGCTACGACGAGTCGGCGCAGGTCTACGAACACATGGTCGACCTGACTTCTCATGCCAACGGCGCTTATACCGCGGACGAAAAGAACAATCGCGCCATCTTTCTTGAGCGGCTGGGTGCGGTTTACCACGAGCAGAACAAGGTCGACGAAGCCATCGCGACCTATCAGAAAATGATCGAACTCGGCGGCGATTATTCCTTGCGCGGATACCAGGGCGAGGTCGACGTCTACCGCGACGCAAAGATGTTCGATAAGGCCATCGAAGTTTCGCGCAAAGCCGTCGAAACCAATCCAAAAGATCGCGATCTCAAGCTCATGCTCGCCGGTGAGCTTGTAGACCAGGGCAAGGAGGAAGAGGGCGTTGCCATGGCCAAGGGCATGCTCAAGAATACCTCCGACGATCGCGAGGTCTGGTTGGCCCTGGGACAAATCTACACCCGCGTCCACAAGTGGAAGGAAGCGGAGGATGCCTTGAACAAGGCGACCCCGCTAACGACCAAAAAGGATGACAACATTTACCTGTTGTTCCTCAAGGGCGGTCTGGCCGAGCGCCAGAAGCACACCGAACAGGCCGAACAGTACTTCCACCAGGCGCTTGAACTCGATCCTAACAACGCGGCTGTCCTCAACTACCTCGGCTACATGCTTGCCGATAAGGGTACTCGGCTGCCTGAAGCGCTCAAGATGATCCGCAAGGCCGTTGAAATCGAACCGATGAACGGCGCCTACCTCGACTCGCTCGGCTGGGCCTATTTCAAGCTCGGCCAATATGAGCTGGCCGAGGAGAACCTGCGCCAGGCCGTTGAGCGTGATCAGACCGATCCCACGGTCCACGACCACCTCGGCGATCTCTACGAGAAGACCGGGCGCATTCGCCTCGCTGCGGCGCAGTGGGAGCTTTCCTTGACCGAGTTCTCGAAATCCGCGCCTCCCGATGTGGAGCCGACCGAGGTGGCCAAGGTGCAGAAGAAACTGGAAACTGCTCGCGTCAGACTCGCCAAACAGGAAAATACAACAAACCAGAACAAACCCGAGTAGCGAAAGACACGCTGAATGCCTGGGAACAAGAAGGGCGGCCAATCATCTGGCCGCCCTTCATGTTTACCGCCGTTGGCTGAGGAAGCCCGGCACGGGCTATGCAATTCCTGCAAAGCGGGCCGTTTCGCTTGTGGGCAATGGTTCAGCCGGGGGCGGGAGCGTTTTGTGATGCGTCAATGAGCGCTTCACAATAAAAACTTCATCTAGATAAATCCGTGCATTCCCTTCCAGATCGAGAAAACCTGTATTGCTGTCCCTGCAGAGGTTCTGCGCCTCCTCCGTCAGAACAGGAGCTATCAGAACCGGCGTTGTCTCGCCGGGGAATCGCGCATGCAGCGTTCGCAACTGCAGAAACGTGCGCTGCAGTTCGATTGGGGAGCAGTCGCACACCAGCTTGCAGACCAGTCTGTGCGCATGTCCATAGATTTCGACATGGGCAAGGATGGTGCTATCTCCGCGATGCCGATGCGATTCCGTCTTGATTTCCTTGATCTTCACCACGGAAATCTGACTCAGGGTCTGCCGCAAAGCTTCTATTGCTTCATTCTCTAGTTGCTTTTTCATAGAAACCACGCTTTCGTAGCGGAAAAATCCACCGTCCTGCTCACTCTGATTTATAAACGGCAACTAAAGGGCGGTTGATCCCGCAAAAAATCATGCTGCCACAGCTTTTTTCGGCAGCTCAAACCCGTACCATTCACACTGACGAAAGCGGCCCCATGCCGAACATGCTGTCTTCCTTTTCGTTAGACGGACGCAGCCTGAATGCGTTGTTTCCGGCTGGGGTCATCGCCAGCCGGCGATCGTTATGTGCGCCAACCCGGTGGGAGACCTTGGAGTTAAGCCATACACAAAGACGTGGATCGTGGATCTCCGGTTCCCCGCGCCAGAATTCCGGAGACAAGCCGCATTGAATCTCTAGATGATCCAATCGCAGCTCAATGACTCGAATGCTCTTCGGAAAATATCGGCGCACGTTCCGTGAGCCGACGCACAGTCCGGTGACTTCGGTGCCCGTCAATTGTGTTTTGACCACCATCGCTCGCCTCGCATTCTTTTCCCGGAATTGAGCGTATCGAGCCCGGTCAATCACCACATTGACTGCTTGCACAATCCCAGCAGAGAGTCGCGGAACCACGCAGAACAGCCCATTTGCTGCTTATGTTGGACCCATTTTCGTGCCACGTCAAGTGGCCCTCACGCAGCTTTGATCAGATATTCTTGGAATCGATTTACCGTAGTGTTTATGCCGTTCTCAAATCCATCCATGCAATTCTGCTTCCACAAAAAATGCTGCAGCTTCCAATTCTGTGAAGCTGCCGCCGACTCCGATATTCAGTTCGCCAAAAGACTGCGATCTTTGCCTGTGCACTCGCTACTGGTGTGCCGCTGCCGATGCAATGTACGCATCGACATTACGCTTGTCCACGAGCGATGTGCCCGTATCCACAAATACTGGGAATGGAGAAAACGCATCCTGGCTATAATCCGTCGTCAGCGACGGCGGCGGAGAATGGAATATCTCATCCAGCGAACGTAGGCCGACATAGCCCATGGTGAATGGCTTCTGCGCCACCGTTGCGTTGATTGTCCCGCTCTTGATTCCATCCAGCGTATCCTGGTTCACGTCCCAGGCAATCAGCAGCCTGTCGGTTTGGCCGGTTCTCTTGATCGCGTCCGACACCATCTTGCCCGAGGCTGATTCAAGGCAGACAAATGCGTCGATCTTCTTGGGTCCCGTCAGCGCCATCAACTGCTGCGTCTTGTCGAAAGCCGTGCGCGCATCGCTCTTGATGTCGATCACGTCAACAACATGAATATTCGGCCGAGTGTCCAACACATCCTTGAAGCCCTTCAGCCGCTCTTCCATGTTCGGCTGTCCTGAAATCGTGAAGAAGACCACGTTGCCGGAGCCGCCCAATTGCTCAATGACGCGGTGGCCACCCATCCTGCCGGCTTCCAGATTGTTGGTGCCGATAAAGAAAAGCCTCTTGCTGCCCACCGCATCGGAGTCGATCGTAATCACCGGAACCCCGGCGCCGATCGCCGCATCAATCGCAGGCCCCAGCACTGAAACATCGGCCACGGAAATCAGGATGCCGGCAGGCTTTGCCGCAACCGCCTTCTGCAGTTCAGTCAGTTCTGCCTGCGGATCGTAGTTCTCAGGTCCCACAACCTTCGCGGTCACCTGGTACTCTGCTGCCGCCTTGTTAAACCCCTTTGCGGCTGTTTGCCAATATGGCAATGCCATGTTCGACGAAACCAGGTAAAAAACTTCCTTTTTTGAATGCCTGCCGCAGCCTGTCGTGAATGCAACTCCAAGGGCCACGAGGGCCAATCCAACACATTTCATCGTCTTCATTCTTGCCTCCTGTGCGAATGTGAAGAATTTCGGAATGCGCGAAATTTCGACGCCTGCCCGCGCACTTTCTAAAATCGGCAGGATCGTACTCCCGGACCCGGGCGATTGTCCAATTCTGCCGCAGCATGGATTCTATAGCACTCCACATGGTGCAGCATCGTGACTATCAACACGTTCATCGCAATTTCTCGACAGAACCTGTCTTGATCTGTCTCACAATCCCAAGTCGCCGTGCATACGCACCCTCCGCTGCGATATAACCAGACCAAGACCAATTCCGGATGAATTCTCGATCCAAACAAAATGAAGCACTGCCGCCCGACATTGCCGTCGACCAAAACGGCGATCTCGCTACCCGCATTCATCCCGAGCCGCCGCATCCCTATCGGTCTGCCTTCGCCCGCGATGGCGCCCGCATTCTTCACGCCCGCGCATTCCGGCGGCTGGCAGGAAAAACCCAGGTCTTCTCCCGCCTCGCGCGCAATCTGCCCGGCGACCACTCCCGCAGCCGGCTAACCCACACGCTTGAAGTAGCCCAGATCTCCCGCACGCTCGCCGCCGCTCTCGGCTTGAATCGCGAACTCGCCGAGGCCCTCGCCCTTGCCCACGACATCGGTCATCCCCCCTTCGGCCATGCGGGCGAAAAAGCCCTCGATACCGCTTTGCGGCAGCATGGCCTCGGCTTTGACCACAACCTGCACGCTCTCCGCATCGTCACCTGGTTTGAAGAGCGCTATCCGGCCTGGCGCGGCCTCAACCTCACCCTTGCGGTGCGCGAAGGCATCGTCAAGCACTCGCGCGACTACTCCAGCGCCACTCATCCTGAACTCGCGCCGTACTTCCTCGATCTGCGTCCTCCGCTCGAGGCGCAAATGATCGACCTCGCCGACGAAATCGCCTACCTCACCGCCGACTTCGACGATGGCCTCGACTCCGGCATCCTCACCGTCCAAGGCGTCTGCCAACATGTGCCGCTTTTCCGTCGCTTTTACGACGAGGTAACAGCGCAATATCCCCATGCACTGTCTAAGCAGGCTATTTACGAAACCCTCAACCGCATGCTCAACGCGTTGGTCACCGATCTGATCGAAGAAGTCCGCAATCGCGTGGCCGCCATCGGTGCCACTACGCTCGACGACATCCGCCGCGCGCCCAACAGAATCGCAGCGCTCAGTCCCGCCATGGAAGCCGAACGCGCCGCCGCCAAGAGCTATCTCTATACCCACTTTTACAACTCGCCCGGAATGGAAGAAGAGCACGAACGCGCCGCCCAGGTCGTTCAGGGACTCTTCGCGGCTCTGATGGCCGATCCAACGCTTCTGCCCGCCGACCACCAGTCACAGATTCCAAGCGAAGGCCTGGCACGCACCGTAGCCGACTACATCGCAGGCATGACCGACAGCTACATCGAGCAGCTGTGGCTACGGCATTGCCAGTCATAGGGCAGCCGCAGACCTCGAACTCGACTATCATGATGCTGGTCCCGATATGCGCAAATATCTGTTCGCTTTAGCAGCCATTGCCTTATGCGTGCCAAAGCCTTTAAGTATCGCGGCCCCCCGAACGCAACGAACCCCGGCCGCCGAAAATGCCGAAAATCCTCAATCTCCAAACGAACCGGAGTTCACAACGCTCCGTGTCACTACGCGCGAAGTCCTGGTCGATCTGATCGCACTCGATCGCCGCAACCAGCCGGTCCTCGATCTTAAGCCCGCCGAACTTCAGGTGTCTGAGGCAGCAGAATTCGAAACAACTAAAAAGCGAAAACACCGGGCATTTCGCTCCATCGCATCGCAATCCTCCGAGCCCATCAGCAGTTTTTCCATCGTAGACCCCACAAAATCGCCCTCTTCCAAAAACGATGCAGAGACCGGCGTCCGCATTGCCACAAGCTGTCTTGAGCGCTCCACAGTCCACTATCTGCTCGCATTCCATCCCGGGCCAGATGGGTGGACGAGCGGTCATCACCGTATCGCGATTTCCAGCAGTCGCCCTCGAATCAAACTCTTCTACCGTCACGAATACTACGTTGGGCTCGCCGTGCCGCCCCCCGATGCTCCCGTTCTAAAAAAAGAAACAATAGATCAGATTCTGCGACAATCGGCCTGCTATTACCCCGTCACTCCACTCTCCTTCACGCTTCAGGCCAGCCTCGTCAACACCGGGCGAACCGATGTGTTCCGTTACCTCGTTACCCTCGACGCCAGTTCGCTTTCTTTTCTCACACTCCATAGCGATCCAGAAGATAGAGGTTTTACGGGGATCGATCGCAGAGTCGATCTCGATTACGGAATCTGCAATTTCGATGACACTGGACATCCCATCAGCTATTACCATGCACCGCTTGAGAAAATCCTTACCTCGGCCGATTATGCTCGCACCCTCGATCGCGGGTTTCCCCATCTGCTCGAGTTTCCCGCGTCAAAGCGCATTGCTTTGACGCGTGTGGTTGCCCGCGACCGCGCAACCGGCAATCTCGGAGCCGTAGACGTTACACTCGCTCAGTCCGAGACTGCGCCGGCCTCGGAGGGTTCATCTGCCGACTCGCAAACCGCCGCCGATCTCAAAACCTATCAGGATCGTCTGAATATTGAATGGGGATCGGGTACTCACAAACAACCTTCGGCCTGGATACATGATGTGGCTGGACCGATCGGTTCCTTCGGCTCCATCGTGGCGTCCCCACACTCTTTCTGCGGGGACGTTTATGAATTGCCGGATGCCTCCGCCCGTCTTCCCGACTTTCGTGCGCTCGATCCAATCGGAGCAATCTACACGTCGTCGCTTGATGTCCCCAACCAGACCTTTTCAAACACGAGCGGCATACCCGGCGTGACTCCACGCACAAACCTCTTCGGAATTGACTATCACGCAGCATTCTGGGTGCAAGATGCCGGCGAGTACCAATTCCTGATGGCTTCAGACGATGGGGCAATTCTCCAAATCGACGACCAAGCGGTCATCGATCTCGACGGACTCCATTCCGTAAACGCGGGCGCCGCCCACGTTCAACTTGATCAAGGTCTCCACACCATCCACGTGCCCTACTACCAAGGCGCGGTTGATTCTGTTGCCCTCGAACTGTGGGTAAGAAAACCCGGAGCAACAGACTGGGTCCTCTTCAATTTGAGTGATTACAGCGCACCAGGTTCCAAAGCGAACTAACCCATCAGCGAAGCGGCCCTCTCTCCAGGCGCCATGTTCTCCCTCGTCAACAGCGACGAATAGCAATGATGCGATCTGTGGACTCCCGAGTGCAAATCACGCGGGGAGAACAGACCACTGCTTCACCGTTTCACTGTTCACTGTGTTTTCACTGTTTCACTGTTTCACTGCTTCACTGTTTCACTATTCACTGCACCGTCCCCTGCGGCCTCAGCCGTCGCAGGTCCAGCGCACACTCCACCGCATTCTGCGCGTACAGGCGCAGATTGTCTGAAGCCGCCCACAACCACAGGCGCGACGATTCATTCGCATTGCGCGGACCAGGCTCCAGCCGCAGCCGCACCAATACATCGTTCTGTCCCGTTGCCGTCAGGTTTGAAGGCGAATCCGTGTCTTCAAGCACCAGGTCGACATGATCTCCGCTCAACGCATCCTCCAGCGCCGACACATCCACCGGCCGCTCCAGCTCCGCAAAAATCGAGAATCCATGACCGTGAAATACCGGCGCGCTGATCGTCTGTATTGCCAGAGCCGGCAGCCGTCTTCCCGCCAGGGCCGCATACTGCCGCCGAATCCTGCCGTCTATCGCAAGCATGCTCGCCTTGGCATTTTCGCCAAACCCGCAGAGCAGGTTGTACGCCAGCTGCGCATCGAACGTCTCCCGCGGAATCGACTGGAAGCTCAGCAGGTTTACAGTCTGCTGATGCAATTCATCCATCCCCGCGCGCCCGAATTCACTCGACGGCAGTAGCACTGTCGCCGCAGCCTGCCGCACGGGCGCTGCCTGCTGCAGCCGCTCCATCAACAGCGCCAGGGCCAGTGCCGCTGGATGTGCCGGCACAACCGCCGGTGTAAACAGATCGGCCGCAACCTCCTGTGCCCCCACCCAGGGCGAGCGCACCAGCACTCCCGTCTCCTGGTCCAGTGCTCCTGAGAGATCCAGTACCGTCGATCCCGCCCGCAGCGCTTCGCGCCAGTGCTTCCGCGTCAGGCTCTCGGTGCCGCAAAAGAATGTGAAGTCCAGGTGCTCGAATGAGTCCGCGCCGATCGCCTGCACAAACGTGACCTCGTCGCCAAGTTGATCGAGTTGGCCGAGTCCCTCGTCCTCATCAAAAAGCACGATCTCGTTCGCAGCGAGTGAGGACTCCGTGAGAGCATCCTTCAGCTCCTTACCAAGCAGCGTCGCAGCTCCAACAATCGCAATCTTGTACACAGGCTTCCTTCTTGTCGTTTGAACTTATGTGTGATGCGGATCCAGATCAGCGTTCGGGCCCTCCGGCAGTCTCGGCGCTTCCGTTTTCTGCCCACGCCGCCGTCGCCGCGACCATCCATACGCCGCCCGCGCCCAGATCCCAGAAAACATGTAGATCAGCGCGATCGAAAACAGTACGACCTCTGAGAACCTGATCATCATATAGAGCACGATTGCCATCACCAGGATCAGTCGGAAGGGATGGCTGCGGCTGAGATCGATCTCCTTGCCCGACCAGAAGCGCCACGTGCTCACCATCAGAAATCCGGCCAACCCGACAAGTCCAAGCCACAGGCAAGACACCCACCACGCCTGTACTGGAATCCCCCCGCAGAAATGCACAGTCGCTGCCAGCAACCCCGCCGCCGCCGGAATCGGCATTCCTACAAAATACTTTCGGTCCGGCCGTCCCGGATTTCTCGGCTTCGGATCCTTACTGATGTTGAAGCGCGCCAGTCGCGATGCCCCACCAATCAAAAACAAGAAGCAGATAAATGGCCCGGCTTGTATCAGGTGCAGCCGCAACTGCGGATTGATGGTGTCCGGCAGAAAATAAAATCCCCACACATACGCCAGCAAGCTCGGCGCAACCCCAAACGTGATCACGTCCGCAAGCGAATCGAGTTCCCGGCCAAAATCGCTCGCCGTGTTGGTCATGCGCGCGATCCGTCCGTCCAGCGAATCAAATGGAATAGCCACAAGGATCGCGATCGCTGCCAGATCAAGATGCGTCAGCGTGCGATTCGCCATCGCGTTGCCGCTGATGGCCGCAATCGTCTGCGTAATCGCAAAATACCCCGCGCCAATATTCAGTGCTGTAAAGAAAGAAGGCAGAATGAACATCCCGCGACGCAGCCGCGCCCGGTTCTTCGCTTTGGCAAGCGCCGCGTCCCCGGAGTTCAAGCTTCGTCTCCCTCTTCGAATGCCGGCTCCGCGCTTGCGCTTGCTGCCTTCCGCTGGTTGGTCACGCCCACCGCAAGTTCCGACTCCGGCAGTTCGGCGATGATCGAGGCCCCGCCCTTGACGCGCTCGCCGGTCTTCACGCGAATCTCTGCTTCCGACGGCAGAATAATGTCCGTCCGCGACCCAAACTTGATCAGTCCCACGCGCTGTCCGCGCTCCACGCGGTCGCCTTCGCGATGGTTGAAGACAATGCGCCGCGCAATCAAACCCGCAATCTGCTTGAAGACGATCTCCATGCCTTCGCCGTGCACGGTCACAATATTCTGTTCGTTGCGCTCGGCGGACTCCACGTTCATCGCATTCAGAAATTTTCCCTTCTGATAGCGAACAGAAGTCACCTCACCCGCGATTGGCGAACGGTTCACATGCACATCGAAGACATTCAGAAAAATGCTTACGCGCTGCCGCGGTCCCCGCGGAGTATCGATGCGTACCGTTTCGGTGACAACCCCGTCGGCAGGGGAAACAATAAGTCCAGCTCCCCTGGGAACGGCGCGCTGCGGATCGCGGAAGAACCAGAGGAAGAACGCGGCCAACAGAATCGGAACGATACTCCAGACCCACGTTCCGGTGGCCCACACCAGCACTCCGCCCACTGCAAGCAGGCTCAAACCGTAGATGTAACCGTCACGAACCATTGTCCCTAACGATTATACGGTTGAATTCAACACAGGGATATCGAAGGGAGACTCCTCAGGTGAGAACGGCCCCACGTCGCGCAGGCGCGCAACTATGCCGTCAAAATCATCGTCACTGGCCCATTCGGCCTGAAACTTTATGCGATTGCCGGGGCCCGATGCTCGAGAGCGTAGATCAGGTCCTTGGCATGAAGTTTCAACTTCTTCAGGCGCACTTCTTCGAGCTGCTCATCCGTAGACAGATAAGGCTTTTGAAGCAATTCTTCCAACCGCTGAGCGTAGCGACGATGTTCGGCGTGGAGACGACCTATTTCTTCGCCCAGCGTGGAGTCATTTATCTCATCCATCAAAGCACCTCCTTGTGTTCTTAATCCAATTTTTATAGTCCTCCCCGCCCGCAATCGGCAAGCGGGAAGGCCCAGGAAAATGACGAAGTCTGTGGAATTCTTAACCCTGCCTCAATCAGAGTGATTAAGATCACGCGATGCCATGCCGAGCCGCCGCATGAACCCGCCCCGACCGCCTACTTCAGCGGCAAACGCATCAGAACAGCATCCTCAACCGGGTCAGCATAGTAGCCTCGTCGCCGGCCTTCCTCAGTGAATCCTAATGACCGATAAAGCCCAAGCGCCGCCCCGCTGCCGGCCCGCACTTCAAGCATGATCTCCCCAACGCCGGTTCGACCCAGCACCCCCGCAAGCGCCGAAAACAGCTCCCGCGCCACCCCCCGGCGCTGAAATTCGCCCGCGACAGCAATCGATTCCAACTCCGCCTCCGGCGGGATAAGACGCGCAACCACAAACCCTGCAACAAACCCGCTTCCATGGTCCTCAGCAACCAGCACAATGCGCTCACGACCAGCGTTCTCAAGCAGCGAATCGTAGACAGAGCGAGGCCATTGCGGTGCCTGCTCCAACCCCGCCGCGATCTCCGCCAGCCGGTCTACGTCCGGCCCCTCAAGCGGGCGAATCCGGAAGCGTGCCTCTTCCGTCATGCGTGATGCACCGTATCCCCAAAAATCTCCGCATCCGACCGCCGCAAGTAGTGCCCATCCAGCAGCGCCAGATCGTCGAAACTCCGCTCCAAAACCCTTGGCAAGCACAGTTCGATCGCATCCCCCGCCGTCGGCGCCAATGTTCGCACCAGCGTCGCCGCTGGCCACGCCCTTGCCAGCAGGCTCTCCGCAGCCTCGTCGCACACTGCGATCGATCCACCTGGCACCGGAACGCCCGCAAGCTCTTCAACCCCGGCCAGCAGCTCCCTCGCCTTCTCGCCGCCCAGCCGCAGAAACACCTCGTGCCGATGCGCATCCAGCGCCGCCGACTCCACACCCGCCTTTGCCGCCATCACCGCCAACCGTGACACTGCCACCACCGGAATCCGGCCCGGCTCAGCCAGCCCCTTCACCGCGCTCAGCCCCACGCGCACACCCGTAAAGCTACCCGGCCCACTCGCCACAACAATGGCCACCAGGTCCGCCAGTTTTACATTGCCTGCCGTCAGCAACTCCTCCACCGCCGCCACCAGCGTCGCCGAATAGCTCCGCCCAGCCAGTTCCGTCTTTCCGAGCATCCGCGCCCCGCCGCCTTCAACCCGCGCCAGCGCCACCGACCCCGTCGGCCCGCACGTGTCCACCCCGAGCACCAGCAACCCTTTCCTGTCCATGCTCTCCGCAACTGATTGACTATCGGGCATCTCCCTCTCAGGATTACACACCCCCGCCCGCCCTCAGCCGGCCCCAATTCCGGTAATCTGTTCTAAGCACTCCCCTGTTTCAAACGGCTGCCTACGGCGCCAAAACGAAGCCTCTTCAACCCCGAAAGGACCAGGCGTTGGCCGCCGCGGCGACATCCACATTCCACGACACGTGGCGACCCCGCGCCAACCCCTGGGCCATCGCCATCACCGTCACCCTCGCCACCTTCATGGAGGCGCTCGACACCTCCATCGCCAACGTCGCCATGCCCCACATCGGCGGCTCGCTCGGCGCCAGCCCCGAAGAGGCCACCTGGGTCCTCACCAGCTACCTCGTCGCCAATGCCATGGTCCTGCCCATCTCGGGCTGGATCGCCAACCGCATCGGGCGCAAGCGCTTCTACATGTCCTGCGTCTTTCTCTTCACCGTCGCATCGCTGCTTTGCGGCTTCGCCCCAACTCTCGGCATGCTCGTCTTCTTCCGCGTTCTGCAAGGCGCAGCCGGCGGCGGCCTGCAGCCCAGCGAGCAGTCCATCCTCGCTGACACCTTCCCGCCCCAGAAACGAAGCATGGCCTTCGCGGTCTACGGAGTCGCCGTCGTCACCGCCCCTGTCCTCGGACCCACCGTCGGCGGCTGGATCGTCGACAACTACACCTGGCGCTGGATCTTCTTTCTCAACATTCCCGTCGGCATCATTTCCCTTTATCTCTCCAACCGCCTCGTCGAAGACCCGCCCTATCTCGCCGAAGTCCGCAAGCGCCGCGAAGGCATCGACTACTGGGGACTCGGCCTCCTCATCATTGCCATCGGCTCTATCCAGATCATGCTCGACAAAGGCCAGGAAGACGACTGGCTCAGTTCCCGCTTCATCGTCACCCTCCTCATCACGGCGATCATCGGACTCACGCTCTTCTTCTGGCGCGAACTCTCCATCGACCACCCCGTGCTCGATCTGCGCCTCTTTGCGCGAAGAAATGTCGGCATGACCCAGCTCGTCATGTTCATGGTCGGCGTCGCGCTCTATTCCTCCACCGTCCTCATTCCCGAATTCCTGCAGGAGATCATGGGCTACTCCGCGAGGCAGGCCGGCATGGCCGTCTCCTCAGGTGGACTTGTGCTGATGCTCTTGTTCCCTGTCGCCGGCGCCCTCGCGCCCAAATTCGACCCCCGCAAACTCGTCGCCGTCGGATTCGTCATCACGACCTTCGGCCTCTGGCGCATGACGACCATCAATCCCAACATCAGCTTCGGACAGGCCGTCAGCTGGCGCGTCTTCATCGCGCTTGGCCTGCCCTTCCTCTTCATCCCCATCAACACGCTCTGCTACTCAGGAATCCCGCAGGAAAAATACAACGAGGTCAGCGGACTCACCGCGCTCATGCGCAATCTCGGCGGCAGCGTCGGCATCAGTTTCATCACCACGCTGCTGGCGCGCCTCAGCCAGAAACATCTCGCCATGCTCGTGCCGAAAGCCGCATCGGGCAATCCACCCTATGACCAGATGCGCGCCGGCCTCGCAGGTGCGTGGGTGCAGCGCGGCTCCGCCATGCCCGACGCCATCAACCACGCCGGCGCACAAATCTACGGCATGGCCCAGATCCAAGCCCGTCTTCTCGCCTATGTCGATGTCGTCTGGGTCATGGTAGCGGTCACCACCGTCCTCATCCCGCTCCCGTTTTTAATGCAGCGCCCCAAGAAACTCCCCGCCGCCCCCCTGGGCCACTGACGAATCCGCCCCCAAACGCTAGTCTGTGCCCCGTTCATCGCGGCTTCATCGCGATGAGCGGGTTGCAATGAATGGTCTGCGAAGGCTCGCCGTCCACTCCGACTCGATCTCCACCACTCCTCGAAGCCCCGTAACGTAGTGCGAAAAGCTGCTCCACTTATACTGCTCCGGCGAGACCACCAGTCCTCGTTTCACAGGATTGCGATGAATGTATCGGATCACTTCGGAGCGGGCCGATTCGCCCCGGATGTTGCCGTCAAAACAGCGTTCCTGCCAGAACCGCTCGCGTTCACCTTTCAATTTGCGCGACGTGGTCTGCTTGAGAGCCTTCACAAGCTGCGCCAGAAGGATCGATGACGGTTCGTTGATGAGCAGGTGGACGTGCTCAGGCATCAGAACGTAAGCATAGATCCTGGCCTGATGACGTGCTCGAACCTGTTCCAGAACAGCCTCGAATGTGTCCTTGGGCTCCGGTGCCTCAAGCAACGGGAGACGGTGAAAGCAACTGAAGGTGATGAAGTGAAGAGCCTCGGCTTTCTGGAACCGCTTCAATCCATATGGCATGGTGTCACCGCAAATAGCAAAGCCGCTTCCAGACCCGCTCATCGCGATAACGCCGCGATGAACGGGGCACAGGCCGTCGTCAAACCCTCAAAGTGTATAGTCTGAATCGATGAGCGGGCCACATGCCTGATAGCTGACGGCTGAAAGCTGTTCTTCACACCGCCTTCAGCGCCTGCTCCAGGTCCGCAATCAGATCATCCTTGTCTTCGATGCCGATCGACAGCCGCACCAACCCCTCGGTGATCCCCACCTTCGCGCGTTCCGCATCCGTAAGTGCGAAATGCGTCGTCGTCGCCGAGTGCGAAGCCAGCGACTCCACCCCACCCAGCGATTCCGCATTCAAGAACAGCTTTAACGCACCAAGAAACTTCCCCGCCTTCTCCCGCGATCCCAGGTCGAAACTCAGCATCGATCCGAATCCGCGCTGCTGCTTCTTCGCCAGTTCATGCTGCGGATGGCTCTTCAATCCCGGATACGCCAGCCGTTTCAGCTTCGGCTGCGTCGAAAGGAACTCCGCCACCGCGCGCCCATTCTCCTCGTGCTGCTTCATGCGCAGCGGCAGCGTCTTGATGCCGCGCAGCACCAGGAAGCATTCAAACGGCGACAGGATTCCGCCCGCCGCCTTCTGCACCAGCAAGAACCGATCCTTGTGCTCCGGCTTCGATCCGATCAGCGCTCCGCCCAATCCATCCGAGTGTCCGTTGAGAAATTTTGTGGTCGAGTGCATCACCACATCCGCACCCAGCGCCAGCGGGCTCTGCAGTGCCGGCGACATGAACGTGTTGTCCACGCTCACCTCAACGCCATGCGCATGCGCAATCTCGCTCACCGCCGCAATATCCGTCAGCACCATCAGCGGATTGGTCGGCGTCTCGATGTGCATCAGCTTCGTATTCGTCTTGATCGCCGCTTTCACCGCATCAAGGTTCGCAGTGTCCACGTACTCAATCTCGATCCCGTAATGTTGAATGATCAGGTTGAAGAGCCGGGTAGTTCCGCCATAGACGTTGGCCGAAACAATCACATGATCGCCCGAACGAAGCGTCGCCACCAGGGCATAGATCGCCGCCATGCCGCTCGCAAATGCGTGACCGCACGTTCCGCCCTCCAGCGCAGCCAGAGCAGTCTCCAGCCTTGCGCGCGTCGGGTTTCCGGCACGCGAATAGTCATACCCCTTGTCGGTGCCGATGCCGGTCAGCTCAAACGTGGAAGAAAGGTAAACGGGGACATTGACGGCGCCGGTCAGCGGGTCAGGATGCTGCCCCGCATGCACGGCGAGAGTTGCGTATTTTTGCTCGGACATGATAATTTGCTGGCTGCTTGCTCCTGGCTTCTAGCTTATCGCGGAGCACCGGTTGCTGGGCGGAAGTGACTCAGCGCTGCCATCCCTTTGCGGAAACTCCGCATCGAACAGCCCTGTACCCGGGCGACCTGGGCACCGAGGAGTAAAACATGGCCACAACCCCAAAAAAATGCGCGAATCCAGCCTGTGGCTGCATTCCACCAGAGAAGCAGAAGTACTGCAGCGCGCACTGCGAAGGCATCGGCGACAAGACCGAAATCATGTGCACCTGCGGCCACGATGGCTGCAGCCACTCCGCCGCGCGCGCGTAAATCGGACGCTGGGTGTGATGGTTTGAACAATATGCAACCATTCGGTTGCCCTGTTTTTTTGCGTCTTTCAGGCAAAGTATTCAGCGGTAAGGACTTGGCTTCGGAAGGGGTCCTGTAATCGCTGTTTTTATTAGACTTAGATCTCAAAGTCTTCAAAAGATGGGACTTAATGGCCTGTCTTGGGCTATTTGCACTGTCTTTGGAGCAGGTCATTCCATAATGCGGTGCTTCGTCCATCATACGGAGCCGGAGAATGCCTCTTCGCAATCGAAGGCGCGGTTTCGCACGAGGGTCGCGCAGGGCCAAGCGGGCTGCGGAAAATGCCACGATCAATGCCACGATCTTTAGAAAAACATTCCTCGGCTGTGAAGTCTTTCAGAGCTCATTTATGCAATTGGTTCCAGTGTAGGGAATTTGGAGAATTAATCTGCAAAACTGCGGAAATTCTTTTTCGTAGTGGAATCAGCGAGATGGGGCGAATTCCGTCGCGGCCGGGTATTGACATCAAAACTCAAATCGGTTGAAACGAGTAGCGGCGGGCGCCGCACTAGATGCCGCCCTCGAAGATCTTCTTCGACAAGTATCGCTCCGCCGAGTCTGGAATGATCGTCGCCACGCGCTTCCCCGCGCCTAGTTCCTTCGCCAAAGCAGCCGCGGCAAACACAGCCGCTCCCGAGCTAGACCCGCCCACAAGTCCCTCTTCTGCCGCGAGCCGCTTCACCATTGTGAACGCATCCTCATCGCTCACCATCACAACGCGGTCACACACATCGCGATGAAACGTCTCCGGAATGAAGTGAACGCCGATGCCCTCGACGCGATGCTTGCCCGGCGCGCCACCCTGCAGAATCGAACCCTGCGTCTCCACAGCCACTGTCACCACCGCCGGATTCTTCTCCTTCAGATATCGCGCAACGCCCGAGAACGTTCCGCCCGTTCCCACGCCGGCCACAAATCCGTCCACGCGTCCTTCCATCTGCTCCCAGATCTCCGCGCCCGTCGTATCGTGATGAAACTGCGGATTCGATTGATTTGTAAATTGCCCCGCCATGAAAGCGCCTGGAATCGCATCCGCAGTTTTGTTCGCCGCTGCGATAGCTCCCGCCATTCCCTCGGCCTCCGGCGTCCGCACCACCTCCGCGCCAAATCCGCGCATCAGGATGCACTTCTCTTCCGCGAATCCCTCCGGCACAAACAGCTTCACTTTGTAGCCGCGATTCACGCCGATCAGCGCCAGCCCCACGCCGGTATTTCCCGCCGTCGCCTCCACAATCGTAGAGCCCTCGTGCAGTAGGCCCCGCGCTTCGGCATCCAGAATCATGCCCAGCGCAGCGCGGTCCTTGATGCTGCCGCCTGGGTTCAGAAACTCAAGCTTGGCAAACACCGCGGCCGACTCGCTCGGCACAACTCTGCCGAGCCGAAGCATCGGCGTATGGCCAACCAGTTGAGTGATATCGGATGCAACGCGGACGGGAGAGGAGGTGGGGCTTTCGACTGCCATGGCAATTCAGTTTAGCTTACTGCGCCCGGCTATTTCTTCTGCGCAGGCCGCTTGGCGACCCGTGTCACCGGGAAATATCCTGTCCGCGTCCGCACGGTCAACTTGCCCATGCCCTGCGCCTCGGCAGTCACGCTCACGCGGCGAAATCCCGGCTCGTTCGACGGCTTCGAGGAGTGATAGCCGATCGTGTACTGGCTTCGAATATCGCGCGCCACTTCGGCGGCAATCTCGTCCACCTGTTCCATCGACTTGGGGAAGAATGCAATCCCGCCCGTCTCGTTCGACAGCAGTTCCAGCGCCCGCCGCGCATGCCGAACTTCGGCACGGCTCATCTCATCGCCAAACAAAAGCCCGATCGTATAAATCACTGGACCCGAAAGTTCTTGCACGCGCCGTATCGTCTGATCCAGCGTCAAGGTCGAGGCGTTATCTTCACCGTCCGTGATCAGCACCAGCACCTGCTTCGGCCGTTTTGCATCCGCCACCAGCTTGTCTGCCGACGCAACCACGGCATCGTACAGCGCCGTGCCACCCCGCGACTCAATGTGGCTCAATCCATCGCGAAGCTTGTTCACATTCGCGGTAAAGTCCTGGTCGATGTAGGCCTCGTCTGAGAAATTCACCACAAACGCTTCATCTTCCGGATTCGAGGCTTCCACCAGGTCCACGGCAGCTTTATTCACTGCAGGACGCTTCTTCGACATCGAGCCGGAATTGTCGACAACCAGGCCGATCGATACCGGGAGATCGGTGTGCTGAAAGCTGATGATGTTCTGCTTTACACCGTCTTCAAAAACCTGAAAGTTCCCTTGCTTTAGTGTCTGCACCAGCTGGGAACCCTCCAGCACCGTGGCGTTCAGCACCACTTCCTCCACATTGGTATGCAGCACGTACCCTTCGCCGCCCTCTTTATGCAAAGGTTCGCCGTTCACGCTCGGCGCTTTCTCGGCATCCGGTGAACGGACAGGGTCAGTGTCTACCGTCAGCGAAGGAGCCTGGGCCGGCGTGGCAGCGACAGCCGGTTTTGGTGCCTGTTGGGCACCCAGCGTGAGAGTCGAAACCAGGATGAGTACAGATAGGATTGCTTTATTGCAAAGGCGCATAGTATCCGGTTCGAGCATGGACCGTGAGTGGAGGCAAACCCGATGGCGGATTTAGCTTCACCTTCACTTTACGCCACTTGCCGTCGCGAGAAATGTTCTTGGGCGTGTATCCGATCACATATTGATTGCGCAGTTCCGTCGAAATCTTCTCCGCAATGTCACCCATTTCAGAGACGTCATCCACCCGGAAAAGTCGCCCACCCGTCTCTTCGCACAGATCGTTCAGCAGGACCGGTCCCGTGCGTTCCTCAGGTGTAGCCGCGTACGGATCGAAGATTCCGATCGAATAAATCTCCACGTCCGACTCCCGCACCTGAGCGCGGACTTCGCCTTCCGTATATCTCGATCGATTGTCCCCGCCATCCGAGACCACCAGCAGCGCCTTCCGCTCGTGCTTGGCTTCTTTCATCTTGGCCACGCCGTAGTAAATCGCATCCAGCAGCGCCGTCCGGTGACCGCTGCGCACCGTTGCCAGCCGAGCCTGGATATCTTCCACCGAACTCGTGAAATCCTCAATCAGTTCGGGACGGTCATTGAACCCGATCACAAAAAACTCGTCCTCGGGATTGGCCGTCTTAATGAACTGAATGATCGACTCGCGCGCGCGGATGAGCTTTGACGTCATCGATCCGGAAAGATCAAAAATAATCCCGATCGAGACCGGCGCATCTTCACTGGCGAAACTCTTGATCCCTTGCTGGCCATTATTTTCGTAAACCTGGAAGTCTTCCTTCTCCAGCCCCGTCACAAGGCGATTCATGGGGTCCGTCACCGTGACCGGCACCAGCACCATGTCCACATTCATCTTGATCAGCGACCCGGGCCTCGCCTTTCCGGCTCCCGTCGCGGCCGGCGCATCCACTCCCGCCGGTGCTCCCGCGGTCGGTGCATCGGTTGCCGGCGGCCGCACATGTACCTTGTCCAGCGGATTGTCCTGTGCCTTGATCGTCCCGGCGCCAAAAACCGCAAGCGCCACCATGCAAATGGCCGCAAGCCACGGTCTGCGGAACTGTCCGTGCGGTGCCTCGAGCCATTTGAGGAGTGGGTTCATGCGCTCGTACCTGGGCTCGTACGTGGGCTCGTACATGGGATTGATGGCGAGTTTAGCACGCTCCGCCGGTCCCTTGCGTTTCCCCAGGGATGCCCCTGTTTTCTTTGACGTTGCCCGACTGAAATCGGTGATCTCCGCTGGGATACAATCGACTCTAAGCGACAGTTCCGGCGGGACTTTCCCCGTCGAATCCTGCTGCATATATCCTGCCTTTTCTATAGGGAGCAAGACCTTTCGCATGGCGAGTATCTATCCGTTCCGCGCATGGCGCTACAATCCGTCGGCTGTCCGCCTTCAAGACGTGGTCACCCAGCCCTATGACAAAATCTCGCCAGCCATGCAAGAGGCTTACTACCAGCGCAGCCCCTACAATCTTGTCCGCATTATCCTTGGGCTGCCCGAACTGTTTGATGCCGAGCGTGCTGAAAATGTCTATAGCCGCGCCGCCCGCGACTTCAAGGCATGGCGCGAACAATCCATCCTCGTTCAGGAGCGCGACCCGGCTATCTTCGCCTACGCCCAGCGCTTCCGCGTGCCCGGTTCCGACGAGCTTAAGGAACGCCGCGGCTTCATCGCCCTTGGCAAGCTGCATGAATACGCCGACCAGGTCGTATTCCGCCACGAACAGACCCTCTCCAAGCCCAAGAGCGACCGCTTGAACCTCCTCAAAGCCACGCGCGCCCACTTCGGCCAGATCTTCATGCTCTACTCCGATCCCGCCCGCAGCGTCGAGAAAATCCTCTATGACGGCGCAGGCCCGGCCGACGCCGAAGTCGCTGACGAATACGGAGTCCTGCACCGCGTCTGGCGCGTCAGCGACCCCGCCATCATTCGCCTCCTCACCAGCACCATGGCCGACAAGAAGCTCATCATCGCCGACGGCCACCATCGCTACGAAACGGCACTGAACTACTCCAAAGAGCACGCCGCCACTCCCAAGCGAACTGAGCACAACGCCAACGAGCTTCCCCAGCCTGCCTATCCCGAAGCCGCCGTCATGATGACCTTCGTCAACATGGACTCCGAAGGCCTCGTTATCCTGCCCACACACCGCGTCGTCCACAGCCTGCCCAGCTTCGATCCCGCAGCCTTCGCACGCTCCGCCGAGCAGTTCTTCTCCATCGAAAAACTTCCCGACACCTCGGCTGCCTCCTGCATCGACACACTGCGCCACCAATCAGGAACAGGCTTCGTCGCCGTGACCCGCGCCGGCGCATTTCTGCTGCGTTCGAAACCCGACGCTACTGCAGCGGCTCTCGCCGACCTGCCCGAAAACCAGCGCCAGCTTGACCTCAGCCACTTGCACACCATCATCCTCGACAAACTCCTCGGCCTCGATGCCGAGAAGGTGCGCGAGCAGACCAACCTTCGCTACCTGCGCGACGCCTCCGAGGCAGTCGAGCAGGTCCACCGCGGCGAAGCCGATGTCACGTTCCTCACCAACCCCGTCACCATGGAGCAGCTCCGCGAAGTCGCCTTCGCGGGCTCCGTCATGCCGCAGAAATCCACCGATTTCTTCCCCAAGCTTCTCAGCGGTCTCACCATCTATGCGCTGGAGTAAGCTGGTCTCGGCATTCACGGACCGCTGCGCGCCTCGTGTCAGGGGACGACTTTACAGGCTGTGGAAAGACAGTCAGGAACTAGCGAAACGTCCCTCAGCGGCTAAAGCCGATGATCACTCTGCGACATTTATGGCACGGTTGAAACCGTGCCCTTTCAAGACGGTTTTTTGGGGGCAGATTCTCGCTGGCGCGACCTTTTCACTTGCCAGCGTCGCGCAACGGCCAGCCACTCCCCCTGAGCCCCCGCCCGCCCCTCGCTTCGTCGTCCTGCTCGACGCCGCCCACGGGGGCGACGACACTGGCGCCCATCTCGACAGCGGCCAGCTCGAAAAGTCCGCCAACCTCGCCCTCAACGTGCGCCTCCGTTCCCTGCTCGCCGCGCGCGGCATTCAGGTCGTCACCACGCGCGAGTCCGACGCCTCGCTCGAACTCGACCAGCGCGCGGCCATTGCCAACCACGCCAACGCCGCTGTCTGCCTCAGCCTTCACGCCAGCGAAAGCGGTGCCGGGGTGCATCTTTTCACGTCCTCCCTAGCGCCTGCGCCGCAGACACGTTTCCTCGCGTGGAAGACCGCCCAGGCCCCGTGGATCACGCGCAGCCTCGCGCTTGCCGGTGCGCTTAACTCCTCGCTCACCCACGCCGGCTTCACCGTCACCCTCGGTCGCATTCCCCTTTCCGGCATCGAGAGCATGACCTGCCCCGCCGTTGCCGTTGAGATCGCTCCTGAACGCGACGCAGACAAGAACATCACCACCGAGCCCGACAATCCCGACTACCAATCCCGCGTTGCCGCCGCCCTCGCCGCCGCAATTCTCGAATGGCGTTCCGACCCCAGCCGCACGGGGGCCCGCCAGCCATGATCCCGCGCTACCAGAAAATCCTCTTCGCGGTCCTCCTGCTCGCCTCGCTTGGCATGGGCTTCAAGCTCTGGCAGCTTCGCGAGCGTGCCCACAAGCGCCTGCTTGCCGGCGAAACCACCGCCCCCACCCAGGCCCCCGAAGTAGCCCCCGCCGAACAGGCCACCCTCGTCGTCGCCAACGACATGGACAACTCCCTTGTTCCCCAACTCCGTTCCCTGCCGCTTCCCGCCGATCCCGATGCCCGCACCCGCGCCGTCCTCGGCAAACTGCTCGACCTCTACGCCTCGCCCAACTCCACCCACTCCGTCCCCGGAGGAGCCGCCTCCGTCGCCCAGGTCTTTCTTTTGCCCATGCCCGGATCAATGTCCAGCCCCAAAGCCTCCGATACCGGCAACCAACTCGCCGTCGTGAACCTCACCGGCACCTTCGCCGCCAGCCATCCCTCCGGCCTCGAAACCGAATCCCTGACCGTCCTATCCATCTGCGCAACCCTGCGCGCCAACCTGCCCAATGTCACGGAAGTCCGCTTCCTCGTCGACGGCCAACCGCGCCGCACTCTCGCCGGCCACGCCGACCTCACCCGCACCTACCTGACCGCCGACGCGCTGCCCACCGAAGGAAGCACCCCGTGACCGAACCGTCCTTCACCACCCCCACCATCGGCGTCTTCGACTCCGGTTTCGGCGGACTCACCGTCCTGCGCGCCCTCATCGCCCGCGCACCCCAGGCTCGCTATGCCTTTATCGGAGACACCGCCCGACTCCCCTACGGCTCCAAGTCCCGCCGCACCATCGCTCGCTACGCAGCCCAGAGCGCGCGTTTCCTGGTCGAAGAGCAGGGCGCCGACTACCTCGTCATCGCCTGCAACACCGCCAGCGCCCTCGCCCTCGAAGACATCAAGGAAGCCGTCCCCTCCGTTCCCGTCATCGGCGTCATCGAACCCGGCGCCGAAGCCGCTCACAGAGCGTCGAAAACGCGCGACGTCCTCGTTATCGCCACCGACGCCACCGTGCACAGCCACGCCTACGCCGCCGCGTGCCAAACCCACGGCCTTCGCGCCCTCGAGAAAGCCTGCCCCCTTCTCGTTCCCCTCGTTGAAGAAGGCTGGGTTACCCCTTCCATCCTCAACGAGCCTGTTGCCGCGCCTGTACAACCGCAGGCAGCCGTCACCGCCGAAGTCGTACGCATCTACCTCGACGAACTCACCACCCAGGCCGCATCCCAGGGCATGAAGCCGGACACCCTCGTCCTCGGCTGCACCCACTACCCGCTCCTCAAACCCGTCATCGAACGCGTCCTCCCTCCAGGCTTCACCATCATCGACTCCGCCGAATCCAGCGCCGACAAGCTCGTCATGCATCTCAGCCGCGACCTCGGCGCACCGCCCAAACCCACCCCCGAAGATCCGATCCTCCGCTTCTTCGCTACCGACTCTGTCGAAAAATTCGAGCGCCTGGGCTCCCGCTTCCTCGGCCGCCCCGTAATCAACGTCCAACTCGTCGACCTCGGCGGCTGACAAGTTCCAATCCAAAACGCGCCGTAATGACTTGATATCCTGAATCGTGCATAGATTCCCCCATTCCAAGGAAGTGTCATCCTGAACGAATGGGGCCCCGAGCGCTTTTCAGTTCGGGGGGGTGGTGAGCGAAGGATCTACTTTTCGCGACGCCTGCAGAACGAAAAACAAATGAGACACGTATCGGAGGAACAACACAAGCATGATCGATTTGTCAGACAAAACGGCCGTGGTCTTCGGGCTGGCCAACAAGCGTTCCATCGCCTGGGGCATCGCCCAGAAGCTCCACGCAGCCGGAGCCACCCTGGCCATCTGCTACCAGAACGAGCGCATGAAGCTCGAAGCCGAGGACCTTATCAAGGAGCTACCCGGCGCTTCCGGATTCCAGTGCGACGTCTCCTCCGACGGCGAGATCGAAAAACTCTTCGCCACCCTCAAGGATAAGTACACAAAGCTCGACATCCTTGTGCACGCCGTGGCCTTTGCCCCCGCCGCCGACATGCACGCGGAATTCATCGACACCAGCCGCGACGGCTTCCGCATCGCCATGGACGTCAGCGTCTACTCCCTCATCGCCGTTAGCCGCGGCGCCGCGCCTCTCATGACCGAAGGCGGCAGCATCATGACCCTCAGTTATTACGCTGCCGAGAAAGTTGTCCCCAACTACAACGTGATGGCCATCGCCAAGGCCGGACTCGAATCTACCGTCCGCTACCTCGCCTGGAATCTCGGATCGAAAAACATCCGCGTCAACGGTATCTCCGCCGGCCCCATCAAGACGCTTGCCGCGCGCGGCGTCGGTGACCTCAGTGTGATGATGCGCACCCACGCCGAACGCGCCCCGCTCCACCGCAACGTCGATCAGCTCGAGGTAGGCGGCCTCGCCCTCTTCTTCGCCAGCGACCTCTCCAGCGCCATCACCGGCGAAATCACGTATGTAGACTGCGGCTACAACATCATGGGCTTCTGAATCGCTCGCGCACGCGGATACTCAAAGCGGGGTGCCCCAATCCAACATCCAGTTACAATTCTCCCCATGACAAGCGAGCGTTGGGCCCAGATAGGAATCACGACACAGTTCCTCATCGTCGTCAGGACACTGGCTGAGATCTTCCGGCTCAGGCACATCGATGGCCCGAACTTCTCGGCGGCGGTCGCAATGCCGTATGTCGCCGGCGATTTAATAGCTGTCTGCTTTTGCTGGATAGGCGTGACCTTGTACTTCTTCCGACGCTACACTCTGTCCGCCTGGATCGCGCTGGCGACCGTAGCCATTCTGTTGGCGTACAAAATTGCCGTGATCGGCTGGTAATGGCTCACCTTGACGATTGAGTCGAAAGCCCGGCTGCTCGATTGTCTTTAGACCCAGATTCGCTTTCGATTCCAAAGCTTTCCACCCCACAAAAAATTCCCAGAATTTTGCTGGCAATTTAAAATCGGCAGCCTGCCCGAGGGGTACCCCGAGCAGGCACTGGTGTTTTGACATTGGGTTCGAGGCCATCTGCCGGGAGAAACTCACATTCCTACTTCTGTCGGATGAAGAGTACAGTCGAGGTTCCATCCTTCGTTGAACTCACCAGGCGCACCTGATCCCCCTTGTCGATGTCGAATTTCGATCCGTTGACAACTCCCATGTAGGTCTCCGCCACCGTTTGCGCGTCAATTCTGAAAGAGTGTACGGCGCCGTTTTTGTCACTCACTGAGAGTGTGCGATCGTGCCCATTCCAATTCGCGACTTCACCCGTTATCGATGAAAACGGGCCCGCTCCCAATGTCTTTAGAGCGACGGCAGTCCTGTTATCATCGCTTCCAAAATAAAAGACAACCACGTATGCTCCTTGTTTATCGAACCTGGTTGCATCAATGGTGGTTTCGGCGACCTTCTTATCGAAAGCTATCGGGGTCTTCGACGAGGCCATCACTTTGAAAGTGCTTTTTTCGCCGTTGTCTTGAAACACGGTCATCGTGCCTTGGGAAGTGTCGATCGAACTCACGAATCCAGTAAGTGCGTGAACAATCTCCTGTGATGCTGCATCACGGGAAGCAAGGAAAAGTGAACCGACGAGAACAACCATACGCAGGTACGTCTTAAGCATTGTCTCCTCCATTTGTCGCGGATTGTGGATTTACGAATTACGTTCTCCGGTACATATTCACTCTGTGGGTTGCCTCTGATTCACTCGACAAGCTGCCATCCAGCCGCGGAGAAAGTCGAGAAGCGCCTTCGGAGGCTTGATCCATGCATCGGCAAGAGTGGGACGGTACTCTTCTCGGACCAGAATGTTGAAACCCCGGTGAGTCAATGCTCCAAATGCATCTTCGTCGGTTGCATCGTCGCCGAGATAGGCCATTGCCACATCTGGTCCCATTTCGTAGAGAAGCGAACGGACGGCATCCCCTTTGTCTTTCTTGGCAGGCCGGATCTCGATGCCGCCCTCAAAAGGAGCAAAGCGAAGTTCGTCTCTGTCCGGGATCATTGACCAGATTCGACGCATCTTTCGCATATCGTGTTCTGCAATCGATTCCCGGCCTCTCCAATGGATTGCAATGCTCGCAGTCTTCCGTTCAGCAAAGCTGGACAGCCCCTCGCATGCAATAAGCTTGCCGGCCGTCTCGATCGCTGCCAGCAACCGCGCATCGATCCTCGAAAACTCATCGGAACCGTCGGCTCTGAGTCTTTCCAGCCCGTGACACCCCCAGACCTCAACACCCGTCATCTTCAGCAATTTCGGGATCTCAGATGCCCGCCGGCCGGTGACGATCGCCAGGCGGGTGTCGGTTTCACGTTGAATCCGATTCAGTGAGTTGGAAATTTCGGGATAGGGGTAAGCCTCTTCGGGATTACAACTGAAGGGCGCAAGCGTGCCATCGTAGTCCAATAAAAGCGCGCGCGATGGAGCCTCGGAGACACGTGAAAGAAAAGCGGCAATTCGCATGTTCGTCGCCGAAGGATCGAGTGATTCTTTGTCGTGCATCGCATTTTCCTTTTTGGAATTGCCCGAAACCAATGTCTTGACGGAACCAACCGGTTCGCGTCACAAGAAAGGATTCCGTCCAAGTGGGAAAATGCTTTAGCAGAGGAGGCAGCAGGGCACATCAACAACACATACTCGTTGCAGACTTTGTGCATCGCTGCTTGTCAACCCGATACCGGCAAAAGCCGGAAGAAGGCAAACAACGATCTGCACACTGAACGAGAACATCGCGAGGATGAGACATAGCCACTGCTGTGCGCGTAGTGCCGTCGGCTGAATGTCGACGAGAGGAGAAATAAAAATAGCGATAATGAACAAAATGACACAGGCGACAAGAACGATTGCGAAGATCCTGTTCATTCCCCCGGAGTATAGCATCTACGAATATTCGATGAAAACCGCAGAATTCATTCGTGCATAACCGCTGTACCGTACCCCGGCCACTTCTGAAGAGTCCGGCCATTTCCGCCGACTCCTCACATTCTCAAAATCTCCTCCCACACCGCATCCTCCACGGGCAGCCCAAGCGTGCGATTCTCCTCCCGCAACTCCACCCTCTTTCCCGCCAGGCGCCCCGGGACTGGATTCTCAGATCTGGGAATTCGAAGAGTTCGACGGCTCACGGGATGCCATCCTCGCCCCCACACCGCTCACGAATGAAAAAATCATCGGCCGCAGCAAGTAGAGAACGGCCACGAGAAACATCACCTCATTCCCCTCGGCAAACGCCCACATACCACTCGAAGCATTTTGCAGATCAATAATCTGCGTCGTCGAAATTCCCGTGGTGGCGGCCTCAGAGCGGATCATTAGATTGCGCTGGAACACCATCGCCTGGTACGCCACCACCCAAATGATCAGAAAGCTGCAAACTTCATAGCCAACGCGCACATAGCCATTCAAGTTGCGCACAAACCGCGCATAGCGGTCTGTCTCCAATGGCGCGCGGTCGCCCAGTGTCGCCAGCACAGCCAACCCAAACGGCCCTAACACCGCCATCAAGACCCACAAATACGAACGCTTCTTTGAGCGAATCACCACAAGACACGCCAACATCCACAACACGGCTGCACACGTTACGGACGCCAGGAAAGTCAGAATCTTCAGCGTACTGAGAAGCTGGTAGCTGCGCACGTAGTTCGGATGACCCGCCGCAATCTCGGGATTAATCAGATTCGACAGCATTCCGCCCAGCATCAAAACCACGGGAATCAGCAGGAGCAGAAGCAGCGCGACGACCGATTGTTTCTTCATGATCCCCACCGTTCGGGAACTTCGGTTGATTCACTCTACACTACCCTCAACTGCATGCTGCCGATGCCGGTTCTGAAGAACCCGGACCGCTTCAATACTCCTTACATTCTCAAAATCTCCCCCCACACCGCATCCTCCACCGGCAGCCCAAGCCTGCGATTCTCCTCCCGCAGCCGCACCGTATTCTCCCCCGGATACCGCACCGGCTTCCCCGCCTCCGCCGCGCGCGTTCGATGCAACGATTCCACCACTTCGTCCGCAATCTGCTCCATCCGCGAAGCATCTCCCAGCCCCCGCGGATCGATCGCCACAAACATCTGCGACAATCCCGTCTCCTTGAGCGGATCGTTCGCAATCGCATGTGTCGCATTCCCCAGCGACGTCATCGCCGCCACCATATCCAGCACAACTGCCAGCCCCGATCCCTTCCAGAACCCCACCGGCAGCAACCGCTGCGACTTCTCAATCGCTCCCGGATCGCGCGTCAGCTTTCCATCCGCGTCAAATCCTCCATCCACCGGCAGCAACTCCCCGCGCTTGCGATAGCTCTCCAGCGCCCCATACGAGAACTGGGACATCGCCATATCCAGCACCACGTGCCCCTTCGCGCGCGGCACCGCCATCACCAGCGGATTGTTCCCAATCGCCGGCTCCACTCCGCCCCACGGCGGCACATTCGGCATCGTGTTCGTCCAGCACATCCCCACCACGCCCGCCTCCGCAGCCTGCCATCCGAATGTCCCGCCGCGCATCCAGTGATTCGTATGGGCCATCGCCACGCAGCCGATGCCATGCTCGCGGCTTAATTCAATCGCCCGCTCCATCGCCGCCCAGGCATTCAGGTTTCCCGGCCCGCGCTGCCCATCCCACCGCTCCAACGCACCAAATCGCGCCACGACGCTCGGCTCGGCAGCCGGATCGACGCTCCCATTCCGCACCGTCGCTACAAACCGCGCGAAACGGTTCACCCCGTGCGAATACACCCCATCGCGGGTGGTCTCCGCAAACAGCCGCGCACACCTCCGCGCGCGCTCTTCGCGGAACCCCAATCCGCGCAACACCGCCGCAAGCTGCTGCGCCACTTCTTCAAAAGGAATTCTGATCATGCAAGAACTCTACGATCCGGTGCATTAAGAGCGTGGGAGATCAGGAACTTCCCTCAGGGGCTAAAGCCCCAAGCTTTTTAAGCATCTCTGGCGGCACGGCTAAAGCCGTGCCCTTTCAAGGAGACCATTTATGCAACCTGCTAGTACCTCTTCCCTCTAGTACCTTTTCACTGGTCCTATTCCCTGGCTTTGTGGTAATTCGGATACGCCGGCTTGTGTACGTCGGTCTTCGGCGTCTTCGACAACTCCTCCATCGCCAGAGAGACCGCCCTCTCCAACTGCGGATCGTGCCCCTCGCTCACCGCCTTTGGATCCTGCTCCACGACGTAGTCCGGATCGACACCATGGTTCTCCACGTCCCACTCTCCCTGCGGAGAGAAGAATGCCACGCTCGGCGATGTCACGTGGCCGCCATCCATCAGCACCGGAATGGCCCCGATCCCCACCAGGCCGCCCCACGTCCTCTTGCCCACCAGTGGACCGAGCTTCGCATGCTTGAAGAGCCACGGCAGCGCATCGCCGCCCGAGCCTGAAAATTCATTCGCGATCATCACTTTCGGCCCGTAGATGCCCGCGTTCGGCGTGCGCTCGACCTTCCCATAGCGCGGCGCCCAGTACGACTCGATGTGCCGCCCCAGCACTTCAACAAAGTAATCGGCCACCTGCCCGCCGGCGTTGAAGCGCTCGTCGATCACCGCTCCCTGCTTGTCAGTCTGCGCAAAGTAATAGCGATTGAAATTCGTAAATCCGCCCGCGCCTGTGTCCGGTAGATACACGTAAGCGAGTTTGCCGCCCGAGAGCTGATCCACCTTCTTCTGGTTGCCTTCGATCCAGTCCACATTCCGCAGCGCTGCTTCGCTCGCAATTGGAGTCACCGAAATATCGCGCGGCTTCCCATCCTCTCCCGCGATGCGAATGCTGATCACTTTGCCCGCTGTGCCTTCAAGCGGCTGCTGAATATCCATATCCCCGGTCAGGTCCTGCCCCTCGATAGCGAGAATGCAGTCGCCCACCTTCACATTCAGCCCCGGCTGTGCCAGCGGTGCCTTCTCGCGCGGATTGAACTGCCCGCCCGTGTAGATCTTCGCAATGCAGTAGCGGTTGTTCTTGATCGCGTAGTCCGCGCCCAGCAGCCCTCCCGGCACATGCTTCGCATCCGGAATCTTCCCTCCGTTCCCGCGCAGGTGTCCCACTGAGAACGCGCTCAACATCTCCTGGAAGATGTAGTTCAAGTCCGCGCGCGAGGCGATCGACTCGACGTAAGGCTCATACTTCTTTTCATCCGCAACCGTATTCGTCCCGTGAAAGTTCGAATCGTAGAAAAACGCGCGCTCGATCCGCCACACCTCGTGATACATCTGCGCCCACTCCGCATGCGGCTCCACGCGCATCTTCACATCCGCGAACGACAGAGCGCCTTCACCAGCCTTCACCGGGGCATTCGCCGGCACAATCACCCACGTGGGCTTCGGGCCGCCTCCCGGAGGCAGTTCACTGCCATCCGGTCGCGGATGCCCCAGCGCCAGCAGCATCTTTTCGCCATTGGCTGAAAGCTCGAACTTCTCAACGTGCTCCGCCAGTTTCTCCGTCTTGCGATCTTCCGGCGTCCAGCGGCTCAGCGTTGCGCCACGATCCCCAAACCGGCCCGACTCCGGCCTCTCGGTGAAGTAGATGCTCCCCTTCAATCCCGCCGCCACGCTCTCGTAGACACCCGCCGGCAGCGGCAGCGCCACGATGCGTTTCTCAATTCCGTCCAGATCCACCTTCACCGGCTTCGGCGCAGGCTTGGCATGCGCTTTCTCGTCGCCGCTGCCTTCCTTGGCATCTCCGCCTTTGTCATCGCCTTTCTTGCCTTCCGCATTCTCTTCTGCCGGGGTCTTCTCGTCATCCATCTCCGGCGCAATCGGCGATGCCGTATCCGCCGCCAGTGTCAGCGCGTAGATGTTCGACGTCACCTGGTAGAGATCGCTCGTCATGTCGAGCCCGTCCGACGTCGCGCCTTCATTTGTGCTCGTTATGAAATAGAGATACTTCCCGTCGCGGTCAAACGCCGGCTCGCGCGAATCGCCCATCTCGCTCGTCACCTGCGTCGACTGCCCCGAATCCAGTGAGTACAAGAAGATCGAATGCAGGTGATTCTCCATCGATCGCGGATACGCAATCCACTTCGAGTCCGGCGACCACGCAAAATCAAATGTCCCGTTTGAAAAGCCGCCATACACATCTTTGTCGTTGATCACCGTCAGCTTGCCGGTCGTCGTGTCAAGCATGTACGTCTTCAGGCGATTGTCGTAGAACGCAATCTTCTTTGAATCCGGCGACCACTTCGCGTCAAAGTAGTACGCCGGCTCCGCCGCCAGCGCAAACTTTTTCACAACAACGCCGCCCGCAACCGCATCCCCGGTCTGCGGCGCGACGTGCAACTGATAAAGTCCAGACTCATCCGAGAAGTACGCAATCGATTGCCCATCCGGAGACCACGCCGGCTCTCTCTCCATCGCCCCCGGCGTATTCGTGATATCCCGCGTCGGCCCGTGCTTCGCCGCCACCGTAAAGATGTCGCCATGCGCTTCGATCGCGGCACGCACACCCGTCGGCGAAATCGCGGCGTTCTCCAGCTCGTCTCCGACGCTCTCGATCCGCGCCCGCACCTCCGGCAGATCCGCGTCAATCTCGATCGGCACCAGTTTGCTCGTTCCCGCCTTCGTGTCGTAGAGATAAATCTCGCCCAGCCGGTCGTACACCAGCGTGTCGCCCTCTCCATGCAACGAACGAATATCCGGCCCGTCATTCTTGAGCGCCTGCGTCACCGCCTTCGATGCAGGATCGAACTTGTAAATCGTCGCCTTACCCTTGCGCGCCGAAAGGAAGTAAATCTTCCCTCCTACATACACTGGCGAAAAGTCCGATGAAATATCATGCGGGATTTCTTGAGACTCCAACCCCGGCAGCGTCGTGACCCATATCGTGCTCGCGCGGCCACCGTGATAGTTGCCCCACGACACATACGACATGTAGTCGAATCCATACGCAGGCGGCAGCGGTGAATACGCAATCTCCTTACCATCCGGCGAGAACTGCCCCTGGTACGCCATCGGCAGCGGCAGTGGCTTTGCAATTCCGCCTTTCGCCGGCACTTCGTAAAGCTGCGTATAGCGGCTCTGCGAAATCCGCGTCGAACGGAACACGATGTCCTTCCCATCGGCTGTCCACGCCACCGCAAAATCCGCCGCAGGATGATAAGTTACGCGAAACGGAATGCCGCCCTCCGCCGGGATCGTGAACACATCGGTATTCCCGTCGTAGTCGCCCGTGAACGCAATCATGCTGCCGTCGGGCGAAAACACGGGATCAGTCTCAATGCCAACTCCCGTCGTGAGTCGCCGTGCCACACCACCCGCGCGCGGCACCGTCCACAGATCGCCTGCGTATCCAAATGCAATCAGATCCTTGCTCAGCGCGGGATGCTGAAAGATGTGCGGCTTCGTGGCCGCGCGTGCTGCGGCCGGTTCAAGCACCACTCCAACTGCAATCAGGAAAACAGCAAGGCAAGCCGTCAAAGGCAGGCGCAACGCACGCATCAGGACCCTCCGGGAAGCTACTGCAGGATAGCCAACATCTTACAGCCCGTTCCGCCCACATGCCTTCCGAAAAGTTCCGAGCGCAATCAAGCGCAGCCGCAACCCTCGCCGCGCCACGCGCGCCTTCCCTCCACGATCAGCAAGGGCACGGCGACCAGAGCCGCGACGGTATCTACCCAGCGAATCTGCCACACTGCATAAATCGCCAGTCCCGCCAGCGTCACGCCTGCAAGATAAGCACACGTCGCCGATTGCGCAGCATCCGCGGCCAGCGCGCGATTGTTCATCCGCCGTGCCTGTCTTCGCTTCATCGACGCCAGCACCGGCATCACCACCAGCGCCAGTGCAGTCACGCCGATGCCGACCCAACTCGCTTCCATCGGTCGCGCACGCCCCAGCCATGCAATGCTCACAACCACCGCCGCCAAAGCAAACAAGAGCACCGCAGCAGCCCTGTCGGCATACATTTTCTTCAGCGGGAATCGCCGCCAAAACTGCAGCAGCACCACGGTCGCCGACAGCATTTCCACAAGGCTGTCCGAACCGAACACCAGCAGCGCCACACTGTGCGACTGAGCAGCCGCCCACATCGACGCACCACACTCAAGCGCCATCCACGCCAGCGTGATCCACTGCAACCACAACACCTGCTGCGGCAGCGCGGCATCGGTCGCACACGATCCGCAACATGCATCTGGAGTGTCCGATTGCATAGAAAGAGGACTCAGACTCTAATGCGGCTCAGGCACGTATTCCGGCCGCTTCGGCTGCGGAGCGACCCCGGTTGTTACTTTCTGTCCGCCGCTGTTCGCGCTCTTCGCATCACTCGAGCCCACTGCCGTTATGCCGGTCACCACGGGACGCTTGTTGCCGCCGACTGCCCGCGTATCGCTCGACTGAATACCCACCACAACCGGCCGCTTCGACTCCGCAGTGTTTTGTTGAGACTGTCCATTGCCTGCGTAAAAGTATTGCGTGTCTGAAGAAGTACCGTTCACCACTTCAACCTTCATCTGCGGCGCTTCACTCTTAGCGGTGCCGGCGGGCTTCTTCTCGTCGTCGAACACAACTTGTTTTGTCGAGGATCCGTTGATTACCTCGACAGAATGCTCCGTGAATTCCGGACGGTACGCAGCCCGCTTGGCCCCGTTGCGACGCGAAGCCTTCGTATTTCTCTTCCTCGCCACTCGATGATGCGTTTTCGTTCTATGTGAAGACTTCGCTTGCACGCCCGGCGTTGAGGATTGTTTCGCCGCACTCTGCTGCGCCGGTTGCTGCGTAGACGTGGGCTTACTCTGCTGACCAGCCATCAACGTCGCGGCAAGAACGAACGGAAGACCCGACCTCAGAAAAGTCAGTTGCATCTTTCCACCTCTTCGTCGATCCAGCGCAACTATTCCTTCAGCGTTACTGAAATCTTGCGCGCGTCGCCACCCGCCGATGCAATCGTAATTTCGCCCGTGGCCTTCTTGCGAATGCTTTTGAACTTTTCGCCCCACTCCACCAGCACCAGAGCATCCGGCATGAGCAATTCATCCAGCCCCAGTGTTTCCAACTGCCGCTCACCTTCCAGCCGGTACACATCCAGGTGGAACAGCTTCACCGGCTTGCCCTCGCGTGTGCCGTCGTACTCATGCAGCAGCGTAAAGGTGGGACTCGTCACTTCATCGGGCTCCGCGGCGTCAAGCGCCTGCGCAATTCCCTTCACGAGCGTCGTTTTGCCCGTACCCAGTTCGCCCCGCAGAATCAGCAACTGCGGTGGCGGCAGCAGATTCACCAGCTTGCGCCCCACTTCCACCGTGTCGGCGCCGCTCTTGGTTACGAATTCGTGAATTCGTCCTTCGGCGACTGGGGATTCCTTGCTCATTCCGTTGCCTCGGCGGAGCGCACACCTGTACTGCCGGCGGACTGCAGCCCCTGCAACCAAACATACCCTCTCGGGTGGCCTTTCGGAAAGCGCAAAGGACGAAACAGAAACGCATGAGAAAAATATTTCAAGCTGTCGCTGGCAAGCAGCGTACGCTCGTCCGCATCGCAAACCGCAAGATCGGCAGCAAAGCCATGCAAATAAACAGCCGCCTCCACTGCTCGCGCAACATCGTCTTTGAACTGCGCCAGAAGCCCGGCGATCACGCCCGTAAGCAGATCGCCGCTGCCGCCCTTCGCCATTCCAGGATTGCCCGAAGTATTCACCGCCACACGTCCGTCAGGATGAGCGACCAGCGTACGTGATCCCTTCAGCACCAGCGTCACGCCGTGCGCGCGCACAAAGCCGCGAGCTGTTCCAAGACGATCCTTCTGAACTTCTTCAACACTCTTTCCGGCCAGCCGCGCCATTTCACCGGGATGAGGCGTCAACACCACCGTTCGCCCCGCCTTTGCGACCTCCGTCAGCTTCTCCATCAAAAATGGATTGGCAGCAAGTGTATTCAGCCCGTCAGCATCGATCACGATCGGCAGCTTTGTATCCGACAGCACCGCCTCGAGCAGAATCTCCACTCCCGGTCCCTGCCCCAGTCCCGGCCCAACTGCAATCACTGTCTTGCGCTCGATGAGCTTTTGAAATTGCTGTGCCGTGACGGCCTTACTGGCCAGCTCTCCCGTCGGGCTCGCCCCCATCGGCTGCGTCATCAGCTCCGGCGCAAACCCCGACACCTGCGCAACAATCGGACTCGGCACCGCAGCCGTGACCAGCCCCGCCCCCGCCCGCAGCGCAGCCATCGATGTCATCGCCGGCGCGCCCGACTTCCCCACCGAACCGCCAATCACCAGCACATGTCCAAACTTTCCCTTGTTTGAATCCGTCGCGCGCGGTTGCTCCACCAGCGCATGCGAAGCGCCGGCCCAGCTCAATCCCAGTTCGGAAACAATTGCCTCTTCCGGCGATCCAATCGGCGCCACCACAACCGGCTGATCCCAATGCCGCGTCAATTCGCCAAAAACATGCGCCGGCTTCGGCGCCGTAAATGTGATCACCGCATCCGAAGGAAACGTATCTTCTGCGAGCTTGCTGGTAGTCGCATCCGCAGGCCAGCCCGATGGCAAATCCACGGAGAGAAACGGCGCCTCGCTCGTTCGCGCCCACTCGAGCGCAGCCAGCGCCATCCCCTTCATCGGCGGTTTGAATCCCGTGCCCAGCACCGCATCAATGATGAGATCGGTCACCAGCGCCGCGCGATGCGCCTTCAACTCCGCCGCCGAATTCACTTCATACAAATGCCGATTCGGAGAGAGACTCAACTCGCGCCATGCCGTCGCCGCGTCGCCCTTCAGTTCATACTGCGAACCGAGTAGAAGCGTCGTCACTTCCAGTCCGGCCTTGGAAAGCAGCCGCGCCGCCATCATCCCGTCGCCGCCGTTGTTGCCCCGGCCACACAGCACCGTTACACGCCGCGCCCGCGGAAACTGTTCCCGGGCAAACGCGTCCACTGCCGCCGAAGCCGCGCGCATCAGCTCAATCGACGGCACGCCGTAGCGCTCCGTCGTCACGCGATCGCACGCCTGCATCTCCTCCGCGCCAAGAACCTTCACGCAACCATCCTAACGCCATCGCCAACAACTCACCCGAGTGTCATCCTGAACATACCGCTTTGGGACCCCATGGACGGAACCGTCCCTGGGGTAGGCGAAGTGAAGGATCTGCTTCCCGCTTTCGTCTGTGTCCGTGAAAATCATCGCCCACAAAAAAACGGCCCCCGTCATTAACGGGGGCCAAGTTGCCTTGGTTCTCTCGTGTTGCGAGAGCTCTATTGGCGGCCAACGGCGGGGTAGCCGTCGGCGCGGAAGGGAGCCTCAGGGGGGTGGCTACTCAGCATTACTGCTGCACCGCACCGGTCGAGGACGCCATACCATGGGGGGATGTGGTGCCCTGGGCCGCCAAACTGTTTTCCATCAACTTGATGTGCACAGTGCTGGGAACCCGCTCACGGTGATGCGATGCCATGGGCTTAGGCGCATTCTGATCTGCCGAAGCATTGCTGGCAACTTCCGTGGTCGGTTCTGTGATCTGGGCGTTGCCCAGAGCCACTGCATGCATCCGGTAGACGGGAATCTCATGTTCCGTTACGAGGTAGCGCTGCACTGCTGCTGCCTCACGCTGCGAACTCGCGATACCAGCTGCCCCTGCACCCGGCGAACGAGCTTCGATTTCGATGATGTAGCCCTGATGACCGTCCAGGCTCTTCGCCATGTCATCCAGCTTTGCCTTCGCATCCTTCGACAGCATCGGGCTGCCATTGCGGAACGGCACTTCAACGTCGGTGATCGGCTTGTAGGTGTCGAGTCCGCTGACGGTGGTGTTCAACGAGTCAACGTGCCCTGAAGCCGTCATCGCTGTCTGGTTAGCTTTCTTTGCCTGGTCGTCGGCTTGCGTGGCTACCTGGTTCGCCGCATCGGCCGAGTCCTGCGCCTTCTTGATGCCGGCCGTCGCACGAGCATCCACGTCCTTGATGTCGGAGGCGTTCTTCGCGTTCACCTGGTCGAGCTCGGTGAGGCGATCATTGATCGGATCGAGCCGCTTCTTCACCCACTTCTTGCGAGCCATCGGATTGATGCGGCCCCAGAATCCTTCTTTGTCTTGGGGAATGGGCTGCGTTACTGCTTCCGGAGGCGTCGAGGTCGGTGTCTGCTGCGCTGCCGCCGCCGGTGCATTCTGGGAATTGTCAGGCTGCGTCTGGGCCATCGCGGGGATCGCGATCACCGAAGCCAATGCAAGAATCGCTACCTGGCTGGGAAACAGTATTCGTGCTCTAATTTGGTTTTTCATTTTTTTCTAACCCCTGATCTGCGGTTGCCGCAATCGTTCTGCGGGTGAGCAGGTGTGCTGCTCGCCCTATCTATTGCATGGGGGATGCCAAAGCGCGGGATCTCCGTGGAGAATTAGATACATCGTTTATTTTCTATTATTTATGAGAGTTTCAATGGCGCGCGGCCGGAAATCTCTCTCTTCCGCGCGGAGAGACAGGAAAGTAATTTTTACAACGAAGGGTAAGTCTTACCGGGTAAATCGAGCTATATCCCTATTTCGTATCGACTTGAACAATGCGGATTTCTGGATACGTGCCATTCCAGTCGGGCGTCACCGTATCGAAGATCAAACGAAAATCTTGCCCGTCCCCAGGCTTGAGTGGGGCGGCCGACACTGGCTCAAGGTCGACGTATGGCTCGCGCGTCCTGATGAACTTCAGCGGCTGGGTTTCGTTTTGCGCCACTTCGTTCGCCACATTCCTGAAAAGCACCTGCACCAGCACTCTCGATACCGTCTTGCCGCCGTTATTCGCGATGTGACCGTCGATATACGTCACTTTCCCGCCCGCAAGATTGCTGCTTTCGCTCATCTTCACGTCCGTGATCGGCAAGTTGGCAGCATAGGGATCGGGCTTGGCGGAAATCGGAGTAACCGTCGCAGCGCCTTTGCCGCGCCCCATCATCAAAATGACGATCGCGGCCACCACTAGAACTACCACCGCGGCCATCGCCATCGGCAACCAGTTTCGCTCGCGCGGCTCCACGGGAGGAACAAGTTGAGGTCCGGTACTCACGAGCGGATTCTACACCTTGCCTGTTGTTGTCCTCATCGCTTAACGTGGATTCCACAGCTGCCGCCTGACCGGGTACACTGGCGCGACCGGTTGTTGTTTCTCAGCCACGGAGGTTCCATGCCCAAGTACGTCATCGAGCGCGAAGTCCCCGGCGCCGGCAGTCTTTCCCCCGATCAACTGCAAGCCATCTCCGAGACATCGTGCGGAGTCCTGCGCAAACTCGGCCCCGAAATTCAGTGGGTCCACAGCTACGTCACCGGCGACAAGATCTACTGCATCTACATCGCGCCGAATGAGCAACTCGTTCGCGAACACGCCGCCCAGGGTGGATTCCCCGCCAATTCCGTTGCTGAAATCAAGGCCATCATCGATCCCACAACCGCAGAAGCGTAGCAATTGCCTGTCTCAGCCCGTCGTTAGGTCGCCGTACCAACTGCCAGCGGCGACAGCGAGGGCGTGCGTTTCTAAACGTGATGTGAGTAACGTGAGTAACTCATCCGCTAACACTTTTGGTTGATTCACAATTCACTCGAATTGAATCTAAATAGTGTCAACGTACTTCGGGTGCTCGCGACGATCAAAAGCTCGCCGCGAGCCATGGAAAGGCAACAAGGCATGAACACCTCCCCCGCCATCGTTTCAAGCCGTCCGCTGCGCAAGGAGGACCTGGTTTACCAGGTCGTCACCGTCGCTGCGATGGTCTCGCTGCTGGCCAGCGTCTGGATCTTCTAGCTCCACGACGCCCGGCCGCGTTCCGACACTGAGCGGACGCTTCCTATCGAATATTCTCCATGCGATTTCCGGGATCTGGCGATTCCGCGCGCTCCTTTGCGCCGTGAATCAGCGCCACAAGATTCCATCCCACCGTTGAGAAAATCACCACCAGGAATACTGGGATCATCAATGGCGATAGCCGAAACGCTCCATCGCGGGCCGACTGGAGTATCGACCACTGCAGGTAGAGAAACAGGCACAGCATTTCGCTCTTGATCCAGGCCAGCATCAGGATGGTTTGATCCTGAATGAACGGCAGATTCGCTTCCGTCACCCGCACCGGAAGGTTGAACCTTCGAAACCGGATGCTGCCCAAAACTGTCAGCAGCAGGTAAACGCCTGTCGCGACCAGCGGCAAAAACCAGAGAAACCCCGGCGATCCCCATGCATTTGGCTGCCCGGAAATATCGAAGTGCGTTGGAATTCGATCCGGCAGCCGCTCCGGCCCATGCAACGCCGAATAGGTGAACCAGAAAAGAACCGCCAGCAACCCAAGACAAAATGCTTCCAACGTCTTGCGCATGCCAATCCTCTGTGCCGCTCAGTGTAATCACAAATGAGCGTATTTTCGAATCGGAATCTTTAACCCCTGAAAGTCTGCACCAGCAGCCACGCGTTCAGTCCCGCGATCACCACCGCGGTTGTCCACGCCAGCACTTTAAGCCATCGCGCGTTTACAAACTCGCCCATCTTCGCGCGGTCTCCCGTGAAGATCACCAGCGGGACCACAGCAAAACTCAACTGCAGCGACAAGATCACCTGGCTCAGGATCAGCAGCTTCTCCGTCCCGCGTTCGCCATTGATCGCCACCACGATGATGGTCGGAATGATGGCCAAACCGCGGGTAATCAGCCTGCGCTGCCAGGGCGATACCTTGAGATGGATAAATCCTTCCATCACGATCTGCCCGGCAAGCGTTCCCGTAATGGACGAGTTCTGCCCCGAGGCCAGCAGCGCCAGCGCAAACAGCGTGCTCGCGCCGGCTGCTCCCAGCAGCGGACTCAGCAGCTTGTACGCATCCTGGATCGCCGCAACATCGTAGTGACCGCTGCGATAAAACACAGCCGCCGCCACAATCAGAATCGCCGCATTCACAAACAGGGCAAGCGTCAGCGCCAGCGCGGAATCCACATTGGCCATGTGGATCGCCTCGCGCTTCCCCTCCGGCGTGCGTTTGTAGCGACGGCTCTGCACAATCGAGGAGTGCAGGTAAAGGTTGTGCGGCATCACCGTCGCACCCAGAATCCCGATAGCGATATACAGCATGCTGGGATTGGTAAGAATCGAAGTCGACGGAATCACCAGGTTGCGCAGAACCGGCCAGTAGTCCGGCTTTGAGAGAAACATCTGCACGCCAAACATCGCAATGATCGTCCCGATCAGCGCAATGACCAACGCTTCAACATAACGGAAGCCCCAGCGCTGCAGCAGCAGGATCAGCAAAACGTCCAGTCCCGTAATCAGCACGCCATAAAAGAGCGGAATGTGGAAGAGAAGTTCCAGCGCAATCGCTGAGCCAATCACCTCGGCCAGGTCGCAGGCGGCAATCGCGATCTCCGCTCCTATCCAGAGCGAGATGCTGACCCAGCGGCGGTACTCCTCGTGGCATAGCTGCGCCAGGTCGCGCTCCGTCGCCACCCCCAGCTTTAATGCCAGACTTTGCAGCAGAATCGCCATCAGGTTCGACAGCAGATCACAAACAGCAGCGTGTAGCCGAATCGCGATCCGCCCGCGATGTCCGTCGCCCAGTTCCCCGGGTCCATGTAGCCGACTGAAATCAGGAATCCCGGTCCCAGAAACCCCAGCAGCCGCCGCCAGTAACGAGGCGACCGGGATATGCGCACGCTCGCGTGTACCTCTGGCAATGAAGGCTCTCGAAGCCCGATGGAATTGGGAGTCTCTGTGGCCATAGAGGCAAAAGGGGGAACAGCGGCACTACTGTCTCCAGTATGCCACATGTTAATCATAGTTAATATATTTTTCTTATTTCTAATTACCAGGGTGTTCCAGGCGCAGCCAAACCGCTTCCGCTGCCGGTCTACCAAGGATTGAGTTCCCCGCAGGTAATTCAATCGAAACAGTTTGGTCGTAATTCTGGCTCAGCACGCGCAGATGCTGGTTCGGCCCAATACCCATACGATGCAGAAACAACAGCAATTGGGAGTCCCGCTCCTGCAGGCTGATCACCTGGTACCGCTCCCCCGCACGAGCCTCTGAAAGCGGGACATCTCCGCGGCTCTTGCGCTCCGCCGGCGTCACGGGCAGCACCGCATTGCCGTGCGGACAGGCCCCGCCCTCGCCCAGCTTTTCCTTCAGCTTCGCTTCGAATGCGGGCGAAACCGCATGCTCCAGCCGCTCTGCCTCGTCGTGAATCTCGTACCATGCCATTCCGAACACTTCGGTCAGCATTCGCTCAATCAGGTGATGCCGCAGCGCCGTCCGGTAAGCGGTCTCGCGCCCGGCCTCCGTCAACCGTACGATCCCGTCTTCTCTGATTTCGACGAAACCATCCCGCCGCAGCCGCTTCAGCGCCATCGTCACCGCCGGGGCCGAGACCTCGAGCCAATGCGCCAGCGTCGCCGGAATCACCTGGTGCCCCTCGGCCTCAGCCTCCAGGATGGCCTTCAAATAATTCTCTTTCGAAACCTGAATCGCGTCTTTCATGGGTTCTCATCCACTCTAGAGCAAAACCAGGGTTAAAGTTTTTCGATTAGCCCGGGTGTGATGCTTTGAACAATGGGCAACCATACGGTTGCGCTTTAGAAAATGCGTTTCAGACAAAGTCTTCAGCGGAAATGACTTAGTCGAAAGGGGGGTCCCCTATGTCGTAGAATGCGTGAGACTTAGGTCTCAGAGTCTTCATTAAATTGGAGTTAGCGGCCTACGATCGGGCGGCTTGCACCATTCCTGGGGCAGGGCGTTCCAGATTGTGGGGTGCTGCTCTCAAAAAGGGGACGGCCCGCAGTGATTTTGCTCGTCCGCACAGCGCGAGGCTCTATCCATGCCGCTTTTCGCTACTGAGTTAAGTGTAGAGAATTGGGAGAAATAACCTGCAAAGTTCGGGAGACTTATTTCCGCAAAAGAATGAGGCAGATGGGGCCGGTTCTGTGGAGGCGGGTATTGACATGGCTTGAGGGAACCGCACTGAGGAGGTAGCAGAGGTGCGGAAAGGGTCGGTGGTTGCCAGAATCGGCGGCGGTCTGGCGCACGGCAGAGAATCGTGAAAGTTCCGAATCGCCCACCAACAGGCTCACGACTTAAAGAGAGCCAAGCTGTGGAACCGGAAACTTATCGTCTTGTTGCAGCTGCTCGAATTGTTCTTTGGTCCAGGTCCTTGACCAGATTCCGCCGTAACCTGTTGCGACGCGGGTCCACTCTCCTGCCTTGGAGGCTAGTAGAGCCTTCAATGTCGCAATCAAGTGCTCCTCAACCGAGTCGGGCTGGCGTTCAACCTCCGCTTTGTCGGTCCATTTGAGAGATCGAGTCCCACGATCGTAATCATCTACCCACCAGACTCCAACGATGCTGACGATGGTTTCACTCTCCTGGCAGACGTCTAGAGCATTTTCATAATTACTGTACTCCGTAACCGCAGTGCCGGAAGAAAGCCTGCGCGTTTTGGGGAGTGATGGCGTCGATGGCCCGCGCGATGGCTGGTTCCAGCTGATCGAGCGCGCGG